>JAYSYY010000011.1:0-112955 GCA_043727215.1 Chitinophagaceae bacterium | reverse complement strand
GTACGGGGCAAAGGACTGTGGGGACCTATCTGGGGGTACGTTTCTTTGGAAAGCGACATGAATACTGTTCATGGTGCAAGCTTTGGGCATAAAAGTGAGACGCCCGGGCTCGGTGCTGAGATTGAAACGGACAAATTTCAAAACCAGTTTATAGGAAAGAAAATTTTTGATGACTCCGGAAATTTCGTTTCGGTAAAAGCAATTAAAGGAGGGGCGGCGCCCGGCAACCTGCATGGTGTGGATGCCGTTTCCGGAGCAACTGTGACCAGCGACGGGGTTAGCGAAATGTTTAAAAGAACATTGGGCAACTATATCCCCTATTTTAAAAAGGCCAACCCTTAGTTGTTTTAATTTTTTAATTAAATACTATGAGCACAGAATCAATCAATGTACCAGTAAAAGCAAAAGTTCCAAAAGAGCCTGCCTTTTCAGCAAAGAATAAACGTTTGTTGTTTGACCCCCTAAACGACACTAACCCCATAACGGTGCAAGTTTTGGGCATCTGCTCTGCATTAGCAGTTACCGTGCAGATGAAACCTTCCATTGTAATGGCGCTGGCAGTAACAGTAGTTACCGCTTTTTCAAACCTCATCATTTCTATGATCAGGAATATTATACCAAACCGTATCCGCATCATTGTACAGTTAACGGTTGTTGCTGCAATGGTAATTATCGTAGACCAGTTTTTAAAGGCATTTGTATATGATGTTAGTAAACAGCTCTCGGTTTTTGTGGGTTTAATCATTACAAATTGCATCGTGATGGGTCGGCTGGAAGCATTCGCCATGGCCAATAAACCCTGGCCTTCGTTTATAGATGGCATTGGTAATGGATTGGGTTACGGGTTGATATTAGTCATTGTCTCAATCATTCGAGAACTTCTGGGCTCAGGTAGCCTGATTGGGTTCCGCATAATACCTGAATACGCATATGCACACGGATATTTTAATAACGGGCTCGTTATTATGCCCCCGATGGCGCTCATTATTGTTGGCGTTATCATTTGGGTACAACGAAGCCGCAACAGAAAATTAATTGAACCAACGTAAATCATGAATTATGGACCACATAAATATTTTTATTAAGGCCGTATTTATTGAGAATATGATCTTTGCCTATTTCCTGGGCATGTGTTCTTACTTAGCCATTTCCAAAACAGTAAAAAGTGCTGTGGGATTAGGTATAGCTGTGATATTTGTCTTATCGGTTTCAGTACCGGTTTGTTATATGCTGGAAAAATATGTTTTAAAAGCTGGTGCATTAAAATGGTTATCCGCCAGCTTTGCAACAGTTGATCTCAGCTTTTTAAGTTTTATTATGTACATAGCCATCATTGCTTCTATTACCCAGTTGGTAGAAATGGTTGTGGAAAAACATGCTCCTGCATTGTATGCAACCTTAGGCATTTTTTTACCTCTCATTGCGGTAAACTGTTCCATATTGGGTGGCGCTTTGTTTATGCAGGAAAGGGAATATGCCACATTGGGAGAAGCGACTGTATTCGGATTCGGTTCCGGTGTGGGCTGGTTCCTGGCCATAGTGGCATTATCAGCGATCCGCGAAAAATTACGTTATTCAAATATTCCTGCTCCCCTGAGGGGCTTGGGCATTACGTTCATTTTAACCGGCCTAATGGCCATTGCATTTATGAGTTTTATGGGTATAACATTATAAGTTTCTAATTTAATACAGGGATGGTATTTTTAGCTTTAGATACAACAACAATTCTGGCAAGTATAGCAGTTTTCCTTGGGTTTAACTTGTTGCTGGTATATCTTATCCTGTATGCAAAATCTAAGCTCACCCCGTCCGGCCTGGTAACAATAACTATTAACGGGCAGGAACAGATTGAAACAGGAGCTGGCTCCACATTGCTGACAACCCTGGCCAACAAAAAAATATTTTTACCCTCGGCCTGTGGCGGGGGAGGTACCTGCGCCATGTGCAAATGCCAGGTATTGTCTGGCGGGGGAGAAATTTTAACTACGGAGATCCCTTATTTTACGAGGAAACAGCAGCAGTCAAACTGGCGCCTGGGTTGCCAGGTAAAAGTGAAGCAGGATATGGAAATAAAAGTTCCCGAAGAAATTCTGGGAATCAAAAAATGGGAATGCGAAGTAATTTCTAATGAGAATGTAGCTACTTATATTAAAGAACTGGTGGTAAAATTACCGGAGGGCGAATTCCTGGAATTTGAATCTGGCTGTTACATACAATTGGATGTGCCCGTTTGCGAGGTCGATTTTAAAACAGACCTGTTCCAGATAGACAAGCGATTCCAGGAAGATTATGATAAGTTCCATATCTGGGACCTACGCATGAAAAATCCGGAACCGGTTTTCCGGGCCTATTCGATGGCCAATCACCCCGCCGAAGGAAATATCATTATGCTCAATATCAGGCTGGCCACTCCACCTTTCGACAGGAAGGCAGGTGGATTTATGAAAGCTAACCCCGGCATTTGTTCGTCTTATGTATTTTCGCTGAAGCCCGGTGATAAAGTGAGTATGGCGGGCCCCTTTGGCGAATTTCATATCAAACCCACTAAAAAAGAAATGCTGTATATCGGGGGCGGTGCGGGCATGGCGCCATTGCGTTCCCATTTATTTCACCTGTTTCACACGATGAAGGAGAGGGAAAGGAAAGTAACATTCTGGTATGGGGGGCGTTCTTTAAGAGAAGTTTTTTATACGGCAGACTTCCGTAATATTGAAAAAGAATTTTCAAATTTCCAGTACAACATCGCGCTATCAGAACCTTTGCCGGAAGATAACTGGACGGGTCATACCGGCTTTATTCATAATGTGCTTTTTGAAAATTATTTAAAGACGCATCCCGAACCGGAAGAACTGGAATATTACCTTTGCGGGCCTCCCATGATGAATGCAGCTGTTTTTAAAATGCTCGATGATCTTGGTGTTCCATCAGAAAATATTGCCTTTGATGATTTTGGCGGTTAAACTTATTTTGATGTTCAGATGTCTTTTACGGTTTGTTATCGCTGTAGTTTTTTTTGTATCCTGCAACGCCGATCATAAAAAATTAGTTAAGCTGGAAGGTAATGCGCAAGGGACGACGTATCATATCTCCTATATTTCACCCCATCGTATTAATCACAAACCAGCAATTGATTCCCTCTTAAAAGTTATTGACAGCTCGATGTCTACCTGGGTGCCGGTTTCTATCATTTCAAGGATCAATAAAAACGACAGCAGCGTGTTAGCAGATCCTGACTTTATCAATGTATTTAATACATCGATAGAAGTTTCCAAAAAAACAAATGGGATTTTTGATGTAACAGTTGGCCCGCTGGTAAATGCATGGGGATTTGGTTTTACAAAAAGAGCAACCGTGGATAGTTCAATAATTGATAGCTTGCTCCGTTTCGTAGGATATAAAATGGTCAAACTGCAAGGCCGAAAAATAATAAAGGAAAAGCCGCAAATCATGCTCGACTTTAATGCCATTGCACAGGGCTATTCGGTTGATGTAATAGCAGATTACCTGGAAAGTAACGGCCTTAAAAACTACCTGGTAGAATTGGGCGGAGAACTAAAGGCAAAAGGAAAAAAGAATAAAGAGGAGTGGAAGGTAGGCATAGACCAGCCCAATGAAAATGAAACGGAGGCTAGACCGTTGGAGGCCATTATTACTTTGAAAAACAGGGCGCTCTCAACCTCGGGTAATTACAGGAAATTTTACGTAGAGAATGGACAGAAATATTCCCATACCATCAACCCTTTTACAGGTTACCCGGCAAAACAAAATATTTTGAGTGCCTCCGTACTTGCTGATAACTGCATGACAGCAGATGCATATGCCACTAGCTTTATGGTAATGGGCCTGGAACGATCAAAACAATTTTTACAGGCGAACAAAGACCTGGACCTGGAAGTATATTTTATTTATGATGAAAAAGGGCAATGGAAAACCTATACGTCTGAGAGTTTAAAAAAACAGGTAAAAGAAATTCATTAGGATTTACATTTTTCTTCGGCCTTCGCACCACAAATGCCACAAGTTCCGCCTTCATTCTGCAACAATGGATTATTGCTGCTGCATGTTCCTGAAAACCTTCCATTCTTTTTTACTAATATTTTTATAGCGATGCCGGCAAAGGCAAGTGCTAAAAGAATGATAGAAAGTAAGATGATTTTCATTTCTAAATTTACGAATTTTTAGTAACATCACATGTGTCCGCGATGCTGTAGCCGGATTCAGAACCAGCCTGGGAGAAAGATCAGCCGGTTGGTATACTTTAGAAATTAAGGAAATAATGTTGGGCTAAAAAAATTGCTGCACCGGCCAGGTAACCCAGCAAAGCCAGCCAGGCGATCTTTTTCAGGTACCAGATAAAATCTATTTTCTCCATACCCATGGCGGCCACACCTGCTGCAGATCCAATGATAAGACAACTGCCCCCTGTACCTGCACAATATGCAAGGAAAGACCAGAAATAATGATCCGTTGGATAAGTCTGCATATCATACATACCCATACCTGCAGCCACCAGGGGAACGTTGTCTACGACGGAGGATAGCAGCCCAATAAATATGACAATAATGTCTATGTTGCCGATTGTTCTGTCCAGGTATAGGGCAAGGTTGGACAACAGGTGAGTGGATTCCAATGCGGAAATGGCTACCAGTATCCCCAGGAAAAACAGTACACTGGGTACATCAGATTTTCTTAAAGCCTGCATCACAGAAAAAATATCCTTGTCTTCTTCGTTTCTATTTTTATGAATGATCTCCGTCACTATCCAGAGAATAGCGAGGCCGAATAACATGCCCATGAAGGGAGGTAAATGGGTAATGGTTTTAAAAACAGGGACAAATACCAACGCACCAATTCCTAATGCCAGGATAAATTTTCTTTCAAAAACGGTCGTCTTATCAGTTCTATCTGATTCGATGACCTGAGGGTTTTCAATTTTGCCTTTCATTGAAAAAGACAGCACAATCAAAGGAACGACCAAACAAACCAGGCTGGGTAAAAATAAATGGAGAATAAGGCTCCCTGTAGTGACCTGTCCACCTATCCAAAGCATGGTGGTGGTAACATCTCCAATAGGACTCCAGGCCCCACCCGCATTGGCAGCTAACACAACCATACTCACAAAAAACATTCTTGTTTTTTTATCGCTGATCAATTTTCTCAGTAACGAGATCATCACAATGGTGGTAGTCAAATTATCCAGGACGGCGGAAAGAAAAAAAGTGATAATACTGATTACCCAAAGAAGCTTTCGTTGATCGGTGGTTTTAATTTTGCTGGTGATTACATCAAACCCATCGTGTGCATCTACCAGTTCCACGATAGTCATTGCACCCAGCAAAAAAAACAGGATCCCCGATATCTGGCCCAGGTGGTCATACAATTCCTGGGATACCATGCCTTTATCCGCGCTTCCCATCATATACACCACCCAACACAACACGCCCGTGAGCAGTGCACTTGCGGTTTTATTGATCCCGGTGGGGTGTTCAAAGGCTATAGCTGTATAACCGAGAACAAATATGGCAATGATGAGTAAATACATTACGGTTGAATAAGCAGTACCCGGACCTGCAGTGAATGATGTTTAAAAGACAAAGTACATAACTCCATCCTTACGTCAAACCTCAACCGATTGTTTTTTTTAGGCTATAGAAGATTTACCCCCCTCCCGATATTTTTCACCCGAAAACATACTGCCAGCAGGTAGTAAACGGGATTTAATAACGTTACCGATCACATATTCCTCCGGTACTGCCCTCCCACGCTATACAGTGCGTTTGTAATCTGGCCAAGAGAACAATATTTAACCGTTTCCATTAATTCTTCAAAGAGGTTACCATTATTCACCGCCACCTGTTGCAAACGGTGCAGCATAGCTGCAGACTGATCTGCATGCCGCGAATAGAAGGCCTGCAAAGTCGTGATCTGGAATTCCTTTTCGCCCGTAGTGCTCCTGATCACCTCGGTAGGCAGGATAGTGGGGGAACCAGTTTTACTCAGGAATGTATTTACGCCCACGATGGGATATTCGCCGGTATGTTTTAAGGTTTCGTAATAAAGACTCTCTTCCTGGATCTTATTGCGTTGGTACATCCGCTCCATGGCGCCCAGCACACCACCCCGGTCTGTAATACGATTAAACTCTGCGAGTACAGCCTGTTCCACTAAATCGGTCAGTTCTTCAATGAGGAAGGAACCCTGGTTGGGATTTTCATTTTTAGCGGTCCCGAGTTCGCGGTTAATGATCAATTGGATCGCCATTGCACGCCGAACGCTTTCTTCGGTGGGTGTAGTGATGGCTTCATCATATGCATTCGTATGCAGGGAATTGCAGTTGTCATAAATGGCATACAATGCCTGGAGTGTGGTGCGGATATCATTGAAATCAATTTCCTGCGCATGCAGGCTCCTGCCACTGGTTTGAATATGGTATTTTAATTTCTGGCTCCGGTCATTGGCCTTGTATTTTTGCTTCATGGCCTTGGCCCAGATGCGGCGGGCCACCCTGCCGATCACACTGTACTCCGGATCCATACCGTTGCTGAAAAAGAAAGAAAGGTTGGGGGCAAAATCATCTATGTTCATCCCGCGGCTGAGGTAATACTCCACGTAAGTGAAACCGTTAGACAATGTGAAGGCCAGCTGCGTGATAGGATTTGCGCCTGCCTCAGCAATATGGTAGCCACTGATACTTACGCTATAAAAATTCTGCACTTTCTGGTCGATGAAATATTGCTGCACATCGCCCATCAGTTTCAAAGCAAACTCTGTGGAGAATATGCAGGTGTTTTGTGCCTGGTCTTCCTTGAGTATATCTGCCTGCACCGTTCCCCTTACTGTTTTCAGCGCGTTAGCCTTTATTTGTTCGTATACTTCCGGTGGCAAAACATCTTTTCCGCTTAATCCCAGCAGCCGGAGGCCCAGGCCATCACTTTCGCCAGGTAATGCCCCGGTGATATTTCCTTTTTCCGGGATCACAGGATGGCCATCTGTGCCGATATACCTCGGCAGTTCGGTCGTTTTATACCTGGATTCTATAAGCCGGTTTACGTCTTGCCGTAAATTATTCTCCAGGATATATTTTTCACATTGCTGGTCAATCGCAGCGTTCATGAAAAAGGCCAGGATGATCGGGGCAGGGCCATTAATGGTCATGCTTACAGAAGTTTTGGGATCACAAAGGTCGAAACCACTGTATAATTTTTTTGCATCGTCCACGGTGGCGATACTCACACCGCTGTTGCCTACTTTACCATAAATATCCGGCCGGTAGGCAGGGTCTTCTCCGTAAAGCGTAACACTGTCAAAGGCGGTACTCAGGCGTTTTGCTGGTTGTCCAAGGCTCACATAGTGGAAACGCCTGTTGGTGCGTTCGGGGCCACCTTCGCCTGCAAACATCCTCGTGGGATCTTCCCCCTCTCTTTTTAATGGAAATACCCCGGCGGTGTAAGGAAATTCTCCCGGCACATTTTCCTGCAACTGCCAGGTGAGGATATCTCCCCAATCGTTGTATTTTGGTAAGACTACTTTCGGCAAAGATGTGCCGGAAAGGCTGGTGTAACGAAGTGGTTGTTTGATGACCTTATCCCTTACTTTGAACTCGTAAAATTCTTTATTGTACCGTTCTTTTGTAGCAGGCCAGTTGTCCAGTAGTTTTTTACATTCCGGGTGCAGGTTTCCCTCTATTTGAATTTTTATTTTAATTAGTTCTTCAACCGCTGTCGGGGCGGAAGCTGTCGAAAGGGTTGTTAAAGATAAGGCCCCGTTCAACTGGTACAACTGCCGGGCTATGGTGGCCTGATCTTTCACCCACTGATCATATTCTGCAATGGTTTCTGCGATCTCTGAAAGATACCTTACCCGCTTGGGTGGTATGATCGTGGATTGGTTGCTGGTGTCCATCTTATGAGCATGATGCTCCACGTGCCCCCTGAATGTAATGCCTGTTTTGGTTTCAATTTTCTCCATGAGCCGTTCAAAAAGTTCATTGACTCCCACATCATTAAACTGTGCTGCAATGGTACCGACTACTGGTAATTCTTCATCCTTTGCATTCCAGAGGGAATGGTTTCGTTTGTATTGTTTGCGCACATCGTGCAACGCATCCAAAGCCCCGGCCTTATCAAATTTATTCAGGCAGATCACATCAGCATAATCCAGCATATTAATTTTTTCCAGCTGCGAGGGCGCGCCATACTCAGGCGTCATCACGTACATACTCACATCGCAATAATCCAGTATCGATGCATCGCTTTGCCCCACACCTGCACTTTCCAGGATAATAAAATCAAAAGCAGCCGCTTTGCAGATATCAATTGCTTCCTGCACATATTGGCTCAGCGCCACATCACTTTCCCTGGTAGCCAGGCTGCGCATATAGGCACGGGGAGAAGAAATGGCATTCATCCGGATGCGGTCGCCCAACAAAGCTCCACCGGTTTTTTTCTTACTGGGATCTACAGAAATAACTGCAATAGTTTTATCTGGATAAACATTTAAAAAGCGCCGAACGACCTCATCCGTTACAGACGATTTGCCTGCACCGCCTGTGCCGGTAATACCAAGGACCGGACAATTTTTTTGTGAGCCTGCCTGAAGTTCCGGGATTTCTCCATTCCCGTTTTCGACATTTGTTATTTGCCTGGCTATAGCCCGTACATCTTTCACTTCACCAAGCGTCATAGCAGAATTATATTTACCGCTTCCGTTCAGGTTGAAATCGCAAGCCCTGACCACGTCTTCAATCATCCCCTCCAGACCCATTTTCCTGCCATCATCGGGGCTATAAATGCGGGTGATACCATACGCATGCAATTCTTCAATTTCTTCTGGAAGTATGGTGCCACCGCCACCGCCGAATATCTTTATATGACCGCAACCATTTTCATCCAGGAGGTCCTTCATGTATTTAAAAAACTCCACATGCCCGCCCTGGTAGCTGGTGATGGCAATTCCCTGCACATCCTCCTCGATGGCGCATTCTACAATTTCTGCCACGCTCCGGTTATGTCCGAGGTGGATGATCTCGGCGCCCTTGCTTTGAAGTATTCGACGCATGATGTTGATAGCAGCGTCATGGCCATCGAAAAGAGCTGCTGCAGTAACAATGCGAATTTTATTTTGGGTGATAAATGACATGAATATCTTTTATTTAGGCATGAATGAAAAGTCACTCACAATACCGAAGTGAAATGCAATCTAATCCGATATTTTCTACCGTCGGCATCATACCATCTGAGATTTCTAAATAGATCTTTGGGCTAATTTATAAATCAAGATAGTATAAAAGGCAAAAATACGGTTTTATTTTCCACTATGAATTGATGGAGTTGCCGCAAAAAAAAAGTTCAATCCCAAATTGGAAATGAACATTTTTGGATTCAAAAGTAAAAAGGGCCGCCACTTAAAAAAGATCCATCTCAATGCCTTTTTATGTAGCGGGTACTGAATCTTTTTGTATGAAGACAGTATCCTTTTGCTCGGTCCCTAACTTTTTTATTTTAATGACCTGTAGTATTAAATAAAAAATAACAGCCCATACACCTATCACAATTGAATATGCCATGAACAATAACCAGAAGGGGGTTCTAAAACGTGTTGTCCATAAAGTGCGTTGATTAAAAAAGCCGTGATCTGCCTTAAAAGCTACTCCCCACGGAACAGTTTTTTCTACTACCAGGTTTCCAAACAAATCATTGTCTTCTACTTTTGCCATCAGAATAATATTTCCTTTATTATCGCCCGGCAGGCTGTCCTTGTCTAGTTCTACCATTGCAGTGCCTGTAGAATCTGTGGTATAAGATTCTGTTTCGCCTGCAGAAAGCAGACTGGCATGGCGTTGAATACCTACTTTCATTTCTACCTCATTAGCCGGCACCCACTCATTATTTTCATATTTCATTACTTGCACAGTTATACTTCTGATTCCATCGGCTGATGCGGTATCTATTTGAATTTTTGCTTTCGAAATTTCAAGTTCTGTAATTAGTTCTTCCCCTTTAATGGTAGCCACGGCTAAAAATTTATGAAATCCACTTGCATCCCATGCAGCTTTTAGAGCAGGAGGCAGAAAACTTTTTGCTTTGCCATTCTGAACGGTCCTTACAGTGCCTATAAGATTTCCTGCAACAATGCTATCAAGATATAATTTAAAAACTTTTCCTGCCACCGGTTTTGTTTTTTTTCCTGTTTTCAGATAGCTTTCCACTTCCAGGAATTGAATACTATTATTTTTACTGAAATATTTTAGCTTCACCAACTCTTCTGTAATGACCGAATCTTCCTGGGCAAAAATAATATTGGTGAACCCTAATAACACGGGTATTAACAGGACTATAAATTTATATTTTTTCATCTTCTTCATGTTGTTCAGTTATCGTTTCCTGTATGGGAATAATTGGATAAATTCTTGCAAAAAATGTTATCACTAATAAAGCAGCAGCCAGTGATCCAAGTGCGATAGCCCATTCTTCCCAGCTTGGATAGTATTGATGAAATGCTGCGGGTGAATCCTGCATGGGTAAAAATGGATGCAACAATGTAGGTGTCACAATCAGGTAGCGTTTAAACCAGGCACCTACCACTATCATGATGCCGGCAATAAACATGGGCAATGGTTTTCTTCCTTTCTTAAACAATAATATAAGAATAGGAACTATCATACCCACCACAATGGCAAACCAAAACATCACTGCAAAATCCCCGGTTAGTAACCCTGCCAGGTGCCCTTCTTCTGCTTTCTTCATTTTAAAAGCAGGCACCATGTATTCATTAATATTAAAATAGAGGTATAATAATGCAAGCATCACTACAATTCTTCCCATTTTTTCAAAATGCATTTCCGTAATGTACTTTTCCAACTGGTAATATTTTCGGAAGATATACATGGCCACCACTACGCCACCTGAGCCGACAAGGAATGCACCGGAAATAAAGTAAGCGCCAAAGTTGGTACTGTCCCAACCGGGGCGATAGGTAGTAGCAAATAACCAGGAGGTAACGGTGTGAATGCTAAAAGCAACGGGTATAATAGCAATGCAAAGAATGGTAATGGCCCTTTCACTTATTCTAAATTGTTCTGAAGTTCCCTTCCAGAATGAACCCTGGAAGCGATAGAATTTATTTAGCGTCTTGCTGGATTTTTCTTTACACTGGATTAATATTTTAAGATCGGGTAATAAAGGAAAATACAGCAACAATAAACTTATGACGAAATAAGTACTGATTACAATGACATCCCACATTATGGGAGATTGAATGCGTCCATGCAGAAAAAGGTTCAACATTCTTTCAGGCCGGCCCATGTCCACGATTATAATCAGCGAAGCCATTACGATTGCTGATACTGCAATAATTTCTGCGATTCTTGTAAGGGGCGTAGCCCACTTTACATTACTCAACCGGAAGATAGCAGTAATGAGTGACCCCACTAAACTGATAGCCACAAAAAATACAAAGTTGGAAATATAAATTCCCCATGATACATAGTCACCCATGTTGGTTACACCAAGACCGCTCCTTAACTGGCGGAAATAAGCAACGGCACCCATCAAACAGATCAGGATAAGAAACCCTGTCCAGACCAAGCCACGTTTTCCAAATTTTTGAGGTAACAAGTCCTGAGTTATTTGTTCACTTTTTGTATAGATTGAATTTTCCAAGACGAATAATTTTAATGATGTTTGAAATCTGAGGGGGTTTCATTTTCTAAACCAGATTCATAAGGAAAGTTCCTGCTTACGGGGGGTAAATAGTAAACACTTGGTTTGGTGCCCAGGTCTTCCATTAACCTGTACCCGGCTTTATCTTTTATCAGATCAGTAAACCGGAATGTTTCTGCGCCATTGGTTACAGAGTTTTCATTCATATCACCAAACATAAAAACACCATTAGGGCAAGCAGAAACACAATGAGGCAATTCGCCTTTTCTTGCCATATCCGGGCAGAAATCACATTTACTAACTGTACCTAGTTTTTGTGGCATGCTCGTTTCACAGGAGTAAGGTTGTGCTGCCACAGCTTCTTCCAGTATTGGCTCCTGCCAGTTAAAAACCCTTGTGGAATAGGGACAAGCTGCCATACAAAACCTGCAGCCAATACAACGATCACTGTCTATCAACACAATCCCATCCTGGCGCTTGAATGTAGCATCAACAGGGCAAACTTTTACACAGGGTGGTTCATCGCAATGCATACAAGTAGTGGGCTGCCAGTAAGGAGCCGTTTGATCTGCATCTTGCATAGAGAGTAC
The DNA here is from genome assembly GCA_043727215.1 of Chitinophagaceae bacterium. Taxonomy (GTDB): domain Bacteria; phylum Bacteroidota; class Bacteroidia; order Chitinophagales; family Chitinophagaceae; genus Ferruginibacter. Next base: position 100,705 of record JAYSYY010000011.1, on the reverse strand, counting down.
TTTAATCCAATTTTGACCGGGATTTAAACCGTGAGCATGGTTACAGGCTGTTTTGCAAGCGCCGACATTTTTACACCTGCTAAGGTCTATAACCATCACATATTTTTTACCTTCTATTCCCCTCCTTTCTTCAAGGTTAGATAATTTAGGAAGATCGGGAACTGGCTTTAGAAATGCTTTATCCATTTCAATGATTTCTCCATCTACTGATAGCAGTTTTACTTTTTCCCCAGAGGCTTTTACATCTCCGTTAGCATAACCATCAAATGGATTTTTACCAGAACAACCTGCAGCAACTGTAGCTAATAAACCAGTAGTGATGAAGTGTCTTCTTGATGAATTTTTATCTTTCATATTGCTGTTTGAATAAGCAGGGATGTATAATTATTTTCTAGTAACCCAGTTTTTCAACTGTTCATCGTCAATCTTAGTTCTTCTGCCAGAATGAAGCTGGTCAATCTCTATCTCTACAAGATTACCATCCTGGGTTAGCATTTTAATTGTTTCCTTTTTTTTCGGCTTACCTGCAGGCAAAAATTTTAATACCGTAAGAGATGAAAGAATGGTAGCACTCCACAACAGGAATTTTTTTCGGGTAGACGTTATTACAGGTTTGTTCATGATAATTATAATGCGTTAAAATATGAATACACAATGTAGCCAGGGTTTTACGGCAATGAAATAATCAAAGTCAAGTTTGAATATGATTAATATCATTCTAATTACTTGTAAGTTGTTATAAAAAAAGGACCGGCCAGTTTTCACAGGCCGGTTTAAGAAATATTTCCAGAGAACTATTATTTTTTAAGTGTCCTCATATAATTCACCAGGCTCCACCTGTCATCTTCATCAGCTATTTTCTTTTTAAATGCAGGCATATCTTCACGACCTTCCGATAATTTATAGAATAATGAGCCATCTGTTTGTGATTGAAAAGAAGCAATTGAAAAATCACCCGACTCTGTTTTTAACTGGGCTGCTTTAGATCCGTCGCCAAGCCCTTTTGTACCATGACAGGATTTGCAATGAGTAGCCCATAGCGTTTTACCTGTTGCAATGGTTTGTGCATCGGCTTTTACTGGATTTTTCTTGTTTTTAGCTGCATCGGGTACCGTCCATGGTTTCCCAGCCTGGCTATTGCTTACAGTGAAACTAATACCCGTTAACCCGAGGGCAATTGTTAGTATAAAAAGAATTTGTTTCATGATACCTTGTTATTATAAATGAAGAATGATGGTTAATAGCTGTTTTAAAGAATAAAGTTAATCCCCGCGGGGTTAACCAAAACTGACATCAGCAATCTAGAAAGATGATTGATATCATAATTTAAATTGCTAATAACCCTTAAACAGGATAACCAGTTTAATCCTTCCTGAAATAAAAACCCAGTTCAGTTTCTATATTTGTCATATCCACCTGCTGTGGTGGTTTTTTTGTATCAAAAATAAAAAGACCATAAGGATCATTTGTTTTGTTTAAATCAATAATCACCGTATTAGTTCTCTTCAATTTAAATAGCAGGTACCTGGTGTCACTTATATCTGTAATTTTTACATATGGATAATATTGTTTCAATACCAACTTTGAATTACGCACCTGGTAAAAGTTTTCATGGGTTAAACTTTCAAATATTTTTGGATCTGTTGTAGATCTTATTTTTTTAAGTTGTAAAGAATCAGGAAAATAAAAAACAGCCGAAGAGAAATCAATGATAATGGTATCTGAAAAACTTGCCGGTGGTTTCTGATGAAGTGTATCTTTATTTTCAATTTTACCGGTATCCTTTGGAAGTTTTCGCGGTGAGTCATTACAGGAAATTTGAAGAAAAGAAGTAAAAAGAATAACAATTATACTTCCCAGGCTATTTTGGCAAAATATACTTTTCATGAATGAGAAAAATTTATTTATTTCAGGTTAAGTCATTTTGCGGCGGACAATAAAATTAAAAACGGTTATTCAAATCCGTAAATTAAAAAAATGGACTGATTATCAGTCCCTTTTTTTCATAAATGTTTATTCTATGAAGTTGTTTATAATTTCTTAGTAGTTCCATAACCTGGTAATATTAAAACCAATCAGGAACTGGCCTCCTTCCACTTTTGTACCGTCTGTTCTGGTAAGTGCAAAAGGACTTTTATCATTATACAGATTATTCCTTTGCGGGCTTAGCATAGAAAAGTTGCCCAGGAATAATTGGAATGAGTGACTGCTGGTATTAAACTCTACACCAAAAGACAGGTTTGGATGAGGGTTATTAATAGCATGTTTAGTAATGGGCTGATCGTAGTTGATCATAATAGAAGTAATATTGGTCAGTTTGTACCTTCCCGAAAAAGCAATTGCAAAATGATTATGTTTCATTTCTTTAAATACTACTTTGCCGATACTGTCATTTTTTGTGTAATACCCGTTTACTGAATTCTGATGAGATACACTTGGAGCCACCTGGAGAGAAAGTTTTTCGGTAACCTTTCTGGCAATAATCAGTTGGTTGAAAAAAGACATACGCTGCGACCTGTACTTAAAAATGCTGTTATCTTTATCTTTCCTGGTATCGTAAGCCATATTACCATAGTAAGTAACACTTACAGGGTATTTGGTTTTGGTTTGTGTTATAAGGGAGTACTTTGCACTGGCATCCCACAACATTTGGTCTTTGGTAATACCGATACCAAGAAATAATTTATTAACTGGAGCATAACTTACCCCGAGCCTGATGTTGGAAGGAGCAAAAAATCCCCAAAAATCATCATAGCCATTTTTGACTGTTCCAAACCTATGCATAATATCCATCTCTAAAGTGCCCTTCACGGGCACCATTACAGTTTGGTTGTCTATAATCCACACACTTTCGAAAGTGTTTTTTACAGGTTTCAGTTTGGCTGGTGTACCGGGTTCATCTGCCACAACAGTAGTATCCTGTGTTACCACAACGGTGGTATCCTGTGCGTTTAGAGTTGGTCTGATTAAAACCAGGCAACTGAACAGAATTAACGGTATTAAAAAAAGGCGGCTTGGTATATTTATTTTTAGTTTCATCACATAATTTTTTAGTACGCTTAATTATTGGGTGCCCCGTTTCTTATCCAGTCATATATTTTTTGTCTGTCTGCAGCAGAGGGAATGTATTCCTTCATTTCTCCATTAATCATGATATATAACCTGCTTTCCTTGGGGATAAGCGTATTCACAAACCCACCATTTACGATTTCCTGGAAGGAAATAGCGGTAAGCAAGTTAGGTTTATGTGCCCCCGAAACATGGCAACCTGATAAGGCACATTTAGTAGTTAACATTGGTGCAATTTCATTTCTAAAACTCACCTGCTGTGGTGGGCCATCAGGGTCCACTGCTGCATCCGGCAGTATCACATCCTTGTAGCACCCAATTAAACTGATTCCCATTATAAAAAAGAGACCAGCATATAATATGAATTGTTTCATCGTAATTCTTTTTAATGATTACTTATTATTACAGTTGATGTTAACTTCAATATCTATTTTATCTGAAATGCTGGTACTGGTAATGCCAAAATCCCTGCAATTAAATTGAAAATTCAACTGTAGGCCAAAAACATCGTAGCCCGCAGCAGTTCCAAACTGAACAGTAGATTTTGGAATATATTTCAGCTTGCCTACTATTGTTTTTGAAATGGGCGCAGCTAATTTTCCCTGCCAGGTAAGAAGAAGTGTAACAATATAATCGTTGCTAAGTGGATCAAACCTTACTTCGGTCGTCTTAATTTTGGCAAGATTTGTCGGCATTAGATTCTGTGTTCCGGTTACAATAGCTGTAGTACCCATGCCAGAAACATTGCAACCAGCATCACGACCGGGCTCTCCGGTATTAGAGGTATTAATCTGAACATAACCACTGAAGTAAGTTTTGGCGGGTTCATTTTCGTAAAATGCCCAGGAAGAATCTTTTAAGGGTTGGCCAGTTGCAACATAATTCAGCATTTTGGCATCCGTTACATCATGTACACCAAACTGGTTAAATCTTCCAGTAAGTAAACCAGCAGCGCCCACATAGTTGGTTGCCCATAGTACACTGGAGTGAGATTTATCTACTTTCCATTCAAGTGGGTTTCCCGTTGTCATAGTTCCCGGCAGATGCACATTGGTACCCCGGGTTATTACAGGGCCGGTTGTTACGGGGGGAAGTAGAACATCGTCATCGTGGGTGCAACTAGAAATATACCCGAAACTACTGGCAAGCACAAGAAGTATCACCAGTATTTTATTGTTTAACAGTTTCATAAAAATATATTATAAATGATGAATTAACTAAATAATAACGACGTGAAGCTATTCATGCCACCTGGAAGTTTTTATGACTTTTATCAGATAAAAAAATGATAAATATCATAACTTAAGAATGATTACAGGCTTATGGAGTGATGATGATATTCTCCTCACACTGATGCAATTAAGAAAGCAGGATTTAAGATTTTTTAAACCGGTTAAACAGAAAGGAGAGCAAAACTAAAAGAGCAAGGGCTGCAAGGTTTAAAATTAAACTGATCGTATAGATCTTTATGCCATTTTTTACCGAATCATTGCCCCAGGTGGATCCAAAAAATTGCAGGAAAAAATCTCTTGCTATAATCAAAAAGAAAATAAGGCTATGGACAAGGCTTAGCCAGTTTTTTTTTCTGAATGCCGGGATAAAAAAAAGAATAGAAAGAAGCGCCCAGCCAATTAAGTAGGGGTGGTAAAAGAAATTTTTTATTTGCACTAGAGAATAACCAGTATATAAATTTTTTAACTGAAGGCCCAGGTATAAAGTACCGATCAATGCATAAGCCAAAGGCAACAATGAAACGATTCTTTTTTTTAATTCATTGCCGGTTTGATTTCCTGCAACAGAAATTATAACAGTATAAATTAATGGATAACCAGAAAAAAATGCGAGCAATTCCAGTAGCTGCAGGTATGCAAAAAAACTATCGTCCATAAAATATTATTCTGCTTGTAATGGTTAAACTTAAAAACGATTTTTTTTTAAACATCCTTAATTTGAAATATTCGTCCTCGCCTTTTGACAACCACGTCATTTATTATTAACAGCGGAGGATTTCTTATTAAAAAGTTGTGACAAGTCGGAATGAAACCCAACAGAAAAATTGAATGATCTGGCGTCTACAAAACGGCGACTTGTAAGCAAACTCAGGCCAGCCTGGTATTCAAGGAAAAACCCCGGTAACTTTTTGAAACCAAAAGTGTTTACGAATGCAGGCTCCCAAAATACAACCGGGGAACTGCTCAAACGATCCAGTTCAAAGTTGGCTTGCTCCTGGGTGGTATAATCCGTTTCTATATTGCGGAAATTTATTACGCTAAACCGGGAGGATAATGATGCCGCGATCCGTTTTTTATTTTGGTACTGGAAGGCTGGCTGCAGGTAGAATTTAGAAATACCTGCCCGGTGAAATCGGGTGTAAAAAACCTGGTTACGATCTTTTCCGGCATCTGTGAAGGAAAAGTTGCCAAAACCCACACCGGCAAATAGTTGAAATATTAAACTATTTTCCCGGTTCAATTTCGTGTAATAACCGGCGCCCAGTTCTGTAAGTTTCCTGCGGTAACGAATTACAGCACTATCCAGCGTGGTAGAATAATTTCCCCCGTTTTTTTCTGACCTGGAAAAATAATTTGCCTGTAAAGCAAGTTTACTACTGATCGCGTATGCGGCTTGCAGGTCCGTTCCGTGGCTCCTTCCGCGAAACACCTGGCCATCGATTGTTCTTCTACCTGGCAAGTTGGAGGAGTAATTAAGACCAATTTTACTGTCCCCTTTTTTTGCCAGCAATGGCACATTATGCGCAGAGGGACTGTAAACATACCTCGGCGTGTAACAACTGCTGAATAGTAGCATTGCAAAAAAATAGCAACAATTGCAAACCAACAACCTTCCTGGTGGCACTATCATAACATCCGGTGTGTGAGGGCTGCAAAGTCTTCTATACTCAACACTTCCGCCCGTTTATTAAAGATATCATCCTGCAGGGTATCAGCAGCAAATAAACTCTTCACAGCATTCCGCATCGTCTTACGCCGTTGGTTAAACGCAGTTTTTACCAAGACCCAGTAAGCCCGCTCGCTTTTAACATCCAGCATAACCGGTTTACGCGTGAGCTTAATTACACCACTCATCACTTTGGGAGGCGGTGTAAAACTTTCCGGCGGCACATCAAAAAGGTATTCTATTTTGTAATAGGGTTGAATCAGCGCACTTAATACACCATAAATTTTACCGCCTGGTGCAGCGGCAGCTCTTTCTGCCACCTCTTTTTGAAACATGCCAATAACGAAGGGTACATTATCTTTCCACTCCAGTATTTTGAATAGTATTTGCGTTGATATATTATAAGGAAAATTTCCAATGATTCCGAAAGGTTCAGAAAAAGGGGCGTCGATCTCCAAAAAATCGCGATGGATGATCTTATTGTGGAGCACGGGAAATTTATCCTGCAATGTAATTACCTTTTCGTCATCCAGTTCCACGGCTTTAAAATCGATGCTTTCTATTTTGATCAGTCCTTTGGTAAGCGCCCCGCCTCCAGGCCCTACTTCCAGCAAACGGGTAAAATTTTGTTTGTTCAGTTCCGCGATGATCCTGGTAATGATCAGCTCATCTTTTAAAAAATGCTGGCCAAGAGATTTTTTGAGTTTATACATTTCTCTGTAAAGCTAATTAAAGTAGGGGGCAAAGATATTAAACTTTGCCACCCTCGCACGCCAACGTATGTACCTGCGTGTACGGCGGTTTCTTTAAAATGATTTAGGATGTAAGGTTTCATAGTTTTCGCTGAGGCTGTAATAATCCTGGGCGGCAAACCATTTATGATTTATACCAATACTGATAGCCGGGCCACTGCTTTTTCGCCGCCAGCCTTTGCCGCTTAATGCTGTTTGCCAAATTAGTGTCTCCTCTACACCTAATTTCCGTAACCATCCTACTATCCCTATCCTTCGTCCCAATTGCCCTAGCCTGAGGCATTTTAGCCTCCGCCTTAGCCACCCGTCTATCCTTGCCTTTTTGCCTCTCATTGGTGCCTATCGAAAATATTGCAGCCCTCCCTGTTGTATTGTTCGCAGCTTTGCTAACATTTCCCTAGGGCTTATTCATCTGTTTGTTTGAGTAACTTCTTTGAGCTTCTATTTTAATCTGGCTTCACTTCATCGAAGAACTTTTCTAAGTCAAGGGGTATTAGATATCGTTTGCCTGCCGCTATATGCTCCCCTGCCTATTTCAATCCCTGATGCGCATTTTTGTTTGGACGGACCCCGTAATTGTGCCGTGAGATATTCTTTCATACCTGACTAACGATTCCAATTGGCTGGCACGTTCAAGACTTCCACTAAAAGAACTATGGTATGCTTAGCGCACATGAAAAAACCTTCCGGTTGGAAGGTTTCCTGTTTATCATTTGAGTGGTGTAAATTATTTGACCAGCACTTTTACCTCGGACAGTTGCCGAAGTTTTTCTGCGATGGCGTTTGCGTCGATGCCGATCTCACGGTACAATTCTTTCGGTGAGCCATGTTCTACCAACCTGTCCGGTATACCCATGATCTGCACATCTGCTTTGTAGCCATTTGCATTCATAAATTCCAATATAGCAGAACCAAAACCACCCACTACAGTCCCGTCCTCGATGGTTACAATCTTAGTAAATTTTGAGAATACCTCGTGCAACATTTCTTCGTCCAATGGCTTTGCAAACCGCATATCATAATGGGCCGGATTGATTCCTTCTGACTTCACATCCCGGATAGCCGCTGCTGCAAAATTGCCTGGATGCCCGAACGATAATATGGCTAGCTCCTCTCCCTCTTTCAATTGGCGGCCTTTCCCGATCCTGATCTCCTCAAAGGGGTATTTGGTGGCCATATTATCCTTTTGCAGATCAGGATTTACACCTTCCCCCCTTGGGTAACGTATGACAAAAGGCAATTGGTTGCTGTCTAACTGGGCCGTGTACATAAGGTTCCGTAACTCCTTTTCATTCATCGGTGCGCTTACAACCAGGTTAGGAATACATCGCATAAACGCAATGTCATAACAGCCATGGTGAGTAGGCCCATCTTCGCCCACCAGCCCGGCCCTGTCTAAACAAAAGATCACGGGCAATTTTTGTATGGCCACATCGTGGATCACCATATCGTATGCGCGCTGCATAAAGGAGGAATAGATATTACAAAACACCCGCATTCCCTGTGTTGCCATACCAGCACTCACGGTTACGGCGTGCTGTTCTGCAATCCCAACGTCAAAGGCCCTGTCCGGCATTTTTGCCATCATGTATTTTAAGGAACAGCCGCTTGGCATCGCAGGGGTTATCCCGAATATTTTTTCATTTTTTTCTGCCAGTTCAATAATGGAATAACCAAAAACATCCTGGTATTTCATTGGTTGCGGCAGATCAAAAACTTTCTTCTGAATTTTGCCCGTCACCTTATCGAACAAACCGGGTGCATGCCATAAGGTCTGGTCTTTTTCTGCCAGGTCGTATCCTTTGCCCTTCACCGTTTTAATATGAAGGATCTTAGGACCCGCAATATCCTTCAGGTCGTTTAAGGTATCTACCAGCTTTGTTACGTTGTGCCCGTCTATAGGTCCAAAATAACGAAGGTTCAGGGCTTCAAATAAATTGCTGCTTTTGCTCACCATACCTTTCAAACTGGCTTCCAGCTTGCTGGCCATATCGCGGGTGAAATTTTTACCTATGGGTAGTTTTCCCAAAGCCTTCCAGACGTTATCCCGCAAGTCGTTGTAGGTGTGAGAAGTGGTAATATCTGTTAAGTATTCTTTTAACGCACCAACATTGGGATCAATGCTCATGCAGTTATCATTCAGGATGATAATAAGGTTGCTTTTTTCTATCCCTGCATGATTCATTGCTTCAAAAGGAAGGCCGGCAGTCATGGCACCATCCCCTATTACTGCTATATGTTGCCTGTCCTTTTCCCCTTTGTAATGAGATGCCATTGCCATACCAAGGGCTCCTGAAATGGAGGTGGAAGAATGGCCCACGCCAAAAGTGTCATATTCACTTTCGCTTCTTTTTGGGAAACCGCTCAAGCCTCCGTATTTCCTGTTCGTAGGGAACACGTCCCGGCGACCGGTAAGAATCTTGTGTCCATATGCCTGGTGCCCCACGTCCCAAACCAATTGGTCATAGGGGGTATTAAATACATAATGCATTGCCACACTTAACTCTACGACACCCAAGCTGGCGCCAAAATGTCCTCCATGAACACTCACCACATCAATGATGTACTGCCTCAACTCTTCAGAAACCTGGAGAAGCTGGTCTTTGGTCAGTTTTTTCAGGTCTGCAGGGCTGTTGATCTGCTGTAATAATACGCCGGCTTTTATTTCCATTTGAGTAAAAAATAGATAGAATATTTTTTGTAAAAGTAAAGAATTTTGAAAGGTGCCCTTACATAGTTAAAAAATAATAACTTTTAAATGGCAAACAAATTAAAAAGAAAAGGGTTGCAAATTTTACAAGTAAAATCTACAACCCCCTATATATGCATGAGAAAAGCAGTGCTAATTCTTAACGAACTTAGTCGATATCATTTGTTGATTTGAAGCAAAACGGATAACATAACTGCCTGGTGCTAAGTCTACAACCGGAATATTTAATTCATTTAAGCCCTTTTTAAGCAGCACCGTACTATTTTTTACCCTCCGGCCATCCGATGCCAGGATAAACAGGTTGGCTTCCTCTTTAAACAGGCTTGTGAGTTGCATTTTTACTTCTGCTTTTACTGGGTTTGGATACACAACCAGGTTAGCATTTGGTTTTGAATTACAGCTGATGGTATAACTGTACACCACGCTACCATCCTTACCGGTGATCTTCATCCTGTAGAAAGCCTGGTTCCGGTTTTTGCTTTCATCCACAAAGCTGAACTGCTGAAGGATGTTACCAATATTCTCAGGGTAGATCTTCCCAATATTAACATAAGGCTCATTTAGGGTGGATGATTGCACTTCAAAATAAGCAATATGGTCAGATTGGTTCGACTTCCATACAAGCTGGCGGTTTGCCATGCTACAGTTCACTGCAAAATCAGCAATCGTGGCAGGGAGCACAATCGCGTTACATGGCAGGATATAAAATTCAAGTACTTTATAATTACAACCACTGCCCGGCATGATGGCTATCTTGTAATGCCCGGCGGCAAGGTTTGTAAAATCCAGTGTCGGTGCTGTATTATCTGCTCCGCTTATATAGGTGTCGTTCATGGCAAACACGTTGTTACTATCCACATCAAAAGCAAGGATATACCGCAAAGGGAAAACGACACCAGCCATGGGCCCATTAAAGCTGATGGACACGGCGCCCCCGGTACCGAAACATTCATGTGCTTTAATTATTTGTAACTGTGCAAAAAGAGACGGGTCATCATCTCTTGTATTATTAGCCGCGTTTGCACTTTGGGGCGGTGTTTTTAACCAGCCGCAGTCTCCATCTACTTTCCGCCCGAAACTATTACCCCGTCCTGCAGACTCACCGATACGTTCATAAGTAATCGGCATAAGGTCTAAATCGAAGATAAGCGGTGCACAAACACCCCCCATTGTATTTTTACTAAGCAGGGAAGCTGTCTCCTGTGGAAATTCCCTAACCACTGCATCCACTATATTTCCCGAAGGACCCAAAAGCACTACCTGTTCATTTGCAAATCCCCCCTCGCTCATCATACCCGTGAGCGGTATGGTAGCGTTTGTGCAGCCACAGGTATACCAGTTCAAATCAAAGTTCACCACGCTATCGATATTTGCACAGGGCGCAGGGGAACTTGGCACACCGCCAATTACAAAATAATCGCCCGGAAGCAAAATGGTATTAGGAGGAATGGTAACAGCAAAATCGCCATCAGTGACTACATAACAGCCGATATCAACGGGACCCGGTCCAAAGTTGAGTATCTCCACGAATTCATGGCGGGGTCCGCAGGCCAGATTGGGCCAGGGCAGGTATTCATTCAACAGAATAAACCCATTCTGAGCTTCTGCTTTGGGCGGATTAAAAAACGAGGCGAGCAGCACTAAACAAATCAGGTATAGGTTTTTCATAAGCGTTGTTTTTACAAGGGATAAGAGGTCTCTCTTATACTACTGAACGTAAACAAAGCTTATTTAGTATTTGCTAGTCAAACATTAATTAAAAAAATAATGGATAAATGGGTATGGATTAGGAGAATTACTAAGGAAATATACGGACTCGCTGGGTTTGCACACCCCTGGATAGTCATTCGCATTTAAGCCAATGTCATAAATTACCTGGAAGTGAAGATGGGGCGGCCAATGACCGTTTTCTTCCCTGGACCCGAAATGGGCAAACAGTTGTCCGCGGCTGATAAACTGCCCTTCTTTCAATGGCCCGATATCCCTGAGAGCCAGATGCCCATACAGCGTATAAAAAGTGGTGGCATCTACCTGGTGCTGCAAAATAATCGTGGCTCCGTAATCTCCAAACTTGTCATTAAAAGCAAAACCATAAACCACCCCCCCGATAGGAGCAAAGACAGGGGTGCCTGCGGGTCCCCAGATATCTACCCCGAGGTGTATACTCCTGGGCTCGTCCTGGATATTGCTGGTCTCTTCAATGTTTTTATCAAACAACCCACTCCGCCGGTACATTTCCCTTTCCTCGTTATATCCTCCAAAGAGATATTTTGCCCCAGAACTTTCTCTTCGGTCAGCAATATATTTTTCAAACACTTCTATGTCGGTGTATATGGCGTCGGTAAATGCACTGTTACTTTTAGCCAGGTCCAATAGAGCTAATTTGTCTTTAGTCTTATCAAAGGGCACCAGCGGATGAAAATCCCACGAAATATTTTCCAGGAAATTATCGAAAGAAACATGATTGATCATCCCTCAAATGTAAACAAAAAAAAGCTGGCTTCTTTTGTTAGCCTCTTCGCAGACTGTACCTGCTTCCCAGTAAAAAATAGTGGGAGCCGATGAACCTAACCCATTTGGAAATTTCCATTTCATGTATTGAGACGCTATAAGTCGTGCGGATCAAAGATTCCATGTTATCATCATCCCTTGCTTCTGCGGTGGTTATGATCAGTCTTTGGTACCGGGAGACTTTTTTGAGCACGGCGGCTCCATCCCACTCCCGCCCTCCATTTCCGATCTTTAATTTTTCCAATTGATTATGAGAAGACTCATCGGGTAAGTAAAAAGCGCATTTAGTTCATCCGTTTTTTTATCCCGGCTCAATTTTAAACCGGCTGGAATGGTCACCCACTTTTTTGTAACGTAATCCGTGTACCCGAGGGTACCCACCCATTTTCCAAGGAAGGGATTGAATTCTTCTGAAGAAATTCGCAGTTTGGAGGGACTATATATTTTTTACAATGAATTTATCGGTGATGAACATTATCCCGCAAAAAAGAAGGTAAAGCATTGCGGGCAAAAGCTGTAGGAATTCTTCCCGGCGAAATATAAAAGAAGGATTCAAAAGGACTTTGCACTTAAAAAAACAATAGCGGACCGATGAGAAACAGGTGCTGCATGGGGGTGTAAAAAAGAAAATCCCGGTAGGATTGGTTATCATACCATCCGGCAAACCCTAGCATCCACGGTGCTATATACAAAATGCAAAGCAGTAAAAATAAGGACAGCTATTTGTCAGCCTTTGTGGCGTTTCTGGTGCCGCTGGCTAACAACATCAATGAATAAACAAGGCCATGCACAAAAAATACCAGCAAGAGCGAACTATAAAAACCAAACTCAAAACGCATCAGGATAAGTTAAACAGGTTTATAGATGCTCAGGAAACTGCCAGCAAATAGAGGGGATCAGCAGTCTTTTGGAATTGGATCATCCTCTTAAAGTCTATCCTGACCTCTTCCTGTAGTTTATCATAAAGCATCTCTGCAAAGGTTTCAAAATAAACGATGGCATCTTCCCGGAGGTTTCTCTGTAGCCATCTGAAGCCGCCTGGCAGCCTCTCCAGCACGGCCTTGTCTGTGAGGTATTCCAGGTGATGGATATCGGTTGGGGCCAAACCAATTTCCACCAATTTACTTATGATGAGATTAAGAGGGGCTTTTGTTACAGGGCAGAATTCCTGCGCCAATTCTGTCCACTCACCAATTCCCTGGTGGGCATACCGCACGATCTCCCCGCTTGTGAGCTTTGTAACAACCTGCAGCAGGTTACCACAATTGCAGGAGCCATGATGTCCCCATGCATAATGTGCCCCGTTGCGAAGCCTGCTTGCTGTTTCCCTGAGCGCATCTACTAATGCTAAAGTTGGTTTAGCCATAAAACTGTTTCTTAATCAAACAACCCGGGTTTTCATTTTGTTCACCAGGCGGCTATATCACCACGTTGATCATTTTGTTTTTTACATAAATGACCTTTTTAGGCATCTTCCCCTCCAGCCATTTTTGTACGATCTCGTTAGCCAGCACAGCTTTTTCAACATCTGCCTGCTCAAGGTCCAGCGCAAGGGTTATATTGGTCCGCACTTTTCCATTGATGGACAGAGGGTATTCTTTTGCAGTTTCTACAAGGTACTTCTCATCTAATAGCGGGTAAGATGCATCCAGTATAGATCCCGAATTCCCCAACTGGCTCCACAATTCTTCCGTGATATGAGGCGCATAGGGTACCAGCAATACCAGTACCTGCTCCAGCACTTCTTTTTTGTTGCATTTTATTTCTAACAGTTCATTTACACAAACCATAAAAGCACTCACCGCCGTGTTAAAAGAAAAGTTTTCCGTGTCTTGTTCAATTTTTTTGATGGTTCTGTGAAGGATCTTTAATTCTGCGGCTGTAGCATTATCCTGATTCCAGATCTTCCCTTTTATATCATCATTGAACAGGCGCCATAATTTTCTTAAGAACCGGTGCACACCTTCAATGCCCTTGGTGTCCCACGGTTTGCTGGCTTCCACGGGACCCAGGAACATTTCGTACATGCGGAAAGTGTCTGCGCCGTATTTTTCAACAATGTCATCTGGGTTATCTACATTGAATTTGGATTTTGACATCTTTTCTGATTCTTCTCTAAGAAGCAGGAATTCGCCTTCATCATCCTTATCCCAAATAATGTTGTGAGATACGTCAGTCTTGCTTTCTTCAAATTTCTTCCTGGATAATCTGCCGTTTGCATCGACAAACTGGTGCCCATATTTAAACCTTAACAATGTCGGGCCAGCCTCTTTTTTATAAGACACAATAGCCGTTGCACCATCGAGCTCCTGCAGGTTGAAAAAGTAGGATTTCCCGGTTATCATTCCCTGGTTCAGCAGTTTTTTATAGGGCTCATCATAACTGATCAGTCTGAGATCAAACAACACTTTTGTCCACAAACGGCTATAGAGTAAATGGCCGACAGCATGCTCCGTTCCGCCAATATACACATCCACCTGGTTCCAGTAATCACTGGCCTTTCTGTCACAGAATGTTTCCTCATTGTGTGGATCCATGTAGCGCAAAAAATACCAGGATGATCCTGCGTAACCCGGCATGGTAGAGGTCTCGCGCAGGCCTTCCGGTGTTACTACCCATTCTTTTATATTGGCAAGGGGGCCCTCTCCTTCCGGACCCGGACCATATTTATCAACGTGTGGTAATTCCAATGGCAGCTCTTCCGCATCTAAAGGGAGCGCAATACCATCGCTCCATATCACCGGGAAAGGCTCACCCCAATACCTTTGCCTGCTAAACCCCGCATCCCGCATGCGGTAATTGATCTTTCTTTTTCCGATACCTTCCGCCTCCATTTTTTGATTCGCGACAGCAATCGCATCTTTCATCCGCAGGCCATTTAAAAATCCTGAATTTTGCAGGATGGCCTCTTTGGTGGGATTGGCTTCTTCCCCATTATAATGGTTGCCAATAATGTTTGTAATGGGAATATTAAAATGTTTTGCAAAGAAATAATCCCGCTGGTCGCCGCAGGGCACAGCCATAATAGCGCCGGTACCATAACCTGCCAGCACATACTCTGCAATCCAGACAGGGATCTGTTTACCATTAAAAGGATTGATGGCATAGGCACCCGTAAAGCAGCCGGTGATCTGTTTTACCTCAGCCATTCTTTCCCTGTCGCTCCTGCTCTTTACATAAGTGAGGTATTTATCGATTTCATCCCGCTGGAGAGCTGTGGTAATTTTTTCCACCAGTTCATGCTCCGGGGCAAGCACAATAAAGTCAACTCCGAAAATCGTATCAGGCCTTGTCGTGTACACTTTAACCCCTAACCCAGAACTTTCAACTTTAAACTCCATCTCAGCTCCCTCACTTTTCCCGATCCAGTTGCGTTGCATTTCCTTCATGCTTTCGCTATACTCCACTCTATCCAGTCCTTGGAGCAGCCTGTCAGCATATGCAGTAATCCTCAGGTACCACTGGCGCATTTTCTTTTTTTCTACCGGGAACCCGCCTCTTTCACTTACGCCATTCACTACTTCATCATTGGCCAATACGGTACCGAGTGCTTCGCACCAGTTTACTTCTCCATATGCACAAAACGCAAGCCTGCGCTTCATTAACATATCGTCCTGTTGTTTTTTGGAATAACCTCTCCACTCTTCAGCAGTAAAATGAACTCCGGGCAAAGGCATCCCGGCTTTTGGCATCGCACCTTTGGTCTCATATTTTTCTACCAGCTTAGAAATAGGAAGCGCTTTTTTCTCTGTGTTGCAGAAATAACTGTTGAATAATTGCAGGAAGATCCACTGCGTCCAACGGTAATAGTTAGGATCGCTGGTTTGGACCTCCCGGCTCCAGTCGTAACAAAAGCCTATCTTATCCAACTGGTTCTTAAATGTTTCTATATTTTTCGCCGTGGTATCTGCCGGGTGCTGCCCCGTTTCAATGGCATACTGTTCGGCAGGTAACCCAAAACTATCAAAACCCATCGGGTGTAATACGTTAAACCCTTTGAGTCTTTTATACCTGCTGTAGATATCACTGGCAATGTACCCGAGCGGATGCCCCACGTGCAAACCCGCACCGCTTGGATAAGGAAACATGTCCAGCACATAACACTTGGGTTTTGCCGACTCGTTGCTCACCTTGTAAACCTTATTGTCTTTCCAGTTTTGTTGCCACTTTTTTTCCAGTTCAAAGAAATTGTATTCCATCATATTTTATTTTGTTCTGTCCGCTTACCCAAGGCATGTTTTTTTGAGGTGTGTTCTTCCGGAGTCCAGGAGGCGGAGAAATTATTTCCTCCGGAAAAATGTTGATTGATTTTAACAATTTAATAGGCAATCTCTTCTCAACATTAAAAATATATTTGGCGGGCGATCGTTTTTGTAGTGGGCAAATTTAAAGTAAAGCTGGTAAAAACCTTTATTTTTGCCGCATTATGAAATGAGGCTGAACCCTGTACAGCATTTTACATGGCAAAGGCTGTACTGGTAAAGGTTTGGCAAGACCGCACTGGAAAATTGTTCACCTGACTTAAGATAAATTAAAATATTTCTATGGCTCAATTTGGAAAAGCATCTGGTAAAAGAGGAAAACCAACCTATGCATACGCGATCATCGGTGTAGCATTGGTATTATTTTTATTCGGTATCGTGGGATGGTTCTTTCTTAACCTGCGAAAAACAGGAGATTATTTTAAGGAAAATATCCAGGTGCACGCTTTTCTCTCCCCTACAGCTCCAAAAAAACAGATCGATAGCCTTACTAATTTCATTTCCTCTATACCCTATGCCAACCGGGTAGAATATGTGACGCAGGAAATGGCCCTTAAAAGATATAGCCAGGAAAACGACAGCACCTGGAAAAAGATTATCGATGCCAATCCCCTTCCGGAAAGTATTGATTTTTATATCAAAGCGGCTTACGTGGAAAAAGACAGCCTGAATAACCTTGCCACGCTTTTGCAAACCACTTACCCCGGCGTAATTACTGAGTTCCAGTTCCCTACTGAAACTGTCAGCAAGGTGAGTACGTATGTAAAAAATGCAGGGATCATCTTCCTGATAGTAGCAGTTCTGCTGACAATACTGGTGGTGTTTTCAATAGACAACACCATCCGGCTGGCTATGTATAGCAACCGATTCCTGATAAAAACGATGCAGATGGTAGGTGCAACGCGTGGTTTTATTGCCCGCCCGATCAACCAGCGGGCTGTAATAAACGGACTTATATCATCCCTCATCGCCATTGCCGCCGTATGGGGCAGTATTCTGCTGGTAGAAACATTTATCCCCGATTTCAAACTCCTGCACGATACCCAGGGATTGATCATATTATTCCTTATCATCATTGTATTAGGGATCGCTATTTCCCTCATCAGCACGCACAGGTCAGTGATCAAGTACCTGAGGATGAAACTGGATGAGCTTTATTAAGGGGTTCAAAAGGTTCAAAAGGTTTAAGAGGTTTGAGCGTGAAAACTTTTGAACTTTACATTATCTTGCAGCCCATAATAAAAAAAGATGGCAGTAGTAAAAACAACAACACCCAAAACAACAACCGTTAACAACACCCCCCTTTTCGGAAAGGAAAATTATATGTGGATGCTGGCCGGGTTAGTGGTGCTGGCAATAGGATTTTTTTTAATGGCAGGTGGCAAAAGCGCGGACCCCAATGTTTTCAATGAGGATGAAGTGTACAGTCCAATGCGGATAACTGTTGCGCCATTACTTATCGTGGCAGGTTTTATAATAGAAATTGTAGGGCTGATGAAAAAGCCGAGAACGGTCGCATGAGCGGCATTTAATTAAATATTGCGCTGTTATTCTGCAGCGCATTTTTATTGCTGCAACTCCACGCTAAAACTTTCAATTAATACCAATGGACATCACGCAATCCATCCTTATTTCTATAGTGGAAGGACTTACGGAATTCATTCCTGTTTCTTCCACCGGCCATATCATCATAGCTTCTAAAGCGATGGAGGTGCCGGATAATGATTTTACTAAAATGTTTACCGTGGCCATTCAGCTGGGTGCCATCCTGGCGGTGGTGGTGCTTTATTGGAAGAAGTTTTTTGATTTCAGGAATTTCCTGTTTTACCTCAAGCTGTTGGTCGGTGTTATACCTGCTATCATATTGGGATTCCTCTTAGGGGACCAGATTGATGAATTGCTGGAAAGTACAACAACGGTAGCCGTTGCGCTATTATTGGGCGGTATCCTATTGGTTTTTGTAGACAAATGGTTTACCCATCCCACTATTCATGAGGAAAAAGAGGTGTCATTCGCAAGGTCCTTTTTCATCGGGATGTGGCAATGCCTTGCGATGGTACCAGGCGTAAGCAGGAGTGCAGCGTCCATCATTGGTGGTATGCAACAAAAATTAACACGTAGTGCCGCAGCGGAATTTTCCTTTTTCCTTGCCGTACCTACAATGCTTGCTGCCACCGGTTATAAATTGCTCAAACATTATACAAAGAACGGCGGGTTCACGGGGGAAGAAATAAAATTGCTGGCAGTAGGGAATGTCGTGGCTTTTATCACAGCCCTGCTGGCCATTAAATTTTTTATCGGCTTCCTGAAAAAATACGGGTTTAGGGTTTGGGGCATTTACAGGATCATTGTAGGGCTCATCCTGCTCACCCTTATCCAAACCGGTTACCTGCGGGCTTGAAATTAGTGGCTTGTAATAAAATAGTATATTCAATCCTTATTTATTGAACCATGCAAACTGCTTCCAAAAAAGTTGTGAACGGGTGGGCAATGTACGACTGGGCCAATTCGGTATACAATCTCGTTATAACAACTACCTTTTTCCCGGTGATGTTCAACCTGGTAACCGGGCCGGAAAGTAAATTCAATAGTGAGATCCCCTTCCTGGGCAGGACTTTTGTGAATACTTCCTTGAAGAATTACACTTTGTCGTTTGCCTACCTAATCATTGTATTATTATTTCCTATTCTTTCTTCTATAGCCGATTTGAAGGGCAATAAAAAGAACATGATGCGTTTTTTCTGTTACCTGGGGGCGATCAGCTGCGGAATGTTATTTTTTTTTGACGAGAACCACATTACCCTGGGTTTGGTTTGTATGGCTTTAGCCGCTATTGGATTTTATGGTAGCCTCGTTTTTTACAATTCCTACCTGCCTGAAATAGCGGCCCCCAAGGATATGGACAGGATAAGTGCCAAAGGTTTTACTATGGGTTATATCGGCAGCGTGATCCTGCAGCTGGTTGGATTCGGATTAGTAGTGATGATGCCAGATAGCTATCGGCCATTGCAATTGACTTTCCTGATGGTAGGTATCTGGTGGATAGGTTGGGCACAGATTCCCTTTGCCCGGTTACCGAAATCCCAGCCTATCATTGACAACACAAAAAATATCTTAACCAACGGCTTTTTTGAACTGAGAAAAGTTTTCCGTCAGCTGATGACGATGCCGGTTTTAAGGATATTCCTGCTGGCCTTTTTCTTTTATAATATGGGTGTGCAAACGATCATGCTGGCAGCCAGCGATTACGGGAGCAAGGTATTAAAGCTCGATTCCTCCACGCTCATCATCACCATCGTTATCATACAGCTGGTGGCCATACCGGGTGCGATTTTGTTAAGCCGGATGGCAACCAGGTTTGGCAACCTGAAGCTGTTGTTTTTCACGGTAGCTTTATGGGTTTGTGTTTGTATTTACGGTTACTACATGACAACCAAATGGGATTTTTTCCTGCTCGCTGTAGCAGTAGGCCTGGTGATGGGCGGCATCCAGAGTGTAAGCCGTTCTACTTACGCGAAGCTTATGCCCCAGACAAAAGACACTGCTTCCTTTTTTAGTTTTTATGACATAACAGAAAAAGTGGCCATTGTAATCGGGCTTTTTGTTTTTGGATATATAGAAGAACAAACAGTGGGTACAGGAGGGATGAGGAATTCCGTACTGGCTGTTCTTTGTTTTTTTATCGTGGGTGCTGTTACTTTGCTGGTGGCAATAAGAAAGGAAAGATCTGAAAACAAAAACAGTAAATCTCATGAAACTCTACTCCATTAATACCGGCTTTTTTAAATTAGATGGTGGGGCTATGTTTGGCGTTGTACCAAAAAGCATCTGGAATAAAATAAATCCCGCTGATGAAAATAATATGTGCAGTTGGGCCCTGCGCTGCCTGCTCATAGAAGATGGCAACCGATTGATCTTAGTCGATAATGGGATGGGAGATAAACAGGACGCAAAATTTTTCGGCTACTATTATCTGTTTGGCGATGATACCCTGGACAGTTCACTGGCAGCACATGGTTTCACCCGCAATGATATCACGGATGTTATTCTTACCCACCTTCATTTTGATCATTGCGGCGGAAGCATAACCAGGGAAGGAGAAAAACTGGTGCCAGCCTTTAAAAATGCCATATTCTGGAGCAATGCCAGGCACTGGAAATGGGCCACGGAACCCAACGAAAGAGAAAAGGCATCTTTCCTTAAAGAAAATATTTTGCCCATACATGCAAGCGGGCAACTCAGGTTTATTGAAACACACCGGGAGGCGTTTCCTGCAGACATTATGATACGACAGGCGTTCGGGCACACAGATGCGATGATGTTGCCACAGCTAACGTACAAAGGAAAAACAATTGTGTATATGGCAGACCTGCTGCCTTCAGCAGGTCACATCCCGTTGCCGTATGTGATGGCTTACGACATGTTCCCGCTCACAACGCTGACCGAAAAAAAGGCCTTTCTTACGGAAGCGCAGCAGAATGATTATGTGCTGTTTTTTGAACACGACCCGCAGATCGAATGTTGCACCCTTCAGATGACGGACAAGGGTGTAAGGTTAAAGGAAAGTTTTAAGCTAAGTGAATTATAACCTATCGCACCGTGAGAAGTGACGTAAGCGGGTAACGGAGGTTTTTATAACTCATCATATCCACGATCACGCTCCCGACAGAGATCGGACTTTCTACCCTTAACAATAAATGATTGGGATCGTCGCTTACCCATGCTACCATTTTTTCGCCTCCTTCAAACATCGTTCCTTTTACCAGCAGGGGTTTGAACTTGATGGCTTTGAATTTTCCATATTTAGTTTTGATCCTTTCCTTGCCAAGGTAGCGGATGTAAAGGTGATATATTTCATTATCCATGAACATATCGAATGGGATCTTATCTCCTGGTTTATATTTATCAAAATTGATATTGCGGGCATAGTACATGGAACTGACGACATCCTGCATACAGTCCGATATTTTAAACACTCCGGTGGTACTAGCAGCTGTATTCGTAGCCTGGTTGAACGTGACGTTTTCATATTTCTTGTAACTACCCTCACTCACATTCCTTATAAATTTC
Source organism: Chitinophagaceae bacterium (assembly GCA_043727215.1). Taxonomy (GTDB): domain Bacteria; phylum Bacteroidota; class Bacteroidia; order Chitinophagales; family Chitinophagaceae; genus Ferruginibacter. Next base: position 79,433 of record JAYSYY010000011.1, on the reverse strand, counting down.
ATCGGTAGCAAAGTAGACGTATCTACATAACTTTCATAGCGGTCCCTGACCTTAAAAAAATTATCAAAGAATGAATAGGTTTTTCCCTCCCCGACAAAATGATAAACTGTTTTACCGTTAAACCGTTCCAGGTTGGTGCTGAAGGTAGCTTCCCCCGCGCTCACGTATCCTACCAACTTATAAAACACAGTCATTGTAACCGCCTCGCCGTTTTTAAATGCAGTATTTTTAATACCACAGAAATCAGCGGCCGGCCCGCCTGGTGAAGGCGAAAAACTAAAACAAATAACAGCAATAAGTAGTAAAGAAGGTCTTAGGATTCTATTCATTTTCTTTTGTAATTTTTACACCTAAAATTAAAACACTTCCGGCAATGGCGGGTAAAACCAGGTTGATCAGCCAGACGCATAAAGCGGCTGCCTGAATGCCGACAATGTCGCTGCTATATAGTGAAAACAATGCCACACTTGCTGTTGCCCTTACAGGAAGCTCGGTAAACCCGATCGTAGGTGCCATGGCCATGAGCAGGTAAAAAATAGTCAACAGCCAAAAACACACAATAAAGTTAACTCCAATATTCATCACACTGAGCAACAGTATGTATTGCAAGATAAATACGGCGTACCGTAAAAAGGATAGGTACAGTATTCTTAACAATTGTTTGCTCGTGAATTGTTCCAGCAGACGGATATACTTTAACGGTTTGCTAAGGAATTTTACCCGCTCCATCCCGTGGATCAACCAACCAATCCGCAGGTAAAACAGGCCGGTGAATATACTAGCCAACAGAGAAGCGGCTAGCAGGGTATTACTAAAGTAAGCCGGAATAGCATCCACGGCTGCTGTTTTGGTGCCCGGGTAATATTTTAGCACAAGTATGCCGATGGTTCCCATAACCAAAGTGACGAAGAACTGGCTTATGCTCCCGAGAATAGTAAGGGTGATCGCCCTGAGCCGGTTGGGCTCCTGTACATACAGGATCCTTCCGCCATACTCCCCGATACGGTTCGGTGTAAGCATAGTTATACTGCAGCCAGCCAGCACCGAGTGGAAGGCTTTTCCAAATGAAAATTTTTCCAGGGGCTGAATTTGAATCTGCCATTTGCGGGCTTCCAGGCCCCAGTTTACTGCGACCAGCACAAAGGCCAGCCAGAACAGCGGGTTTATCCAACTGTGTTTGATCTCTTCCCATCGCTGCGGCAGGTTGGGCTGATTACTGATTTGCCGGTATAAACTATAGCTAAGTAAAACAAACAACAGGGGCCCAAGGATATAGTTGATTATTATTTTGATATTTTTGCTCAGCTACAAATTATTTAGTGGTAAAAATAGCCCCATTGCAAAAAACTTCAAAAATCATTTTAGGTATTGATCCGGGAACAGTGATTATGGGCTATGGATTGATCAGCGTGGTGAACAAAGAAATTCAATTACAGGAGATGGGCGTATTAAAATTACCAGCCAGCCTGGATGCCTACGAAAAACTCGAAAAAATTCATCACCGGGTAGCCGAACTGATCACCCTTTATCAACCGGATTGTTTTGCCATTGAAGCACCGTTTTTTGGAAAGAACGTGCAGAGTATGCTTAAGCTCGGCCGGGCCCAGGGCGTCGCCATAGCAGCCGCAATGCAGGCAGGCCTTACAGTGAATGAATACTCTCCTAAAAAAGTGAAAATGGCTATCACCGGTAACGGCAATGCTTCCAAAGAGCAGGTACTAAAGATGCTTCAGCGCATGCTCAACTTCGTGGACGAACCGCAGTATTTCGATGCCACCGATGCTCTCTCAGTGGCCGTCTGCCATCATTTCCAGGATAACCCACTGCTAAAATCTTCTACAAAAAAAGTTAAGGACTGGGCGGATTTTGTGAATAAGAACCCGGGAAGGGTCATTTAGAGGTTTCAAAGGTTTAAGAGGTTTTGAAGGTTCAACAGGTTCAAGAGGTTCAAAACCTTTAGACGCTCCGGCCGTTAACAATCAACTATGAACTATGAACTCTTGAGACCTTCCGACTGTGAACTATCAACTATGAACTATGAACTCCTAAAGTGCACTCACGATCTTCTGCTGTATCATCTCCATCTCATCCTTATCCACTTTGATCTTTTGTTGCGTAAAATTCAGGTCATTGGCTGTGTTGATGGGCAGCAGATGCATATGGGCGTGTGGTACTTCCAACCCTACGACACTAATGCCGCAGCGGTTGCAATCCATTGTCCTTTCTATGGCTTTTGCAATGGGCTTTGCAAATAACAATAGGTTCGAAAGATAAACATCAGGAAGATCGAAGAGCTTATCCACTTCTGTTTTTGGAACAACCAGCACATGACCTTTTACCAGGGGAAATACATCGAGGAAGGCGAGAAACTGTTCATTCTCTGCGATTTTATAAGAAGGGATTTCTCCCGTAATGATCTTTGAAAAAATGGTCATTCGTTGTAAGTTTATCAAACTAAAGTAATAAAAAACCCATCCAACCGGATGGGTTTCACTAAAAAATTTTGAGCGCCCTATACAGCAATCTTTTCAATTCTAAATTTTATCATACCGGCCGGCACGCTCACCTCTGCCACATCACCCGGCACTTTTCCTAATAACCCCTTACCTATCGGCGAGGTCACGGATATTTTACCTGCTTTCAGGTCGGCCTCACTCTCGGAAACGATTTGGTACGTAACCGTTTTTTTAGTTCCAAGGTTGGTAAGGGTCACTTTGGTGAGTATGCTTACCCTGCTGGTATCAATTGTTTTTTCGTCCAGGATACGGGCATTGTTTACAGCACCTTCCAGCTGGTTAATTTTGGCTTCCAGCATGCCTTGTGCCTCCTTGGCTGCATCATATTCTGCATTTTCTTTCAGGTCGCCTTTCTCCCTTGCTTCTGCAATTGCTGCACTGGCCGCCGGCCTGTCCACTGATTTCAATATATGCAGCTCGGCTTGCATTCTTTCAAATGTTTCCTGCGTCACATAATTTGTTTCTGACATAAAATTCGCTTTTAGTATATAGAAAAAAAATACAACGCCCCAGATTGCCTCAGGCGTTGCATTGGCACAAAGATAGTAAAATCTTTCGCGGAAAGAAGTAGAATGCCTATAAATCCAGCTTTTCCAGCAATACCTTGCTCATTTTGTAAAAGGCTTCGTGCGTATAACCGGCGATGTGCGGGGTAACAAGTACTTTTTCACAACTGGTAAGAAAACCGAGCTCCTCCTTTTCAACGGCTGTGTAAGAAGAGAGATTTTCGTTGGATAACACATCCAATGCTGCACCGGCTATTTTGTCGTTTTTTAACGCGGTAATAAGCGCCGCATTCTCCACCACTTTGCCCCTTGATGTATTGATGATGAAGGGCTTGTGTTGTAGTGCCTCGAAAAACGCCTCATTGGCCATATGGAGGGTTTCGTCGGTTAGGGGAACGTGAAAACTTATCACATTGGCGTACCTGCAGAGCTGGTCCAGGTTTGCTTCCCTGGCCACCGCATTTCCAAAACCGGTTTTATATTTATCATACGCAAGCACGGTAACATCGAAGGCACTGAGCAGTTTTGTAAACGCCTGGCCGGTATTTCCAAAACCTATGATGCCCACCGTTTTACCACTTAATTCGACTCCTCGGTTCTCATCCCTGAACCATTCCCCTCTTTTCACTTCATCGGCACTTTTGCAGATATTGTTCATTAGGCTGAGGAGCATGGCAATAGAATGTTCTGCTACGGCGTTGCGGTTGCCTTCGGGGCTGCTTACACAGTTAATATTTTTTTGGGCCGCATACTGGGTATCTATTAGTTCAAGCCCGCTCCCCAGGCGGCCGATCCATTTTAACTGGCTAGCTTTATCAATGATTGTTTTGTCGATCTTAAGCCTTGTTGTCACCACCAGGCCGGTTGCCTGCGGAATTTGTTCGGAAAGTTCCGCGTAACTGATCCCGGGCAGGTACAGCACTTCGTACCCTTTTTTTTCAAGGGTTTGCAGAAGGTGGTCGTGCACACGGGCTGTTACGATAACGATCATATAGCGGCGATCATACTGATCTCTACATTTGCATTTTTAGGTAATCCTTTTACGGCAACAGTTTCCCTGGCGGGGTAAACGGCGGCGGAGTCAGCCGTACCTGGAAAAAATTGCCCATACACTCCATTTACTGCTGCAAACAAATTCATATCGCTTAAAAAAATAGTTGTCTTTACCACATTGCCGAAAGTTAAGCCGGCTTCCTGCAAGATCGCCTGCAGGTTTTTCATTACCTGTTCTGTTTCTGCAACAATACTGTCGGTGATAAACTGGTCCGTGCCCGGTACCAGTGCTACCTGCCCGGAGATAAAAACAAGGTTCCCTGCTCTAACTGCCTGGCTGTAAGGCCCGATGGGTGCCGGAGCATGTACTGTATTGATGATTTGATTAGCCATTAATTCATTTTATTTTTTGGTAGCGCAAATATATCTTTTATCAACCACCTATTTTTGCAAAAAATCTGGCGAATGAAAATTGTAGTACTGGGAAATGAGATGGCATTTGAGCAACTTAAAAACAGCAATAGCAGTGCTGACTGGCAGCGGGTGACATCGCCGGCCGATTTTAAACAACACCCAAACGCTGGTGCATTTTTTTACCTCGACGCAATTGAAAACCTCCAAGTAGATATTCCCGGGGAAGTCCCGTTTTTTATCAACAGTGTTGTAGCCGTTTTAGAAAACAGAAAATGGATACGTATAAACGGCTGGAATGGTTTCCTGGAAAACGAGACCTGGGAGATAGCGGGCGATGTGAATGAAAAAGCGCAGCAGGTATTGAATTTTTTGAATAAAAAAATCGTTCAAACAGCGAATGAGCCAGGGTTTATTTCACCAAGGATCATTTCCATGATCATTAATGAAGCCTACTATGCCCGGGAAGAAGGAGTAAGTACAACAGAGGAGATAGATACTGCCATGAAGCTGGGCACAAACTACCCGCAGGGGCCTTTTGAATGGGCACAAAAAATAGGGCACAAAAATATTGTTGATCTATTGCAGCAACTTTCCATTTCCGATAAACTGTATTCACCAGCTCTGTCACTACTTAAGGAGGCCAGGCAGTCATGAGTATTATTTTAAATATTGATACCGCTGCGGCACAGGCAGCTATTAGTCTCAGTAAAGATGGCCGGGTGCTGCAGCTCCTGCAAAACCCGGATCAGAAAGACCATGCCTCTTTCCTCCAACCTGCTATTCAAAAAATATTGCAGGAAGCCCAAATTACTGTCAACGAACTCGATGCCCTTGCTGTGGTGAATGGTCCCGGCTCCTATACCGGTTTAAGGGTAGCCCTTGCCAGCGCCAAGGGGTTATGTTATGTAGCAAAAAAGCCACTTATAACTATCGGTGCGCTTCCGTTGATGGCCAGGGCGGCTCTTAACCACAAGTGTACGCTCCCTGCACCTGTCACCCTATTGTGCCCGATGATTGATGCCAGGAGAATGGAGGTTTTTACCGCCGTATACAATGTAGTATTGGAAGAAATTTTGCCTGCACGGGCGATGATTTTATCGGATGAATCTTTTGTAGACGTTCTACTACAAAACAAAATCTTGTTCTTCGGAAGCGGTGCGCTAAAATGGAAGGCCCTTGTCTCTGACGCAAATGCTTTATTTGCAGGTAGTTTTGATACGGCCGCTGCAATGGCGTCCCTTTCTTTCGACATGTTTACGCGGCAACAATTCACTGATCTCGCCTACAGCGAACCCCTGTATTTAAAGGAGTTTTACACCGGAGGCACCTGACTTTTTTTACCAACAACCTTCTTTTTAACATTACCTAAAAATAATAAATATTTAATCATCCGTATATTTGCGTATTATCTAATTGTTCAAGCATTTTTAAAATTTATTTCCTATGACGGTAGCAACTCTATCAAATGAGCCGGTATCTGTATCTGCCATTGAAACGCCCGACACTCTGAAGATTAACTATCACAATCTAAAGAAAGCAGCCTTAGTATTGAGAGCATTAAATCACAAACTAAGACAGCAAATCCTGAACCTTATAGAATCGGAAAAAAAGATTACTGTTACAGAAATTTATGTGCGTTTGCGTTTGGAGCAGTCTGTTGCATCCCAGCATTTAGCCATACTTAGAAGAGCAGGAATTGTAACCACACAACGTGACGGAAAATTCATTTATTATACGGTTAACTATAAGCGTATTGAAGAGATCACGGGCGTTGTAGAGGACCTTATTTCGTAGAAGTCTGTTCAGATCATTTAATTGTAAAAAAGCGGTTGTTATGCATCCGCTTTTTTATTTTTACTTTTACGGTTCAAATACCACAGAATGTATATTCAACAAATTTATACCAATTGCTTAAGCGAGGCAGCCTACTATATTGAAAGTGAGGGAGAGGCTGCAGTCATAGACCCATTGCGGGATATTGATGCATATATACGCATTGCAAAGGACAGAAATGCAGTGATCCGTTACATCTTCGAGACTCATTTTCATGCTGATTTTGTAAGTGGGCACGTAGACCTTGCCAACCAAACAAATGCTCCGATAATTTACGGCCCTGGAGCGCTCACCGATTTCCCTGTGCACAACGCAAAGGATGGCGAGGTATTCAAACTTGGTAATATTTCCATCGAAGTGTTACACACACCCGGCCATACACTGGAAAGCAGTTGTTTTTTATTGCGAGATGAAAAAGACAAGCCGCATGCTATATTCACTGGTGATACTCTATTTGTGGGTGATGTAGGCAGACCCGACCTAAGCAGCGGTAACCTAAGCAGCGAAGAACTGGCCGGCATCCTATATGAAACCCTGCAAAAGAAAATAATGCCGCTTGCGGATGATATCATTGTGTATCCTGCGCATGGCCCTGGAAGCAGTTGTGGGAAAAATATGGGACCAGCCAAACATAGCACCCTCGGAGAGGAAAAGATGAATAATTATGCACTGCAGCCACAAAGCCAGGAACAGTTCATACAGCAGGTGACGCAGGGCCTGGAGGTAGCTCCCCGTTATTTTTCTGTGAATGCAAAAATGAACCAGACCGGTTATGATGCCATAGAAAAACTGGTAAAGAAGGGCACTACTCCACTCAGCCTTAAAGATTTCAAGACAAAGATAAAAGAAGACATAATCCTGCTGGATACCCGGCCCGCAATTGAGTTTACCGAAGGCTTTGTGCCGGGATCGGTTTTTATCGGGCTGGAAGGGAGGTTTGCAGAATGGGCGGGGTCACTGCTCCCCTTTGATAAACCCATGGTATTGATCACCCCCGCCGGAAAAGAAGAAGAAACAGTGATAAGGCTCAGCCGGGTCGGGTTTGACAAAATGATGGGTTACCTGGAAGGCGGTTTTGAAACCTGGAGAAATGCCGGTGAAAAAATAGATATGATTATAAACGTGGAACCGGACGAACTGGTGATGGATATCCCGCATGATCCCAACCTGTTGGTCGTGGACGTACGTCGGGAAGCTGAATTCGGAGACGGCCATGTAAAGGATGCGTTGAACCTCCCTTTGAACGAGATGACAGACCTGGCCGAGCTGGCGCAGTTTGATGATACACAAAACCTTTATATACATTGTGCCGGTGGGTACCGGAGTGTGATTGCAGCATCCCTGCTTAAAAGCCACGGCATTCATAATCTAAGAAACATAATAGGTGGATGGACGAAGCTCAGTGAAGAAGAAAAGATCAAAGTAGTAAAAGAAACAAGCCTGTTGAATTGACTCAACAGTGAAGCAGGCAGGTGAGAGCCGTTTGCAGGGATGAACCCGCTGCAAACGGCATTTTTGTGTTTCTTCTGCGGAACATTGGTTGCATGAGCCACATCAGAGGGGTTTCCTCCGAACAAAAAGGGTTAAAACACGGTATTTTTCCCGTCTTTTCTACTGGCTTATCTCTCATTTATTCTACAACTTTGTAGAAGTTTAAGTGGTTTGGATCAGTAGAGAGGTTGAGAACAACATTTACTTATTTGGTTTCAGGTATAGTTTATACGTTTTTAGTCCGCCCGTTTTTGGTATTCAATTATTGCCCGTTTTTAGTTCGTACAAAATTTTAAATTTTAATCCGTTCCCTCACTTTTTTCTACCGGTTCAGATGTGGTGTCAATCCACCTCTCCCGGTATTCTTTTTTATAGCTCCATTTCCACCGGCGGTGACTCCATAGGTAGTTTGCCGGATCCTGCCGGATCGTTTCTTCCAGGAAGTCCCTGTATAGCAGGGTAAGTTCGCCTTCAACCAGTTCTTCGCCATTTTCAACAACCAATCTTGGGTCAAATCGATAATAACCCCGACGCAACTTTACAAAATTGACGAAAAAGACGGACGTGTTATTTTTCCGCGCTCCATTGTCAGGACCAGTAATAAATGGAGTGGGGCGTCCAAAAAAATTAAGCCAGTAGGCAGTGGCCGGCACTCCCGGGTTTTGGTCTGCCAGTAAACCCAACAGGTATTGATTTTTGAAAACCAAATGCGCTCTTGCTTTAAATTCCTGCGCCGCCACCAGCACCGTGTTACCCTTGTTACGAAGATCAAAAAATAACCTGTTAAATGCTTTATTGTTGATGCGCATATACACTCCTACCCAAGGGACATTCCCCTGCCAGGCCACTGCCCAGTGTCCATATTCCCAATTCATCTGGTGGCCGCTGTGCAGTTGTACATTTTTCCCTTTATCCAGCATCGCCTGCACTTGTGTAAAATCGAACCGGGCTCGCTCCTGTATATTTTTCCTTGAAATGCTGAGCAGTTTGATGGTTTCGATAAAAGTATCCACCAGGTTACGGTAAAAACGGCGGGCAATTATTTCTTTTTCCCTGGCGTCTTTTTCGGGGAAGGCAATATCTAGGTTATTAAAAACTACTTTCTTCCGGTAGCGTGCTACATAATAAAGGACAAAAAAGAAAAAATCGCTGATGCGGTAGAGAATAAAAAAAGGCAGCAGGGAAAGGCAATAAAGGAAAGGATAAATAATATAATACATCGTTTAAGTTAAAGCGAATACGGTAGCCCGCTGCCGCGCCGCCAGGCCGTAACACTAAATTATAAAATTGTGTTCTGAAGAATGGTACTCCTTTCCAGGTGGTCTGTATTATAGTGTAAACCCCGGCTTTCTTTTCTTAACTCTGCACATTTTACAATCAGGAAAGCCACGGTGATCATGTTTCGTAGCTCGCAGAGCTGCGGCGAAACTTCCGTTCGTTCATATAAACTTTCGGTCTCTTCATGCAGGAGGTCCAGCCTCTTGGCTGCACGGTGTAAACGTTCATTATTTCTTACGATGCCCACATAATCACTCATTAGTAGCTTGAGCTCCTTCAGGCTCTGGGTGATCAATATCATTTCCTCCGGTGCAGTTGTACCTGCTGCGTTCCAGTCGGGAAAGGCCGCATCCTTTGCAGCACCATTTACATGTGTAAAATTCCTATCGGTATTTTTTACTGCATCCAGGTAAGCGCGATGAGCAAATACCATCGCCTCCAGCAGTGAATTGCTCGCCAGCCGGTTGGCGCCATGAAGACCAGTGCTTGCGCATTCCCCCGCGGCGTAAAGATTTTTAATAGATGTTCTGGCCCATTCATCGGTTTTTATACCTCCGCAGCTATAATGCGCCGCGGGTGAAACCGGTATCATATCCCGTGAAACATCCATTCCTATTGAGAGGCATTTGGCATGTATGTTTGGAAAGTGTTCAATAAATTTCTGTTGATCCATATGCCGGCAATCCAGGTACACATGTTCGGTACCATTTATTTTCATTTCGTTATCGATGGCCCTCGCCACAATATCCCTCGGGGCAAGATCTTTCCTTTCGTCGTACTTCTCCATAAAGGCTTCCCCTTTCTGGTTCCGTAAGATTCCGCCATCACCCCGCACAGCTTCTGTGATAAGAAAAGAATGGCCTCTGATGCCCGCTTCGTATAAGGCTGTGGGATGGAACTGGATAAACTCCATGTTCTCAATTCTTCCCTTGGCACGGTAAAACATTGCTACGCCATCTCCCGTTGCAATCGATGGATTGGTGGTGGACCGGTAAACCTGTCCGTTGCCACCGGCAGCCAGGAGGGTAGTATTGGCAACGATCTTTTCTACTTTTTGCGTTCCAAGATTTAAGACATACACGCCGTAACAATCGATGTCCGGCGTAGATTTGGTCACCAGGTAGCCTAAATGATGCTGCGTAATAAGGTCAATTACAAAACAGTGATTGATGAGCGTAATATTCGGGCATTTTTTTATCGCCTCCAGTAAGGCCCGTTCCATCTCCTTGCCTGTAACGTCTTTATGATGCAGTATCCTGTACTCGCTGTGGCCACCCTCCTTCCCCAGTTTATAGTCGCCGTCCGGTTCCTTGTCAAATCTTGCTCCCCACTCTATTAATTCATTGATGCGCTCCACTCCTTCTTTTACAACAATTTCCACCACTCCAGGGTTGCAGAGGCCATCCCCTGCTATCAACGTATCCTCTATATGTTTTGAAAAACTATCCTGGTCCAGGTCCATAACACCAGCAATGCCGCCCTGGGCATATTTGGTATTCGTTTCATCACTTTGGGTCTTGGTAAGAATGGTTACTTTTTTTTCGGGGCATTCCTGTGCTACTTTCAGGGCATAGGTAAGCCCGGCTATCCCGGAACCGATCACTAAAAAATCTGTTTGCATATTATTTAATTGGAGCACAAAAATATTCTTATCGTCCCGGAGGTTCTTCTGCGTCTACCCAGGCATTGCTTTCCTTGAGTAAGTTAATTAACTCTTCCACTGCCACTTCGCTATGGATGTTTTTCTTCACGACTTCTTTTCCACGGTATAAAGTAATTTTACCGGGACCACTTCCTACATAACCAAAATCAGCATCCGCCATTTCGCCGGGACCATTCACGATACAACCCATGATAGCGATCTTGAGTCCCTTAAGGTGGTTGGTTACTTTTCTTATTTTAGCCGTAGTCTCCTGAAGGTCAAACAAAGTTCGGCCACAGCTTGGGCAGCTTATATATTCTGTCCTCGATATCCTGGTTCGCACCGCCTGCAAAATGGAAAAGGAGGTGTTATTGAGAAACTGGTGGTTATTTATTACCGGCAGATAGGTTCTGCCGCTTACCTGGCCATTGACCATTTTTAACGGATCGTTCATTAGCCAGATACCGTCTCCCATACCATCCAGGAAAAGGCCTCCTGCAGTAGCGGAGAAATGGATCAACTGCTCGTCCATTTGTGTTTGCATACTTTCCACGGAGATGATAACCGGGCATTGGATGCCTTTTCCCATCAGGTGCGCAACAAATGCACGTTTTTGTTGCATTGCATTTCGGGCGCTGGCATACAAACAAAGCACCACTGTTTTATCGTTGGTGATTCGTTCCAGGAGTTCTGAATTATCATCTGATACATTCACAGAAATAAAATTGGCTACAGGAGATTTTTCACCAGCAGCAGCAAAACTATTTTTATCAAAAAGAGGGAAATATTTTGCTGGCTCGTCGGTCGTGACCCATGTGGAATAATCACAGATAACCTGTAATGTGCCCGGAAGGTTAAAATTCACTAGTTTATTGGAAGAATAAATATAATCCGCCGCTGCATCAGCGATAGTCCACTTATCTGTTTGTTCATTATAGGTGTAACCAACAGCCTGCAGGCCTGCTTGGGTAATTTTATCAGCCAGCATAAAATCAGCGATCACAACAGGCACATTTTTGGCGCCAATGTTTAGCACCGCGACTGTGTCCCGCCTGGCATACCCGAAGGGAGAATAAGATAACTGGGGTGAAGTCGTTTCTGGTGGTACGTCAACATCATTCTCCTCAGACTCTTTGTAACGTTTGACAAGATCCATGCATACCGGAATCTCAAATTCGGGATCTTCAGTAAGGCTTACCCTTATCGTATCCCCGATACCATCTTCAAGGAGGCTGCCTATACCGATGGCGGATTTAATCCTGCCATCTTCCCCGTCCCCTGCTTCTGTAACGCCGAGGTGTAGCGGGTAGCATTCTCCGAATTCCGTAATCATATGATTTATCAGGAGCCTATAGGCCTGCACCATCACCAATGGGTTGCTGCTTTTCATGCTCAGCACAATATTATGGTAGTCCAGGCTACGTGCAATACGGAGAAACTCCATTGCACTCTCCACCATGCCATTGGCAGTGTCTCCATAGCGGCTCATGATCCTGTCACTCAGGCTCCCATGATTGGTGCCAATCCTCATGGCCGTGCCATATTCTTTGCAAATCAGTACCAGTGGCGTAAATCTTTCCCGGATCCTTTCAATTTCCTCTGCATATTCACCATCACTGTATTCGATCTGTTCAAATTTCTTTTTATCCACGTAATTACCCGGGTTAACCCTCACCTTTTGAACGATACGGGCAGCGATCTCGGCAGCATTGGGAGTGAAATGTATATCTGCCACCAATGGGGTGGTATACCCTCTTTTTGATAATTCTTCTTTGATAACTGCAAGGTTCTCTGCCTCGTTTTTGGAGGGCGCCGTTATGCGTACCATCTCAGCCCCCGCATCGATACAGCGGATGCATTGGTCCACTGTGGCCATGGTGTCCATGCTGTCTGTGGTGGTCATAGTCTGCACCCTGATAGGATGGCCAGAACCCAGCAATAGATCCCCGATCTTAACTTCACGTGTCTTCAGGCGCCTGTATCCGGTGAGTGATTCTGTATAAATTTGCATAGCTGAAAAAGAAAATTAATTTACAGTGCAAAGGTAAGTAACACCTGGCAACCGCGTACAGCTAAGAGGTTCTGTATCTGAAACCCGCCTGAAAAAGGGGAAAATACAGCAGGCGTTTTACCAGTCCTTCTCTGGCTTGTTGCCCCCTGCCTCATTCACTTTATGTAACTTATCCTGCAGGTTCTTTTCTTTCTGCATCAGGGCTTTCAGTTTTTCTTCCGCATCTTTTTTGGTTATGCGGGATGGTTTGGGCTTGGGTTCTGACTGTTCATTCTTATTTTCTTTTTTATCCTGGTCTTCGTCTTTATTCTCTTTCTTTTCCTCTTCCTTCTGCTGTTGCAATGCCTTCTGCAGGTTTTGACGGGCATCTTCGTTATCAGGATCCAGTTTCAACGCATTTTTGTATGCGGCGATACATTCCGGCAGCTTTTTATCATTGTGAAGTACCACGCCCTTATTATACCAGGCATTGCTTTTTTCAACCGGTTTCTCCATACGGGCGATAGATTTGTCGTATGCACCGATTGCTTCTTCTGTTTTTTCACTTTTATAGAGCGCGTTGCCAAGGTTGTATTGAGCGGTGGTGTTTTCGGGATTTTTCTGAGCTACCTTCCCATACTGGTCTGCAGCAGCAGGATAATCTTTTCGCGCATAGGCTACATTTCCTTCCTTGATGATCGCTTTGTCAGTTTGTGCTATCGCGGGCCAGCTAAAACACAAAAGGAGTACTGCAGTGGCGGCTTTTAATTTAAGGGCTTTATTTCTTTTCATTTCTCTGATAAATAATTCTAATACCAATACTAACAATGCAAATGCCAAAAACCATTGATAATAACTCTGATAGTTTACCAGTGAGTCATCCTTAACAGCTCTTTGGTCCATTGTGGCCAACTGGGCCGCAATATTGGAAGCCACTTCTTCAGTATTGCTATATAACATATAAACGCCATTGCCTTTTTCCGCAATAGCCTTCAGCTCTTCCTGGTTGAGCCTTGAAATAACTGTATTTCCTGCGGCATCCGTTTTCATTTGCCCCGTAGCCGGGTCCATAATAGGTGCTCCTTCGAGCGAACCTATGCCGATGGTGTTGATCACAACCCCTTCAGCCGCCATCTGTGCAGCAATTTTAAGTGCCCCTTCATCATGATCTTCCCCATCACTTAAAAGTAATACCGCTTTATATTTCTTTTCTTTTGTGTTAAAGGAGGCGTAACACATTTTCAGTGCGTCTCCTATCACGGTGCCCTGGGTAGGCACAGACTCAGTGCCGGCGGAAGAAAGATACATTTTGGCAGCTGCGTGATCACCGGTCAGGGGCATCTGGAGGTATGCTTTCCCGGCAAATATCACGATGCCCACCCGGTCGTTGGCTAGTTTGTCGATGAGGCGGCTTAGCAGTTGCTTCGCCCTATCCAGCCGGGTTGGTTTAATATCTTGCGCCAGCATACTCTTGCTCACATCAATCGCAATCATTACGTCGATGCCATTGCGGCTTATTTTCTCGCTGCCTTTGGGGATTCTTAGATTTGCCAATGCCAGCACAAGCAAAGCAAGTGCAAATGCAGCCAGCAAAAACTTTTGGAAAAAACCCCGGTTATTGTATTTACCCATCAGCTGCGCCACCAATTCGGGATCCCCGATCTTCTTGATTGTTCTTTTCTTCTTTTTTCGGGCAGCCAGGTACATGAAAGTGACGAGGGGCACAAGTACCAACAACAGGAGTAACTGGATGTATTGAAATTGTGGCATAGGAACTGGAGATGCTATTTTTAATAAACCAGGGCTTGGTGAAACAAAAAACTCATTTTACATTTTACCTTGCAAAAACCCAAGTTCTTTTAAGATATCTTTTGTAATATTTATTCTTACAGACTTCATATCTATTTCCGGATCCGGTGATTTTACCAACGTAACAAAGAAATAAACGTGCCGGTTTTCTTCGATCCAGCCCGTGATCCATCCGATATTGTTTTTTTCTTCATCTATGGCCCAGCCTGTTTTATAACTTAATTTATAAAGTGTATTGTTTTCCTGCAGCATGAGGTCGCGCACATTCTGCTGAACGGACTTGCGGAATGGCAACTGGTCAAAATATAATTTTTTCATCAGCCCAAGTTGCTCGTCAGGGGAGATCTTCAACTGGTTGTTCAGCCAGAAAGAATCTATCGGGCCGGACATGTTCTTATTACCATAAGCCAGGCTGTCCATCCACTGGCGCATTGTATCCCGGCCAATCCGGCGGACCACTTCCTGGAAATATGGAACTGCGCTCACTTTAAATGCTTCCCGCAGATCCAGGTCCTTATTCCATTCATCATTGGACCTTTTTTGTTTATCCCATCGGATCACCATGCTGTCATTTGTGATGATCCCTGTTTGCAGTCCAATAAGCGCATTGGCAATTTTGAAGGTGGAAGCAGGTGTAAAACGCATCGTGTCGTACTTCATATTGTACACCACTATCTTGCCATCTGTATTGTTGAGCATGGTAAAACATCCATCCACATTTTTTGCATCGAAGTATTTTTTGAGATTGTTATCAATTTTTGCCTTGTTTACAGAACAGGAATTAATGCCAAGGATCATTAGCAAGCCGGCTAAAGCAGCGAAGCATCGTTTGTTGGCAAAAAGCAACGTGAAGAGATCTTTCATTTTCAGGTTTTTGGGTTGTTAAACAAAACCAGCTTTACTATAACGAACCTGGCTTTGTATTGGTATGTTTGGCGGTCGCGTCCAGGGCTTCGTAGAAGGCTGTACCAAACTTCCGGATGAGCGGCTCCTTTAAGAACTGGTAAACCGGCACTTTTAATTTTTTACCTAATGCACATGCGGCTTGGCAGTGATCTTCCCGCGGCTGATAGTTTGCAAACTCCGTTTCTCCATCATTGCTCTTCTTGACAATGACGGGGAACAGGTGACAGCTGATCGGCTTTTTCCAGTTCACTTTGCCATCCAGGTGAGCCTGTTCAATACCACACTTTACGATACCCTGTTCATCACGGATGCCATAAACGCAGATGGCCCCATTGATAGTGGGCGTCACCCAGCCGAACTCTTTGTCATAAACATATCGCCCCTGCCGATCTAATTCTGCCTTGCTTCTATCGTCAAGATAGGGTAATACAAATTCATATACTTCATCGATCTTCTTCAGTTCCTTCTTATCAAGCGGCGCACCGGCATCTCCGTCTACACAGCAGGCGCCCTTGCAAACATGCAGGTCACATACGAAAGCCTCCTTAATGAGTTCATCGCTTACCAATACATTATCAATAGCTATCATAGCTGCAAAAATACGATTAAGTCCTGCAAAGAAAGCAGTTAAAACAAGGGTAGGGAAGTTAATTATTTCTCCAACGGAAGGTATTGATCAGGTGGTCGATGTCAGCCTGCAAAAAATCCTGTACAGGTTTCAGCGAATCAGCATTTGGCGTAGTATCAAAATACAAGGCACCCCTTATAAAATGCCTGCTGGTATCGCTCATAAAAAATTGTTTTGCAGTTGCAGCATTCCCTCCTACCTTGAAGTAAACGCCGGTAACGCCATTTGAAGTGGTGAACACGCTGTCTTTAATAGACGTGGCTACCGCTTCGTTCTTATTAGTAAGATTAAAAGCATCATTCACCATTTTATCAAACTGGTTGATTCCGAGTGAATCCCTGTAGGATCCGTCTGGCTGTTTTATTTTGTACAGCGCATTGCCACCAATGTTCTTATAGCTCAAAAATATCCGGGCATTAAACTGTGGGAAATCAACATTTCTCCAATAAGGATTTTCCGGGTTGCTGTCAAAATAAGTACTGTCTGTTACGATCTTTGCGTACGCAGGGTATTCAAAACGATAGGGGAAAGATGGGTCATCAAATAACACATACGCCCGTTCAGGAAAATCTATCTTGAAATACCCTTTCTTGCGGGAAGTATAGTTGCTGTTGCATGCGGTAAATGAAATAACTGATCCCAATAAAAAAGTTAAAACCACCCGCATCGGAATTTTCATTTCTTAAACTTCCTCCTGTTTTTTTTGCTGAATAATTATTTTCACCTTGTCGATCCTGTTCTTATTAATTTCCAAGGGTACAAATGTGAAATCACCACTCGTCAGCTGGCTATTTTCCTGCGGGAATTCCCCTGCGATTTCCAGCAGGAGCCCTGCCACAGAATCACTGTCTCCCCTTAGCACATCAAAAGTGTCTATGGGAAGGTTCATTGCTTTGCACGCATCATTGATCATTAGTCTCCCCTCGAAAATATAGTTGTAATCATCAATTTTTTTGTTCACACTTTCTTCATCATCAAACTCATCTTTTATTTCCCCAATGATTTCCTCCATGATATCCTCCAGGGAAACAATACCGGATGTGCCGCCAAATTCATCTACCACGATAGCAAAGTGTATTCTTTTAATACGGAACTCCTGCAAGAGGTCTTCTATCATCTTCTGTTCATGCACGAAGTAAGGGCTGCGTACAAGAAAATGCCATTGAAAATCTGCAGGCTCGTGCAAATGCGGTAAAAGGTCTTTGGTGTGCAACATACCAAAAATATCGTCCAGGTTTCCGCGGTAAACAGGAAGCCGCGAATAATTCAGGTCTTCCACCTTTTTAATAATATCCGCAAAATTGCTGTTGTGATCAATACCGCTTACATCCATCCGGGTCCTCATTACCTGCTTCACTTCTATGCCTCCAAATTTCCTGATGCCCTTTAATATCTGTTTTTCTTCCACCGACGCTTCATGATCGGGCAAGAGGTCAATGGCATAATCCAGGTTGCTGTTATCCGTTGCAGCCGAATTGTCGGGACCCAGTTTTTTGTGAATATTTTCTGTGAGTCCAACAATTCGTTTGCTAAGCCTGTAAAATAAAGTGTTGAAAATGTCCAGGATCAGCGAGGAGGATGTGGCAAACCATACGCGGTGGTGTGCAGCCCATACCTTGGGTAGTACTTCTGCAAAAAGTACCAGGAACAAAGAGATTGCAGCGATTTTTATAAGCAAAATAATTCCAGGCGACAGGATAACCTCGGAAAGCCACTGGTCCATAAGGAAGTTCGTGATAAGGATGGCGCCAAGATTTACAACCACGTTGGCAACGAGCATCGATGCCAGTAAAGTTTTGGGTTGTTCCAATAGAGAAACTACCCTTCTGAATGAGGGGTGTTGTTTGGTTTTCAGGCTGTTGATATCCTTAACCGTGAGGGAGAAAAAGGCTACCTCACTCCCTGCTATAAGGAAAGAAAGCAGGTATAATACAGCTGCTATAAAGCAAAGCAGGATGGTAGCGGCAGGGGTCAGAACTGACAGTAAGCTGAAACTAATAAAGCCTGATAAGTCCAATACCGAATGATAGTCCAAAATTGTTTGTTTTAATGAGAAGTTTCCGTGTATGTTCACGGCAGGGTTATATTGCTGTGTTTTTAAAAAGGCAGCCGTTCATCCCCTCTCTCTTCAGGGGCAGGGGGAATATCCCCTTCGGTATGACCAAGGTTTTCCGGTGTTTCCAAACCATGAGCGGGCTGTGTGCCATCACTTCTTTTGTCCAGCATGATCAGGTTATCGCCCACAACCTCCGTAGCAAATTTTTTATTTCCCTCCTTATCCTCCCAGCTCCGTGTTTTCAGGCGCCCCTCGATGTATACCAGGCTACCCCGATGGAGGTATTTTTGGGCAAGTTCTGCCAGACCCCTCCAAAGAACAACCGTATGCCATTCTGTTTGTGAAATAAGTTTGCCGCTCCTGTCTTTATATGTTTCGGTTGTAGCCAATGAAAATTTTGCAACCCCTATATTCCCTTCCAGGAATTGTATATCCGGATCCTTTCCAAGGTTTCCTATCAGCATCACCCTGTTTACACCTCTCATATTATGGTTGTATTAAGTATTAGATGATTGGTTCCTATTGCCTTTGTAACAAATTAAAGATACTATTTTAATCAGTCAAACCCACCCCTGGTTTATGAACGGAGCTTACTTTTTTTCGCCATCCCTTGCCAACAAGGTAATCGTTCAGCAATTTTGGAAACGCGAGCCGCCTCACGGCATTTTTACTTAAAAATTCGTACCCTGCAGGCGTGTATTCCCCGGTGACTCGAACATGGATGAAGCATCCATGAACATCCTGGTGTGTAAGGGCCTGCTTTAAAAAATCTGTAATTTCTGCAACCTCGCAGGGTGGGCTTATTATTGCTTTACCAACTTCGGAATTTAATATTTCCGCAGGATCAATTCGTGACGTGTTCTCTATTAGAAAAAATTCATGCAGGTTCTGCCAGATATCTTTCGTGGTTCTTTTCCGCACCAGTAAATAACCGGCTTTTTCCAGGACCAGGTAATAGAAAAACCGGTGTTTCCTTTTTATTTTTTTTTCCTTTACCGGCAGTATATCTATTGTATTTTCATTGTAAGCCTTACAACTTACTGCCAGGAAACACTGTCCGCAAAGGGGCAATTGTGGCTTGCAAACTGTTGCGCCAAAGTCCATGATAGCCTGGTTATACAAAGCAGGATTTTTCTTATCCAGGAGTGAGAGTGCCAGTGCAGAAAATTTCTTTTTACCTTCCGTGGTATCTACCGGCATGTGAATGCCAAAATACCTGGCAATTACCCTGTTCACATTTCCATCTACGACGGCGTATGGCAGATCGAAGGCGAAAGAAGCAATTGCAGACGCAGTATATGGACCCACACCCCGGAGCCGGATAATCTCTTCGTAAGTTGCAGGAAAAATGCCGAGAAGTGAAACACTGATGTAACGGGCTGTGGCAATTAAATTTTTGCAACGGCTATAGTAGCCCAGGCCTTCCCACATTTTAAAGACATCGTCATCCTTTGCCTGTGCAAGTTTATGTACCGTAGGAAATCTTTTTATGAAATTCAGGTAATAATCCAACCCCTGGTCCACGCGGGTTTGCTGGAGAATAATTTCACTTAACCATATCTTGTAGGGGTCTTTTTCGCCTTTCCAGGGCATGGTTCTTTTATTGTGCTCCGTATGCCACTCCAGGAGTAAATTGTTAAAAAAAACTGCATTATTTGATCTTTTCATAAATATGTCCCCTGGTACTGTGCAAACCTATTGATTATCATTATCTTGTTTTGTATTTTCACAAAAAAAATCTTAATTTAACCATCTAAATTTTATTATATGAGAAAAGCAGACCTGATTGGTAGAATTTCTGATAAAACAGGAATTCCAAAAGTAGATGTTTTGGTAACTCTGGAAAACATGTTTAAAGAGGTAAAATCTACATTAGCAAATGGGGAAAACCTTTATATCAGGGGATTTGGCAGCTTTATCATCAAGAAGCGCGCTGCAAAAATTGGTAGAAACATTAAAAAAAACGTGGCAGTCTCCATCCCTGAACATTTTATCCCTGCATTTAAGCCTGCTAAAGAGTTTGTACAGGAGATCAAAACATCGGCTCACATAAAAGAAATCCCGAAATTGGAAGATGAGAACGAAGGTTAGTGTAACTTTGCGCCCGGCCGGAAAAAACACCGGCCTGATATTTTTGAAGTGAAAAAACCTATCATTTTAGCCATTAGCGGGTTAGCACTTACTTTACTTATTTTTAAATTCGGCAGGACCACGGAGCCAAAGAAAAGTGCACCGGTAGCTGAGGTTACCTCAACACAACAGGCTTTTAACATCGAAGACTTTATTGACAGCAGTAAAGCCGGGCTTCCTCCCGCCCAGGCACTTTATGTATCAAAGCTTGAAAATAACATCACGCGGGGAGATGTTCCTGCGCAAAAAATTCAATCTCTTAATTCACTTGCAAGCTTCTGGAGAGACAGCGTAAAAGGATTTGAACCGTACGCATATTACATTTACCAGTCCGCTAAGTTGGATAATTCAGAAAAAAACCTCACCTTCGCAGCCCAATTATTTTTAGAGAACCTCCGGTCAGAGCATGAGGAGGCTAAATTGAACTGGGAAACAGGTCTCGCTATTGAGTTATTTGAGAAAGCCTTATTGCTGAATCCGGGAAACGCGGACTTAAAAATTGGCCTTGGTAGTTGTTACGTCTTCGGCAAGGGCCGTAGTGGAGATCCGCAACAGACCATGAAGGGGATACAGGAATTATTATCAGTGGTGCGCCAGGACTCTACGAATATGAAAGCACAATTTGTGCTGGGTGTTGGCGGGTTTGTTTCAGGACAGCATGATAAGGCAATTGAACGTTTTTTACAAGTGATCGCGGCTGAACCCAACAACCTGGAAGCCATTGCATTTTTAGCTGATACCTACGCTGCCAAAGGTGATAAGCAGGAAGCTGTGAAGTGGTATAACGTAAGTAAAAGATTGGTGAATGATCCTGCTTATTCCAAACAGGTGGAAGAGCGAATCAGTTTGCTCCGGTAAAATAAAGTTCGAAGAACAACATATTTTAAATTTATTATTCAAAACAAAAAAGAATTATTATGCCTTGTGGTAAAAAAAGAAAACGTCATAAAATTGCAACTCACAAGCGTAAGAAGCGTTTAAGAAAGAACCGTCATAAGAAGAAATAATTTCTTTTTATCACTGGTGCCCCGATGGATATCGGGGCACCTACATCTATATGCATGTGTATGACGGCTAAAGGTTTGTTATACCATGCCGTTTATGTTTTACCTACATGACACGGATTTCAGAAAACTTTTTACACTTTGACCAAGGAACTTATTATTAATGCACTGCCGCAGGGTGTAGAAATCGCCCTGTTGGAGGATAAGAAACTGGTGGAGCTACATAGCGAGAAAGCAGATGCTAACTTTGCAGTAGGTGACCTTTACCTGGGAAAAGTAAAAAAACTTATCCCGGGATTAAATGCTGCCTTCGTAGAAGTTGGCTTTGAAAAAGACGCATTCCTCCATTATACAGATCTGAGCCCTTATGTCAGGTCTATACTTAAGTTTACCAATCTTGCAGTCAACGATCAATCGCCCGGAGGGCTTGATTTTGGTAAATTTAAGGTAGAGCCGGAAATTATTAAAACCGGCAAGATAACTGAGGTACTCAGTGGCCGTCCTAACATCCTCGTACAGATACTTAAAGAACCGATCGCGGCCAAGGGCCCCAGGTTAAGCTGTGAACTCTCGCTCCCGGGGAGGTTCGTGGTAGTTACTCCATTCAATGATATCGTAGCCGTCTCCCGCAAAATTCATTCTTCGGAAGAAAGAAAAAGATTACAAAAGATCATAGAGGCCATCAAACCGAAAAATCTCGGTGTCATCGTGCGCACTGCAGCGGAGGGAAAACACACCGCGGAACTTCACGAAGACCTGCTGAGCCTTGTGGCTACCTGGAAGACGATGCAAGACAACCTGAAGGGGGCGGTAGCTCCGGCGAAGATCCTGAGTGAGCAAGGGAAAGCGAATAGTATCCTTAGGGACCTGCTGAATGCGGATTTCAACCGGATAGTGGTAAATGATAAAAACATCTTTGCTGATACTAAAGTATATATCCAGCGCATTGCACCCGATAAAGCAGATATCGTTAGCTACTATAACAATGGTTTACCCATTTTCGACAATTTCGGCATAACCAAACAAGTGAAAGCAGCTTTTGGCAAGACGGTTAACCTTCCGAGTGGTGCATACCTCATTGTAGAACATACCGAAGCCCTGCACGTGATAGATGTGAACAGTGGTTACAAAAGCGTAAGCAATAACCAGGAACAAAATGCCCTGGAAACAAACCTGGAAGCCGCAGAAGAAATTGCCCGGCAATTAAGGTTGCGTGACCTGGGTGGTATCATCGTAGTGGACTTCATTGACATGAAGCTAATAGAGAACAAGAAAAAATTGGCGGATGCCATGGACCAGTTCATGCGCCCGGACCGGGCCAAACATGCGGTATTGCCAATTACTAAATTCGGCCTGATGCAGATTACGCGCCAGCGTATGAAGCCGGAAATGAATATAAACACCAGCGAGGTTTGTCCAAGCTGCCAGGGTACCGGAAAAATTTCCAGTACATTGATCCTGGAAGATGAAATAGCAAAGAACTTAAGCTACCTCATTATGCAAAAACATAAGGGGCTAACCATCGAAGTTCACCCGATCGTATATACTTACCTCACTTCGGGCTTCCCAAGCAGGAGGATGAAATGGAGTTGGAAGTACAAACAGAAAATAAAAGTGAAAGTGAACAGCAGTTATCACCTGACCGAATTCAGGTTTTTTGATGACAGCGACGAAGAGATAAAACTATAACTACTAAAAAGCCCTCCAAATTTGGAGGGCTTTTTTCTTCCTTGTCGTTATGAGTTAATCTATATTTTCTATAATACCTGCAATACCTTGCCCCCCTCCAACGCAAGCAGTCACGATACCATATTTTTTATTCAATCGCTTCATATCATTCACCAGTTGTATGGTGAGTTTGCAACCCGTGCATCCTAATGGATGCCCTAATGCAATTGCCCCGCCATTAATATTTACGATCGAAGGATCGAGGCTAAGCTCGCGAATAACCGCCAGGGACTGGGATGCAAATGCTTCATTCAATTCTATCAGGTCGATGTCTGCCAAACTCATCCCAGCCTGCTTTAAAACTTTTGGTACCGCCTCTACCGGGCCAATACCCATGATGCGGGGATGCACACCCGCACTTGCCGCATTCACGAGCCGCGCAATGGGTTTGAGGCCCAGCTCGTTAATCATACGTTCGCTCATTACGATCACGAAAGCAGCTCCGTCGCTGGTTTGGGAAGAGTTGCCCGCCGTCACGGTTCCGCCCATCGCAAATGCAGGTTTTAATTTCGCGAGGCCCTCTGGCGTCGTATCCGTACGCACACCTTCATCCGTATCTACCACGTAAGTTTTTGTTTTCTTTTTTCCTTTATCATCCAGGTAAACATGCTCGACATTGATCGGCAGGATACCAGTTTTGAAATAGCCTTCTTTGATGGCAGTAGCAGCCTTTACATGACTGTTGTAACTAAACAGGTCCTGGTCTTCCCTGCTCACATTGTATTCCTTTGCAACTGCCTCTGCGGTAAGGCCCATACTTAAATAATAATCAGGTTCGTCTTTGGCGATAGAATAGGCTGGCACTGTTTTCCATCCTGCTGTGGGCACAAGGCTCATGCTTTCAGTTCCGCCAGCGATAATACATTCAGCCATGCCTGTCCTGATCTTGGCCGTGGCCAATGCAATACTTTCCAGGCCGCTCGCACAATACCGGTTAATGGTAATGCCAGGCGCGCTAAAACCAACAGCTTTAGCGGCTATGATCCTGGCCACCTGCAGCCCTTGTTCGGCCTCCGGTACAGCATTACCCACAATCACATCATCCACCCTTAAAGGGTCCAGCTGTGGCACGGACGCCAATAAACCTTTAATCACATCAATAGCCAGATCGTCTGGCCGTGTAAACCGGAATCCTCCTTTTTTACTTTTCGCAATCGCTGTGCGATATCCTGCAACTATGTATGCTTCCTGCATGGTATTTTTTTTATTGTGAGGAATCAATGGGTGAATAAGTCAATTGGTTAATGAGAACGTGGTAAATTCACATATTCACTCACTTATTCGCTTATTTGCCAACCTAATTAGTTGTTTATGCAACTTTATAGGTCAAAGTTATAATTTCCATTGCAAAGCAAAAAACTAAAATGCCTGTGTTACTTTTGCGCCCAATATGTATAAACTGATACGTTCTATCCTGTTCCTTTTTGATGCTGAAAAAGTGCATTATTTTTCCATGAATGCACTAAAGAGGCTGTGCAAAATAGATTTCATCAAAATGGCAATTACAAGGCATTACAACGCGGGAGATTCCACAGGTGTCTTACTATTTAACCTGCGATTTCCGAATAAGGTAGGACTGGGTGCTGGTTTTGATAAAAATGCAAGTTACCTGGATGAGTTAGAGATGCTGGGCTTTGGGTTTGTGGAAATCGGCACGGTGACCCCGCTTGCGCAGGAAGGAAATGAAAAACCAAGATTGTTCAGGTTGCCTGCTGATAAAGCCCTGTTGAACCGAATGGGATTTAACAATGATGGTGCAGCAATTATAGCTGAAAGATTAAAAAACTGGCGAAAAACACCGGGCGAAAAACTAAAAAACAAATTAATTATCGGGGGAAATATCGGCAAGAACAAGGTAACGCCGAATGAGGATGCCTGGAAGGATTATGTGACCTGTTTTAAAGCCCTTCATCACTATGTGGACTACTTCGTTGTGAATGTGAGCAGCCCCAACACCCCGGGCCTGCGGGAACTGCAGGAGAAAGAATCACTACGGATAATATTCGCTGCCCTGGAAAATGAAAACAAACTGCTGGAGACCCGCAAACCAGTATTGCTTAAGATCGCTCCGGACCTTTCAGACACACAGATTGACGATGTTATTTCACTTGCTATGGAAATAAAACTGGATGGCCTTGTTGCCTGCAATACAACCATATCCAGGGATCGGCTTGTAACGCCTGCAAATGTTATTACAGGCATTGGCGCGGGGGGCCTTAGCGGGCGTCCTGTGCAACAAAGGAGCACAGAAGTCACTCGGTATATCTATCAAAAAACCGGGGGGCAGATACCGATCATCGCAAGTGGCGGAATCTTCACAGGGAAAGATGCAGTCGAAAAATTTAATGCAGGCGCCACCCTTGTGCAGGTTTGGACTGGTTTTATTTATGAAGGCCCCATGATAGTGAGAAAGATTTGTAAGGTAATCAGATGACCAATTGACAATTGCCAAATGTTATTAATACCTGAAAATCTTTTGTCTATTGCAACCTACTTATTGCCAATTTTTACCTTTTCGTCTAAACCCTTATTTTTGCCGCATGGAACATTTATTAACCTCAGAGAGCCTTATTAGCTTTTTAGTCCTGGTGGTACTGGAAGTTGTACTTGGTATCGACAATGTGATCTTCGTGAGTATCATTATGAACCGGCTTAAGCTGGCTAAAGATCATAAACAAGCCCGCAGGATCTGGATGATAACAGGTATCCTTTCCCGGTGTTTAATGCTGCTTGGCCTGAGCTGGTTGCTTTCTCAAAAAGGTAAGCCGGTATTCACCCTTTTTGGAAAAGGTTTTGACCTGGCCAGCATCGTGATGTTATTGGGAGGATTGTTCCTTATTTATAAATCGGTGAAAGAAATTCATGGCAAGCTGGAAGGCGAAGACCTGAATGCAACTTCAAAAAATACAACCGGCTTATCCCTTGGGCAGGCCATCGCACAGATCATGCTCATTGATGCGGTGTTTTCATTTGACAGCATTATCACGGCAGGTGGTACGGCCAAACATTTAGAGATCATGATCGCAGCTGTGGTGATTGCAATGACGGTGATGTTTTTATTCAGTCCAAAAATTGCAGGATTTGTACATAAACACCCAACAGTAAAAATGCTGGCTTTGTCCTTCCTTGTAATGATCGGGCTTAGCCTGGTGATAGAAGGATGGGCGCCTGAAAAAGCACACGCACTTGGGATAAAAAATTATATCTATTTCGGAATGGCGTTTTCTTTCCTGGTAGAACTGTTGAACATGACTATGAAAAAGAAACAGAAAAAACGCGTTGTTGAATTAAATGAGCCGGTGTTGGAAAACGCAAGAAGAGGCGCTGACAGCGATGATCTTGCACATTAAAAGTTTGCTAGGAGAGTAGCAGCGACTATGCCCGCAGTTTCGGTCCTCAACCTCGTCTGCCCTAATGCAACGGGAATTAAACCTGTTTCCAGCGCTGAGTTTATCTCTGCGCTGGTGAAGTCTCCTTCCGGGCCAATCAGTATCAGCTTGTGAGAGGCTTCGTCGGTTTTTAGTTCCGACAGCATTTTTTTATTTTCTGCATCTTCGCAATGCGCAATAAACTTTTGCGTAGTTACTGCAAGGTTGAGTTCACCCAGGTATTTTCTAAACTTAACAGGTTGCTGCAGCTCTGGCAACCAGGTCTGCTGTGACTGGAGCATTGCACTTATGAGAATCTGCTGCATGCGTTCAAATTTTAATTGTTGTTTTTCTGTTCTCTCGCAGATAACAGGTACAATTCCGGTTACACCGATCTCTGTGGCCTTTTCTAAAAACCATTCGAAGCGGCTGTTATTTTTTACAGGGGAAATGGCGATCGTTATCCGTGGCGAAGGCGCATCAACAGAAACGGTAGATACCATTTTAACGGCACATCGTTTACGGTTATCATCCGTTATTTCAACTGTGTGCAGGCTGCCCTTTCCGTTTGTTAACTGCAGTTGTCTACCAATCCCCATCCGCAGTACCTGTACCACATGTTTACTCGTAGCTTCATCCAGCGTAGCCGTGTTAACTTCCTGCGTTAAACCGGGCATATAAAAGAGTGGGAATCTCATGGTGGCTTCAAACTTAACAAATAAAAAAAATGGAGAATAAAAAATCTCTTTTCATATTCTCCATTTTAAAACCCTGGCTTTTCCTAGAATGGTGCATCCTCATCAAAAGCACCATCATTCATTTTACTTCCTTTCTGGATATAAAGGCTTGCACCATCGTCCCCGCCTCCTGAAACCGGTTTCCAGTTTCCACCGCCGTGAGGTAACCCCGTATTAAAGTCACCGCCTTCCTCTTCCACGAATTTCTGAATATGCAACAATGCCTTTAGCTTCACAGTTTCGAGACTGCCATTCCTGTGTTTTGCAATTTTTACGTGCGTTTCCCCTTTATTATTTTCACCGAATTCATCGGTAGTCACTTCATAATATTCCGGGCGATAAAGGAACATTACAAGGTCGGCATCCTGCTCGATTGCACCGGATTCCCGCAGATCACTTAACTGGGGCATTTTGTTACCTTCTTTCCTTTTTTCTACTTCCCTGCTCAGCTGGCTAAGGGCAATAATAGGCACTTGTAATTCTTTCGCAAGGCTTTTCAGGTCCCTTGAGATCTTACTGATCTCCTGCTCCCTGTTGCTGTTCCTGTCTGCGCTGCCGCTCATTAATTGCAGGTAATCGATGATGATCATACCAACGTTGTGCTTATTCTTCAACCTGCGGCATTTTGCCCTTAATTCGAAAATATTCAGGGCTGCTGAATCATCGATATAGATAGGCGCTTTACTCAGCCTGTCGAAACCCCTCTTATAAAGTTGTTTCATCTCATGTTCTTCGAGCTTCCCCCTGGCGATCTTCTCCAGCCATATCTCACTTTCCGCACTAAGTATCCGCTGCACCAGTTGGCTACTGCTCATCTCCAGGCTAAAAAATGCTACCGCGGTGGGTTTCGTGGGATGGAGGGCCGCACTCCTCGCAAGGTTTAATGCGAAAGCTGTTTTACCCACAGATGGACGGGCTGCTAGAATGATAAGATCTGTCGGCTGCCAGCCATAGGTGATCTTATCCAGCGTGGGAAATCCGGTGGGCACACCGGTGATATCATCCTGCCTGTTCCGCATGTCTTCGATCCTGTTAAAGGTTTTTACCAAAACGGAATCAATGTCATCGAAATTCTTACGGAGGTGATTATTGGTGATCTCAAAAAGTTTTCCTTCAGCGCCATCCAACAAATCAAACACGTCTGTGCTATCTTCGTAGGCATCCCCAATTATTTCTCCGCTGATACGGATCAGTTCGCGTTGTATGAATTTTTGTAATACGATCCGGGAGTGCGCGTCGATGTTGGCAGAAGACACAACAGCATTGGTAAGCCTGGTTACGTAATACGGCCCGCCTATCATCTCCAACTCTTCTCTTAGTTTCAATTCTTCTACCACCGTAAGCATGTCGATCGGGAGGCTTTTGATGGCCAGGCCCTGCATAGCTTTATAGATCCGCTGGTGTGCGTCTACATAAAAACATTCCGGCTTTAGGATCTCTACGACTGTATCAAAGGCACTTTTTTCCAGCATGATGGCACCAAGGATCGCCTCTTCCAGTTCTTTCGCTTGTGGAGGCACTTTTCCAAATACCATGGCACCCATGTCCAGCGAGGGTTTCCTTCTCGCCTTTCTATCCTTGTTCAGATTAGTAAATTCCATCGTTGTTTTTCCTGCTTCTAAAGTTTAAAAAAGTATACTTCCTAACAGAAACCAATAAACGAATAATGAAGCAATACAATAGGATATTCATTATCTCATTCGCCTGTTCCTGGGTTTTATTATTAAGGGTCGGCTAAGGTAATTGCTAATTAGTAATGTAAAATTAATATTTAGTTGTTATTAACTTTTTTTAGCTGTTTATCCACCTATAATACACCCGTTATGCCAGCTTATTCACCCTTTATAAACATATGAATGCACATAGCATACCCCAACTGCATTTAATTTACGGCTATTTTATCAACAAAAATGCCCCCGCCTTTTTTCTTTTTGTGCACCACCCCGAATATTTTCACACTTGTAAAATTGACAGCAAACATTTAGCTTCTGCTTCAGCAAACATGGCCGGTTTTATATGGTGCAGGTTTAGCGGTGAAAAACTATCTTTGTTGCGAAAAATTGAACCTTTAAATGATTATTTCTTATAACTGGCTTAGTGAATACCTGCCCACCCGTGTTGAACCCGAAAAGCTAAGCAAAATCCTCACTGCTATTGGCCTCGAAGTGGAGGGCCTTCATAAATTTGAGAGTATAAAAGGCGGTTTACAAGGGCTTATCACAGCCGAGATCGTGGCGTGTGAGCAGCACCCGGATGCTGATAAACTGAAAGTGACCAGGGTAAATACAGGCACTGAAGTGCTACAGGTAGTTTGCGGTGCACCCAATGCTGCTATGGGGCAAAAGGTAATCCTTGCGAAAGCCGGAACCACCATTTACCCTTTGACAGGCGAACCCCTTACTTTAAAAAAAGTAAAGATCAGGGGCGTAGATAGTAATGGGATGATATGTGCAGAAGATGAAATTGGCATCGGCACAAGCCATGAAGGGATCCTTATATTACCTGCGGATACAGCTGTTGGCCAACCGGCTGCGAGCTTATTTGAAACATTCAGCGACTTTGTATTTGAGATCGGACTTACCCCTAACCGCATGGATGCGATGAGCCACCTGGGTGTTGCGAAAGATGTTTGCGCCTGGTTAAGCCATCATGATAAGAAGGGAAGTGCCGCCATTTTACCGTATAAAAACACCCTTAAAACGGATGGGAAACCAGGGCCTGTTAAAGTAAAGATTGATAACCTTTCAGCCTGCCAGCGTTATTCCGGTGTGAATATTTCAGGTATAACGGTAACGGCTAGCCCCAAATGGCTGCAACAAAAACTGCAGACTATCGGCATAAAATCCATTAACAACATCGTAGACATCACCAATTTCATCCTGCACGAATCCGGGCAGCCATTGCATGCGTTTGATGCAGATAAGATCACAGGCAATGCAATCCTTGTAAAAAACCTGCCAGAAGGCACTTTATTTACAACCCTGGACGAAAAGGAAAGAAAACTTACTGCCACCGACCTCGTTATTTGCAATGCAGAAGAAGGAATGTGTATTGCCGGTGTTTATGGAGGCATTAAAAGCGGGGTGACGGCCGGCACCAAAAATATATTTTTGGAGAGCGCCTGGTTCCATCCGCAAAGCATTCGTAAAACTTCGGTGCACCATGGCCTCCGGACAGATGCGGCTACGCGTTTTGAAAAAGGAGTGGACATCAGTAATACAGTCACCGTGCTGAAGAGAGCGGCTGAACTCATCGTGCAGACCTGTGGAGGCAAGATAAAAGGCGAGATCGTCGATATTTATCCAAGCCCCGCAAATCCGGTTGAAGTGGGATTAAAATACCATTACCTGAAAAAACTCAGTGGTAAAAATTACCACGGGGATACCATCAGGAATATCCTTGTGGCCCTTGGTTTTGAAATACTAAAAGAAGGCATGGACGAAATCCGTGTAAATGTGCCTTTCAGCAAACCGGATATTAGCCTCCCTGCAGATATCGTGGAGGAAATCATGCGTATAGACGGACTGGACAATATCGATATCCCTGCCAGCATCAGCATCTCGCCATCCCGCAGTGGATTAGCAGACAGCAATGTGCTGAAAGAAAAAATTGCAAACCAGCTTACGGGGCTGGGCTTCAACGAGGTATTTACCAACAGTATTACCAATAGCCAATATTATGATGAAGCCACCCTTAATTCTACGGTAAGAATGATGAATAACCTGAGCGTGGAGCTGGATATTATGCGGCCCACCATGTTACCAACAGGCCTGGAAGTGATCGCTCATAATATCAACAGGAAAAATGCTGACCTGCTTCTTTTTGAAAATGGCAAGACCTATCTTACGAACGGTCAAGGAACATATGAAGAACAAAAACACCTCAGCCTGTTTGCCAGTGGGAATGCAAGGCTGGCTTCCTGGAATCAGCAACCACTAAAAGCAGATTACTTTTTTCTCAAGTCCATTTGTGAAAAAATATTGATGGCCAGCGGGATAGTTGGAGCAAATTTTGAAGAAGAAAGCGATAATACACTGGAGCAGTCTGCGGCGATCAAATGGAAAAAAAATACGATCGGCCAGCTGGGCCTCGTTCCGGCAAAGATGTTGAAACAATTCGGCATCAAACAGCCGGTTTTTTATGCTGACTTATTGTGGGACCATGTGGAAGAATTGAGCAATAAAAAGGCTTTCACCTACCGGGAGGTAAGCAAATTTCCGCCAGTACAAAGAGATCTTGCCCTGGTACTGGATAAAAATGTGACCTATTCGCAATTGAAAGAAACCGTGAGGGCATTAAAACTGCAACAACTGCAGTCCGTAAAGCTGTTCGATATTTTTGAAAGTGATAAACTGGGTGCAGGGAAAAAATCAATGGCGGTGAATTTTACTTTCCTGGACAGCAACAAAACGCTTACAGACAAGGAAATTGATGACATAATGAACAACCTGGTTTCGGCCTTCGAAAAAAACTTGCAGGCCGAGATAAGGAAATAGTTGTAATTATAAGATCGCCTGTATAAAAAAAGCTGATTGGAAATAAACGAACATATCGCCGGTATTAACAATAAGCTTCAGTTGCTACTGAAACAATACGACCAGCTGCTGAAAGAAAATGGCCGGCAGCAGCAGCGGATTGCCGGCTTACTGGAGGCGCAAAAGTTGGCAAAAGAGCAACTGGAGGATTACCAACAGCAGAATCTCATCCTGAAGGCCTCGGTAACAACAATGGATCGAAAGGATAAAAAAGAACTGGAACAACGGATCAGCCAATATGTAAAAAATATAGACCAGTGTATTTCACTCCTAAGCCGGTAAAATATGACTCCTGAATTAATCCCCGTAAATATTGTTATTGGTGACCGAACCTACCGTATTAAGGCGCTGCAAAAAGATGAGGAGGTGATCCGGAAAACCCTGAAAGTGATCAATGATAAAATCATTGAATTTAAGACGCAGTTTGCCGGTAAGGATATGCAGGATTATATTGCTATGGTGATTATCTGGTATGCCACCGAAGCAGCCTCAGGCGAAACGAATTCAGGGAACACTGAAATCATAAACGAGGGCCTCAGGAAACTGGAGGACCAGCTGGATAAATTCCTTTGATTGCCGACTTATCTTTCCGTATACCTGCATTTAATCCCTTCTGCTGGAAATTTGAAAGACAAAATTCTTATCTTCGCTCGCTAACCATCTTTCTCAATCAATTATGAGTACAGATAGGGCATACAATATTGTGAATCAGCTTAAAACATTAACCACTAATGGATATACTTTCCATCATCATAGGTGCGGCCGCATTAATAATCGGTCTCATCCTGGGTAAAGTCATCTTTGCAAAAAACACCGCACAGAAAATACAGGAAGCGGAGATACAGGCGCAAAAAATCGTTGCAGAAGGCCAGTTAAAGGCAGAAACTTTAAAAAAAGAAAAAGAATTAGAAGCTAAAGAGAAGTTTGTTCAGATGAGGGCAGACCATGAAAGAGATGTTCTTCAACGGACTCAAAAAATCAATGAAGGTGAGAACAGGATCAAACAAAAAGAGCAGGGACTGAATGCTAAAGAGGGTAACCTCGAAAAGCAACTCAAAGAAAATGAGGCAATTAAGGAAACTTTGAACCGCCAGATCGAAGTGGTGAATATCAAAAGAACAGAACTGGAAAAACACCAGGAAGAACATATCCGGCGGCTGGAAAAAGTTGCTGGCCTGTCTGCAGAGGATGCAAAAGCCCAACTAATAGAAAGCCTGAAGCAGGAAGCGCATAGTAAGGCACTTACCCTTCAGCAGGAAATTATTGAGGAAGCCAAAACGAAAGCGGGGAAAGAAGCCCGCAAAATTGTAATTCAAACCATCCAGCGCACTGCTGCGGAAACTGCTATAGAAAACTCCATTACCGTTTTTAACCTGGAAAGTGACGAGATAAAAGGGTCCATTATCGGACGCGAAGGTCGAAACATCCGTGCCATTGAAGCGGCTACCGGTGTAGACCTTATTGTAGATGATACTCCTGAAGCAATTGTATTATCATCATTTGATCCGCTTCGACGGGAGATTGCCCGATTATCTTTACAGCGCCTGGTGGCTGATGGCCGGATTCACCCCGCACGAATTGAAGAAGTAGTGGAAAAAACAAAACGCCAGCTGGATGACCAGGTTATGGACATTGGTGAGAGAACTGTAATAGAATTGGGTATTCATGGCTTACATAAAGAATTAATCAGGATGGTCGGCCGGATGCGTTTCCGCTCTTCGTATGGTCAGAACCTCCTGATGCACAGCCGTGAAACTGCAAACCTTTGTGGTATCATGGCCTCCGAACTGGGTATGAATCCAAAACTGGCCAAAAGAGCCGGCCTTTTGCACGATATTGGTAAAGTGCCTGATGAAGAAACAGAATTAAGCCATGCATTATTAGGTGCAAAACTGGCAGAAAAATATGGCGAAAATCCGGCCGTGGTAAATGCAATTGGTGCCCACCATGATGAGATGGAAATGCAATACGTGATCTCTCCTATTATACAGGCTTGTGATGCCATCAGTGGTGCAAGGCCTGGTGCCCGCAGGGAGATCATGCAGCAATACATCCAGCGTATAAAAGACCTGGAAAATATGGCACTGGCCTACAATGGCGTAGAAAAAGCTTATGCTATCCAGGCTGGAAGGGAATTGAGAGTGATCGTGGAGGCAGACAAGGTATCGGATGCTGATAGTGATAAATTAAGTTTCGAGATAGCCCAGAAAATACAAACGGAAATGACCTTCCCGGGACAGATCAAAGTAACCGTGATTCGGGAAAAAAGGGCTATCAATATCGCACGATAGTAATACTGTAAATTGATAACAGGCAATGGGCAATAAGCAAATGGTCTCGAAATTTGGAGGCCTGTTGCATATTGCCCATTGTCAATTGCTTATTTTATAAAAAACTTTGCTCATTAAACTTTAAACTTAGAACTTTTCCTTACCTTCGCCCTCCGAAAAATAAAAATATATGAACGCAATTGATTTTGTTCATGAGCAGTTGACAACCATTCCAACGCTCCCGACATTTAAAGCAGGTGATAATATTACCGTTAATTATAAGATCCTGGAGGGCACTAAAGAGCGTATCCAGAGTTTTAAGGGTGTGGTTATCAAACGCCAGGGTTCAGGAGCAACCGCTTCATTCACAGTACGTAAGATCAGTGATGGCGTAGGTGTTGAACGTTTATTCCCGATTTATTCTCCGAATATTGAGAGCATTGTTTTGAATAAGGTTGGCCGTGTACGCCGTGCAAAACTGTATTTCTTAAGAGAAAGAAGCGGTAAAAGTGCCCGTATCAAGGAAAAAAGAATGGCAGTGGCTAAGAAGGCTTAGAATTTATTTTAAATTTAAACTCATTGAATATCAGCGAATAGTGCAAACTATTCGCTTTTTTCATGGGCATAGGGTTGCAAATCCCATTGTTTTCCCTATTTTTGGCTTCGCATTACAATACCTCTGAAGAGTCTCCTCCAAGTTTACGCTTACCAATTTTTTCACAAGTAAACCTCTTCACCATGAGACGGAATGTAATGTTCTTTTTTCTAATCATTGCTGTAATGTTATCAGCAGTCCACCTTTGTAGTTCATGCGCCCGGGGCATCTCACCTTTTGAAGCTGCCAATGGCAAAGCCAAATGTGGCCGGTACCTAAGATGATTTCCCCAACGCCCGTATTAATCCTTTCATAAAATTGCCAAGCCCGTTCAGGAACTAAAACTAATGTTAACCGAAAACTTATATCTTTACAGGATAAATTACCAGTTATGTTAGTCAATTTCATGAACACAATATTTTTATTCTCATTTCCCGGTGGAAGTGAGTGGATCTTTATTATTCTGATCGTTTTATTATTGTTTGGAGGAAGGAAGATTCCTGAACTGATGAGAGGTATTGGAAAAGGAATTCGTGAATTCAACGATGCAAAAACGACTGTAAAATCAGAGATTGAGGAAGGAATGAAAGAGAAGCCTGCTCCTAAACAGGAAACTGCTCAATAAAAATATTTTTAAACTGTTTTTGCCGAAGTGTGTTGCACATATCCCGTTGTTACAAGGGGAGCTGGGCTACATCCTTCGGCTTCTTTTATTTACCTATTCCACTGCCTGATGTTTTCATTTAACGGTATAGCGCATTATCACAGCACGTTGCAACAGGGCGAAACTTCCTGCATGGAGGCTGTACAACATTACCTGGACGAAATTGAAAAAAAACAGGTCCTGAATGCCTTCATCGAAGTATATGCAGAGGAGTCCCTTGCCAAAGCTGCCTCCCTTGATAAAGAAAGAGTTTCCGGAAAGCCTATGAGAAGTTTGCACGGTGTGGTGATTGCCATTAAGGACGTTATCTGCTATAAAGGCCACCGCGTTTCTGCTGCATCCAATATTTTGAAAGGATTCGAATCGCTGTATACTGCCACCGCACTTCAGCACTTACTGGACGAGGATGCAATCATCATCGGTAATTGCAATTGCGATGAATTCGCAATGGGCAGTACCAACGAAAATTCAGCCTTTGGTAAAGTATTGAATGACCTGGACCATCAAAAAGTTCCCGGCGGATCTTCCGGCGGCAGTGCAGTAGCTGTGCAGGCCGGATTGTGTATGGCCAGCCTGGGTAGCGATACCGGCGGCTCTGTGAGACAACCCGCGGATTTTTGTGGTATAATAGGAATGAAGCCATCCTATGGCCGGTTATCGCGCTATGGGCTGATTGCTTATGCTTCCTCTTTTGACCAGATCGGTATTTTCGGTACTTCTATCCCAGACATAACCCTTCTGTTGAAGGTAATGAGTCACCCTGATCCGATGGACAGCACCATGCTGAAAAACGGAGGGGCATTATTTAGTGCTGGCGAAGATGGAAATAAAAAACATAGTTTCTGCTATTTTCCCCAGGCTTTGGACCACCCCTCTTTAGACGTAGAAATAAGGGGCCAGGTAAAAGGGCTGATAAATAAGTTGCAAGAAAACGGGCACAGGGTGGAGGCGGTTGATTTTGACCTGCTGGACTTTATTGTGCCGGCATACTACGTGCTCACAACCGCCGAAGCCAGCAGTAACCTCGGTCGCTACGATGGTGTACGTTATGGCCACAGGAGCGGGAAAATCTCTGCTGATCTTAATGAATTTTACCACAATAACAGAACGGAGGGTTTTGGCACTGAAGTGAAAAGGAGGATTATGCTGGGCACTTTCGTATTGAGTACCGGGTATTACGACGCCTATTACAGTAAAGCGCAAAAGATCAGGGCCTTACTGGTAAACAAAATGGCAGCCATTTTCAAGGATTTTGATGCTATCCTTATGCCGACAACACCGCAAACAGCGTTTAATATCGGCCAAAATGAAAAAGATCCCATTGCAATGTACCTGGCTGATATTTATACAGTTGTCGCTAACCTGGTCGCCCTGCCTGGTATCTCTTTGCCGTTGTTTTCACACAGTAATAACATGCCCTTTGGGGTGCAGGTTATGACCAATAAAGAAGATGAATTAACTTTGCTGAAAATTTCTGAGGAATTACTAGATAGTTATTCTACTAAAAACGTTCGGGTATAATTATGATTAAACAGTGTCTTATAGCATTTTTGTGTGCAGGCCTCTTTTGGGCGGCAGGAGCTAATGCCCAGCAAATTCCAGGGGCGCAGGTGGAATACGTAAGAGACAGTATTATTCCAGATACCATTACGGAGAACGAATTAATAGAAGAAATTGTGCGCGCAAAAAAGATCCCGCAGAAAGACAAAGTCCAATACTTCAGCCAGCTCACCCGTTATGGATTTAAAAATCTTTTCTCGCAGTTTTCCTATAACCCTAAGCTGCCATATTCCAGCCAGGTAAACCCTTATGCTGAATCTTATATGCAGGATTACCTCAGGGGCCATAGCAAATCCCTTATCAGAATGAAGACCTGGGGTGTGCCTTATTTCAATCTAATCGACAATATATTTTCCCAGTATGGATTGCCCCGGGAATTGAAATACCTGGCGGTGATAGAAAGTAATCTTAGCACTGCGGCTACGAGTTGGGTGGGTGCGGGTGGGCCATGGCAATTTATGCCCTACACTGCACGGGATTATGGCCTCGTGGTGAATGCATCTTTTGACGAAAGAAGGGATTACTATAAAAGCACGCACGCGGCAGCCAGGTACCTGCTTACCCTATACAAGCAGATGAATAAGGATTGGCTCCTGGTGATTGCAGCATATAATGGCGGGCCCGGCCGGGTGTACAGTGCCATTAAAAAAAGTGGTAGCAAAAATTTCTGGAACCTGCAGTACTACCTGCCGGAGGAAAGCCGCAACCACGTGAAAAAATTCATCGCTACGCATTATATTATGGAGGGTGCAGGATCAACAGGTTCTTCGCCTGAATTTAATAAAGGTTTTGAAACTTACAACGCGGGGTTAAATGTGACCAACCCTTACAACAACAAACCGTCTTTATCAGTGGCGGAAATGGAGCAGGCAGAAACGCAGAATATTTCCGGAAAATTTAATTCAGTTATCATAGCAAAAAATATTTCGATGGATATTGCGGCATTCAACCGGTACAACCCGGGCTTTGATGAAATGTTGAGCAATAATGGCCAATACGAACTCGTTCTACCCAACGATAAAATGCAGTTGTTCCTGGCAGGGAAGTACCAGATATTAAATGAATGTGTTCAATACCTGCTTGGTGACAATAATATTCCCACCAACAAAACGGTGTACCCACCGAGGTATAACCGGTCCAAGAAAAAAACTTAAGTCCCCATTTTTGTTTCCACCCTATTCAGGCTGTCGTGAAGGGTTCTCCTGTATCACGGAAAGATACGTTAGCAATCTTTTGCAGTACCTCTCGGATAGCCGCAGCTTTCAGCATACATTCCCTGTATTCTTCTGCCGGATCGCTGTAAAAAGTAATACCACTCCCCGCGGAAAAAGAAAGGTATTTTTTTGGGGTATTGTAAAAGATACTCCTGATCACTACGTTAAAATCAAAATCGGCACCAGGAGTGATATAACCTATGGAACCGGAGAACAACCCCCGGCCGGTCGTTTCGTATTGATCAATCAATTCCATCACTCTCTTCTTGGGAGCACCTGTCATAGAACCCATGGGAAAAGTCGCCCGAAAGGCATCTGTAAAATGAAGCCCCGCTTTTATATTACCACGTATGGTACTGATCATCTGGTGCACCTGGGGAAAACTGTAAATACCAAACAATTCCTCCACATACACGGATCCTTCTTCGCAGATCTTGCTGAGATCATTCCTTACAAGATCAACCACCATTACATTTTCGCTTCTTTCTTTAGGGCTGCTTTGAAGGTATTTTTTATTTTCTTCATCCTGTCCGCGATCCCCTAAACTGCGTTTACTCGTTCCCTTTATAGGCTGGGAAATAATTTCGTTCCCGTCTTTTTTAAGATACCTTTCAGGGCTTGCGCATAAACAATATTTCCCATCTATTTTATATAAAGCTCCGAAAGGATTGGGAGAATTTTTTACAAGTTCCTTGTAAAGTTGTACTGGTTCAATTGTAATATCATCTACATAAAAATGCTGACAAAAATTGATCTCATAACAATCCCCCCTCTTTATATGCTGCCTCAATTTTTCGATAATTGCGAGGTATCCTTTTTTGTCAAGGCTGCTGTGAATAGCCCGCTCCGGTTGATCACCTGGGTATAGGGGATGCAGACCTGTTTCCTGTATCTCGCGGAATATACGCC
Source organism: Chitinophagaceae bacterium (assembly GCA_043727215.1). Classification (GTDB taxonomy): domain Bacteria; phylum Bacteroidota; class Bacteroidia; order Chitinophagales; family Chitinophagaceae; genus Ferruginibacter. Next base: position 40,657 of record JAYSYY010000011.1, on the reverse strand, counting down.
CTGGATCCGAAGTTTGCTGCGCATTAATGTGTACAGTATTTCCTGTGATCTGCACGATAAGTTCCGGCTCAAAAAAAAAGCCCGGCCCAAAACCAATCAGGTCATTTTTATTTTCCGCAAGCAATTCAGTTTCATTTTTCAGGTCGTAACCGAGGTGGCCAAACAACCAGGATGGATGTGCATCGTAAAATGATTTCAACTGCTGAAATGAATTGCCCGGCTCCATGCGCAGGCTGCGTTTGGCGCCTGCGGCCAGCACGCCATCCATACTTCCATGTTTTTCCTGGTAGCCATTGGTATCCAAAAAACAAAAAATGTTGAACCGGTTTGCCCAGTTCAACATTTTAGTTTTAAATACCTGAAAATCGCTTATAGTAAATTGTTCTGTTCCTGGTTTCACTTTATACTTTAATAGTCGTCTTCATCATCAAATCCGCTGCCGCCATCCATATCATCAAATAACCCGAACTCCTTAAAGTCATCATCGATCTTCAGGTCTTCCTCATCACCGGCTTTTTTGGTGGTAGGTTTTTTTGTTTTTGATTTTGGCAGATCAAATTCTTCGAAGTCGGGATCCCAGTTGTCATCCGCTTCTGTTTTTTCCCAGTCATCATCTACTTCCACATCATCGTCTTCGTCGTCTTCATCGTCATCACCCGACTTTTTCTTTTTGGATGCTCCTTTGGACTTAGTGGCTGTCTTAGGTTCAGACAATTCTTCTCCCTCTGCCTCGTCTTCATCATCCAGGTCTTCGTCTTCCGCTTTAGACCGGGAATTTTCTTTTTTATCAGACGTGCTTTTTGGGGCTGCATTATTTTTTGCAACAGTCTTTTTTTCTATATTCCGTTTGGTAGCCATGCTAAAAGAATTAATGCTGTAAAATTTCTACGAGATTTTTGAATCGCCAAATATTTTCCGACTTTTTTTATTTTAATTTTTACACAGCAACGATCTGGTCTCGGCCGGGTCCATTGCTAATGTAATTCACCGGGATCTTCGTAAAGTCTGTAAGATAATCTATATAGGTCTTCATTTCGGCCGGCATGTTCTGGTAATCTGAAATACGCGTTATATCCGTTTTCCAGCCTTCAAAAGTCTTAAACATGGGTTCAATTTGCACCCTGTTCATCTGGAATGGAACGTAATTTTTCTCTTCGCCATTGATTTTGTAGCTGTTGCATATTTTGAGCTCATCCAGGCCGTCTAAAATATCAGCTTTCGTCATCACCAACTGAGTAACACCATTTATCATACAAGCAAATTGCAGCGCGACGCCATCTATCCAGCCGCAACGCCTTGGGCGACCCGTTGTACTGCCAAACTCATTTCCCGCATTGCGTAAAAAATCACCTGTTTCATCCAGGAGTTCTGTGGGGAATGGTCCGCTACCCACGCGTGTGCAATAGGCCTTCGTGATACCAATTACTTCCTTAATTTTTTGAGGTGCTATCCCTAGTCCTGAACATACGCCTGCAGAGATCGTACTACTGCTTGTGACAAATGGGAAAGTTCCAAAATCCACATCCAGCATACTACCCTGTGCGCCTTCTGCAAGCACCCTTTTTCCTGCTACAATTTTTTCGTTGATAAAATACTCCCCGTTCACGATTTTGAAAGAACGTAAAAATTCAAGGGCATCAAAAAATTCCTCTTCCCAGGATGTTATATCTTCCTGGAAACCGTAATTGTCCAGCAGGCGCTGGTGCTTCAACCTTAGCTTGATATACTGGCTTGTAAAATTTTTGTCCAGCAGATCTCCCACCCGCAATCCGTTGCGGCCGGTTTTGTCCATGTAGGCCGGTCCGATACCTTTCAGGGTACTTCCGATCTTTTCTGCTCCTTTAGACTGTTCGCTGGCCTTATCCAATGCCCTGTGCGTGGGAAGGATAAGGTGTGTACGCTCACTAATAAAAAGATTTTTTCTATAATCCACACCGAAAGATGCTACAGCATCACACTCTCTTTTAAGGGTTACCGCATCAAGCACCACGCCGTTCCCTATCAGGTTTGTTTTTTCTTCGTGAAAAATACCGCTGGGTATCTGGTGCAAAACAATCTTTTTATCACCCACATACAGGGTATGTCCTGCATTTGGTCCTCCCTGGAACCTCGCAATCACATCATAATTCTTAGCAAAAAAATCTACGATCTTCCCCTTTCCTTCATCGCCCCATTGTAACCCAAGAATAACATCAACCATTGTTTAATTTTTTGTAAGCTTACAGCATATTTTGCTGCGTGGCGAAATTAAAGTGAAATATCTCAATCACCTAAAATGAAGCGGGTTAATTAAAATAAAAAAGCCCGGTCTAATAATGACCGGGCCGCGATAAATTTATACAGATTTTAAGCTACTTTCAACATGCTGAGCTTGCTGATGCTAAACTTACGTTGTGCATATTCCAGTGTAACTTCAAATGATTTGATCTTCTGGCTGGGAAGTTCAAACATGGCATCTGTTAGGATACTTTCAGTGATACTGCGCAGGCCTCTTGCCCCCAGCTTATACTCAAGTGCTTTTTCCACCATAAAATCATACACTTCCGGTTCGAAAGTCAGTTGTATTCCTTCAATCTCAAATAACCGTGTGAACTGTTTGATCAGGGAGTTCTTCGGTTCCGTAAGAATATTCCTTAAGGTTTCTGCATCCAGAGGATTAAGGTAAGTAACAACAGGAAGCCTTCCCAGCAATTCCGGTATCAAACCAAAATGTTTAAGATCTACTGCATTGATAAATTGCAGCAGGTTATGGTGCTGGTAATCCTGCAATTCTTTGTTCACGTTGAAACCGATTGCGTTGGTATTCACCCGCCGGGCAATGATCCGGTCAATCCCATCAAATGCGCCCCCACAAATAAATAATATATTTTGCGTGTTAACCTTGATTAATTTCTGCTCGGGGTGTTTACGCCCGCCCTGCGGTGGAACCAGCACTTCACTGCCTTCCAGTAATTTCAACAGCCCCTGTTGCACGCCTTCTCCGCTCACGTCCCGGGTGATAGAAGGATTATCGCTTTTCCGCGCTATTTTATCTATTTCATCAATATATACGATACCTTTTTCGGCAGCCTGCACGTCATAGTTACAGGCCTGTAATAACCGCGTAAGCATGCTTTCCACGTCTTCTCCCACATAGCCAGCCTCGGTGAATACAGTAGCATCTACAATAGCAAATGGCACATTTAACATCCGGGCAATAGATTTTGCCAGCAGTGTTTTACCAGTGCCCGTTTCACCCACCATTACAATGTTGCTTTTCTCAATCTCCACATCGTCGATCTTTTGGTTCAGCCTTTTGTAATGGTTGTATACAGAAACTGCGAGGATCTTTTTGGCATCATCCTGGCCGATCACGTACTCATCCAGGAATTTTTTGATCTCAACCGGCTTTCTTACGGAAAGTTTATGGTTCCCTGAAGCAGGATGTTTTGCTTCTATGTTGCTGGTTAACTCCTGTGCAATGATTTCCTGCGCGTGTTCCACGCAGTTCTCGCAGATATGCCCATCCTGGCCAGCGATGAGGATTTTAACTTCGTCGCGGCTCCGCCCGCAAAAAGAGCAATGTAATATTTGTTGTTTCGCCATTAATTTATTTTATAGTTTTCGCAGGTGTCCGGTACGTTATTGAAACGCCGCAAAGGTACACGGCTTTTTCAAGAATGCGTAATTATGACAGCTATCATTTGCAAAAAGATGCATGCCCCTGCGCTCAAAAAGAAAGGGTTGAGGATTGAGGGTAAAGGGTAAAGGGATGAGGGTTGAGGGTAAAGGGTACACAGTTAAACGGAATTGAGCCTCCGGGTTCTTAAAGTCACCGCTACTAAAGTTCCCCCTTTAGGTTCGTTTTCATGTGAACATTTTATGTGTGAACAAAAAAAGTTTCACGCCTGGATGATACAGGTTTTCGCCTGGAACCAGGGGTTTTCGCTATACATGCCGGCGGCTAGACGATTGATCAGTGTGTACCCGCAGCAAAAATGTTTTCGAAAAGGGCGAAAACCGATCCATGGGAGCCTGCACAAAACATCTCGCCCCATTGAAGGCAATGAAAAACGACAACATCCCCCGGAAATTTGCGCCTCCCGCGCATACTCCCTATGAGTGTGCCACCGTAGCAGAAAATATGCTGGAATGCCAAATACTATACTTGCAGAAGACTGCCTTTTATATGCCGGCACTACAGCATGGATGCTCCCTGCCAGACAATATCATTGAAAACCCAGTGCACTAATTTTTCTCATGCAGATGAAATACCAACAGGTTTGGGTAATTGAAATACCTTTCGTTAAAGGAAAACGATGGATGATGATAGAGGTCATATTATCAGGGCCGGATAAAAGGCAATGCTTCTTTCCTATATTAACGAGAGCGTGAATCTTTGATCAGCCTTTAGCCATTACGGCCTGCTATGGTCCATCGACTATGAACAAAGCTGCAAACATGTTTAACGGGTTTGCAGCTGTAATATTTCAATCTAAACCAAAAGGGCGCGATTTTTTACCATTTTCCTGCTCCAATCAGAGGGTATCTTTTACACCATCCACAATCCCGTAGGCGATAGATTCCTGCGCATCCATCCAGTAATCCCGGTTAAAATCCTTCATCACCTTTTCTATCGTCTGTCCACAATTTTCAGCAAGGATTTTAGCTCCCAGGTCTTTTGCTTTTTTCATTTGCACGGCCATTATTTCCAGGTCGGCGCTTGTACCCCTTCCACCACCACTAGGCTGGTGGATCATCACTTCTCCATGTTTGTAAATGAAACGCCTGCCTTTTTCGCCGCCGCTTAACAAGATACTCCCCATACTGGCTGCCATTCCCATACACACGGTGCTCACAGGTGAAGTGATCATCTGCATCGTATCATATATCACCATTCCACTCGTGATTACTCCGCCCGGGCTATTAATGTAAAAAGTGATCTCTTTCCCGGGATCTAAGGCCTCCAGGTACATCAGTCGATCGGTAATATCTTTGGAAGATTTATCATCAACGGGTCCCCATAAAAATATTTTCCGCTGTTCAATAAATTTTTTGTCAAATCTCCATCCGCTCATCATCTTTTCCATTGGGTTCTCAGGCATTTCCGGCATTTCAGGATCATCATCCTCCAGTCTAATGTTTGTATTGTAAATGTTCATATCTAAGATTTATAAGAGATTAATAGCTTTTTTTTTATCAGGCAGTTTTTTTCGTTTTTTTCGGGTTCATCAAAAGGACCTCATCTACCAACCCGTATTCTTTCGCTTCAGGCGCAGTCATCCATTTGTCCCTGTCACAATCTTCTTCAATTTTTGCCACAGGCTGGCCGGTATGATGTGCAATGATGTCGTACAACTCTCTTTTCAGTTTACGAATTTCGTTGACTGTGATCTCGATATCGCTGGCCTGTCCCATCGCACCGGCGCTGGGCTGGTGCATCATTATACGGCTGTGTTTTAATGCGGTTCTTTTACCTGGGGTGCCGGCACACATCAGTACCTGCGCCATGCTTGCGGCAATGCCGGTGCAAATAGTCGCAATATCCGGACTGATAAACTGCATAGTGTCATACATACCTAAACCTGCATAAACACTTCCTCCCGGGCTGTTGATATACATCTGTATATCTTTGGCACGATCGGTACTTTCTAAAAACAGTAATTGGGCAGTTACAATATTGGCTACTTCATCGCTGATGGGGTAGCCGAGAAAAATGATCCTATCCATCATCAACCGGCTGTAAACGTCCATTACAGCAACATTCATCGGGCGCTCTTCAATGATATTAGGGGTAAGATTAGTTACGTTATGATTGATATAACCATGCAGGGTATTGCTGCTGATACCCTTATGTTTTACAGCATATTTTTCAAACTCTTTTCCAAAATTCATCTTGTGTATTTTAATTTTTGTGATGTTTAATTCTAAATAATCCGGTGGCGATCCGGCACGATAAAGGTAGTTGTTTAAGACATTGAGTACTGCTCTTGTTGGGAGTGGTGTGTTGTGACTTGTCAGTTGCCCATTGCCTATTGCTCATCGCCCATTGCCTGTCGCCTATTGCCTTAGTCCCTGCTTCTGCCCTGGTAAATCAAAATGTATTGCACAAGCATTGCAATAGAGGCCAACGCAGCTACTACGTAAGTGAGCGCCGCCCATTTTAGCGCATCTTTCGCTTTTTCTTTTTCTCCCGCTGTGGTAATGTTGGCTGTTTCCAGCCAGGCAAGTGCCCTCGCAGATGCATCAAATTCCACCGGTAGGGTGATGACCGAAAATAATGTTGTGGTTGCAAACAAGATGATACCTACCAGTAATATGGTGGGATTACCGGCTCCAAAACCCATAAAGCCCAGGCCGGCTATGATCACCCATTGTGAAAGGTTGCTGCTGATCTGAACAGCTGGCACCAGCTTACTTCTTAACATCAGCATAGAATAGGCGGTCGCATGTTGCACAGCGTGTCCGCATTCGTGCGCAGAAACGGCTGCAGCTGCCACGCTCCTGCCATTATAGACATCCGTGCTCAGGTTCACCGTTTTATTTAGCGGGTTGTAGTGGTCAGTAAGTGCCCCCTCCACTGCAGTGACCTGCACATCGTAGATCCCATTATCACGCAGCATTTTTTCTGCGATCTCTTTACCGCTTTTGCCGCTGCTGGTAGGAACTTCGCTAAACTCTTTAAACTTACTTTTCAGCCGCCATTGCACAAGCATACCGAGTACCATAAAGATTACAGAAATAATTATGATTGATGTTGTCATGTTTTTTATTTGTTTGAGGAAATAAAATGGCAAAAAGCATTCCCAACACTCAGACTGCCAAAATAGCAATCCAACCTTACAAAAGGTGCCCAAAACCCGGCCCTGGCTGGAAATTATGGGGTAACTGCAATATATTCAACATTTTTAATAGCCCATCGGAACACAAACACATCATTATGTAAACAGCCCCAATTTTCATTGGGGCTGTTATCTAATTCAATTAAAATTACAATTTATTTATAGAGTCCAACCAGGCCATTGGCCAGGTCAACCATTTTTTTCAACCCATCTTCAGGAAGGTTTCCTTTTTTAAACTCCGCCATAACCTGCGGAAGTTTGTTTTCCATCTCCAAAAGGAAATGGTCTTCAAAAGCCCTTACTCTCTTCACATTCACATCCCTTAATAAACCCTGGGTTCCAAGGTAAATGATTGCTACTTGTTTTTCCACTGCAAAAGGAGTGTACTGAGCCTGTTTAAGGATCTCCACGTTACGGGCACCTTTATCAATTACGTTTTTGGTAGCAGCATCCAGGTCTCCGCCAAACTTAGAGAATGCTTCCAGTTCCCGGTAAAGTGCCTGGTCCAATTTAAGCGTACCGGCTACTTTTTTCATGGATTTGATCTGGGCATTACCACCCACGCGGCTCACAGAGATACCCACATTGATCGCCGGACGAATACCTGCGTTAAAGAGGTTACCCTCCAGGAATATCTGCCCGTCAGTAATCGATATCACGTTGGTAGGAATATAGGCAGATACGTCACCAGCCTGTGTTTCAATGATTGGCAGTGCTGTTAAAGAACCACCACCTTTTACCAGGTGTTTGATAGATTCCGGCAAGTCGTTCATTTGTTTAGCGATCTCGTCCTTCGAAACCACTTTGGCAGCTCTTTCTAATAAACGGCTATGCAGGTAGAATACGTCACCCGGGTAAGCCTCACGGCCCGGTGGACGACGAAGTAATAAAGACACTTCCCTGTAAGCAACGGCTTGCTTAGACAGATCATCATAAATGATCAGTGCCGGACGACCGGTGTCCCTAAAAAACTCACCGATAGCTGCACCCGCAAAAGGAGCATAAAACTGCAATGGAGCAGGTTCAGAAGCAGAGGCCGCAACAATCGTTGTATAAGCCATGGCACCATTCTCCTCCAGGGTCTTCATGATGCCTGCGATAGTCGAGGCTTTCTGACCGATGGCAACATATATACAATAAACAGGCTTACCTGCTGCATAAAACTCTTTCTGATTGATAATGGTATCAACCGCAATAGCTGTTTTACCAGTCTGGCGGTCACCAATGATCAACTCACGCTGGCCACGGCCAATTGGGATCATCGCGTCAATAGCTTTAATCCCTGTCTGCAATGGTTCTTTTACCGGCTCACGGAAAATAACACCGGGTGCTTTACGCTCCAGCGGCATTTCGTACAACTCACCAACAAGGGGGCCTTTCCCGTCAATAGGATTCCCCAGTGTATTGATAACCCGTCCGCTCATCCCTTCACCTACTTTAATAGATGCGATCTGGCCGGTACGTTTTACTTTATCCCCTTCTTTAATCTGGCTGCTATCACCCATCAATACCACCCCCACATTGTCTTCCTCAAGGTTCAGGGCAATTGCTTTTACACCGTTGTCAAACTCTACCAATTCCCCGGAGCGTACATTGTTTAAACCATAAACCCTGGCAATACCATCACCTACTTGCAGCACGGTACCAATTTCCTCTAAATCTGCAGCTGCATTAAAGTTGCTGAGCTGCTGGCGGAGTATCGCCGAAATTTCATCTGGTTTAATTTCTACCATAACAATTGATTTTTATTTATTTAACCGGCCAAAAAAACCTGTTTAACCTGGGATTGCTGCGGCAAAACCGGATGCCACTGCAGCAAAGCCTGAAAAGTCCGCACTAACCGTCAATCTTTCGCTTTTACAAGCCATTTTTTCAGGCCGCAAAGGTAAGAGATGATAATTGTAATGGCAAAAAAACAGTTCATTATTATTCCGCAGCTCGGTTTTCAAAAGTTCCCTCTTCCCCGTTGCCGGGGATGGCTCTTTTTTAACTTAGGGGTTTCCACTCATTTTTGTTTTTTTTAGCTTAACGCCTCCCGGCTGTCCCGGGATTATTGGAATTATGATGTAACTTGGTTGCGCAATAAATCCAGAACCGTACTGCCTCCGTTAATGATTCGGACAATTTTTGCCGGGATTTTTTTTGCGCCCGGCGGGTCAATGTTTTCTCTTGGTTCCGACTGTAAAAACGAGCTAAACGTCTTTGAGTAAATAATGAAGAAAATTATACTGCTATTCCTGTGCCTCCCGGTGTTATTCGCTGCAAGTTCCCAGGACATTGATCAATCTGCTGCTTTCAAACTTGTAAAAGCAAATAACCAGGCAATTGGTTTGAACGAGTATGAATTGGGCGACGCACTGGTTTCAAATACATACTTCAATAAAATATCCGGTACACAAATGGTCTACCTTCAACAGGGCTGGAAGGGGCTTCCTGTACATAACCAACTACTCACCCTTTCTTTCAGGGATGGGCGACTGGTTTCCAGGTCAGGTACCTTCATCCGGCATATCGAAAAAAAAATTGTTCGTCAGTCCGGTTTGCCTTTTATTTCTGCTGATAATGCTACCCGAACTGCAATGAAGTCCAAAGGATTTATTTCCAAAACGGCCTTATTACCGACGGGGACAGGTTTGACCAGGATATCCTTTGAAAAGTTAGACGTCAGCAGGGAAAAACTGAATGCCGAACTAATGTGGGTTCCCGTTATTGGAACTGACGAGGTGCTGTTGTCCTGGCAGGTAAACTTTTCACCGGTATCAACGGCTGATAACTGGCTCATAAGAATCGATGCAAACACGAACAGGGTTATCGATGAAACGAACCTCACCGTTTATTGCAATTTTGACCACGATGGGTTCCTACCAACCGCTCAATCGGCTCACAACCATGCGATAGGAAAAGAGTTGGTCCAGGCTAATAAAAACAGTCCGGCCATCGTGAATGGCGCTTCCTACAGGGTAATCCCATATCCCGCTGAAAGTCCCATTCATTCCGGAGGCCTGCCTGATATCCGCAACAACCCCTGGTCGCTTGCCTCGGGTAATGCCACCTCCTTGAAATGGCATAGTGACGGTGTCAATGACTATAATTATACCAGGGGCAATAATGTGTGGGCGTACCACGACAGGTTGAGCAACAACAGCCCGAGCATTACAAGATCAGCAACCAGTACGAGTGTATCGGACCCGTTAACATTTGATTTTGTTCCGGACCTTACTTTAACACCTGTGCAGGCTACCCCTGTAGAAAATCAGCAGTTTAATATCACGAACCTTTTTTATTGGAATAATATCATTCATGACCTGACCTACCTCTATGGATTTGATGAGGCTTCCGGCAATTTCCAGGTGAATAACCAGGGCCGCGGAGGTGTGGGCAATGACTATGTGCGTGCTGAGGCGCAGGATGGCGGAGGTAGCAATAACGCCAATTTTAACAGCCCTGCTGACGGTGGCAGCGGAGTGATGCAAATGTATTTATGGAACGGCACCCCCCAAAAGGACGGGGATGTAGATAATGGAATCATCATTCATGAATTCTCCCATGGTGTAAGCACCCGCCTTACGGGAGGACCTGCACAGTCGGGATGCCTGGGCAACAATGAACAAATGGGGGAAGGCTGGAGTGATTATTTCGCTTTGATGGCAACGCAGAACTGGGCAACGGCTGTTGCAGGCGATGGGTTTAATAATCCCAGGGGAATAGGTACATATGCCAGCGGCCAGGCAATTACGGGGCCCGGTATCCGCCCACGGAGGTACACCACAAATATGGCGATCAACGACATTACGTACGCAAATTTGCCTCAACAGGTAGCACCGCACGGCGTTGGCTTTGTATGGTGTACCATGCTTTGGGACATGACATGGGAGATCATCCAGTCGGCGGGGATCAATCCGAATCTCTTTGACCCCACGGCCACGGGGGGTAATACCGTTGCATTGAAATTAGTCACTGAGGGCATGAAGCTGCAACCCTGCAGCCCGGGTTTTATTGACGGTAGAAATGCTATACTCATGGCCGACCAGTTATTATATAGTGGCCAATATCGCTGTGCTATCATCCGGTCTTTTGCACGTCGGGGTTTGGGTTTTGATGCAGACCAAGGGTCTTCCAACAGCAAAAATGATGGCTTAGCAGGATTTTCTGCCGTAGAAAGTAACCTGACAATGACCCAAAACTTAACAGCACAACAGGAAGGCCTGCATGTAACTTACAATAACCGGGTAGCTGCCGGCCCATGTGCCAGCATCAGTAACTACCTGCTTACAGATACCCTTCCTGCAAATGTTACCTACATCTCCGGCGGAAGCTACAATACATTTACAAGGGTAGTAAGTTTCCCCGTTAATGTATCCGCGGGACAGCTCCAGGACTATCGTTTTACTGTTCAAATTAATACGGGCAGCTGGTTTCCGGCAATTAATCTTTTTGAGGATATGGTTCTTTTGCCCTCGATCAGTTCTGCATGGACCATTTCTTCCTCTACCGGCGCTAACTGGGCCGGCAGTAATGCAAGGAGCCATACTGCACCTAATGCTTATTATTCGGCGCATCCCGCCCTCTTGTCGGATCAGCGGCTATCATTGACAAACGCCATTTCGCTAGGCCCCACTCCGCCTCCATTAAGTTTCCGGCATTGGTTCAGTACAGAAAGTAATTACGACGGCGGTGTATTGGAAGCGAGCATTGACGCGGGCACCACCTGGACAGACATGGGGGCCTATATTACGAGTGGAAACTACACGGGTACGATGGCTACTAATTCCAATTCCCCCATCGGGGGCAGGGGAGCATGGACGGGCAATAGCAATGGTTTTATCAAGACAGAGGTAAACCTGGCTGCATTTGCAAACCAGGACCTCAAAATAAGGTTCCGAAGTACTACGGATGATGGCACGAATAGCGAGGGCTGGTATGTGGATGACATCGGCATGAAGAAGATCGCTACGGTGGATATCCGCTCAAATTTGTTTAACACTAACAGGCTGCTTGTAAATTCGGCCGATACCTTTACGGTAATCCTCCAGCCAAGTGCCTGTGTGGCCAGCTTTACCACCCAGCCGGTAAACGTTGATGTTTGCCCGGGTAGCAATGCGATTTTCAATACGACGGTAAACGGAAATAATCTCAGCTACCAATGGCAGGTAAGCACCGATGCAGGTGTTTCCTATACTAATATAGCATCCGCCACCAATGCCACTCTAAGCCTTCCTAATACCAGTTTTGCTATGAACGGCAATCGCTACAGGGTCATCATCAATGCGGAATGTACGGTAAATCTTTTATCCGGAAGTGCGGTCCTCAATGTATACGAGCCGGTAAGTGTCACTACGGCTCCAGCCAGTATGGGGGCATGTGCAGGCTCGCCGGCAACTTTTAGTGTTGCTGCCGCGGGTACTTCACTCAGTTACCAATGGCAGCAAAGTGTCGCCGGTGGCCCGTTCCTTGACCTTGGGAATTCGGCCATTTTCTCCGGGGTTACCAGCACTGTATTGAATATTAGCAGCGCGGCTGCCAATCTCAACGGAACTATTTACCGGGCTGTTGTAACCGGCTCTCCTTGTGGATCTGTAAATTCTCCCGGTGCAAACCTGGTAGTACATCCTCTCCCTCTCGTGTCGATCAATGCCGCTAATTATCAAAACCTTACACCCGGCACCAACACAACTATTTCGGCCATACCAGTACCCAAGGGCATTTACAGTTTTCAGTGGTACCGGAATACTATACTGGTTCCGGGTGCCACCGGTGCAACGTTACCCGTTTATATCGATGGAATTGGAGAATATTCGGCGGTCGTAACCAACGTAAACGGCTGTTCGGCACGGTCCAACTTTTTATCAATTAAGGATTCTGCCAGCAGCAATATTTTTATCTACCCCAACCCAAGTACCGGTCGCTTCCAGGTAAGGTATTACCAGCCACCCGGGGCAAGCGGAGCCACACGGAGCGTTAGGGTTTACGATGCAAAAGGAGCCAGAGTGTTTGCCGGGCACTTTCCATCCCTTCCCGGTTACGGCAGGAGGGATGTAAACCTTTCCAATCTGCAAAGGGGCATTTACTTAGTTGAGCTTAGGGATAGCCAGGGGAAACGCCTCGCATCGGCCAAATTGCTGCTCCAATAAGCCAGGTTCGGTATACCAGGGATCCGGAACCAGGGCTGTTGAATGGGTCCATTTTTTTTCTAATTTAAAAGTACATGAAACACCTGCTGGTATTGAAAAAATGAGTATTTTAGCTGTTCGGAAAACTGTAGTGATCTGGCGGAAAATCGGCATGTCTCTTTCATACTTCGTTATAACTCAATATCCCGGTTTTATCATCAAGCAATGCGGCATTATTAAACTCATAATTACCTCTTATACATCCCCATCCATATCATAAATTTTCCGTATGAAACAAATTTTACTTTTTTGCTTGTGCATTTCAGTAATGTTATTTACCCATGGACAAGACCTGGATAAATCCGCTGCCATGCAATTAGTGAGCAAAAATTTAAATGCAGCGGGTATCTCCGAACAGGAACTGGATAATCTGGTAGTGTCGAATTCTTACGTAAATAAGTTACCCGGCACCGATATGGTATACCTGCAGCAGACTTACAAATCGGTACCTGTTTTAAACCACCTGTTAGTTCTGGCGTTCAGGAATGGGGTTCTTGTTTCAAAGGCAGGTTCTTTGTACAAGGGATTTGAAAGAAGCAACCTGCAGCTCAATGCTACGCCTTCTGTTTCCTCTGAAACTGCTGTAAGAACTGCACTGGCAGCAAAAAAACTCACCCCTGTATCCGGTTTTACAATCGTTCCGAAAAATTCGCTCAAAGTTGATTTTGGAAAGGCGGGCGTATCAGAAGAAAACATTACTGCCGAACTTTTGTGGGCCCTTGTAAATAATAAAATGGAACTCGTGTGGCAGGTTTTCCTGACGCCGAAAAAGAAGCCGGATTACTTGCTGATACGCGTGGATGCCCATGAGAATCAGGTAATAGATGAAGATAACCTTACGCTGTACTGTAACTGGGGCAATTCCCAAAACGGGAACCACAACGGGCATGCGCATACGGAAAACGAGCAGACAAACCCGCGATTTAATGTTAGTAACTTACCTGCACCATCCAACTCACAAACAACTGCCAGCCTTGAATATTCCCCTTTGTCGCCGGCGATCGTGAACAGTGCTGCTTACAAAGTGATTCCTTTTCCCAAAGAAAATCCGATTGTACCCGGCGGCGCACCAGCCCTTGTGAACAACCCCTGGGATGCTGCGCCGGGCAATGCCACTTCTTTGAAATGGCACAGTGATGGTACCACTGATTACAATTATACAAGAGGAAACAACACCTGGGCATACCATGACAGGCTGAATAATAATACGCCCGACATCAGCCGCTCTGCCCCCAGCACAACTCCCACAGATCCACTAAGTTTTAATTATACACCGGATTTCAATGTGGCCCCTTTTCAAACAGCCCCCGTTCCAAATCAGCAGTTTAATATCACCAACCTTTTTTACTGGAATAACATCATTCATGACGTCGTTTATCAATATGGTTTTGATGAGGTGAGCGGAAATTTCCAGGCTAACAACCAGGGAAGAGGTGGTGCAGGGAATGATTATGTAAGGGCTGAAGCCCAGGATGGCAGTGGTACCGACAATGCTAATTTTTCCACTCCTCCTGATGGGGGGGCGCCCAGGATGCAGATGTTTCTTTGGTCGGGCCCGGCGCAAATGGTTGTAAATACGCCGGCAGCAATTGCCGGAACCTACACCGCCATCGAGGGTAATTTGAGCACGGCGAATAAACTATCCGCTGTAGGGCCTGTTACAGAGCAGGTTGTTTATTATAATGACAATGCTGCGGGAACCCTGCATGAAGCATGTGCTGCACCTGCAAATGTTATAACAGGAAAAATTGCCCTGATCAACAGGGGTACATGCGCTTTTACGATTAAAATAAAAAATGCCCAGGATGCAGGTGCCGTAGGTGTGATCATGGTGAATAATATTCCCGGAGCTCCGATCATAATGGGCGGCACCGATAACACCATCACCATTCCTGCGGTAATGGTGTCGCAGGCTGATGGGGCAATCATTGCCGCACAACTAGCCAATAATGTAAATGCGACCTTATCCAGCCTGCAATTTGACGGGGATGTGGACAATGGGATCATCATACATGAGTTTACCCATGGCATCAGCAGCAGGTTAACCGGTGGCCCCTCCAGTAATACCTGCCTTTCCAGTGCAGAACAGATGGGGGAAGGCTGGAGCGATTATTACATGCTGATGCTCACCCAGGATTGGGCAGGTTCCAATAATAACACGGGCTTTACCACACCCAGAACAGTTGGTACTTACGCCAACGGCGAAGCTCCCTCCGGCGACGGTATCCGTAACCAGAAATATTCTACCAATTTCGCTGTAAACAACCTGGTGTACAGTGCTTCCATTCCGGGAACAGGTCTGCAACACAGCCGGGGCGAGATCTGGTGTGCAGTATTGTGGGACATGACCTGGAATATTATCCAGCAAACAAACAGCATCACAGCAAATATCTACACTGCTACCGGCACCGGGGGAAATGTGATAGCGCTAAAACTTGTAACAGAAGGAATGAAGCTGCAGCCCTGCAACCCAGGTTTTATAGACGGTAGAGATGCAATCCTAAAGGCCGACCAATTGCTTTACGGGGGTTTGTATAGCTGCGCGATAAGGGAAGCTTTCAGGAGAAGAGGTATGGGTGCTTTTGCGTCCCAGGGATCAGCCATGAGCACCACCGACCAGACGCCGGATTTCAGTTCCTATCTTGATGTCAGACTTACACAAAACGTTACACAGGTAGCCGAAGGACAGAATATTGTTTACACAACTAAAATTACCTCATGCGGGCCTGTTTCCAACTACCTGCTTACAGACACATTGCCTTCAAACGTGACATATGTATCCGGCGGTTCGTATAATGCAGGCACGAGGGTGGTTAGCTTCCCGGTGAATTTGTCGGCTGCAGGCACACAAAATTATGTGTTCACCGTAACAGCAAATACAGGAAGTTATTTTCCTCCCACCACTTATTTGAACGAAACCGTGGCAGGCACAACTATTCCGGCAACCCTTACAGCCACAACCACCAGTGCTGCGGTGTGGTCTGTAAGTTCCGCCCAGAGCCAAAGCCCTCCTAATTCCATGTTCACACCGGATGAAGTAGGGGTTTCCGAACAAATATTAACCACTACAAATGCGGTGACCCTGGGCGCTAACCAGTCTTCGCTTTCCTTCTGGCACAATTACAACACAGAGGCCGGCTTCGATGGCGGGGTGGTGGAAATAAGTACTGACAACGGTGCATCCTGGATTGACCTGGGCAGTAAACAGATCTCCGGTTACTACAATAGCACAATCGATGCTGCCAATGCCATCCCGATATCGGGCAGGCAGGCGTTTAGCGGCAACAGTAATGGATTCGTAAACACAACAGTAAATCTGAGTAGTTATACCGGCCTCCCGGTGAAAGTGCGTTGGGGCTTTTATTCCGATGCATTTGACGGCGGCCCGGGCTGGTACGTGGACGATATCCTTATCAAAAATGAAGCAGTAGTGAATATGCGCGCCAGCCTCTTCAATGGAGCGGGCACAAGGATGATCTACCGGGACACCGTTACACTCATTGTGCAAACCCTTGTGTGTACCAATGCAGCTATTACTACCCAGCCTCTTAATATGACTGCTTGTGCCGGGTCCAATACCAGCTTTAGTGTTGTAGCGACTGGTAGTACTTTAATTTACCAGTGGCAGGTGAGCACAGATGGCGGGGGGACCTATAGCAATATATCAGGCGCAACTACCGCCACCCTTAATCTTACTGCAATAACGGCGGGAATGAATAATAACAGGTACAGGGTTATTGTAAGCAACGCCTGTCCTTCCACTGTCACTTCTGCCCCTGCGATCCTGGCGGTTACCACTCCTTCTGCAATCACCTCTCAGCCCGCAGGCGTTGCGGTATGTTCGGGAACGAATGCAAACTTCAGCGTTACAGCCACCGGAACCAGTCTTACCTACCAATGGGAAGTAACTACCAATGGCGGAACAACCTGGACTGCAATTGCCGGCGCTACTGCTGCTACCCTGGTTTTGCCTTCTGTAACAGCAGGTATGAACAATAACCAATACAGGGTAATTCTCTCCAGTTGCACTCCTGGTGGATTAACCTCCAGCCCGGCAACCCTTACTGTGAATGCGGGTGTGAATATCACAGCGCAACCTGTTAGCATCAACGCTTGCTCTGGTACAAATGCAATTTTCACCGTAACGGCCAATGGCACTGGCTTGAGTTACCAGTGGCAGGTAAGTACAAATGGTGGAAGCAGTTTTACGAACATTGCAGGCGCCAGCACAGCTACCCTAACACTCACTGCAATTACCGCAGCCATGAACAATAACCAATACAGGGTTACTGTAAGCAATGCCTGCCCATCAAGCTTGAATTCTACGGCAGCGACTTTAACTGTCAGCGATCTAACTGCCATCTCTGCCCAGCCAGCAAGTGCCAGCGTATGTAGCGGAGCAAATACAAGTTTCAGTGTTACAGCAACGGGCAGTAATCTCACCTACCAGTGGCAGCTGAGCACGGATGGCGGAACAACCTGGACAAACATTACGGCAGCTACCGGTTCCACGCTTAACTTAAGTAGTGTAACAATTGCCATGAACAATAACCGTTACCGGGTACTGCTGCCAAGTTGTGTGGCAGGAGGCCTTACTTCTTCCGCAGCAACCCTCACTGTAAATGCTGCAGTGAGTATCAGTACCCAACCTGCGAGCACGACCGCATGCACAGGTAACAATGTTAGCTTTAGCAGTGTTGTTGCCGGTTCCAACTTAACCTATCAATGGGAGGTGAGCACAGACGCAGGGGTGACATGGACCAGCATCGCGGGTGCAACCAATGCAACACTTAGCCTGAATGCCGTAACAGCAGCCATGAACGGCAACAGGTACAGGCTAACAGTAAACGGTACCTGCGGGTCTGGGCCTGTCACCTCTAATGTGGCAACACTTACCATTAATAATTCCATCACTATTTCCCAACAACCTGTTAGCAGCACGCTGTGTGCAGGACTCAATGCTTCCTTCACAGCGGCAGCGAGCGGATCCGGTTTAACCTATCAATGGCAGGTAAGCACAAACGGCGGAACCAGCTTTACTAATATTGCGGGAGCTACTTCTGCCACACTGAATTTACCATCGGTAACCCCGGCCATGAATAGCAACCAGTACAGGGCAAACCTGGGTGGTAGTTGTGTGGCCAGCCTGTTTACCAATGCCGCCACCTTAACTGTAAACAGTTCTGTGACCATTGTGACGCAACCTGCGAACCAGGCGGGATGCGCTCCCGTACCTGCAAACTTCAGTATCACGGCAACTGGTACCAGCCTTAGCTATCAATGGGAAATTAGTACAAATGGCGGAGCTACATGGGCCCCGGTGGCAGGTGCGACAGGAACATCTTTAAGTATCCCATCATTAATACCTGCATTAAATGGAAATCAGTACAGGGTCATTGTAGCCGGCGTTCCATGCGGCACACTAACATCCAATGCGGCCACACTCACGGTAGGACAGCTCCCCGCGGTGACCATTGCCGCCAGCACCATGTCTGTTTCAGCAAACCAAACTGCGACCCTTACTGCCACGCCAAACCCTGCAGGAACTTATACTTACCAGTGGTTTAGGGACAACATACCTGTTGCCGGCGTTACTTCAAACACGCTTTTGGTTAGTATAGATAAAGTGGGTGTGTATAAAGCAATCGCAAATAGCAGCAATGGTTGTAACAATGAGTCGAACGAGATCAGCATTACCGAAAGCCCGTCCCAGCGATTGTTTGTTTACCCGAACCCGAACTATGGGTTGTTCCAGGTCAGGTTCTACACGGATCCCACACTACAACTGGCCAGGACCATTAACGTGTATGACCCGAGAGGCGCCAAAATATTTACGAAGGTTTACACTGTGCTAAGCCCATACGACCGGATGGAAGTGAACCTGGGAGGTGTGCCGGGCGGTGTGTACTACCTGGAGTTACTCGACGCTTCCGGTAAAAAAGTAGCGAGCGCAGGTATAACTAAGTTTTAAGGATCTATCTTTTTCAAAATACATCCCGTGTTCAAACCGACGCGGGATTTTTTTTGTGCCAGGTTATCGTTTGCAATATTTAGATACAAAGGCAAGTACCCGTTCGAACAGGTTTCGTCAATGCATCATTTGGCAGGTATTTGTGTGAGCGGTAAAATGGTATCTTCCATAATCCGGGGCACAAAAAACGCTGCTTTTCAGGGCAGCGATTTTTAAAACAGTTAGTATCCTTTTAGATTACCTGAGCTTCTGTATATACTCATTATCCGCAAATTGCTTCTTTACGAATTTCAGATCATGTAACACCGTAGCGTCCACGAGTGTTCCGCCCATTTCCATTTTAAAACCGCCGATCAGCTCTTCCTGCACCAGGGCTTCCAATTCTATATTTTCAATACCGGCATCTGCTTTCACTTTGTTTACAATAGCAGTCTTTAATTCTTCACTGATGGGAGTGGCGGTTGTGAGTTTTATACGGTGAATATTTTTGAGTTCGTTGTATTGCTCAACAAATGCCTTCACGATCTCCGGCAGGTAGCTCTCTCTTGATTTACGGGTGATCAATTGCACAAATGAAAATGTAAGGTTGCTTACCTTTCCTTCTATAACGGCATCAATGATCTTCCCCTTTTTATCTGAGGGAACCACCGGACTGCGCAGGAGTGCTGCAAAATCGCGGTTACCAACAGTAATGGAACTCAGCTTTTTTACATCTGCCAAGACTGCCTCCAGTATATTTTGTTCAATGGCAAGATCCAGTAAACTCCTGGCGTACCTGCCTGCTAACCTTGGATTGTTCATATGACCCGTGTCCCCTAAAGGAGAACTTGATTTGTATCGCTAAAATTGCGTGCAACTTTCCGCGATAGGTTAATTATAGTACAACGCCTTCCCCAAAAAGGAAGTAACTTATTAGTTTAGTTTTACTTCAGAAGCCAGTTCCCGGATGTATTTCTCCTGGTCTGTTTTATTATTCAACTCTCTTCTCAGGATCTTTTCGCTTACTTCAATAACAAGATTTCCCACCTGGTTTTTCAGATCAGTAAGGGCAGCCATTTTTTGATTATTTATACTGGCCTGTGCATCAGTAATGATCTTGGATGCCTGCAGTTTGGCTTCGTCTTTTGCGTCGTTAATGATCTTATCTTTTATCTCCTTTGCTTCCCTTAGCATAGCAGCTCTTTCCTCCCTTGCCTGCACAAGGAGTTCTTCGTTCTCACTTTTCAGTTGGGCCATTTCCAGCTTCACTTTTTCCGCGGTAGCGATAGAATCCGCAATAGTAGCCTCGCGGTCGTCCAGGCCTTTTAGAATAGGTTTCCAGGCATACTTTTTTAGAATGAAGAGTACAACTAAAAAAGCGATAATTGTCCAGACGATTAATCCTAAATGTGGTAATAAAAGATCCATTGCGAATTGTTTTGAATTTTAAAGGTTGAATGTTGAATGTTGTCGCTGAAAATGTTTGGCATTTAAAATTCAGCATTTAGCATTCAACAAAGAAAAAGTATTACTGCATCCTCCGCCCTTTGCATCAGATGCAGTAATGAGTTTGTGCAGACCTTACTTAAGAACGGCCAATAATCCGGCGATAACTGCGAATAGGGCGACACCCTCTACGAACGCAGCTGTCAGGATCATGTTTGCACGAATGTCATTGGATGCTTCCGGCTGACGGGCAATCGCTTCTACTGCGCCTTTACCAATCTGCCCGATACCGATACCGGCACCGATCGCAGCAAGACCTGCCCCAATTGCACCACCCATGTGGGAAAAACCCTTCTGGAAAGTGTCAACTACGGGAGTTGGGTCTACCTGCAACAGAATGTTCAATAAATCCATGATACTTGTGTTTATAGTGAATAAAAAAATACTATATCGGGGACACTACTTCGTGTTTGTGCCCGTCTACATCATCGTGCCCACCCTCAAAAGACTGGCCGATGAATACGGCAGTGAGGTTGGTAAAAATAAAGGCCTGGATAAACGCCACTAATATTTCAATAAAATAGATAAAAACTGTGAACAGGACCGATATTGGCGAAAAGCCCCAACCTGCCCCTTTATTCATGGCGCCAAATATAAAGATCAGCGAGATAAAACTTAAAATAATGATATGCCCTGCCACCATGTTGGCAAAAAGACGAATAATCAAAGCGGCCGGTTTGATGATCAGGACACCCGCTACTTCCACCGGGATCAGGATGATCTTCACCAAAAGCGGCACGCCCGGAGGCCAGAAAATATGACCCCAGAAATGTGAATTCGTGCTGAACAGGATCACTATGAGGGAAATGATCCCTAATACTGCCGTAAAGGCTGTATTACCTGTAACGTTTGCGGAACCTGGTATCAGGCCAAAGAGGTTATTGATCAGTATAAAGAAAAACACAGTGAGGAGGTAGGGCAGGTATTTCTGCCATTTGTGCCCCAGGTTTGGCTTGGCCACATCATCTCTTACAAAGGTGATGACGGGCTCCATTACATTCTGCCATCCTTTGGGGGCAGAGGTAACACCCTGGCCACTTTTATATTTCCTGGCGATACTGGTCATTAATACCACCAATAAAGTAAGCGCAAGGATCATTTGAACCACATTCTTGGTCAAAGAGAAATCGTAAACCGTGGAGCCGTCTACGGCATGAATATTCCCATCCTGCAACTGGTACCCATTATACGCTGCATGACCATGTTCGAACCGGCTCGAAGAAAACAGAGACAACCCTTTTGTGGGCGAATAAAGTATAACGGGCAGGGGTATGGTGGCGTGAAATTCGCCAATGGTAAAAAAGTGGAATTCATGGGCATCCTTGATGTGATCCATGATGATTTTGGCAGGATCCAGCTTTTCTTCTTTTACTTCATGGCCTGCGGCCCCCTCTCCCCCATGATCCTGTGCCAAAACCGGGCTGGAAAAAACAACCAGTGCCAGGCTAAAAACCGCTACCAGTAAAGATTTTATACGCTGTATTCCCATATACGTTCTGAAATTTGCCGCAAAGATAAGGTCGGGGGGCGGAAATTAAAAATTAGAGGGGAATGAATTTGCAACAAGTGTAAAAAAGTAGATTCCCGCTAAATTACCCTGGCAGTCGTCTCCCCCGTGGCGAACTGCATTTTGTGCAGGCGGTAATAAAACCCCTGCAGTTTCATCAACTCATCATGGGACCCGATCTCTTTTACCTCGCCTTTATCCAGCACAAGTATCTTATTTGCCTTACGGATCGTACTGAGCCGGTGAGCGATCACTATGGAAGTTCTGCCGGCGATTAGTTTATCGATGGCATGCTGGATCAGCGCCTCACTTTCGGTATCTATTGAAGACGTGGCTTCATCCAGTATCAGTACTGCCGGATCGTATAAAAGCGCCCGGATAAAGGACAAAAGCTGTCGTTGCCCCATCGAGAGCGTAGCTCCGCGTTCCATTACATTATAATCGTAACCGCCCGGCAGCTGCATGATAAATTCGTGCATCCCGATTAGCCGGGCGGCCTGTATCACTTGCTCTACGGTTATCTCCGGGTTCCGGAGCGTGACATTATCCATCACTGAACCGCTGAATAAGAATACGTCCTGTAGTACCACCCCTATTTTACTCCTTAGGTACCCCAGTTCATAATCTTCTATATTAACGCCGTCCAGCAACACGGTACCGTGATTCACCCGGTACAGCCGGTTGATCAGGCTGATAACCGACGTTTTGCCACTGCCGGTGTGCCCCACAATAGCAAGCGTTTGCCCTGCTCCCAGATTAAAGGATACATTTTTTAACACATATTGATCGGGAACGTAGGCAAATGACACGCTCTCAAAAGCAAGATCACCATTGATCCTGGCCGGTTGCAGTACGCCGCCGTTCTCGGTACTGTCCTCGTTATCCAGCACTTTAAAGACCCGTTCGCTGGCGATCATACCCATTTGCAACACATTGAATTTGTCTGCCAATACCCGGAGCGGCCGAAATAACAAGTTTAGGCAAAGTATAAAGGCAGTTATAATTCCTCCCACATCCTGGGCCTGCGATGCTGAAACCATCATTGCATTCCGGGCGGCCCACCATACCAGCAGCCCGATGGACAGGGCGGATACCAGTTCTACCACCGGAAAAAATACCGAGTAGGCAAAAATCGCTTTTATATTGGCTGCGCGGTGCTGCTGGTTGATCGTTTCAAAATGTTGCTGTTCCCTTTTTTCAGCAGCAAAAGCCTGCACGAGCGCCATACCCGTGATATGCTCCTGCACAAAGGCATTGAGTGCTGCCACGGCATTTCGCACTTTGATAAATGATTTATTAACATTTTCTTTAAAAAAGTAAGTTGCCACGATCATAAAAGGAAAAGGCGAAACGCAAACCAGGGTTACCCGCCAGTCTACCCAAAACATGTAAGTAAGTATAGAAATGATAGAAAGCAAATCGGCAATGATGGGAATCAGGCCATCGCTGAAAATATCATTTACCGATTCTATATCATTTATGGTGCGGGTGGTAAGCGTACCGATGGGGGTTTTATCAAACTGTGATAAATTCAGGTGCACGATCTTCTGGTAGGTGCTTACCCGTATATCTTTGACCACGCTTTGGCCCAGGGACGCTGTGCTAAAAGTAAAATAAAATCTCGCCACCGTTTCAATCAGCAACAACCCAACCTGGATGACGGTAACTTCGATGATAAATCCGCCGGGACCGTCAATGAACCATGCGGCAGCTTCCTGGTTTAATCCTTTATTGATAGTTAACTGGATAAGCAGGGGACGAAGCGGAGCCATTGCCGCCAGCAGGATAGAAAGGGCAAGTGACCCGTAAAATTTTTTCCGGTAAGGCTTTGCAAAAGCGAAAACCCTTTTGAGCAGTTTGATTTTTGGTCGTTTTGGAGCCTCCGTAGCCATACGCATAAAAACAAAGTTAACGAGGTTGCAGGCACCATAAGGTGATTAGTTCAAAGTATCGTCGATTGCCGTTTTTTTGTTATATGCCTTTATGAATATCGCACCGAGGTTTCGGTAAGGCGGCACATAATCGTCCCAGCTTTCTCTTATGGACAGGCTGGGGTCGGTTGAAAACGTTTTCGTGAGTGACTGCCACATTTTTTTCCAGGACAGGGTTGATTCGGAGATAAAAGCCTGGTTCATATAATTTAAGATTGGCCGGTTGATGTCTCCCGCACCGATCTCCTTGGTAGAGACAATGTGCGCATCGGGTGCAATCTCCAGGATCTGGTTCAGGTTCTGGTACCCCCCGCAGGAACCCAGTACAACGATCTTTGCATTACCCGGCATCCGGCTAATTGTGCCCGGCAACCAGTAACTATGGCCGCGATGCACTACCACCGAAGGGTGCATACCCTGCGATCTCAGGTGCGCCGCCAGGTGCACCTGGGCAGAATCATCCAGGTTGGCGTCATAATCCAATGGTCGGTTAGCATAAACAAAAACTTTCCCCTTAAGTGATTCGATCTCGACCCATTCCTTTTTAAAAGAAATCTTCCAGTCTTTTGCAGGGAAAGAATTTACGAACGGCGGAAAAAAAGTCTTCCCATCCTCATCCCCGTAAAAAAACACCTGTTGTACGATACGTCCTTTATCATCCTGCAACTCTTTGTTGGCTATTTCATAAATAGAAGGGATACCAACTGTTTCCGTCAGGTCAATCTTATTGGTACTATCCGATGAAAGAAAAATAAGCTTTAGTAGCCCATATATAAGGCTCCCCCGTGAATTATTCTCGTTGGTATTTTTTGCCTCGTTCTGTTGTACGTAGCCAAGAATGGTGGAAAGTAATTTTTTATCATTGATACTGCTATAAGAATCTGCTACATCCACGGCGTCCTCCAGGTTCCCGGTTTTATCCAGGTTAGCAACAAATGCCTTCATCAATATTTCTGATTTATCGAGAGGCATTGTCTTTAAGAAAGTATCCAGCTTATTAAAATTGGCAGCCATCTTTATAAACTTCTTAAAAAAATCGAAATGTACGTTCTGCAGTAATGAGTCACCACGCGGTTGCGGTCCCATCAGCTGCAGCATACGGTTGAAGCTGTGCTTGTAACTGGAAGTGTAGATATCAGCCTCCCCCATGATCATCATGTAGTAAAGCTCTATTGTATTAAGCGGCTGAATGGCCCTCATTCGCATGGACAGGTTGGTGAGATCATGCAATTCGTTGATGGGTTTAATGAAATGCTGGATAGCCTTTCCTTTCAACATTTCCCGAAGGCCGTTGGCACCATACATCGCAATAGGCGTGTCGCGAACGGGTGGAGCCATCCTTTTAAAATATTCAATTTCGGTTTGCACCAGCAGCCGGAAATAACCGATGCTATCATATCCTTTTTCGCCATCCCCGACGTACTGCTTAATATTCTCAATGGTATTTTTGCCGGATAAAAGATCATCCAGGAAAGGAAAATAAAATAATGCGTTGGGGGTTCTGCTAAGCTGCACCACCGTCTTCACCATCGAATTGGTATTCCGGTTGATAAGTTTACCTTCCGGCGAGGTATGCGATTGCGCGAAGGAATACAACTGTACAGGATTATTTTTCGCGGCTACCATTACCAGGCTATCTGCAAATGGAGCTTCCACATAAGGCCGAATGGTCTTTAATATTTTGTCAGGATTTATTTGGGTGAACTTGAGGTAAACCACTTCATCTGCAGCAGTAAAATCTTTGTTAGCTGAAAACACATTGGTTATAATTTTGGCTACCGGGTAAGAAGCAGCACTTATATGGGGAAGAATAGTTTTGCCCTCAGCTACTGCTTTAATCACCTGGTCAAATGTGAAAACCAGGTCTGGCAGGTCCACGGGCTTGATGTCTTTGTTTCTCCAACCCGCCCTGAAACTTTTTAGCAGGTTTTCTATCAGCCGGATATTCCGGACCTTGTCATTACTGGAAGTAATTTTCGCATTAGATTCCACCCAGTTCTGCAATTCGTCTACCTTCCTGAATAACGCATCGCTTATCTGCAGGTTTATTTCTTCATTTTTCTGGATGTGAAGGAAATTATCGGCTTTGCCATCGGCTTTATCGATCAGCTGCTGCTCATAGTTTACTTTATCATGAAAGCCCTGCCTGGCAACAGGAATGGTGACAGTATCCACTAAAGCCCAGGCACCCGCACCACAGATCAGTAAACAAAAGAGTAAAAATACATGCTTCATAAAGTCCTTTTCTTGTGCAAAGATGATGCAATTTTAAATGCAAGCTTTAAACCACTCTGCAATAATAAAGAATGATCGCAATTGCCCTTAACAATTTGATAATATTATAACGATGATTTAACGCATGTTTCCCTCATTATGTTAAAGTACTTTTGCACAACAAAATTATTATGGCTGCTACCAAAAAGATCCTGATTGCCGATGACGAACCTGATATACTGGAGATCATCCAGTTTAACCTGCAACAGGAAGGTTACGAAGTGATCACTGCTAAGAATGGGGACGAAGCGATCGACAAAGCAAAAAAAAATTCCCCGGACCTGATCATCCTTGATATCATGATGCCCGGCAAAAATGGCATAGAGGTGTGTAATATTCTCCGCACGATGCCTGCTTTCGGGGATACGCTGATCATTTTTCTTTCTGCCATGAGCGATGAGACCACGGAAATAAAGGGCCTTGAAACGGGTGCAGATGATTACCTGACCAAACCGATCAGCCCAAAAGTATTGTTAAGTAAGGTCAACGCACTTTTCCGGCGGGTAAATAAAGACGCCAGTCCCATCATCAAACAAGGTGACATGGAGATTGACAGGGAAAAATATATGGTAACTTTAAATGGCCAGGATATCGTGCTGGCAAGAAAAGAATTTGAGCTCCTGGCTCTTCTAGCTTCAAAACCGGGTAAAGTGTTTCTCCGGAATGAGATACTGAACCAAATCTGGGGCACTGAAGTAATTGTGGGAGACCGGACCATCGACGTACACATCCGCAAGATCCGGCAGAAACTAGACAGGGATTGTATCACTACCGTGAAAGGGGTTGGCTATAAATTTGAAATGTGAAGGGTGGAAGGTGGAAGGTGGACGAACGAAGCTTTTCTTATACAAGGTCGGGCATATATTTTGAGGCCTGAGTAAAAACCCGGCTACCACCCGCTCCCGTGGTTTAGCCAATCATTGCCTTAACTTTGCCTTGTCCAGGCATTTTACCCGGACATTTTTTCAGAACCGCCGGTAGCCTAAAAAGCAATGCTCTCAACAAAAAATTTTTCACCGCAACAATTGGCGGCACTTACAGCGTTAGCGCTTTCTGTGCCCATAGCGCTAGGCATCTTCGTTTTTAAACCCGTGTGGTGGATTGCCGTTTTGTCGCTGGTAGTAATCTACTTCGGAAGTTTTGGCCTGATACTCTATACGCTCCAGACCTTTATCTACCGTAAGATCAAACTGATCTATAAACTTATCTACCAGACAAAGGCCAGCAAAAGGGAAGAATTTTATTATAAAAATATACTGCCCCAGAAAAGCATTGATGAGGTAAGGGAAGACGTAGAGTCCTGGGCTATGCAGCGAAAAGCAGAAATAGAGATCCTCCAGAAAAATGAAGCTTTCCGAAAAGAATTTTTACAGAACATGAGCCATGAATTAAAAACGCCCATTTTCGCCATACAGGGTTATGTGGATACATTAATCGGTGGTGCCCTGCACAATGATGCGGTGAATGTGAAATTCCTGCAAAGTGCGGCGAGAAATGTAGACAGGCTGGTAAACCTGCTGGATGACCTGGATGAGATCTCGAAACTGGAGAGCGGGCAACAGGCTTTGCACCCGGCCAATTTCGTTATCAATGATCTGTACAGGGAAGTAGCTGATTCTCTCCTGATAAAATGCGGGGATAAAAATATAAAATGCATCATCAAAAAAGGCTGCGAGATACCGCTGAATGTTTTTGCTGATAAAGAAAAGATCCGGCAGGTGTTGATCAACCTGGTAGATAATAGTATCAAATATGGCAGTTCTAATGGCACCGTGGAAGCCAGTTTTTACAATGTAGACGGCAGCAATGTGTTAATAGAGATAAGCGATGATGGCTATGGTATCACGGAAGAACATCTACCCCGCATATTTGAAAGATTCTACAGAACGGACCTTGCCCGCAGCCGTGGGGAAGGTGGCAGTGGCCTGGGCCTGGCTATCTGTAAGCACATTATAGAAGCACATGGCCAAACCATTCACGTGCGCAGCAAGGTAGATGTGGGGACGACGATAGGTTTTAGCCTGCCCTCGAAGGCAGAGCCATAAGTTTGGCCGATCCGGATTATTTCCCCCTATAAAGTTCAATTACTGGTGTTCCATTATTAAAGCAGGTCACTGCTTCCAGGCCTGCTTTAATAAACTATAATTTGCAATGAGAGATATAAATATCATCGCTCTGTTGTTAACAAACAACCTACAAGGGTTACCAAATCATTACCATCTGCAGGAGTGTTCGAAAAGGAAAAATTGGAAGCAGCTTTTCACTTTATAACTGGCCTGCCCCTTTTCTCCCCCGATGGCAAGTCAGCCCGATGGGCTGAAGTCTTTTCCCTATCAGCCTGGGTAAGAAAGTTTCAGCCTCATAGGCTTACGTCTGGTCGAGAACATGTTGGGATCAAACCTTCAGTGTCATGGATGGAAATTCACCAGGATTGCGGGGGAAAATCCACCTTAAAAATATACGAAGTCAAATTTTATGTTATAGGTTTACATGTTCATTGTCGCAGGTCAAGGGGGGCGACATTTTGGTAAATATTCCGTAAACTATCGTATAAACTCCTCCGGGGTGACACTTTATGCCAAACACTTATTCTCAAATAACCATCCATGCAGTATTTGCCGTGAAATTCAGGCAAAATTTTATAACTAAAGATTGGCGTGATCATTTGCATCAATATATTTCAGGGATAATAACTAAAAACGGCGCAACTTCTTTAGCTGTTGGGGGTTGGTTAGATCACGTACATATTTTGTTCGGTATGCAGGTTACCACTTGCCTTTCAGATTTTATGGGTGTTGTAAAAGCAAACAGCAGTAAATGGGTGAACGAACAGCATTATTTGAAGCGTAAATTTCAATGGCAAACGGGCTATGGCGCTTTCTCTTATGCAAAGAGCCAAAGGAACATTGTGATCAGGTATATCATAAACCAGGAAGCTCATCACAGTGAGAAGTCATTTAAAGAGGAATATCTGAAAATGCTGAAAGACTTTGACGTAAAGTATGAGGACAAGTATCTTTTTGAATTTTACGAGTGAGAAAATGTCGCCCCTATGGGGCTTTCGTTATTGGATGCGAGGAGTGTTACCAAAATGTCAGCCCGATGGGCTTGTGAAAATTTTGCAGACCAACAGCTCTACTTTTCAAAAAACTATAAAATTTGTAATGCTGCGGTCACTTTACATGTTAGTTTTCTTAGCCCCAGTGGGGCGACGCTTTATGCCAATGATCTACCCTTTGGAAAATATATCGCCTCTAAGGGTGGTTCGCCTAGCCCCATAGGGGCGCCATTTTGGTACAAACGCCCTGAACTATAGCATAAGCCCCAGCGGGGCGACGCTTTATGCCAATGATCTACCCTTTGGAAAATATATCGCCTCTAAGGGTGGTTCGCCTAGCCCCATAGGGGCGCCATTTTGGTAACAAACGCCCTTAACTATAGCATAAGCCCCAGCGGGGCGACGCTTTATGCCAATGATCTACCCTTTGGAAATATATCACCTCTAAGGGGTGGTTCGCTTAGCCCCATAGGGGCGCCATTTTGGTAACAAACGCCCTGAACTATAGAATAGGGCCCAGCGGGGCCACACTTTATGCTAATGGTCTACCCTTTGGAAAATATATCACCTCTAAGGGGTGGTTCGCCTAGCCCCATAGGGGCGCCATTTTGGTACAAACGCCCTGAACTATAGCATAAGCCCCAGCGGGGCGACGCTTTATGTGACACACCCGATTTCAATTTGCATAGGTTAGTTCGAGAGTAGCGAAAAACAATGACTACTTCAAAAAAAATCAGTGGAATAAAAACAGTATTTCATTTGCTGTTATTTCCGTGTGTTGCAGTGAAATAAGAATGTATGGCCCCGGCTCTGAAATTGCCTATGCTATTGGCCTGCCCCATTACCTAACTCCGGAACTGCCGGGGTTTTGTTCTGCTGCCCATTGACTTCTACCTTTATCCCTTTCACCTCTTTCTGCACCCTGCTCATTAGTTTCCTCTGCGCAGCCTTATATAACCTGGCTTTCGCTTTTTTCGTTTCGATCTGTGTTTCCAGGTTTAACTGCGCCAGCCAGCCATTTTTCTGAAGCCTGGTGAGGGTGATGGCCTTTTGGTTTTCCAGCCATTTACGGTCTTTACCCGATTCTTTAATATTGGGAAGCGAGGCCAGCAATTGCTCAACTGTCCTGATCCAACGCTCACCTTCCTCTACGGTCCTCACCATTTTGTCAAGCCGGCCTTTCAGCAACTTCGCCTGGAGATCCATATATGTAGCCTCGTCCAGCATTCTTTTGGCAACCCGGCTGTACTGGCCGGGTGATCCTTCTTTCATTTTCGTCAATGAGAGACTCTCGGGGTTTGCCTTTTCAGACAACAGATGAGCTTCCACCAGTTTAGTCATTTTAAGGGATACCGCCGGGGCTTAATCGCCTGGTTCCGTGCCGCCCTGTTTTTGTCATGCTGAGCAGGGTAACAGAGACGCCAAGATAGGCCGCAAGGTCCTGCTGGCTTATGGGAAGGGGGCTGGGTGGCTTATACCTTTTCGTGTAAATACTTTTTTGTAAATAAAAAAATATTTACAATATAATATTTGCATACCATAATGCATCTACCCGTAGGTGGAAAAGCCCTGTTAGAAAAACAAGTGTTCAAGCGAATGAGGCTGCAGGAAAATAGCAAATGATGTACAGGTATATGCTTTGTTTTCAATGGTTTATAAATACTCAGCACAGCCCATGGGGTCCAAAGGTACAAGCCATAAAAAAGCAGACCTGCTGCCAGGCCTGCTTCAGAAAACTATAATTTGCAATGAGAAAACAAATATCACCAGGAATGTTTTACCGGCAAGGATCGGCGGGTTATCAAATCATTATCCTGTTTAAATTAATCACGCAAAAGGATTTTTTTTAGGCTGCGCTCCCCCGGAAAATAAAAAGACCAGCGATAAGAATAAAGCTGGTTCAAGCATAATTAAATTGCTATTTGCTTAAGGAAAAACTTAATTGTGGTTGAGATCAACAAGTGCAAGAAACAAACTATTTATCAATAAATTCTTTTTTACAGGTTACCATATTATTAAATCATTCCTCACCTGGGGAAGGCCCTCGTTATTATAGTAAACAAGCCCTTCGTATCGCCCGGTGCTGTCATATTTTTTCCAATCGCCGTACCTGAGGCCACTTGTATAATAGCCTGTTTCTTTCACCAAACCATTTTCCCAATATTCTTCGGAAGCCCCGTGGTACTGGCCGTATTTATCAAAAGCATAGGATGCTTTTAGCTGGCCGTTCGCATAATACTGCGCGGAATAGATCCTCTGCTTATTTTTTACAATCACTACCTGCCTGGTAACGCCGGCCGTATCCTTTATCACTTGAGTGATTGTGCTATCCTTTGAATTGACCATGTATTCTGTAGTCGTAAATCTGCCGGCAAGATAATGTCTACTGTAAATACTATCCGTTTCTTTGCTAATGGAATCGAGTAGCTGCTGATCCGCCGTAAGCGGTAAGTTGTGTGATAATCGTTGATGTTCCTGACAACTGTACATCAAAAAAGATGTAAGCCCGGTCAACAAAATAATCTCCCGCATAGGCTAATGGGTTTGATGGAAAAAGCAGCCTTTTCCGGCTGCTGAATGGTACAAAGATAAAATTAATTCTTTCAGAAGCAGGACAGCCTATTCCTGTGTAAGTAGCTCAAATTGGAAAAAGTTTGTACTAAAAAATGCATGTAGATCAGTCTTTCTGAGGACTGTATTCGTATGCGATCTGGTAAGCAACATGTTTTAGCTCTGGCATAAGTTTGCCTATAGGCAATTCAATTCTTTGAGGAGTAGGTTCGCATAAGGAATATTTTTTTCCATTATACGTCACAGGCGTACCAACTGGTTTTTTTAGTTCGATAGCAAGGGTAATATGGGAGGGATAAACTAAAACAATCATTGGAAGATTATATATCTCCTTGACCAGGTAATAAAAAAGGGCCACGCGGTCGTCGCAATCACTAAAATCATTCATGAGGGTTTGTTCAGGAGAAAGCCGTTTCTCTTTTCCGAAATTTTCCTCATCATTTTCGTACATAAAGGCATGGCGGGTAAAATTCATCAGGTAGTCAACCCCCTGACCCTCACGCATCCCTTTCATACTCTTCTTTAAAACGGGTATCAAAGAGCTGTATGTTTCTTTACTCAGGGGAATATTGAAGTAAGTATCGAAATCAACAAGCGGGTAGTTGTTAAACATCATTGCCATTTGGGGATTTAACTTCACCTTATACCGATACTCGATGTCCTGGTAATTAAAAACAAGTTGACGCTCATTATAATCCCTCCTGTTTAAATCAGGTATTTGTTTAACCTTATAAGAAAAGGCGTTTACGGCGCCCGGTACTGAAACACTCACTTCGTACAGCAGGTCTTTTACAAAATCTATTTTCCCAAAATCATGAATATTCAGGCAAACATATTGTTTCCCCTCCTTCTCAAACAAAGGGATGTCGTAAATGTTATCATCGCTCTGCACATAAAAAAGTAATTTTTCATTTGCAAAAGCCAGTTGTGCATTGTAGCCGCACTTCACTAAGAGGAACCATTTGTATAGGGTATACCTTTCATAATCCAAAGCCTTGGGGCTCAACAGCTGTGCTGTTCTCCGGACTAGCTGATAAAATAACCAGTCGTCCAGCTGCTCCTTTTTTTTGTAATCAAGTAATGTATTTACAATCGGCTGAAAACCGGTTTGGGTAATACTGCTGTAAAATTGTTTAACGGCTTCTTCATTCACCGGCCGCTGCAGGGGCACCATCAAACCGGAGTAAGTTTCTATATTGATGGTATCACCAAAATAACCTACCTGCAAAACTTGTTGGGGAAGCTGGCATACGGATCGTAAGTTAAAAAAGCAAAGGAATCCGGCAATCGATAATATGGTTACATAGATCTTCACACTTTATTGAGGTACAATAAAGGTAACGATTGGTAACAATTATTTAATATTAAATCTTTGGAGGGTAACCGGGAATCGCTTAAAACCGGGACAAAAAAGTGCTGACCAGGCTTGTAGCAGCTTATATTTCTTTTGCTTCGGCCTTAAACGCGTTTAACCTTTTAGATAAAGCGTTGCTAATTTCCCCATAGTAGAACCTGCCGTCTTTAATGATATATACAAAACTGCAGCTGGAACTGTAATCAGCAAAGTAGATGGTCTGGAACACTTTCCCCCTGGTATAACACCAGATCTTACCTTCACTCCTGCAGGGTTGTACTTTTTCCTGTCCCTTTGTGTGGCCTTCCAGGTTTTTCAGTACAAAATTGATCTTCCTTATGTCGCTCGTGGAATATTGGGTGTAGAACCTGGTGTAACGTAAAGAATCGGTGCCAAGCGGGTCCTTATAAAACACAAATACCAGGCTATCGGCAGTCAACAATCTTTGATCGAGATGCAATATTGAGGAACCTTCTTCCGTAGCGGGTGCACTGGTATCTGCCAGGGGCAGAGCATTTTTTTGCCTGCCTTGTTCACAGGCCAGCAACAGCACCGATAAACATAAAATAAAAAAGCCCGCTTTCATAAAATTTATTGTAAAAAGCCGCTTACAAAGTAAGCGGCTATAAATTTGTTGGTCAATTATAATTAATAATTATTTGTTTTGGGTGTAAAGCTTGTCCAGCCCTGTGCCCAGTTTGTTGTACCCACCGCACCGGCATAGGTAGTGCTGGTAAATCCGCTCAACCCTACAAAACTTGCTGCACCTGCAGCTGTGGCCGGGCTGCCTGCTTTTGGAGCAAAATTGGGTGCTGCCAGGTTAAAAGGGTTCTCGAGCATGATATCATTTGCTGCAGTATAAGTCTTACAACTATCTACTCCTTCAGCTTTCGTTTTCACTCCTGCCGCATTGATCAGGCTGGTGCTGGAAACTTTATAAGGTTCCGCAACGGCGTGTACCAAATTGTGACGGAAAGCAGAACGTCCATCAATATAAGACTGCGCAGTAGAATCACTTTCAAACTGGAAACCGCCTTTCTGGTAGCCCATCAAAATAGAATTGCGCAAAACAAAATGGGTAGACCTGCGCCAGCGTGTATTAAAGTTGTGGTTAGCTGCAGTATTGGCTGCTGCATTGGGACCACAAAAAGTAAAGTTGCTCAGTTGAGGACGTGTACGGGGAGCCGCTACAGTACCTGATCCATCATTATCACACTCAATACCGTTGCCTGCATCACCACCATCAACAAACTGGGGGTCACGAAGCGAAATACCAAACTGGAGACGGCCCGTGAAACCGAAGTCAAAATCGAAATCATCATCTGCTGTTGCAAAAGCGATCAGGTTTTTTGGATTTACGGTACCCCCGAAAAATTCATACGCATCATCATTACCGTAAGATACCTGGATGTTCTCCAGGATGGTGCCGCTACCCACGCCACCGCAGGTTAACCCGTTGATCTCCGAATTGGGATCTGCTGCAATACCCGCAAATTCGATCCTTACATATCTTAAGATACCACTGTTGTCGGCCACAACGGATCCGCCATAACCGCTGTTGATACCGCCTTCAATGATAGGTTCGGTAGAACGGTTTGTAGGGGCATTACCCAGCAGCACGATGCCACCCCAATCGCCGGGAGTACGTGTGCCCGCAGATTTTCCTGAAGTAAATACGATAGGCTCTGTTGCAGTTCCTTCAGCAAACAACCGGCTGTTCCTTTCTACAATGAGGGCACCTTTTTGTATGGTATCACTCACGATCACAGAACCTGCTGCAAAACGAAGCGTTGCCCTGTCAGTTACAAACACATATCCTTTTAAGGTGTATTTTCCTTTCGGCAGTTCCACCACTTTATCAATATTGCCGGTAAGAATTTTAGAAGCGATGATCTGCTCCTGCAGCGTGCCGCTACCAGTACCAGTGGTTCCATTATTCGTTGTTGAATCATCAACATCAACTTTAAGACAGCCCGTGATCATCGTTGCAGAAAGGGCCATTAAAGCGAGCATTTTTTTCATATACATCTTTGTTGTTTGTGAGTTATTATTTTTTTATTGCGGGTGATATTTATTTTAAACTAAAATTATAATTGAATCCAAGGGTGATCGTGGTGCCGGGTTTATAACTGCTGAAATATTTATCCGTGGTTTGATTGTATGTTTTTTTGTCATCCCTGTTTTCATAAGTGGCAAATGACTGGCCCAGGATATCACTTACGGTAAGCCTTACTTCTCCTTTGCTTTTCAAAACTTTCTGGCTTACCTGGAAATCTACAAGGTCTCTTGGCTTTTCATAAATGTCTCCAAAGTCATCATTGCCCACCAATGCCAGCCTTTCCCCGATCCTGTTGTAGAGTAGGGATAAATTGGTGCCTTTGCTTCCGTCATATTGAAAGCCTGCATTTATGAGGTAAGGAGACTGCCCTTGTAAAGGCCGGGTAGATGCTGGTAACTTATTGCCTGCCGGATCAGTATTGCCCAGGCTTACTTCCGAGAAAATAACAGAAACGTTACCATTAAAGTAAAGTTTGTTTAAAAAACTTTCTTCCCTGGAGGAAAGGAATGAAAGGCTCTTCCTGAATTCGGCTTCCACACCATAAAGGCTGGCTTTTTCCGCATTCTGGAACTGGTATTGCCTGCGGGTAGCCACACTGGCACTGTTCAGGCGCAATTCGATCGGGTCGGTAAAGTTTTTATAAAAAGCCCCGAAAGATAACAGCTCCCCGGCTTTTGGATAAAATTCATACCGGATATCGCCATTAATAATGCTACTTCTTTTTAAAGTGTCATTACCTGCGATGGAGGCTATTTGTTCAAAATCAAAAAAGGTGAAGTTGGCTATCTCACGGAACTCAGGCCTTGCCACAGTCCTGGAAACTGCTACGCGATAATTTGTTTTTTTATTTGGGCTGAAAGTAAAATTCACAGAAGGCAGGAAGTCCATTTTATCGGAATCCACTATCTGGGCCTTATCAGTACCTTGCTTATTGGATTTTAAAAACTGTTCAAAGTATTCAAATCGGCCGCCCCACACAAGGCGTAACTTTTCGCTTAATTTATTGTCCAGCATGACGTACCCGGCGCTGAGAACTGATGCCCCGTAATACCTGTCCTGCGGATTCTGCAGATCTGTCGAGATCATAAATCCGCCTTCGCGTACATTTTCAGTATTAAAGATCTGGTTGTAGGGTAAGTTGTTCAGTGCCGCATCGGTCGGCTCCGAGTAC
Organism: Chitinophagaceae bacterium; assembly: GCA_043727215.1. Lineage (GTDB taxonomy): Bacteria > Bacteroidota > Bacteroidia > Chitinophagales > Chitinophagaceae > Ferruginibacter. The sequence goes on along the minus strand of JAYSYY010000011.1, from coordinate 4,285 downwards.
CCGAATATAAATGCTTTGAAATCACGCAACCTGGCTGTTGCAGAGCCGCCGACTTTTAGCGTTTGTTTGAACGACCCTAACTGGAAAGGCATACTTAAGGAAGCATTGTATCCAAAAGATTTGTCATTCAGTTCACTGAAAAAGCGGTTGGTATTGTTACCTCTAAGGTTGATCCGGAAGGGTTCACTTACCCCTATTGATTTACCATAGGTCTGTACTCTCAGGTCAGGCTGCGATTTATCATTTAACGCAAAGTTTAAATTCCAGTTTAACTTGATCGTTTTGAATGGCAACTCATGCGACCCTTCTAACTGGGCAGAATAGAGGCTGCGTTGGTTTAGAACTGAAGACCTGAGGGAAACATCCTGCAGGTTTTCGGTGTTGATACCGGTACGGGTATAATAATTATCTTCCAGTAACTGGTTGAACAGGTTTTTGAAAGCGATCTTATTTTTTTTGTATGTCCACGCCAGGTTTAAGATACCCCCTGCATTTACACTGTATTTATTCTGCCTGTCATCATAATCAAAAAAATACTGGCCGTTAGCACCTTTTTCAAAAAGTGTTTTGCTGGCATCATAGATGAGTTTAGAGTTCCTGTAGGTAAGGCCAAGAATTGACCCAAAGGCACCACCATTCTTAAGACGTTTTACATTGGACCAGGTTAGGTTGTATTGCTGAATAGGAGTAGCTGTTGAGTTTACCTCGTTGTAACTATTGCTGTTGAAAGATTTGGCTACCGCTTCTTTTTCTGCTGCAGGAAGTGCAGAAAAGGCAAGGTATTTTTTTGGATAATTTGCCGGGAGATCTCTTCCTTCGCTGAATCCAAGCCAGTCGGTGGACCCTCTTTCATTACTCACAAAATCATCAAATACAGACTGCGTGTTGAAACCCAGTGCTACCCCCAGGATCAATTCATTTTTGGTAGGTATGTCTTTTGTCTGGATCTGAACCAAACCGCCGGCAAACTCCCCTGTTATATCCGGGGTTGCCGTTTTATTAATGATGATGTTGTCGATTAGTGAAGAAGGAATTACATCAAATGAAAAAGCTTTTTTATCGGGCTCGCTGCTCGGCAATGCTGCTCCATTGATGAATGCTGAATTATACCGATCGCTCAAACCTCTTACAATCACGAATTTGTTATCCTGGATAGATGTACCACTAACCCTGCGTAAAACCTCCCCGGTATTTTTATCTGGTGTTCTGCGGATAAAATCAGCAGCAAGGCCGCTGGATAATGAAGTGTTGTTTTTTTGGAAGGTAAGCAGTGCATTGGTATTCTCCTGGCGGCGGGTGGTGGCCACAACCGTTACACCGGTGAGATCAGATTTGGCGTTGTCTTCCATCACTACCTCCAGGTAGTTATTACTAAGGTTTTGCGTAACCTCTATATCAGTGATCGTTTTAGTCTTGTAACCGGTATTGGAAATAGTGATGCTGAATTTTTTTCCCGGAGAAAGCGTTACCTGGAATACACCTTCCGCATTGGTAGTAAACTGTTTGTCAAGCTCGTTCACTTTTATAGTGGCGCCTGGTAAAACTTCATTTTTATTGTTTAAAATTTTTCCTGAAAATTGGAGATCCTGCGCCTGTAAACCAAGGCTGAAAACAAATAGAGCGAGTGCAAGAAATCCAAGTATTTTTTTAAACATAATCTGCTTTGTATTTTGTGGCACAAAGAGACGATTGTTATGTTAAGCCAAAGTGAAGGCAATGTTACGCTAATGTTACGCTAATGTTACCCGAAGGTTACCGCATCTAAAACCTAAACTGGATACGGGACGTAAAAACATTATCCTTTACATCCGAGGTGAAGCCCGGCAACTGCGTTTTTTCGTTTTCAGGCATAGTGTAATAAAGCAGCGTTTTCACGTTAGGAGTGATATAAAAAATATATCCTACCCCGAGTGTATTATATTTAATATTCGTGGCAGTAATGTTGGAACCCGTTGCGCCTATTTCTATCCCTTTTACTTGAGTATTGGGATCGTACCAATCATATTTTAGTAGCAACTGGTGTTTCGCGGAGAAAATATGCTGCAATAAATAAAAATAAGCTCCGTTAAAATCCCGGATATGGAAACCCTCTGTGCCTGTTAATAAATCTACTGGCGTTTCAGTATTGTTACTGGTTGCGGTTTGTTTACCGGCGATAAGTTCACCACGCAGTTCTGTGAAGCCGGTTTTGTTTTTTATCCTAAGTTGCAGGTCTGCGCCATAATACCTACGTGGGGAAACCCCGCCTATATTGGATTGAGCAGAGTCCACCACCTGTTTTTTTATTCCTGCTTCGGTGGCAGTGGTGTAACGGTATTTAGTATTATTTTCCAGTCCGCCATACAAAACAGATGCCCCTGCAGAAAAAGTGACCATGTCGTTAAGTTTACGTGGCTTCATAGCAATCCTCCCGATAAAATCTTTTCTATTATCAAAATCACCGGCTGCAGTGATACCCTGGCCGTTGAAGACGCCTGCATCGATGCGCAGGTATTTGAGCGGATGTTTATCTTTTCTTACATCAAAACTGAGCATGGCACCCAGGTCGCGCTCACTCTTCATCAGTAACTGGCTCATTCTCCCACGCTCCGGGCTTTCCCTGTCACTGCTGCTGAGGTTTACTTCGTAACCAAAAGGCCGGGCAAACATACCCGTGGTAAAGGAGAATAATTTTAACTTATTCTCGAAGATTCTTCCCCATACATCCCGCACGGTAAATGCTCTCTCATTGGCGTCAAACTGGAAAACAAACTGCACTCCGGCAGAACCCGCCGTGTCAAAATGGACATAATCAATTCTCACCCGGCTGCGCCTCAACATAAACCGGTTGCTCACTTTCGTACTAAAGTCCCCTCCTTCAAAAGATTTTGTACCCTCCTCTTCAGCCACCTGGAACTGAGGTTGTATATAGCCGCTAAAGCGTAGGTGGTCAAATTTTCTATAGACACTTAATATACCCCTCCCCGTCTCTGTAGTGGTGTCTACCATATCCATCAGGAGCTGGCCGTTTGATTGATTAATGAGGAAGAGGGTAACCCCAATCAGTAAAATCTTTTTCACAATTTGTTACTTTTCAATACAAGAAAGCCCACAACTTTAGTTTGCAAAAGCTATTAAATCGTTATGCTTTGACTTGCAAGATATGTAACATGATTATATATTCAGAACAAATACACCAGCCCTTTTTAAAAACCGGTTTACATATTCGAAGCCGGTGACTTTTCCAGGATTCATTTTCTAATACGAGAGAATCAAGTAAAATACCCTGCAGATGGTCAAATAAAAAAGTATCGTCCAGATAGGCAGCCGACAGAGGAGTAGAGGAAACGGTGAGTTGCAGTTGTTAGATTGATGTATCATGGTCTGCGGTGTTATCTCCACCCTTATTGCCGTGTTTGAGCACCTGTGCTTCTTTAAAGAAAATGATCTCTTCAGCAATGTTGGTAATATGATCTCCTACCCGCTCCAGCTTTCGGACTATGGACAAGAGGTTTATGGCCTGGGGGATTCCATCGGTGTTAGTTCTGCAGTAGGTCACTACGATGGCCGGAGCTTTGCGGTTAATATCGTTAACCAGGAGGTCCCTGGAAAATACTGACCTGGCCAGTCTGCTGTCATTTTCGGTATAAGCAACGATCACATCCTTCAGCATCGCATGCACAATTTCATACATCTCCTTCACATCAAGTGACCGGATCAGTTCATGGTCGAATGTTTTTTTTCCTTCCACCACGATCTTTGAAATACCTTCTGCATAATCGCCGATCCTTTCCAGGTCGGAATTGATCTTTAGCGTAGCAAAAACCAGCCGCATGTCATGTGCGACCGGCGTTAATAAGGCAAAAATATTTTCGCAATCCCGGTCAATTTTAAGTTCAAAGGCATTTACCCTTCGTTCATGGTGCAACACTTCATTGGCAAGGTCCTGGTCCTCATCCAGGAGAGCGCAAATACTTTTTTTCAACTGGTTTTCTACCAGTGAAGCCATATCGGTTAAAGCTTTTCTAAGTTGGTCAAGTTGTTCCTGTAAGTGAGTCATAATGCATGTTTTTATCCAAACCTACCGGTTACATAATTTTGTGTACGTTCCTTTTCAGGGTTGGTAAATATTATTTTAGTGTCGTTGTACTCAATCAATTCCCCCAGGTAAAAAAAAGCGGTCTTGTCGCTCACCCTGGCCGCCTGCTGCATATTGTGGGTAACAATTACAATAGTGAATTTAGATTTTAATTCATAGATCAGGTCTTCGATCTTGGCTGTGGAGATAGGATCCAGGGCAGAGGCG
>JAYSYY010000010.1:0-16123 GCA_043727215.1 Chitinophagaceae bacterium | reverse complement strand
CTGGATGGATGCCCTATGGTCTTATACAACAAGTAGGATAGGGAAAGACTTTCAGGGAATTTGTGCAGGTGTTGAATTGTAGGCTCATTTATGTAGAGGTCCCCATATAAAATGTCGGCAGTATGTGGCTTTGAAAATATATTTTTCAATATATTTCCCTCAGCTAAGTAGTCTCCAGAATTTAAAAATAAAATGTAATCCCCCGAAGCCTGCCTTATTCCCTTATTCATCGCATTATAAATGCCTTTGTCAGGCTCACTAACCCAATAGCCTAATTTTGTTGCGAAACTTTCAATCAATTCGTTGCTACCATCTGTGGATCCGCCGTCTATTATTATATATTCTACTTCAATGAAGCTCTGTGCAAGAACAGACTCCATCGTCTTTTTCAACCCATCGTGGTTGTTATAATTAATAGTGATTACTGAAAGTGTCAAGGAGGAGAAGAATCAATAAGAGTCTTGAAATTATTTGAGAGGACTGATCCTAAAAAGTTAGGAGCTGGGTAGGATTTTACCCGGGGTAATATGTAGTTAGCGTTTCAAATTATTTTGAAGCTTTAATATATCGAATGCTATTCTTGTAGAGTAAAAAGCCCAGAAAAAAGAAAGAAAGAGGCCTACAAACCCATCTTTATAACCCTTTTTATTGATAAAACATTCTTTAAATGATGTTACCGGTTTTAATAAAGCTTCTTTCTGACTGACCCTTCTTCCCAGTTTGTATTGATCCTTACCTTCATTTTTAAGATAACGGGAATGTTTTCTTATAAAATCCTTATAACTATTCATCCAGTAATGGTGCAATAAATTGTTACTGCCATTATTGGAGACTTCATTAGAAGAGAAACCAACAGCCAGCTTCCTTCCATAGTGAATGATGGGTTCAAATATAAATCTCTTCTTATGCACCAGGAAGTATTTTGTATTCTCTCCACCCCACACGGTCCCTTTAAGTTTCTTTCTTTTAAAATAAAATTGCCAGGGCACCATTACGGCTCCCAGTTTTTCATTGCGGCTAAAATCCTGAAATCGCCTGCCTATTTCTTCCGCCAGGGATTTATCAACTCTTTCATCGGGATCAATAAAGATCACCCACTCGTTTTTCGTCAGGTGTACCACTTCGGTTTGAACCATCTCACAAGATGGTACTTTTGCCCTTTCCCTATGCAGAATGTTTTGGGTGTAACGTTCGGCAACCTGGATCGAATCATCTGTTGATCCAAGGTCAGTGTAAAAAATCTCGTCAGAAAATGAAACGGATTCCAGGCAATCTTCCAAGAGGTGCGCCTCGTTATATCCGACAATCATGACTGAAATTGGTAACTTATTCAAAGGGCTACTTTTTTTGATAGACACATAGAGTATCAAAGTTATTGTAAGGCGTGTAATGCGAATTGGATTTCAGTAAATGATTAATAACCCATGTCGGTCCCAGGTTTTCTCTTTCCGGATCATAATCGTGGGAAGCAATATAACCACCACTTCTGACGTCTTTCTCAAAATTCTCAAAGTCGAATTTGCAACCTTCTATACTGTGATCGCCATCTATGAATAAGAAATCTATGTTTGTTACAGTTCCTACAAATTCATTCGAATAACCCTTATGAGGAATAATATTTACACCAGCCGGGACCTTCCTTAAATTATTTTGAAATTGTTCAAAAAGGCTTTCCCTTCCTTTCTTTTGTTCATAAATCTCTTTGCTGCCTTCTTCGCCAGCAGCATTAAAGGGGTCAATGCAGTGAATCGTTCCGGTTTTTAATCCGTGAGCAATACACCATGTGCTCTTACCTTTCCAGCTTCCGATTTCGAGCACGGTGCCATTGTTCACAAGTGCAGCAACTTCAGACAACCCCCGTGCCTCCGCGGGAGTTAACCAACCATCTATTTTCATGTACCTGGAAAATGAATCCACTTTCTCCGAAACGAATAATCGTTTTATTCTATTAAGCATATTTTTTAAAAATTACGATGAACTGATCTTTAAAACTATTATTTAAGTTGGAGAGTTTATATAACCAGTTATGCGGATGTACTAGAGAAGTATAGCCTGAACTAATTAAATTTAGGCCTTTAGTTTTGAACATTTTAGCAAGGCCCTTTTCTGTAAAATGCCAAAAATGTTGATCCGGAACCCATGCGTACCAATTCTCTTTTAGGAAACGTGGTATTAAGCCTTTGAAATTTGTTTGCGTCAGCATTAGTGCTCCATTGTTTGTTAAGGCGGCTGTTAACTCATCAATAAATTGGGAAGGGTTCTCAATATGTTCAAAGACATGTGACATAATGATAAGGTCATATTTTTCTTTGACCACCTCAGATGAAAAGTATTTATTTATTACGTATAGCCCACGTTGCTGAGCTCGGGATGCTCCCGTACGACTCGGTTCCACCCCTGCTACGTTGCAATATCCTTCCTGCCTCAGTTCATCTAGCAGAATACCTTCTCCACAACCGACTTCCAGGATGTTAATGTTTTTTTTAAATTGTTTGGCAATCATTTTTGTTTGCAGTCTAATCAGCCCCTGCCAATCTTCGGACAGGTCGGTTAATGATGTCAATTTCTCAGCATTTTCAGGATCTTCACCCGAATGAAAATCCATGTTTTCATATTCCGGCACTGAAGGAGGAGGTTCAGTAAATGCAATTTTGCAACTTGAACATTCTATTATATCAAAGTTAGAGGCGATTAAAATAGGAACTAGTTTTCCAGATCCACAAAGTCTACAAAGCATATTTTAAGGATTTTAAGTAAATTATGTATCGATTACAAAAATACTCTTTATTAATTCATTATATAATCGGCCCATCTCATTGATAATTATTTTACATTGCAGGACGACAATACGGATCTTTTAAAATTAATATTCAACGTAAATTCCATTTGAGGAATGGAAAGACTAGGCCGGGATGATTGTTTTCATTTAAAACTCCATGGTAATCTGAAATCGTTGTATCAAGACTTATATTAAACGCAACTTGATTGCTGTCTTGTGTTAACAAATTTTTCACACAATGAATTGACATATGCGGATCAAGGGTATAAGTACCTTCATTCAACATATTTTTTGGAATGTTACAGTATAATATGTGGTCACCTCGTTCAAAACTTGTTCTATCGCATGTATCTACCTGTAAAGTTCGAAATGCGATTTCACTGTTTTTAATAAGATCAAATCCAACTTTAACATGCTGGAATGGTTCTTTCACAACTATTTTCATCTCAACAATTACTTCCTCTGTTGATAGAAAATCTGACCGCTGCTGATGACTAATGTCAAGAATTCGAATCGTGTCTAAAAATATGGGATTATTTCGGTCATTTTCATTTTCCCACATGGCTTCTGTAGAAGTTCTTGTGAGATTTTCATATTGGCTAATAATTCCATTCATCGGCCCTTGGTTAATAATTTTCCCATTCATCATAAGTACACCTTTACTGCAAAGTGACCTTAGGCTCGCCAGGTTATGGCTCACGAACAGCACAGTTCTTCCCTGGTTGTCACTTACATCTTTCATCTTTCCAATAGCCTTTTTTTGAAATTCTATGTCTCCAACAGCCAATACTTCATCCACAATGAGTATCTCCGGCTCCAGGTGTGCAGCAATTCCAAAAGCCAGGCGCACGTACATCCCACTGCTATATCGCTTTACCGGCGTATCAATATACCTTTCTACTCCGGCAAAATCAACGATTTCATCAAATTTCCTATTGATCTCCCTTTTTGTCATCCCCAGAATAGCGCCATTTAAGTAGATGTTTTCTCTCCCAGACAACTCAGGATGAAAACCTGTACCTACTTCTAACAAGCTGGCAATACGTCCTTTTATATTGATTCGTCCCGAGGTAGGAGAGGTAACCTCAGACAAAATTTTTAACAGGGTGCTTTTGCCGGCTCCATTCCTTCCGATTATGCCAACTGTATCACCTTGCTCAATTTCTAAATTGATATCCTTTAAGCTCCAGACAATATCTGACTCACCTTTGACTGCTCTGTCGTTTGCTTCTCCGATCTTTAAAAACGGATCTTCTTTTCCTCTTACTTTTGTTAGCCACCATCTTTCGAGATCCCTGGATACGGTCCCGGTTCCTATTTGCCCGATCTGGTAAGCTTTTGATAAATTTTCTACTTTTATTGCTATTGACATATTCTTAGATCGTATCCACGAAGTTTTTCTCTGTTTTATTAAAAATGATGATTCCTGCAAATAATATCAGCAGGCTCGCGCCTGCAGAATATCCCAGGCTGAGAGCGCTAAAAGTTCCCTGTCCTAAAAAGGCATAGCGAAAGGCTTCTATAATGCTTGTCATGGGGTTTAGTTGCAGCAAAAACCTGTATTTTTCCGGGGCAAAACTTAAAGGGTAAACAATAGGTGTGGCGTACATTAATAATTGGATTCCGAAAACTACAAGGAAGCTAAGGTCACGGTATTTTGTTGTCATGGCGGTGATGATCAGGCCAAGGCCCAGGCCAAGTATAGCCATTAAAAGGACCAGGACGGGAAACAATGCTACTGCCCATGTAAGATGAAAATTTGCGTTGGTAAATGCAAAGTATATCATCATGACAACGAACAATAAAAACTGCACACCGAATCGAACAAGGCAGCTAACCACGATACTTAACGGCATGATGAGGCGGGGAAAATAAACTTTACCGAAAATATTCGCGTTATCCCTAAATACTGTACTGGTTTTGGTGAGGCAATCGGCAAAATAACTCCAGGCAGTTATACCGGATAAATAGAACAACAATTTAGGCGTTTCGTCCGTACTTATTTTGGCAAGATTGCCAAAAATTACTGTGTAAACGATCGTGGTAAAAAATGGCTGTATGAAAAACCACAATGGCCCCAACACTGTTTGTTTATAAAAAGAAACAAAATCTCTTTTTACGAGCAACATCAACAGGTCCCGGTAATGCCAGAGTTCCCTGAGCCTTAAAGAAAAAAGTGGTTTTGCAGGCTCTATTACCTTATCCCAGGTAATAGCCTGTTCTTGAGAATCATGCATTTATTAAACTATTAATGAGAATTATTTTTTCATTTAGATCCATTCACAACGGCCAAACACACAGCCATAATTAAAGTCTTCCATGTGTGCATATTCAGATCCTGCATCTACGACCTCGAAGCTGCATACATCATCAAGAAATTCAAAATCCGTAGCAGGGGATTTGTACACGTACAGCTGTAAAGAGTAAATCCCCCTTGTAAGGAATTTCGATGCTATTTCCAGTACTAACCTATCCTTGTTTAGCGTTTTTGTTTCTGCGCAAAAGACCTCTCTTTTAAACTTATCCAAAACTATGATCAATAACATGACATCTGGCGTTGGTACGTTGATCACAAGTTGAGTAGCGATCCTGATTTTTTCTGTGTGCAGGAAACTCTTTTTTACAACCCCGGAAACGTTGCTCACTTCAATACTGCTTATGAAAACAGGGCTGGTATTTGTTTCTTTACCGGTGTAAAAACCTTCATCCTGCTTACTGTGCAGGTACCTGTCCACAACAGTTGTTATGTCACCTGATGATTTGATACTGCCATTTTCTAATAAAATGCCGGTTTTGCAAAGTGTTTGAATGGAACCCATGTTATGGCTTACAAAAAGTACTGTCCTTCCATCGTTCCGGCTCACATCCTGCATTTTTCCTACCGCCCTTTTTTGAAACTCGGCATCTCCTACAGCCAGCACTTCGTCCACGATTAATATTTCGGGTTCCAGGTAGGCTGCCACCGCAAAGGCAAGGCGTACATACATCCCGCTGCTGTATCGCTTTACAGGTGTATCTATGTATCGCTCCACGCCACTGAAATTGATGATCTCATCCAGTTTTCTTTCAATTTCTTTTTTACGCATCCCCAGGATTGCACCGTTCAGGAAAATATTTTCCCTGCCGGTCAGTTCAGGATGAAACCCGGTGCCAACTTCCAGCAGGCTGGCAACCCTGCCTTTAATCTGTATTCTACCGGTAGTGGGAGAGGTGATTTCTGATAAGACTTTAAGTAATGTGCTTTTACCGGCACCATTGCGGCCTATGATGCCAACAGTATCTCCCTGCTCTATTTCGAAATTGAGGTCTTTAAGACTCCATACAAAATCACTTGTTCCTTTTATAGAGGTATTATTTGTTTCGCTGATCTTCAAAAAAGGATCTTCCTTTCCCCTGACCTTTGTGATCCACCACCGTTCAAGATCTTTGGAAACAGTTCCTGTTCCAATTTGACCAAGTTGGTAGGCTTTTGAGAGATTTTCTACTTTAATAGCGATGGACATTATATTAGTTCAAATGACATTGCAGCAACATTACGATGCAATATGTGCATTGATGAAAATCTCAGCTCCATAGTCAGGAAAGTAACGGGTCATCTTATTCAATCCATCTAACACTGATTTGTTGATAATCTGCGTTTGTAGGATTTCATTCATCTGGCTATGGGCAAAAGGTTTTATAAAATAAGTTCCTCCCTCATCAACCTGGTAACCATTTTGAACGAACAACTGTTTAAATGCCTCTATGTTAAACACCTCCACGCGTTGAAATAACTGGTCATGACCAGACTTCTCATACACGTCCTTTATTAAACCCATCTCATGTGCTACCAGGCGGTGGAACGAATGCGCGTTTGGTACAAAAGAGTGAATGACAGTAGATGACGAACAAATCTCCTTAATCGCCAGTAACACTGCTGCCGGGTTATCAATCTCGTGCAGGAAGCCGCCGATTATAATGAAGTCGAAATCCAGGGATGGCAACTGATCCACGACATTTTCAAAAAAACCGTGAAAGACCGTAATCCTGTCATCAGCTTTTGACAATTCTTTTGCACCATTGAAATAGGAGTCGCCAGGTTCAACTACTACCATTTTTTCGTAATCATTAAATTCTTTGAAAAAAGGATGGAAACCACAACCTATTTCGAGGATGTTCCTGTGTTGCCCACTTTGCAATGACTTGATGATATTCTGCTGGCGATATTCCCTAAGTATATCCTCAAATGGAAGTTCAGCATAATCAGCCTCATATTTTTTCAGGTTATTTGTTTCCATAACTTAAAGTTGCTTTATTGTTTCTGGTTGAGGGACAAAAGCGTTTACTCCTTCCGCAACTTTGTGCATGTCGGACTCGGACAACAGTGGGCCAATTGGGAGACTGAGCACTTCTCTATGAATTTTTTCTGTTAACGGAAGCGACAAATGACTCAATTGCGTGTAAGCTTTTTGCTCGTGTGGTGCAACCGGGTAATGTATCAGAGTTTGAATACCTCTGATTTGCAGGAAATTTTGTAGTTGATCCCTGTACCTTGTTCTGATAACAAACAGGTGCCATACGTGCGAGCGACAATTCTCAATACTTAATTTAGAATTATATATTTTCGGCAACACAATCTCCGGGTTTGATATATGCCCTGTATAATAGGCTGCCACGGATCTGCGATGTTGGTTGTCCACATCAAGCCTCCTTAATTTCACCCGCAATGCTGCAGCTTGTATTTCATCTAACCTCGAATTCACACCAGGGTAGTCAGAATAATATTTTTTTTTGGATCCATAGTTAGAGATTGTGCGAACAAGGTCCGCGAGATGATCATCATTGGTTGTTACGGCTCCTGCATCGCCCAGAGCTCCAAGATTTTTGCCCGGGTAAAAACTATGCCCGGCAGCATCCCCGATACTACCAGCAACTTTAATTTCACCCATAGTAGTAGCATATTCAGCACCCTGCGACTGTGCGCTATCTTCTATGATTTTTAACTGGTATTTTTGTGCAACCTGTTCTATTTGTGCATGAATGCCGACCTGGCCATACAGATGCACTACCATGATCGCTTTTGTTTTTGCCGTGATCTTTTCCTCAACTAAAGAAGGATCGATATTATAGCTGTCCATCGATGGTTCCACCATTACAGGTACAAGCCTGTTGTCTGTGATCGCCAGGATTGAGGCGATATAAGTATTGGCTGGTACAATTATCTCGTCACCTTCTTCCATCTGCCCCATTTCAATATAGGCTTTCAAAATCAATCTAAGAGCATCAAGGCCGTTGGCAACGCCGATACAATGCTTTGCACCGGTGAAGGCTGCGTATTCTTTTTCAAACAGGTTGACCTCTTCCCCTAATAAGTACCACCCGGAACGTACCACTTTTTGAATGGCATCGGAAAGTCCTGGTTCAAATGACCTGTTTATTGCCTGCAGGTCTAAAAATTTAATCATTCTTCAGCTCGTTTTTAACGTTAACCGGAAATGCCTTCATTACTTCGGTGAAATAATCAAGATCAGCAGTTTCCAGGTTTTGATGGCAGGGTATAAAAAATGTACGCTCGCCATAGAAAACACTGCACTGGATACCGTTGGCATAAAAATGTTCTTTCTGCGCTGCCAGGTCCGTTTCTTCACCAGGCACCCGAAACATAAAAACCCCGGGCACACTGTTTTGCTGCAGCTCAAATCTTGCACCGTAGCCCAGTGCTGTAAATCGCTGTTCGAGGTACTGATAATTCTGTGTGCGTTTTGATATCATCTCAGCTTCGCTTGTAATATATTTTGACAATACATTTTTGATGTATTGAAGAAGCTCCGCATTTATCCCGGTTTCCTGATATACTCCTTTAATATTTTTTTTGAGCAAACCACCCACCTGTATCGGGAACATTTTAGGAAAACTGTAGATCACAAAATCGCCGACATTACCAGTGAGATTATGATCGTCTTTTGAAAAAAAAGAATTAGCGCAATCCTCAATGATAGGCAGGTTATAACTTTTTAAGGCCTCAAGGTCCCGGAATGGGTACCCAAATTCATGGTTAACAAAAAAGAGTTTAGTATTCTCCTCTACTGTTCTTGACCACTTACAATACCTTTCTATCTCTTTGGTCACACAGCCTGAGATGTAGAAATTGCCGGTGGTGGTAAGGATAGTTACTACATCATCCGGTTGTAAATTATAATGTTGTAAAGCCAGATGGATCGCCTGGCGTCCATTTTCCGTATAAATGAAATGATCATTTCCAAACCGGCGGACAAAATAATCATCGATTTCATTGTTTACCGGCAATGCTGCATTAATTCCCAGGTCCCGTGTTGTAAATGGGCCGATGCGATAAGAAGGCACGCTGTAGGTATCGGGATTTATTATAAACATAGCTATGCCCCAATAAACCGTTTCGTTAGAGTATACCGCAAAGAAGAGACACACTCATGCGTTTCTTTGAAACGTAATAAACCTTCATTAGGAACCCCACTTTCTGTTGATATGCCGAGATCAATATACCGGTACCCAAGAGCTTTATAATGACTCCACAGTTGCAAAACAAGAAAATCCATAGCTCTCACTGGCCGGCCGTTAAGATTGTCTCCCCAGAAAACTGCATAGGTTATTCCAGGGTGTGCTCTATACATCACTGCTCCCGCAACTATTTCACCGACCTCGTTGGTCACCTTAAAGTAATCCGTGTCAAATATTTTTGCGGTATTCTGCAGGTCACTAAAAGTCATGTGGATCGGACGGCCCATCCGGGCACGATTGGCCACAATGAGGTCATAAATAAATTCCATTTCAACCACTTGGTTCACCGGTTGAAAGGATAAATTATTTTTCACCGCCTGGTTGTAGTAGGTTCTGCTAACCCCTAGTGAATATACGTTGTTGAAACCGTCTAAATCAACCCAGTTAGTTATCTCCGGAAGCTGGGTAGTGAAGCCATTCCGTATCATGACGTTTAACAATTTGGCATTAGAAGACCCGCTATAAATATCGGGAGCTAAACTGATACGGGTATCATAAATTTTTTCTGTTAAAGCGTAGTCGTGCAATTCAGCCAGGAAAGTTTCGATCACACCTGGGTAAACCTGCTCATTTCTGAAATGAAATCCGCCAAAAGGAGCAGAAAAATGGGAGAGCAGCGTGTTCCCACGAATACCTGCCATCAATCCCATCTGCACCTTCTCTGTATCCTGTACGAGGCGAACGACCTTATCAACCTTTAACGCGTTTAGATCGAAGAAAGCCCTGGAGACAAACGGGTGAGGATCCACCGGGAAATAATACTCATATAAATCGGCATCAACATTCCGGATCATGGTCTATTCAGGGTTTGCACGTATTCCGTATAGTGTTCATAGTCGCGAATATAATCATCGGTGTCATATAAACTTGATGCCAGCACAAGACATATAGCCCCCGAGGAGAAATTTAAAAGTTCGCGCCAGATCCCGGGTATGATATGCAGGCCAATATAGGGCCTGTCCAGATGCACGATTTTTTTATTGGTACCATCATCCAATAGAACATCAAAAGATCCACTGAGTGCAATGATAAACTGCTGCAAATCTTTATGTCCATGTCCTCCTCTTTCAGCCCCGCCCGGCACATCATACAAATAATAAACCCGCTTCACATCGAATGGAATATTTTTCCTGTTTTCCAATGCAGTGATGTTGCCAGCTTCGTTGTGGATCTTTGGAAGGTAAACTATATTGCACTCGTATGCAGAAACATTCATGGCTTGCGGTTTAGAAATTCGTTAAACTCCCGTATGTAATCCGCCTCGTCAAACAGAGTAGAAGATAGAACCAGCACTACGGAGTTTGTCGAGAAGTTATCCATCTCCCTCCATAAACCGTTAGGTATATAAAGCCCAAAGTATGACCGGTTCAGGTGAAACCTTTTTTGATCTTTTCCATCGTTGATCACTACATCAAAGCTGCCTGACAGTGCCACCACCAATTCCTGTTGTTCTTTAAACGCATGACCTCCCCTTACCTGGCCTCCTGGTACATCATAGATCCAATAGGTCCTTTCAATTTTGAACGGGATATGGTTGTATTCTTCGATAAAAGAAAGATTGCCTCGCGGATCGGGAATTTTTGGGAGTTCAATTATTCTTGTATCGTTTATTGTCATGTGTTTTATTGTCGGCCGGAATTTAAAAGGGGATAAGTGCCACTTTTTAAAAATTAATCCCCCGGAATGTTACTTAGAGTCTATGCTTTATTCTTCTTTTTGAGTATTTTCCTCAAAAAGCTTTCTTCCTTATCTTCCGAAGTATAACCGTATCCGTATCCGTAACCTTTACCATATGCATACCCCAGGATTTTTTTATTTACAATGCCGTTAAAAACCAGGTAAATGTTAGGCAAACTATTTTTTTGGCGGTTATCCTTGATTAGGTTTAGAAGAGATTGATTTGTGTATTTGTACCTGATGATGTAAAGGGTTGCATCAGCAACTCCCCCAAGTATCTTTGAATCAGTAACAGCTGCTACAGGCGGCGAGTCGATAATAATATAGTCGAACTGCTGTTTGAGAAACCTGATCAGTTCATTTAAGCGGGATGTACTTAACAGTTCAGCGGGATTGGGTGGGAGGGGACCGGCCGGAATCACAGATAAGTCCCGAATGTTTGGATGGGGATATATGATATCGCTTTCTATTGCTTTGCCTATCAGGTAAGTGCTCATGCCAATGGTTGCATCTATACCGAGGGGCTTTGATATCTTTGGATTACGCAAATCACCTTCTATTATCACAACCTTTGCACCTGTCAGCGTCAAAGTGATAGCAGTGTTGATTGCTATAAAGCTTTTTCCTTCCTTGGGAATAGAGGAAGTAATTAAAATTACTTTACAATTATCTGTTGAATTTGAAGCAATGAAACTAATGTTGGTCCGGAGTTCCCTGAACTGCTCAGCAATCATGCTACGTTTTCCTTCGCTCACTACTACAGGTGATTCTTTTTGATAGGGTTGGAAAATTATTTCAGCGATCACGGGTAGAGGTACTGCATCTTCAATTTGGGATTTGTAAAGAATTTTACGTCCTGCGAATTCTTTAAAAAATATAAACACCGCGGCAAGAAACAGGCCTGATAAAATTCCTGCAGTATAGTTTCTCATTGGTACCGGGTAGATCTGACCTGCAAACTGTGGTTTTTCAATTATCCGGCTATTGGGTAAAATTGAGGAAGCTGCTAATGCTGCTTCTTCTCTCTTTTGGAGTAAGTATGTATAAATTGCATTTTTTATGCTTTGCTGGCGGCTGATGTCTAACAGGAGCCTCTCCTTTTGGGGAATCTTACCTAATGAAGCCATCACTTTGCTGTTTTCGGATTGCAGGTTCTGCCTGCTCGATTGTATTGTTATCTTTAAATTATTCAGGCTGGATAAAATACTGGGCTTTAATTTTGCGATTTGTGCTTCATAAACTTCCACTTGCGGATTTTTCTCACCTGAAGTCTGCCGGGTCTTTTCCAGTTCGGCTTCCGTCTGGAATAGTTGCGTCAAGAGGTTTGTCAAGACACCGTCCTGGATACCTAAGGTTGCAGGGATTGGACTGCTTGTATTATTTCTGCGGTTAACGTATTGCTCAATCTGCTTTATCACGTCCATTTGCACTTGTAATTCCCCGATTTTCATATCGGTATCCTTCAGTCTTCCTAACGACATGCCTCCTTCAACGCCCAGGTCTACTATTTTTTGGGTTGATTTAAATCTTTCAAGATTTTTCTCTACACCACTGAGTTCATCGGCTATCAGAGACAGTCGTTGATCCAAAAATTGCAGGGTATTTTGTGAAATTCTTTTTTTGTAATCAAGGGTGTATTCTCCGTATAAGTTAATTAGGGTATCTAGTATATTTATTGCACGCTCAGGAAATTCATCATTATAAGTCAGTTTCAAAGTGGAAGACCGGTCACCTATTGGTGCAATACTCAATGAACCAAGAATTTGCCCAACATAGTCTGACACTGGCATAATGGTGATAAAATACATGTCTTTTTCTATATTGGACTGTGGCAGGTAGTTTTTATTTATATGCCAACGAATATTGCCAAATTCGCTGGGAACCATGGTATCAGCCGGGTATTTTTTTCCACCAAATACTACCTGGTTCTCAATGACTTCAACTTCGCCATAAGAGCTGATATTGATTGAATCGGGATCCTCCAACTCCAGGGTTACAGGAAAATTGTTATACTGTACACGGGTTTTAACAAGCCCCTGCTGGCTATATACGATGTTCAACTGTAATTTAGAAATCAGTTTTCCTATCAGGTCTCTCGATGTAAGGGCCTGGATTTCTCTTTCTGTTTCTACCGAGGCATCTTTATATTCCAGGTTAACAATATCGTTTAAGTTCGTGCTCTTTTGTTGGGTGTCATCATTTACAAGCAATTTTGCATTTACCGAGTATATTGGCAACTGGTACCTCAGGTAAATATTAGCACCCAGCCAGCCCAGCAGGATCGCCAAAAGCACCAATGGCCAGTAAGGCAGGATCCTAAATAATAATCTTTCGATTTTTTGACCTTCATCCATTGTTGTTTCAGCAGTTTTTGAAGGTTCTGTATTTATGAGCATAATTAAAAAGACTTGATACCTATTTACTAACAGTGATTATTGTCAAAAGTAAGGATACAGCAAGCGATACCAAAGCGAGGTATTGTGTCAGCCCGGATCGGCTGATAAACTTTGCTGAAACTGGTTCAACGTAAACTACATCATTCGTTTTTAGATAAAAATAGGGGGATTTAAATAAGTCTTTTGATAACAGGTTCACTCTTGCAAACTTTCTGATACCATTTTCCTCCCTTATAACCAATACATTTTCCCGTCTTCCTAATTCTGTCAGGTCACCGGCAAGACTGATCGCTTCCAGTATTGTTGTACGTTCATTCGCCATCGTGAACCTGCCCCGGGAGTTTACCTCACCTAACACCGAAAATCTATAATTGGAAAAGCGTACATTAACGACAGGGTTTTTAGTATAGTCTTTAAATAAGGTTGTAAGCGTATCTTCCAATTGCACCCTGGAGAGCCCTTCCGCACGCACTTTGCCAATAAAAGGTATTTTTATCATTCCGTCTGCCTCCACTAAAAATCCACCTGCGCCTTCACCGCCACCTGCGGTTGCTGTTGTGCTGCCTGATGCTGAGTTCAAAGCCAGGAGGTCAGCAGTGTTGCTTCCTCCAACTGTAATGGACAGCTGATCATTTTTTTGTATAGGACTTTCAAAAGCTGTTTGTGCGGTATTCAATATTCCTGACCTGCTTGAGTCGGACAAATCATTAAGATAAATAACTTTACGGGAGGCTGTGCATGAAAAAAAAGCAAGAGCGACAAAACTTAATAATAGAACACCAAATATGAGTTTGAAGTTAAATCCCATAATTACATTTTATTTTTAAATTAGGTTTATAAATGATGTTTTTGTTCTTGTTTTCGATAAGTTACGGGAAAGCGCATGGCTTCGCCTCTCTCAGTCACATATAACTGGGAAATGTACAAAAAAATTAATACTCACTATACATACAGATGCCATAGGGTCAGTAGTGACCTAAGGCAGAATTAATATAGCTGTGGGTGATTTGTATACCTCTTATAACGAGCCACGGTTTCAACTGCTGAAGGAGTAACGTTTTATTATAGGTAAACACTGGTTTTTTATACTATCTCGTTATTTCGGCAAAATTAATAGTTTCCGGCCTAAAGCCTGAAATAATTTACCCGGTTAATCAATAATAAAATGGTTTCCGCACACAGCATTATCAATAAGTGTACCTATCTTGCTCTGCGACAATCCGCTGAAACTCCCTAAAAAAAAATGGAATAATTTTGGAGGATGTAACTGGGTTCTGCGAAACGTTCATCAGTTCGCTATTTTATTAACTAATTATATTATGATTCACTTACTTAAGAAAACGCTGACTTGTGTTGCCGTCCTGGCTATTTCGCAGTCCACTTTTGCCCAACAAACCAGCTCGTACAACAAAGTTGAACCTTTTAAAGGGTCGAAACAGTTTCGGAAATTTTCAGTCGGAATTAATGCCGGTGTGATGTCGCCTTCAGTTGTTATAGGTGGCAGCAATGACTTCACAAACCCTGAGTCCTCTTTTGGATATGGAGCTAACCTTCGCTACCAATTAACGCATTACTTTGCTTTGCAGGGCGACCTGCTCAGAGGGAATCTAAAAGCCAACCAGGATAAGAACATTGCTGATGGAGGCCCCCCGGTTTCTAGACCGGTCAAGTCATTCAACACCGATCTCCATTGGGCGGCAAGCTTGAACGCGCAGGTCACCTTCGGTAATGTAAACTGGCTTAGTGTAAAAAATACCCTGGTCCCCTACGTTTCAGGTGGGTTGGGATATGCAAGTTATGAACCAACGATAGTTAGGACAGGCAGCACTGTGGAAGAAGCATACGATAATAAAGAGATACGGGAGTTTATTGTTCCTGTGGCGGTAGGTTTAAAGTTCAACCTGTCCCGAATGATCAATCTCGACGTAGGCTACCGCATGCACTTCGTCGATGGCGATAACCTAGACGGGTCCCCTTACTGGTTTAACAACGCCAGTAGTACGGTGAAAAAAGACAAATTTTCCTATGGTTTTGCCGGCCTGGAATTTTCGCTGGGTAATCAGCGCAAACCGCAGCTGTTATTCGACAATCCTGCATTCCGGACCAATGAGATTTTACAGTCCCAGATGAACAATTTGAGCACTAAAGTGGATAGTCTTGCCGAGGCGCAGAAAGGACTTACAGATGATACGGATGGAGATGGCGTGCCTGATCGTTTTGACAGGGAACCGAATACTCCGGCCGGTAGCCCGGTGGATGCAAGGGGCATGGCGCTTGATACCGATGGTGATGGGGTGCCGGATTCAAGAGATAAACAATTGGTGACACCTACCGAATGCCAGCCCGTAGATGCGGACGGCGTTGGTAAATGCCCTGAACCGGAATGTTGCAAAACTATGGCTGATAGTACCGCTATGGAATGTATGGCCGATTACCCGAGTGTCAACTTTAGTGGAAATAGTGTACAGCTCACCAACGCGTCAAGGGGAATAATTTCTACACTTGCTACCCAATTAAAAGAAAAGCCGAATTGTAAAATAATAATACGGGGTTATCCTGCAGCTTCAAAATCTTCCCAGTCTGTATGTCAGCGAAGATTAGACGCGATAAAAAATCGCCTGGTGGAAACGGAAGGCATTAGTGCAGACCGGATATCGACTGATTGCAGTGTTGAGGGTGGTGATAAAAATACGGTAGATGTCAGTTCAAATTGATTGATCAGATAAAACAAAAACACCCGGCATTAGCCGGGTGT
>JAYSYY010000009.1:0-48837 GCA_043727215.1 Chitinophagaceae bacterium | reverse complement strand
GTACTACAAAGTCATAGTCAAGCGTGCAGGCTCCCCAATTATTTAATCAGGTTTTTTTCCGTCTAAAAAGGTGTTGATCGTGCTGATCTCAGCCTGGTTGTTATCGTCTGTTTTTACAGTATAGTTGCTGTAAAAACTTTCCACATCTGCAATCTGGTTATGCATTTCCATATTGCGGCGAAGGTAGGCCGGCACCGTTTCAAACTCATTGTTAGGATCGGCTGCATTAATATTGAATGACAAATTACGCAGTTTTGCAATACGCTCCGTAGCCCGGCGCCTAAGATCTTCTGTTTCGTCCTGCAGCGCAGGTTCCTCAACAGGTGACATCATGATGGGCTGAGTATGTTGTACAATTGGCTCCTCCTCCGCCGCTTTGTTGGAATCTTTAACTACCAGTCGCATTTCAATAACAGGTTCGTCTTCCTGCATTGGTTTATGCAAAGGCAGTGGTTCCTCGGTTAGATTGGATTCTTTAATTGTTGGCTTCTCCTCCACGTAAATTTGTGCAGGTTTGGCCAGGAATCCCCCCGACGAAAGAGGTCTTCCGTTATTGCTAGCGTCTTTATCTATTGAAATGTTTTGGGTGATGACAGGTTCGCTAATACTGGTAGGTTTCTGAGGAACAGGGATAGTTTCGGTCAGATCAAATTCCATCACAGTGTTTTGATCCGGGGCTGAAGATATTTCAAAATATTCAGGAGATTCATCCAATTTGTCCACAGTATTTTTACTAAGTATTTCTACCGGGCTTTCTGCAGGTACAGGCTCGCTCAACACCGGCATATACGGATCAACTGCTGCTTTCACTTCCTCAGGCTGCATTGTTTCGCTGGTCACTTCCGGCTGCACAGCTGCCTTTTTTGGATTCAGGTCCTCTATCAGTTCAAACTGTAAGGTGGGTTGTTGCAGAATGGTTTGCGCTTTTGGCATCTCCAGTTCCATAACAATCTTTTCATTTTTGTTTTCTGTGGGGTTCACCGTTTTATCTTGTTTCGGGAACGGGTCCTTGTGTTCGAAACCAGTAGCGATAAGGGTGATGCTGATCTCGCTGCCAAGGCTATTGTCATAACCAAGACCAAGAATAACATCGGTATCCTCACCAGCCTGGCTTATAAGGTAGTTCTGGATGATATCTACTTCATCCATGGTAAACTCATGTTCTCCCAGGCTTGAATTAATATTGATCAAAATCCATTTTGCGCCGCGAATATCATTATCATTCAGCAATGGTGAATTTAATGCATTCTCAATCGCACTTTGTGCCCTGTTTTCGCCTTCGGCGGTTGCACTTCCAAGAATGGCTACACCACCATTGCTCATCACTGTGCACACATCCGCAAAATCTACGTTGATCTGCCCAGTGCTGTTGATCACATCAGTGATACATTTGGCGGCAGTAGCCAATACGTTGTCTGCCTTGGCAAATGCCTCTTTCATTTTCAGGTTGCCGTACTGGTGACGCAGCTTGTCATTGCTGATTACGATCAATGTATCTACATGATTCTTTAACAACATGATGCCTTCTTCCGCCTGGCCCAGCCTTTTTTTACCCTCATAAGCAAAAGGTGTTGTTACAATGCCCACCGTAAGTATGCCAAGGTCTTTGCAGATCTTCGCAAGTATGGGCGCTCCACCGGTACCTGTACCGCCGCCCATTCCGGCAGTAATGAAGGCCATCTTGGTGTTCACCTCCAATATACGTTTGATCTCTTCCAGGCTTTCCTCTGTGGCCTGCCTGCCAATAAGCGGGTTAGCGCCCGCACCCAGGCCCTGGGTAAGATGCGGGCCCAGCTGAATTTTGTTGGGCACTTTGCTTTGTGCAATGGCCTGTGCATCTGTATTACAGATTATAAAGTTTACGCCTTCAATATTTTGCGAAAACATGTGGTTTACTGCATTGCTGCCGCCACCTCCTACACCAATTACCTTGATGATGGAGGACTGGTCTTTTGGCAAATCAAAATGAATCATGTTTTTGTTTTTTTTGTGTTAGTAAGTTTGTTCTGTGCTGCTTGGTGTTTGGTGTTAGGAGTTTGGTGTTAGTTGTTAGGGGTTATCACTTAAAACTCCCACTTGCCACTTGTCTTCTTTAAAACTTTGTGTCTTCCTCTTCAGCAAATAAACCAATAAGGTCTGTCTTCATTTTATCCATAAAGCCCTTAAGTGTTCTGCGGGGTTTGATGTCAGTTCTGGTGTCTTCCATTTCTACTGTTTCCTCTTCTGGTAATACAGCTTCCGCTTTCTGTTCAGGCATCTGAACTTTTACAAAGCCGGGCGACATTTGTTTATTTTTATTTTCATAATCATTGTAACCTTTCAGGATCAGTCCGATACAAGTGCTGTACATTGGCTTTGCCAACTCATCGATATGTCCACCGCTGAGGTGTTCGTTAGGGAAACCGATCCGGGCATTCAACCCTGTCACGTATTCTGTAAGCTGTATCAAATGTTTCAGCTGCGAACCGCCGCCGGTAAGGATGACACCGCCATTCAGCATACGGTTATCCAGGCCCACCTGCTTCAAATGATAGGTGACAAAATCCATTATCTCGCTCATGCGGGCCTGGATGATATTGGCCAGGTTTTTCACAGAGATCTCTTTGGGAGCCATACCGCGAAGGCCCGGTATAGTGATAAAGGCATTGGCCTTGGCCTCATCGCTAAGCGCGCTGCCGAATTGTATCTTCATTTGTTCGGCCTGCGTTTTCAGCACGCCCAAACCGGATTTAATATCGTTGGTAATATTCTCGCCACCGAATGGAATAACGGCGGTATGCTTCAGTATCCCTTCATAAAAAACGGCGAGGTCTGTAGTACCTCCCCCAATGTCCACAATCGCCACACCAGCTTCAAGGTCCTGGTCGCACATTACGGCTGCAGCCGAGGCAAGTGGTTGAAGCACCAGGTCTTTTGTTACTAGTCCCGACTTCTCAACACTGCGATTGATATTACGGATTGCATTTTTATCACCCGTAATGATATGGAAATTAGCGCCAACTTTTACCCCACTGTACCCGATGGGGTTAGGGATGTTCTGAAAATTATCAACCGTAAACTCCTGTGGAATTACGTCAATGATCTTATCTCCTGCGGGGATATAAGTGCGATACTGGTCTGCAACCAACCTGTCGATTTCTACCTGCGTAATTTCATCATCCAGGTTCTGGCGAACAATATCTCCTCTTGTCTGGAGACTTTTGATGTGATGACCTGCGATACCAACGTATACTTCGTTGATAAGAAGATTAGGATTGGAAGCGTAGCAGTTCTCTAATGCCGTTTGTATGGCTTTAATCGTCTGATCGATATTGAGCACCATCCCATGCTGCACGCCGTTGCTGTTCGCACGGCCGAAACCCAGGATCTCTAATTTTCCAAATTCATTTTTCCTGCCGGCAATTGCTGCAATTTTCGTTGTGCCGATATCGAGTCCAACAATAATGGGTTGTTCCTGGTTCATAAATGTAAATTTTGTTTGTGTGTGTTTTGTATGTTGTTTGTATGTGTGTGTCTTTTTATTTGTTGTGCTTTTACCCTTCTTATTTCTTCGTGCCCGGCTTCTTCTCCATCACTGCCTTTGGTTGTGCCGCCGGTTTAGCAACAGCTTTTGTTACCGGTTTTTTAATAACCGGTTTGGCAGTGCCTGTTACTTTTTTTATAGCAGCAGGTTTCGCAATGTTCACCGGTACGGGTTTCATAGGTACGGGTTTTACCGGTGCGGGCGTTACTGGTGCAGGCTTTGCCGGTGCAGGCTTTTTTTCCGGTGCGGACGGTGCAATAATAATCGCAGGTGTTTCCAATGTGGTTGCACCCTGCAATGTCTTAGTCATAACCTGTGGTTCATCCCTTTCGATGGACTGCTGTATGAGCGTACTGTCCGCACTGTTTTTCTCGGTATCCTGCATAAACGTCTGAACAGAATCAGCCGCTTGCCTGGCGGCCCTTTCTGCTATCAACTCCATGATCTGTAATGCACGCAATGAATCTGAAGTTTTATCCAGGGCATCCTTTATCTTGGCCACCACCTGGTTTTTGTATTGCAGGTTGATGGTACTGTACCGGCTCCAACCTGCTTTTGTAATCACCTGTTTATAAAAAATCTTCAGCTTATCAAATTTCGCTTCCGCATCTGAGGCATCGCCAAAAACGATCAGCTGGTTACCTATTTTTGGCACCATCTCAAAACTGCGTTGGGGCGTTATATCTACCTGCTCTACCATCGCCATCAGAAAACTATCTTTTTGCATTAACAAACTCATTTTCATGATATCCCTTAGCATATTGCTATCGGCCAATGAGAGTTTCCCCGACCGATGAAAAAATCCCGTAAACACTGGCAGCCTTGCCGAAAATTTTTCACTCAACGGTAAGATCTTAAGGCTGCTGTCAATATAAAAGGTTTTACCATCGGCAGCGAAAACCCTGGCCACAGGTTCGCGTTCATCTATACTTACCCGCAGCACTTCATTATTATCAAAAAATAGTTCCGCATTGCGGACCCATACATCCTGTTCCAGGTTGTTTTCAATATCCCTTAAATTAAAAGAAGTAAGCTCCCTTCCCACAGGTTTACCCCCGACATAATTTTTAATAATGGCCAAAACATCCGACTGGTCAATAAAAAAGTTATTGTTCACCCCGCTTATCTCAACTTCCACAGCTGTACATTTTTTTTCATTTTTGCTTTGTACTGCTGCAACCAATAATACCACACCACATATACCGATGGCGCACCACATTGTGCGTAATAATATGTTCCTGGTATTTAATTTCGGCCCCTTCACTTTCGGTTTATAATGATTTCTTTTATGGGTTCTACAAGAGTGTCAATATCCCCTGCACCACTGGTGATCAAAAGTTCGGTCCTGTTTTCTTTTATCCATTGTAACAACTCATCTTTTTCTTTTATACTTTTTTTTTCATTTGTCATACGGTCCAGTATCATTTTACTACCAACGCCGTGCATAGGCATTTCCCTTGCCGGGTAAATTGGAAGCAAAATTGTTTCATCTGCCAAACTCAGTACTTCTGCAAAACCATCCGCCAGGTCATTTGTGCGGCTGTAGAGGTGTGGCTGAAATACTACCGTACAACTTTTGCCTGGGAATAATTTTTTTGCACTGCTGATCAGGGCCCTCAGTTCTTCGGGGTGGTGCGCATAATCGTCGATCATGACATCATCGCTTGTCTTTACGAGGTATTGAAACCTGCGTTTTACGCCGGAAAAAGAAGCGAGTGCAGACTTGATTTTTTCCTCGCCAATTTCCAGTTGAACCCCAACGGTGATGGCAGCAATAGCATTTTCAACATTGTGCAATCCGCCCATGTTCAGTTGCACACCTTTAATGATCCTTTTTCTTACCACTGCATCAAATAGGTAACTTCCATTTTGCATCAGCAGGTTTACAACATGTGCATCAGCATTTTTATCATCTGCTGCGTAAGTCATTTTATTGCTGGCTATAAAATCCCCGGTTCTTACCAGTCCTTTCCTACTGATGAGTAAACCACCGGTCTTGATGCGGTTGGTAAATTCTACAAAGGCATCCTGCATTTTTTCAGCAGTGCCATAAATATCCAGGTGGTCTGCATCCATTGATGTTACCACCGCAATGTCTGGAGTGAGCTGTAAAAAACTCCGGTCATATTCATCCGCTTCCGCCACGCAAACATTTTTCGGGCTGCTCCAGAAATTTGTATTGTAATTGCTTGCAATGCCCCCTAAAAAAGCATTGCAACCGTAACCTGTGGCCCTGAGCAAATGTGCGACCATTGTACTCGTGGTAGTTTTTCCGTGTGTGCCTGCAACGCAGATATTAAAATTGTTCCTTGTGATCAGACCTAGTACTTCACTTCTTTTCAAAAGGTTAAATTCATTCTCTCTGTAATAGACCAGTTCTTTATGGCTGGCTGGTAGAGCGGGCGTGTACACTACGATGCCTGCATCCTTGTCCAGCAATTCAACATTATCTTCATAATGAACGGACATGCCTTCCGATTCCAGTTGCCTGGTGAGTACAGTAGGAGTTTTATCGTATCCACTCACTTTTACCCCCCGGCTTAAGAAATACCTCGCAAGTGCACTCATGCCGATGCCTCCTATACCAAGGAAATAAACGGAAGAGAGTTCTCCCTTTTCTCCAGGTTGGCCTGATTGAGAAGTATCTAGTATGTCGCTGCTCTTGATCACTTAATTATTCTGAACCCCGAGGGGATCAATTTGGATTCTTTTTAATCTTCTCTAAAATTTCATGGGCTATAACTGAATCTGCATTTGGTAATGCGAGGCTGCCGATATGCTCTTTGAGTTGCTGCTGTTGTAATTCGTCTTTGGAAAGTTTAATTAAGGACGGGACCAACTTTTCTAACGCATCCCCGTCTGTTACCATCTGCGCTGCTCCCTTATTTACCAAAGTTATTGCATTCACGGTCTGGTGATCTTCCGCGGCAAAGGGATAAGGCACAAATACCACCGGCTTTTTTACCATACACAATTCCGCCACCGCCATTGCCCCGCTTCGGCTGATCACTATATCAGCAGCCGCATATGCATATTCCATCTGCGTAATAAAATCGCTCACAAAAACATTGGTTATATCTTTTGAAATTGCGAGGCCGTGCTCCTTGAAGGGCCTTCCTGTTTGCCAGATAAGCTGGAGATTATTATCTCCAAAAAGATGTAAGTCTTTAGCTATCGCCTCGTTGATACTTTTGGCACCAAGGCTACCTCCGATACTCAATACCACTTTGCTGCCAGCTTCCAGCCCAAAATGTTTAAGCGCTTCCTCCTTAGAAATAGTACCGGCAGCAATCGCCTGTCTTACAGGATTGCCTGAGATCGTAATTTTTTGGGCAGGAAAAAATCGCTCCATTCCATCTATTGCTGTAAATATCCTGGTGGCTTTTTTACCCAGCAGTATATTGCTCTTACCCGCAAAGGAATTAGCCTCATGGATAAAAGTGGGTATTCCCTTGCTTTGTGCATACCGCAACACCGGGAAACTGGAATAACCTCCGACACCGATAACGGCCGCTGGTTTGAAGCTTTTGATGATACCTGCCACCTGGAAAAAACTTTTGATAAGTTTAAATGGTAAGCCAATATTTTTTATCAAAGAACTTCGGTTGAAACCCGCTATATCTAACCCTTTTATGGGGTATCCTGCCTGCGGCACTTTTTCCATCTCCATTTTCCCTTTCGCTCCAACAAATAAAATATCCCTACCGGGTTCCATTTTTTTTATCGCATTCGCAATAGCCACGGCCGGGAAAATATGACCGCCTGTGCCACCACCTGCGATGATAATGCCTCCTGCCCCCCTAAGGGTGGACCCTTCCGCGTTCGTATTTTTCAACTTTTCAGTCATCTATATTCAGTTCTGTTACCCCAACTATTATTAAGCGATCCCATATTAATTCATAGTTGAAGCCTGTTTCCCATTTTTAGCCCACCAGTGGGTCCAATTTTCCTTCCTGCTGTTCCACGTTCCTGGCCACACTTAAAATAATCCCAATCGAAAGGCATGTGA
Source organism: Chitinophagaceae bacterium (assembly GCA_043727215.1). Classification (GTDB taxonomy): domain Bacteria; phylum Bacteroidota; class Bacteroidia; order Chitinophagales; family Chitinophagaceae; genus Ferruginibacter. The sequence continues at coordinate 41,305 of JAYSYY010000009.1, read as the reverse complement.
ACAAAAAGCTGCTCCCTCCCATACTTACCAGGGGTAGTGTTACCCCTGTATTCGGAAACAGGTTTACATTTACTCCCATGTTTGCAATTGCCTGTATCACCAAAGTAAAGCTAAGCGCCAGCGCCAGGAATGCCCCGAATGCATAGGGGCACTTGCGGTAGATCCTGATACAGCGCAGTAAAAAAAGCAGGTAAATAAATAGTATCGCAGCTCCGCCGAGCAGCCCATATTCTTCCAGAATGATCGCATAAATAAAGTCACTGTAGCTATGCGGCAAAAAATTTCTTGCCTGGCTGTTCCCCGGACCAACACCTAAAAAACCGCCATTGGCGATAGCGATCTTGGCCTGGTTTATCTGGTATAATTTCTCGTTGTCATCCCCTTTTTTGCTATACATAAAAGTCTGGATACGGCTGATCCATGTAGGGATCCGCCCGGATGCGAGCATCGATGGAAGTTTTTTTGATTCCCCTGCTTCCTTATCGTAGGTGGACACAGCCACTGTGATCAACAAAATAAGAGGGATCATGGCAATACCGATTGTGGCCAGGATGTGTTTTGTGCTCACCCTACCAATAAACATCAACAGAATACTCGTGCCACCTATCAGCACGGCAGTAGAAAGATTAGCAGGCGCAATCAATATACAGATGATACTTACCGGAATGATGATGGGCAGAAATCCTTTTTTGAAATCTTTTATCACATGCTGTTTACGGCTGAGCATACGGCTCATGTACATGAACAAGGCAAGTTTTGCCAGGTCGGAGGTTTGAAACGTCATGTTCAAAACGGGTAACTTGATCCACCGGCTCCCCGCATTCAGTTGTACCCCGAAAAACAGCGTGTATAACAAAAGAGGTATTGAGAGGAGAAAAAGGACCTTGGCAACCTTCGAATACAACGTGTAGTTTATGCGGTGCGCCCAGTAAATGATCAGCAACCCAAGGATGATGAAAGTAAACTGTTTGAACAGGTAACTCTCTGTGCTTTTACTCATCCTGTAGGCAAGTGAGCCGGTACTGCTGTAAACCAATAACAAACTGGCAAGCGTCAACAAAAGGACGATAGCCCAAATCACACGGTCGCCTTTGGTCTTCTTTACAAGCGTATCTACCCCGCTCAGCCCTTTGAAGGGAGAATTAATTACCGCTTCCTCCACTTGTGAGGAGCCAAACATCTGGTTAAATATTGATTTGTTATCCGCCATTCTTTCTTTCGCAAACCCTCTTTTGTAGGCCGGTTTGATTTTTATAGGACTATAAATTTTTCACTGCGTGCTTGAACTGGTTACCCCTGTCCTCATAATTTTTGAAAAGATCAAAACTTGCACAAGCCGGGCTTAGCAAAACGACATCTCCCTTATTGGCAAAATGAAAAGCAGCCTGCACCGCTTCCTGCGCGTTTTCTGTATTGACCATCAGGGAAACGATATCGCCGAAAGCTTCATGTATCTTCCTGTTTTCCGTTCCCATACACACAATTGCTTTCACTTTTTCTTTTACCAGGTCTTTGAGCAGGGAATAGTCGTTTCCTTTATCCACACCTCCAAGAATGAGTATCACCTGGTTGTTCATACTTTCCAATGCAAACCAGGTACTGTTCACGTTGGTTGCTTTACTGTCATTAATGAAGGTCACTCCCTTAACAACACCTGCAGGCTCCATTCTATGTTCCAGGCTTTCGAACGTTTGAAGAGCTTCCCTGATCTTTTCTTTACGAATATCTACTGCCGTAGCAGCCATACTTGCAGCCATACTGTTATACTGGTTGTGTTTTCCTTTTAATGTAAAATCATCTACACTCATTTGCATTTCTTCATTTTTCCATTTTAAATGCATCTTGGCATTCATTAAATACGCTCCTTGTGGTAATTCTTTGCTCATAGTAATGGGGGCTGGTATTGATTTTACAGAATAGTTTTTTAAATTCTTCATTGTGGTTTCGTCATCCAGGTTGTAAATAAAAATATCCTCCGCCTGCTGGTTTTCGATGATGCGGAATTTGCTCTTGATATAATTTGCTGTTTTGTTATCATACCTGTCCAGGTGGTCTTCTGTGATATTGATCAGCACTGCTACATCTGGCCGAAAATGAACGATATCATCCAACTGGAACGAACTGATCTCGGCTATGTATAACTCTTTAGGATCAGCGGCCACCTGCCTGGCAAATGAAAACCCGATATTACCCACCATCGCACAATTTTTTCCGGCATGCCTGCAGATATGATAGATCAAAGAAGTGGTGGTGGTTTTCCCGTTACTTCCCGTAATCGCTATCAGCCTGCTAGTGCCGATATACCTGTAAGCAAGCTCCACTTCGCTGATGACCGGTATCCCTGCGGCGCGGACTTTTTTAACCATCACATTGTGGTCAGCTATTCCCGGGCTCTTTACAACTTCCCCGGAGGACAGGATTTTTTCCTCAGAATGTTTTCCCTCTTCGAAAGCAATACCGGACTGTTCCAGCTCTGCCTTAAAATTCTCCTTGATGGTTGCCCCATCGCTTACGAACACATCATATCCTTTTTGATGCGCGAGCAACGCCGCACCAACACCGCTTTCGCCAGCTCCTAGTATAGCAATACGCTTTTTCACTTTACTAAATTCGTGCTCCTGAATAATTACAATAGTTCAGTACAACATCCAGGCTGTCAAAATTTTAAAAAATGGTTTTTCAACAGTATTGAGTTTACAGGACAGAATTGTTCCTGCTACGGCTCAATGAGAAAAGGTTTTTCAGCAAGCTTAGAATTTAACGGGTGACATTTCTAACTGCTAACATTCCCCTTAAAAAAATGGTTTTTCAACAGTATTGAGGTTTACAGGACAGATTTCTTTCTGTACAGTGGCTCAATAAAAATGGTTTTTCAAAAGCATAGAATTTAACAGGTAAGTTTATACCCATTGGTTTCTGCTTTATTTTTTTAAAATGGTTTTTCACCAGTATCAAGATTACAGGACAGATTTCCTTCTGTACAGTGGCTCAATAAAAATGGTTTTTCAACAGCATAGAATTTAACGGGCAGATCTAGTTTCCAGGGCATTGATTTAATAATTGAAAAAACAATTGAAATCATTCCAGATTTCGTGATTTGGGTTTTTCAATAACTATTTTTATCTAAGCTTCAAGGTCACGATTGCCATAGCCACACTGGCAATGGTAACGATCCAGAAGCGTACTGCTATTTTACTTTCATGGTATCCCAGCTTTTGGTAATGGTGATGGAGCGGGCTCATTAAAAACACCCGTTTTCCTTCCCCATACTTTCGCCTGGTGTATTTAAAATAAGTTACCTGTATCACCACGCTCAGGTTCTCTACCAGGAACACGAGGCAGAAAATCGGTATTAGCAATTCCTTCCTCACAATGATCGCCAAAGCTGCAATGATGCCTCCTAACGCAAGGCTTCCGGTATCACCCATAAAAACCTGAGCAGGATACGAGTTGTACCACAAAAAGCCGATACATGCCCCTACAAATGCTGCGATAAAAATGCTGAGTTCGCCCAGGTTGGGTATGTACATGATGTTTAAATATTCGGCAAAAACAATGTTGCCGCTTACATAAGCAAAAATGCCCAGGCCCACGCCTATAATTGCACTTACCCCTGTTGCCAAGCCATCTAAACCATCGGTAATATTTGCCCCGTTAGAAACCGCAGTTACAATAAATATTACAATCAGTATGTATAAAATATAGGTATACCCTTGCCAGCTATCCGGCAATAATTTGGCATAATTGAACTCATGGCTTTTTACAAACGGGATGGTGGTAATAACCGATTTCGCATTGGTAAACACCCTTGGTTTTCCATCTACTACTACTGTATCATATTTGACGTTAGCAGGAATCGGAGCACCGATCTGTGTTTGAACCACTTCTATTTTTACTACGACACTTTGATTAAAATATAAAGTAGCTCCTACAATCACTCCTAACATAACCTGTCCGAAAATTTTAAACTTTCCTGCCAGGCCATCAGCGTCTGTTTTTTTGTAATCAATGCCTTTTTGTTTGGCGATCCTCCTTGCTTTAATTTTAAGGAAGTCATCTATAAAACCAATGGTACCCATCCACACCGTGCAAAGCAGCATAAGCCTTACATAGACCTTATCAAGGTTTGCCAGCAGCAGGGTGGGAATAATAATTGCCAGCAATAAAATAACACCACCCATTGTTGGCGTTCCCTTTTTCTGTTGTTCACCAGCGAGCCCAAGGTCTCTTACTGTTTCACCCAACTGCTTTCTTTGTAAATAGCTGATCAATGTTTTACCATACACCGTGGTAATTACCAGTGACAGGATCAATGCCAGCATCACCCGGAAACTAATGAACCGGAAAAGACTACTTCCAGGAAAGCTGAAGTTTTCTTTAGTAAGCCAGTCAAAAAAGTGATACAGCATTTGTTATTATTTATTTATTGGTATTATTTTTAACCCTGGTGCATGGCCCATGGAACATCGACCGTTTCACTTATTCACTTATTGACCTGTTCACCTATCCATTTATTCACCTATTCACCTGACCCCACGTTATTTTTCCAGCAACTCAAACATTTCTTTCAGTACCTGCTTGTCATCAAAGTTGTGTTTCACCCCTTTTATCTCCTGGTATTTTTCATGCCCTTTGCCTGCGATCAGGACGATATCCTCCCGGTCACTTAAACTCACGGCAGTCTTAATTGCTTCCCTTCGATCCGCGATGCTGATATACTTTTTCCGGGCAACCACTTTTACTCCTGCCTCCATATCTTTTATAATTTCCAGCGGGTCTTCATTCCGAGGGTTATCAGATGTAAAAATTACTTTATCGCTATACTCACAAGCCACTTCGGCCATCACCGGGCGTTTGGTTTTATCCCTGTTTCCTCCACAGCCTACTACCGTGATAATTTTTTCATTACCATGTCGCAGGTTCCTGATGGTAGCCAGCACATTGATGAGCGCATCGGGTGTGTGGGCATAGTCTACTATACCTACCACCTTGTCTGAAGGGCTGATACTATAATCAAACCTTCCTTCCGCCCCATCTGTATTGCTCAGCAGCAGCAACACGTCCTGTTTATGCTGGCCCAGGCAGACAGCTGCACCATATACTGCCAGAAGGTTGTAAGCGTTGAACTCTCCAATCAGTTTAAAATGCACTTCTGTATCATTGATCAACATGTGCAACCCTGCGAGGCTGTTGTCTAGCACCTTACCTTTAAATTCCGCAAACGTCTTCAGGCTATAGTAATACTTTTTAGCTACCGTATTCTGCAGCATCACGGCGCCTCTCTTGTCATCTGCATTGCTGATCGCAAAACTATTTTTGGGTAATCCATCAAACCAGGACTTTTTCACTTCTATGTAATTATTAAAAGTCTTGTGATAATCCAGGTGATCATGTGATATGTTACTGAATAGTGCACCGGCAAAATTTAAACCCGCAATACGTTGCTGTTCGATCGCATGGCTGCTGCATTCCATAAATACATATTGGCAACCCGCCTCTTTCATTTCTTTCAGCAGTTCGTTCAGTGTGATGGCATCAGGCGTGGTGTGGGTTGCAGGAACCACTTTGTGGCCAACCTGGTTTTGCACCGTGCTTACCAGCCCGCACGTATAACCTAAAGCTGTAAACAATTTATATAGCAGGGTAGCGATAGTCGTTTTCCCGTTGGTACCGGTTACGCCTACCAGCTTAAAATCATTACTTGGTTCACCATAGAACCGGTGACTTATAAAACCCGCAGCGGCGGCGGTGTTCTCCACCTGCACATAGGTAATATTCAGTTGCAGGGATGCTGGCATTTGTTCACAAATAATAGCTGCCGCACCATTTTGAATCGCCGCGTTTATGAACTGGTGGCCATTCGTGGCTGAACCGGCTATTGCAATAAAACAACTGCCGGGCTTTACCTGGCGGGAGTCGGTGTGCAGCGCGGTAACCTCCATATCGGTATTACCCCTCACAGACCTGATCGATGTTTTATATAATAGTTCCTGCAACATTTATTTTAACACTAGTTAAGCAGCAATGAAATTTTTTGTCCTCTGGTAAAACCCGTGCCTGCAGACAGGCTTTGATCCACCACTTTCCCACGCCCCTGTACTGCTATTAAAAGCCCTTTATTTTCTAATAAGTATACTGCGTCCTTTAATCCCATTCCCACAACATCCGGTACTACCCGGGCACTGGCAGACGTGTAAGCAGGCACATCTAAATAAGCTGCTTTATTTTGCATCTGCATACTTCTCCAATATCCTCCTGCCGACGAGTCCCTGAAACCAATATTCATGAAACTAAAAATAGACTGCAGGTCATTTTTAATACCATGTGACCTATATAAGGAGCTGTCAATCGTATTTTCAAATGAAACACCCGATCTGCCTATATAACGGCTGTAAAGCCGGTCACTTATTTCTTTAAAGACAGTACCAGAAACATCCGCACCGTAGATCAATTTTGACTCCTGGCTATTTTGAATCACGACAGCTATCGAATAAATTGGTTTTTCGGAAGGGAAAAAACCAATGAAAGAAGCCTGGTAAATTTTGTTTCCTTTATTGTATCCCCTGTTATCCAGCGCTGTTACCGCGGTACCTGTTTTACCGGAAATGGAATAAAGTGAATCAAAAAGAATCCGATGGCCGGTCCCGTGAGCGCTGTCTACAACGGCACGCAAACACTCCCTTACCTGTATTAAAGTTTCCTCACTACAAATCCTGTCTACCAATACTTCCGGCTCAACTTTTTTAATATCAACACCGTAATCACGGATAGCATTCACCAGGTAAGGCCGCATCATTTTACCTTCATTGGCTATTGCATTATAAAGCATTAACATGTGCAGTGGTGTCACCAACTCCTCGTACCCATGTGCCATGTAAGGGATGGTGGTTTTGGACCAGCTCCTGTTGGCCGGAGTTTTAATGGTGGGTTTACCCGAGGTCGCCACGATATCAATACCCGTCATCTGGTTCAGCCTGAAGTGCTGCAAATGCCCGACGAATTGCTGAGGATTATTCCTGTAAAACTGGTCTGCCAGTTTTGCGAAAGCCACGTTACTGCTCCGTAGGAAGGCCTCTTTTACTGTGATCTCGCCTGCGCCTAAGTGAGAATCTTTTATCCTCAATCCGAAGAAGGACTTGGCTCCTCCCTCACAATCAACAATTGAATTGATTGTAACATGCTTGTCTTCCAGTAAACTGATCAAAGTGGCCAGTTTAAAAACTGACCCGGGTTCTGTGGCTTTACCAATGCCATAATTCAGGTCTTCAATATAGGTCCCGTCCGGCTGTTTACCCAGGTTGGCTATTGCCTTGATCTTACCTGTGATGGTTTCCATAATGATAGCCGTTCCATGCATGGAATTATTTCCGTGTACCATTTTCATCAAAGCATTTTCGGCCACATCCTGCATGTAAGTATCCAGTGTAGTGATGATGTCTTTCCCATTCACTGGGTCTAGTTCTGCCCCAATAACCGGCATATAAGACCCGGCCGAGTAACGCATTAATCTTTGCCCCGTTGTACCTCTCAGCATACTATCATACGTGAGTTCCAATCCTACATTCTTTTTCGCATTCAACCTGGAGAGCCCTATCGTCCTGTTGGCGAGGAGTACATAGGGGTTAATTCTTTTGTCCCTGGTGTCCACAATAAAACCACTCTTGTTTCTTCCCTGCCTTACCAATGGAAAATTTCGGAGCAAGCGGTACTCTTCGAAAGAGATCTTCTTTTTTAAAGCAAAATACCTGTCTTTATTTTTATAAGCGAGCTGCAATTGATTTTTATATTCCGCCTTTGTTTTATCCCGGAAAAGTTCTGCAAGGTGATAGCTCAGGGAATCCAGGTTTTCTTTAAACCTTTTGCCCTGCTTCTCTCTAAGGCCATCTGCCGCAAAATCTACATACAAATCAAAAACCGGGATGGATGTACTTAACATATTCCCATCCTCGCTGTAAATGCTTCCCCTCTCTGCATCAATGGGCAGGTATTTCAGTTGCAAGCTATCGCCCATACCCTTCCAGAAACTTCCCTGCACCTGTTGTATATAAAAAGCTTTTCCCAACACCATTACGCTAAGCACCACTATGCCAAGGAAGCACAGGTAAACTCTCCATAATATGTCGTTTTTTATTTCCATACCCCAAGCCCCTAAAGGGGTTTTACAAGTTTTTATTTTTTAAAGCCTACACTTTTTTTCAACTTCTCAATTCTATTTCTCATCCTTTACACCCAGGACCAGTTTCCACCTTTAGGGGGCGGACGGCGAAGCGGCATCTAAAACCACAGGTGGTAACTTTGATTCTTTCAATCCCAACGGTTCTACTGCTTTTACTAACTCACTTGACTTACTACGGTAGATCACATCTGCTTTGATTGTTTTGTATTCGTATTCCAGCTCTTTAATATTTTTTTCGCTGACGGCGATTTTTTTCATGAGTTTATCGGCCAGGTGGCCATTGTATATATACAAAACAGCCAGTGCAGTAAGAAAGAGAAAAAAGGGTATGTTATTTACAATCCATTTCTGGTTGAAGTTTTTTCTCCAATCGGGTTTTGCTCCGGTTAATGGTCCCTGCGGGCTCTCAATCTCGTTCATGTTATTTATTTCTTTTCCGCCACCCTCAACTTTGCGCTGCGTGACCTTGTGTTGATTTTCAATTCACCTGCCCCTGCGGTTACCGGCTTCCTGGAGATAATTTTTAAAGGACTTATTGGTTTGGTTCCGTAGACATCATCCGCTTCGGGTTCCTCTACAGCGCCATATTTAAAAAAATTTTTTACAAGCCGGTCTTCAATTGAATGAAAACTGATAATGACCAGCCTTCCGCCGGGCCGCAACACCTCCACCGCCTGCTGCAGCATTTCTTCCAACGCTCCCATTTCATCATTTACCGTTATCCGCAATGCCTGGAACACCTGGGCAAAATATTTATTCGGATTGCCTTTCACAATGCCGTGCAACGACTGTTTGAAGGTTGCTATCATTTTAAAAGGCGCTGTTTCTCTTTGTTCTACGGTGGTTTTTGCCAGCGTTTTTGCATTGGTGACCTCCCCGTACTTCTCGAACATTTTATGTAACTGCTGTTCAGAATAGGTGTTCAAAACTTGTGCTGCGGTTATGGGCTGGCGGTTATCCATCCGCATGTCCAGGGCAGCATCAAATCTTGTAGAAAATCCGCGCCCCGCTTCATCAAACTGGTGGCTGGATACGCCTAGATCTGCAAGAATTCCATCGACCTGTGGGTATTTATGTAAGCGCAGGAATTTGTGCAGATGCCGGAAATTCTGGGGAATAAAAAGAATACGGTTGTCTGTGGGAACATTTTTCCGGGCAGTTTCATCCTGGTCAAAAACAATTAGTTTTCCATCGGGCGCGAGGGCGTTTAGAATTTCCCTGCTGTGGCCCCCGCCACCGAAAGTGCAATCCACGTATACACCGCCTGGTTTGATAGCCAGCGCTGTGATTGTTTCGTGAAGTAAAACCGGGATATGATAGGCCCCAGGTTGATCAGTTGGCTTATTTTGATCTTCTATGCTTTCTGAGTTCTCCATAACCTTCAACTATTCAGCCCTGTTTGCCCAGATGGAAGGTGATTCCCTGGTTTATTCATTACTTCATTGGCCAGGGTACTAAACGCATCCGGGGTAAATGATTCAAAGAACTGGTTGTATTTATTTGAATCCCAAATCTCGATCTTGTTTACTGCGGATACCAGTACGATATCTTTTTCGAGGGAAGCGTGGGATATTAAATTTTTGGGCAATAACAATCTCCCCGCACTATCCAATTCAATTTCAGTGGCTCCATTTAAAAAGTAGCGACGAAACTCTCTAACTTTGGGATCGAAATCGTTGAGTTGACTTATTTCAGAAAAAATAGGTTCCCAGCTTTGTAAGGGGTAAAGGGTAAGGCATTTTTCAAAACCCCTGTTAATTACAAATCTGGGCGTAGCATCACCGGGCAGTTGCTTTTTAAAGCCTGCAGGCAAAAGAAATCTTCCTTTTGCATCAATGGTTGCTTCAAACTCTCCCAAAAACGAGATCATGCAGGGATTTACGTGGTTCATTTAGTATTAACTCACACAAAATAACACTTTTTCCCACTTTTGTACACTTTTTAGAAAAAAGATTTTTATCCACAGGTGGCAGGGCCATGCCGGGATAGGATTCAAGCCTTTGCCAGCTAAATCTCAATGTGGATTAAATGTGGATTGATGTGAATTGTGGGGGATAACGGAAATGGTCGTAGGCTAACCAGCCTTAAACGCGGGTTTCAGCAAGGAGTATGTTTACTTAAGAAAAGCCTCGTAATTGTGGGGCCGCTAAAAAATTATGCCTTCGCCAATGGAAGATTTATCGTGAAAACACTTCCTTTGCCGAGGGTGCTTTCTGCTTTAATAGTGCCCTGGTGAGCATTGACCATTGTTTTTACATAGCTCAATCCGAGTCCAAAACCCTTTACGTTATGGATATTCCCGGTATGCGCCCGGTAGAATTTCTCAAAGATGCGATTGACCGTTTCTTTGTTCATACCGATGCCGTTGTCTTCAATGCGTATCCGGAAAATATTGGCAACATTCGAAGTTGTTAACCTAATCACCGGGATGTCCTTTGAATATTTAACGGCGTTATCCAGCAGGTTGTTGACAAAGTTTATGAAATGAACTTCATCTGCCATTACCATCTCATTTTTGGCTTCCAGGTTTATTTCAAGTGTTCCCCCCTTCTCCTGTATGGGGAGCTTCATGTTATTTATGGCGATATGTATGAGTTCATGAGCAGCGTGTTTTTTCAGATTTAACTGCACCTGCTGTTTATCCAATAATGCTGCCTGAAGGATAGCTTCCACCTGCTTATTCATCCTTTTGTTCTCTTCTTTAATGACGCCGGTAAAATATTGAGTTTTTTCTTTGTCTGATGACACTTTCTCGTTCCTAAGCGCATCTACTGCCAGCGATATAGTAGCAAGAGGCGTCTTAAATTCGTGGGTCATATTATTAATGAAATCCGATTTTATCTCACTCAACTTTTTTTGTTTGAGGAGGCTGCGGATAGTAAGATAAAACGCAGTGGTAATGATAACTGTAAACAGAATAGACCCTATGATGAACCACAGGATTTCTTTCAGGACGATAGACCTGTCATTGGGCACGATCACTACCAATACCTCGTTCAGGGATAAATTTTCCAGGCTGCTGCCACTGGGGGGTATCAGGGGATAAATTACGCGCAGGTTATTTGAAGTATCTGCATAATACTTAGCAAAATTCTGGGATTGCATTTCCTCCCCCACGATATCGTTCTGCGCAATTGCAAATTCGAACGACACATCACTCATTAAATGTTTGTTCAGTGAACCCCGAATAACATCATTGATCTCCTGGCCACTGAAACGCTGTAAAACCGAGTGCCTAAAAAAATCCAGCGGTCGTTTATCGGGGAAAAGAAGGTCACTTTTTTTCTGGTATGGAAGGATATTCGATTCCACCATAAGCTTATCAGCCACTTCTGCAGTTGCCCGTGTTATGTTGTCTTTGAGTTGCTGCTCCTTGATCTCCTTAGCACTCTTGATCCACAATAACTGAAAAAATATTAATCCCAATAAACTTAATAAGGTAAGCACCGTAATAATGGGGAAAATTCTTTTCATTAATTCCTGCTGATTATTTTACAAGCCTGATTGTGCAAAACTAACTGATAATGCACATTTAAAAAGATGGGCGCATTAAAAATAGGCAAAATTAACTAAGGTTTACCAGCGGTTTGCGCAGGGATTTTTTTTATTAAAATTTTCCAATAATACCTTACTTTAGAAATATGATTCTTCCCGGCATTGGCACATTGTTGATTGCAGAGCCCTTCCTTAAGGACCCAAACTTTATGCGCACAGTCGTGCTATTATGCAGGCACCAGGATGAAGAAGGAAGTTTTGGTTTTGTGCTGAATAAGTTGTTTCACCAAACCCTGGATGAACTCATACCCGAGCTATCGGGCTTTGAGTGGCCGGTTTTTGTAGGGGGTCCCGTGCAAATGGATACACTTCATTATATTCACGAATACCCTGGTCTCCTGCCTGATTGCCAGGAAGTGGCACCGGGAGTGTATTGGGGCGGGGATTTTGAAACACTCAAAACATTGATGAGAAATAACGAGATCGATGCTGATAAAATTAAATTTTTCCTGGGTTACAGCGGTTGGGAAGCCCGTCAACTGGATGGAGAAATGCGGGAGAAAAGCTGGATAACCGTACAGGGTAACCTTGATATTATTTTTGAAACACCCATGGAAGAGATCTGGAAAGCATGCCTGAAAACACTGGGCGGCAAATATGAAATGATGATTCATTTCCCGACTGATCCTCAGTTGAATTGAAAAGGTAAACCTTCCTGGTATTTATCCATTGTCTCCTATTTATTTTTCCCTTCTTTTATACTCCAGGTCATATTCAGTAGTCCAGGTACTGCCGTTGTTTTTTTATATCTCTCCCAATTGACGGACCCTATTGATTTTAAAATTAAAAAAACTTAGCTTCCAGATTGCCATAGTATACTTTGAAAACACAAATGTGGAGCTGCGAAAAATCAGCGTGCCGTCATCCAGTTTTCCTTCGACGTATTGCGTGCTTCCACCCATGTTATCAACCCAGGTTTGCTGCCACTGATTACGCGACGCATAACGTGTTGAAACTTCTGCCGGAATAGGTAATGCCTTTCGCTGCAGCAGCACTTGTCCATTCCCCCAGGATAATGCAACTGTCCAGTGTAAGGGTTATCCTGCTATCGCCTGCTTTTGTTCCATTGAGAGCAAAGGCGTCCACTCCCCGATCCAAAAATCCAATTGCCTGTAAACAGGATTACCCGGGCACTGCGTATGCTGGAAAAGCACTTTGTACAGAGATAATATCGTGCTCAACAGCATTAATTTTTTCATGACATCATTTTTTTATCAAAGACAGTTGATTCCGCCTGACAGTTGTTTCATTTATCATCTGATAGGGACGATTAACTACCTGTTTCTACCATTCTAACTAAGAATTCTGATTATATTCACTCAAAATTCGCCATTGTTATACAGGCTGCTTAAAATACCTGCTTCTGTTGCGTTCTGGATGTATTGCAGAAAGTTGCGCGTAAACAATCAGGCATTATTTAATTCCACGGGGCCGTTATTACTTGCATGCAATCACCCGAATTCGTTCCTGGATGCAATTATCCTGAGCTCCCTATTGAAACGCCCGGTTTACTCCCTGGCAAGGGGAGACGCGTTTGCCAATCGATTTTACTATTGGATATTAAGTTCTTTAAAAATGTTTCCCGTTTACCGCACGAGTGAAGGAACGGAAAATATGGAACATAACTATAGCACTTTTGAAGCATGCAAGAAAATTTTTAAAAACAATGGGATTGTGTTGATCTTTAGTGAAGGTCGTTGTATCAACGAGTGGCATCTAAGGCCTTTAAAAAAAGGAACTGCCCGGCTGGCCATCAGCGCATGGAAAGATGGTATAGACCTGACAGTTTTACCAGTAGGTATCAATTACCAGCGTTTTCAAAGTTTTGGTAAAAATATTCACCTGCTGTCCGGAAACGCCATCACTTCGGAAGACATAGGCCATCACAATGGATTTGGGAAATCAGTACAATCTTTCAATCAACTGCTACAAAAAGAACTGGAACCGCTGGTGTATGAGATTGATCCTGCTGATCATGAAAAACTGGAACAAATTTTTAAAGTGAGCCTGCCGGTTGTGGCAAAAATAATCCTTGCGATCCCTGCCCTGCTGGGTTTCCTGATTCATTTTCCGGTGTACTATCCCGCAAAATTTATTACGGCCAAAACATCCCGTCACAATGATCACTACGATTCAATTCTCGTGGGTATTTTGTTCCTGGTGTACCCATTGTACCTGTCATTGATTGCCCTCCTTTTAAGACAAACCAAACTTTCCGGTTATTGGTGGATGACTTTTATACTCATTCCTGTATGTGCATGGAGTTGCCTCCAATTAAAGTCCCAATTTTCTTCTCATGAACGAAAATCTTCGACATAAAAAAACCCCTGCAATTGCCGAGGCCCACTATTTTATTCCCAGGTTCGTATTCCTGGTTTCTTATTACAACTCTTCCGCCCCTTCCACTAATACTGTAGTTTTATTATTCAATACTTCTACAAAACCACCCTGGATCTTGTAAGAACTCGTAGTGAGTTTATCTTTTAAAATTTTAAGTTTCCCTTCCTTCAATGCGCTTACAAGTGGAGCATGTTTGTCTAATACTTCAAACAAACCGCTGATGCCTGGCAATTGAACGCCGTATACTTCGCCACTAAAAATCTTTCTTTCCGGTGTTAATATTTCTAAGGTCATATGCCCCTGTCCCCTGAAGGGGAACTTGGTTTGTTAGTTTATAAAATAGGCCCCGTCCCTTAGAGGGGGAACCTGGTTTGTTTCATAAAAATTATTTATACACTGCTCACTTCGATAGCTTTTGCTTTCAGAACAGGTATTCAGTACAAGAGTGCGACGCAACGATGTAGAATATAGTTACAAATGCCCGTCCCAAAAAAACCGGAATATTTCCAGTAAAGAGCTTTTCTATTTGCAGATACTGCAGCAAATTAAGTTGCCCTTCAGGCGGACAGGGGCATCTTAGGCCTGCGCTGCAGCCATCAACTTCTTCCCTTTCTCGATCGCATCCTCCAAAGTACCTACCAGGTTAAATGCTGCTTCAGGATACTCATCCACTTCTCCATCCATGATGGCATTAAATCCACGGATCGTATCTTCTATTGGCACCAATACCCCTTTAAGACCAGTGAACTGCTCCGCCACAAAGAAAGGCTGGGACAAAAAACGCTGAACTTTACGTGCTCTTGATACGATCAGTTTATCTTCATCACTCAACTCATCCAGGCCACGGATGGCGATGATATCCTGTAATTCTTTATAACGCTGTAAAATTAATTTGACCCTGTCGGCTGTGTTGTAATGTTCCTCACCAACGATCGCTACAGTGAGGATCCTTGAAGTACTATCTAAAGGATCGACTGCAGGATAGATACCCAGATCCGCAATTTTACGACTCAATACCGTTGTTGCATCCAGATGCGCAAACGTAGTTGCCGGAGCGGGATCTGTCAGATCATCCGCGGGTACATAAACGGCCTGTACAGAAGTGATGGAACCATTTTTAGTAGATGTGATACGCTCCTGCATTAGTCCCATCTCTGTGGCCAGCGTAGGCTGGTAACCAACCGCAGAAGGCATACGGCCTAATAACGCTGATACCTCAGAACCTGCCTGGGTAAAACGGAAGATATTATCTACGAAGAAAAGGATGTCCTTCCCTTGTCCTTCCCCTTCTCCATCCCGGAAATATTCTGCTATTGTTAAACCACTTAATGCCACACGAGCCCTTGCGCCCGGTGGTTCGTTCATTTGTCCGAAAACGAAAGTTGCTTTCGATTCTTTTAACCCTTCCATATCTACAGAAGCCAGGTCCCAGCCGCCTTCTTCCATGCTATGCCTGAATTTTTCACCATAGTTCATGATACCTGCCTCAATCATCTCTCTCATCAAGTCATTTCCTTCACGGGTTCTTTCTCCTACCCCTGCAAACACCGAAACTCCACTGTATGCTTTTGCGATATTGTTGATCAGTTCCTGAATCAGTACGGTTTTACCTACACCCGCACCACCAAACAAACCAATCTTACCTCCTTTTGCGTAAGGTTCAATCAGGTCAATAACTTTTATACCAGTGAAAAGGATCTCATTGGCGGTACTCAAGTCTTCAAATAATGGTGGCTTTGCGTGAATAGGGCGGCCATTTTCTTTGCTCACCTGTGGAAGACCATCGATTGCATCCCCCGTTACATTGAACAAACGGCCCTTGATGCCTTCTCCGATTGGCATTGCAATGGGTTTTCCGGTGTCTACTACTTTTGTACCGCGAACCAAACCTTCCGTACCATCCATCGCAATAGTTCTTACACTATCCTGGCCCAAATGCTGCTGCACTTCCAGTACAAGTTTATCACCGTTGTCACGGATCAATTCAAGTGCATTCAGGATTTCTGGGAGTTTAGAATCATTATCAAACTGCACGTCTACAACGGCGCCGATGATGGATTTTACTTTACCGGTATTGGCCATAACAAATATTTAAAATATATAAGATATAAATTTGAGCCGCAAAGGTAAGGTCTCATGGTTGTATTTAAAAATCCGGGGGAAGTTTTTTTGTAATCAAGCCCGGTGGCAGAACGGCCTTTTTGACCTTCCGCTTCTTTGCCTTGGCAGTTTAACTTTCGCTTAAAAACTTTCGGACGGCAACGGGCAAACCGCGCGAAATAGGCCTACTTTTGCCCTCATCTATCAAATTAGTCATATGAGAGTTATTCCTTGTTTCATTTTCATACTGTTTTTTGCTTTGTCGTGTTCCCCTGCTTATCGTTTCCGAAAGGATAAACCTGCTTTTGACGCAAGTAAGGTCAACCAGAGCTTTAAATCTGTAGCAGACATGAACGACTCTTATTTTGAGATCCGGGAGAATAATTATTTCGAATTTTACCGGCAATTGTTCGACAGTGTAAAAAATACAGTGTACCCCGGAAAATACAACCTTGTAAATGATACGCTTCATCTAAAGTTCTACGACAAAAAGGGCCTTGAGCTCCTGGGCAGGAAGGCTGTGATCAAGGAGGGAAAAAAAGAGATCGTTTTTTTTAAATAGATAGGAGGTGCGCCGACCATAGACTGTGGGAGCTTGAGCAGGTTTGTGACTTAATTATACAATCAGGGTTTATAAGGGACACATACCTGTAATCAACCGATAGTGTGCCTGATATATATTTTAATAAGAAGCTGAAACAATTGTCCATTCGTAATAGATCTTAACAAAGGCAGGCGACATGGAAATCCTTCCCCTAAGCAGTTACAACCGGGCGCTCCTTCCTATTTGCCACCCACACACCGGCCAGTATCACCGCCATACTTATGATTTGTTTCCAGCCTATCTGCTCACCGAAGATGACACCCCACATAATGGCGATCACAGGAATTCCGTAGGTGACCATTGAAGCAAAAACAGCCCCGGCTCTTTTCAATAAAACATAAAACATGACAGAAGCGAGTGCTGTTCCAAATATGCCGAGAAGGACAGAAAGACCAGTGGACATTAAAGTGCCCGTAGCCATCAGGTCCTGCTGGAAATATCCTGTAAAAAAAAGCACCACCAAAGCAGGGATAGCATTTAGAGAAAGGGCCACGGCCGCTATTTTTAAAGAGCCAATATGGCTGAGGTGTTTATGTACCATGTTCACATTGAAACCATACAACATCGTAGCTGCCACCACGAACAGGATGTACAACAGATTACTGTTCTGGCTAAAATCCGGCTGGCTCAGGAAAAGCAGTAGGCTACCGGTTAATGCGATAATAATACCCCAGATCTTATTCATCGAGGTTTTGGCATTAAAGAAAATTGCACCGGCGATAATCACGAAGATAGGAGTAAGAGAATTCAGAGTGCCCGCCAAAGCGCTGTCGATCCCTTCTTCTGCAAGGCAAAATAAATAGGCCGGTATTAAACTACCCAGTGCACCAGACATAAAAACCGTAAATATTTTGTTCCTGGGTATTTGACGGATACTCACCAACGTTACCGGCAACAGTACTACGCCAGAGGAAAGTATCCGGAGAGAGGCAACCTGGTATGGAGACAGATGTTCGAGGCCTCCTTTAATTAAAATAAAACTACTCCCCCATATAAATGAAAGCCCGATAAAGAGTAACCAGTTCCCAAATTTATTATCCATAGCCGTATATGAAACGCAAAGTTGTGTGAATAAAAATTAGAATAAAAAACTTTTTATATGACCTAATGAGTATCTTAATATTTCAAAACAAAAATCTTCATCCAAATTTATTAACATGGGATTTGTCAAAGAATTTAAAGAATTTGCGCTTAAAGGTAATATCGTAGACCTGGCAGTTGCAGTAGTCATTGGCGCTGCTTTTGCGGCTATCATCTCTTCACTTGTAGATGATGTAATTACCCCCCTCTTACTTACGCCAGCCTTGAATTCCATCGGTGCTTCTGACATTGCCTCTCTTAAATGGGGAGCAGTAAAATACGGCAACTTCCTTGCCGCAGTGATAAAATTCATCGTCGTGACCCTTGTATTATTTGGTGTAATAAAAACCGTTAATAAGATGAAGAAAAAAGAAGAGCCTGTAGCGGTAGAATCTTCTTCCACCGACAAATTACTGATGGAGATCAGGGATGCATTAAGAAAATAATTCGCCGGATTTCCTGTTTTCAGCGGCTGGGAATGGTATTGCCAGCCGCTTATATCTCCCCGGAAAAAAATAACCTCATGAAAAATATTCTTTCCTTATGCATGGTTGGTTTATTAAGCCTGAACGCTTCTGCACAGGACGAAACTATTAAGGATCTTAAAAAAGCTGCAGAAAAAAATATTGCTAAAGATCCCAAAGACACTACTGTTAAAGTCTGGAAAAAAGGAGGCTTATTTAACCTGAATGTGAACCAGGGTTCGCTTTCTAACTGGAGTGCAGGGGGGGAAAAATTCTCTTTCTCGCTAAATAGCTACTTAAATCTTTATGCCTTTTACAAAAAAGCTAAACACTCCTGGGATAATAGCCTTGACCTTGCCTATGGTATTGTGAAAACAACGAGCCTTGGAAGCCGCAAGGCCAGTGACCGTATCGACCTTACTTCGAAATATGGTTATGCCATCAGCAGGCAAACAAATGTAGCAGTGCTTTTTAATGGCAGGAGCCAGTTTGCAAACGGGTACACCTACCTGAAATCTGCCACCGGCACGGACTCGGCAGCCCTGACCTCGAAAACCTTGATGCCGGCCTACCTGCTGCTTGCACTAGGACTCGATTACCAACCTATTGAAAATTTCTCCCTTTTTGTTTCCCCGGTCACCGTAAGGGTTATTATTGTAGGAGATGAATTCCTCGCGCCGATCTACGGCCTGGACCCAGGCAAATCATCCAAAAATGAGATCGGGGCATTTCTTTCTGCCAATTATTTGCAAAAGATAAATAAAACCATGAGCTTTAAAACGAAGTTGGACCTGTTTTCAAATTACAGGAAGAAGCCGGGGAATATCGACATTTTCTGGACAAATGTGTTATCTGCAAAGTTGATAAAGTATATCAATTTTAATTTCAATGTGGACCTGATCTACGATGATGATACTAACAATGTTAATCCTGAAAAAGGACCGGCACCCCAGATCCTGCAGCTGATGGGGATTGGCTTTGCCTACAATTTTAATAATTAAAGCATATTTTTACGTGCTTTCAATACTTATAATAACCGCTAAACTAAAATATTTTGACTCCTGCTTCTTACCAGATCAAACTGGACCAGTTTGAAGGCCCGTTTGACCTCTTACTTTTTTTTATTGAAAGGGATGAATTGGATATCTATAATATTCCCATCACTATAATAACCAATGACTTCCTGAAACATATCCACCAGTCGGAAAAACTGAACATTGAGCTGAGCAGCGAATTTATCCTTTTCATCAGCACATTGATGCGGATCAAAGCTAAAATGCTGTTGCCCCGAAAAGAAATGGACGCAGCGGGAAATGAGATAGATCCCAGGCAGGAACTGATCGACAAGATCCTGGAATACAAAAAGTTTAAGGAGGCTTCTGCCAAACTTGCGGAAATGGAGACGGTGCGGATGCTAATGATCAAGAGGGGCAACCTGCAGAAGGAATTATCACAGATCGGAGAAGAAGCCGGGGAAGGAACCGAGATCCAGACGGTGACGCTTTTTAAATTGATGAAAGCATTTGAAAAAGTGGTGCTGCGTATCCAGGAAAAAAATAATCGCCCGGTCCACACCGTAGTACAATACGATTATACAATGGAGGGCATCAGGGAGTACATGCTCAATTTAAGCCAGAAAGAAAAAACGCTTTCGTTTGAAAAGATATTCGAGGTATGCGAAAACCGTATCCATGCCATTTTTATCTTTCTCAATATGCTTGAACTCGTGCAACAGAAGTTTATGAGCATTATAATCGGTGAAGGCAGAAATAATTTTCTGATCGAATACAACGAGAACAGGGAAGAAGACCAATCAACTGAGCTTACATCGGAAGACTGGTCGAACCTGAACTAATTACTACCTTTCAACACCATTCGCAAAGCCACTCCTCTCGGAGTGGCTTTTTTCTCCTTTCCTCACCTTTAGCCGGGTTCGAGTAATCAATTCCACAGTTATAAAAATTTCAGGGACATTAACACCCGTTTTTAAATAAAAAATGAGTTGGCATAATATTTCAATGGTATAAGCAAAGTAATAAAAATGAAAAATAAACAACACATAGCTAAAAAGATGATCTCAGTGGCCGACGCGGTAGCTATGAATGCCGTGCCTGAACACTGGCTGAGCCTGAAACACGCGGGTTTACATATTTTATCTTTAATAAGCATTGCTAAAGTTTGTTTTATTGACCAGGGTATAAGCCAGTAAGCGTACCGTAAACCCAGCAACGATGAACAACACAAATAACGCTTTCAAAGAAATTGAAAATCTGATCGTCGCCAATTATGAAAGAATGGTTGCGTTTGAGCAGGCGGCCTTTAACGCCGGGACATTATCGATCCGGGAATATTTCCAGGAAAAGGCAGCAGAAAGCGAAATAAATATTTCCGAACTGAACGAAGCGCTGGCTACAGCTGGTGGCAGAACTTTCGAGGTAGAAAATGCCCTTCAGCAAAACCTTCTCGGCACCAGTCACCTATTTACTGGTCAAAAAAATATTACCAGATTATTGAAACATATCCAATACCTGGAAAAGGCAGTAATAAAATGGTATAAAACGGGAATGAAAAATCTGAAGGGGTATTCTAACCCTATGACACAAATGCTGAACAAGCATTATATGGGATTGGAAGCTTCGCATGTGTATGTGCAAAGTTGTTAATTAATTTTTCTTACGAAAGATAAGAGGTTGTCTCAAAAGGCAGCCTCTTTTGATTCCACAGCTTGTTGATAAGTCTTAATTAGATATTTGGCAGTATAGTTTTTGTTGTGTTAAGACTATGTCAATAAGAATAATTTCATTTAAACGCTACGATCCGAATCACCATCATCCTGTACGGGTGATCAATTCAGGTCTTGATAGTCTCAGCCTGGAAAAATTATACAAGACCTACAAAGGCGGAGGACTTCCAGTTACCATCCCAACATGTTATTGAAAGTACTGGTATGTTCCTATACCTGCAATGAATACAGCAGCCGGCGCATAGAGCAGTTTGCTGAAGCGTGACGTGCAGTTCATGTGGCTTGCAGGCCAGGCAATACCCGACCACAAGACCATCAACCGCATCCGGTCAGAAAGATTTAAAGATGTTCTCAAAGAAATATTTACCCAGGTAGTGCAGATGCTGGCAGCCGTTGGCCACATCTCATTAAAGGATATCAATCTAGACGGCACCAAGATAAAGGCAATGCGAACCGCTACACGTTTGTATGGGGCAATGCCATCAAGACCAATAAAGAAAAGATGACATTATCCGACTGCTGAATTGTGAACAGAAGCGTATGCTGCTGGCAGTCGAAGGCTTTTAAGTTAAGGTTATAGGTGGTGTGCACTGTCCCACCTACGGCTTATTTTTAATTGAAAAGGAAAAAAGCAATCCAATAAAAAGAACAAATAAAATAGTAAATAATTTTTACATGTTGGATGTCCTGGTAATACAAGTTAGTGTTGGCGAAAGAGGTAAATTTCCGGGAACAAATGTCACGCTGAATCTGACTTTTTATTTTCAAACTTACACTCTTCGCCGCTTAAGCTGTGCGTAACTTGCTTTTAAAACCAGGGCTGCCAGCCACATTCCGGCCCGCGAATCCGGTTTTGATCCGATTACTTAAGATGTTGTATTTTTACACAAATAAGACATATGAGTGCGACTATCGTCAATAAGCCTGTTATTGGATTTACCTGTGGGGATCCCAATGGTATAGGGCCCGAACTAATCATCAAAACCTTATCTGATAACCGCATCCTGGAATTTTGCACACCCGTGGTATTCGGAAACAATAAGCTGATCAACTTTTACAGGAAGAACCTGCCGGATATTAATTTTACTTTTAATAATATTAAGGAAGCAAGCAAGATCAATCCCAAGCAGGTGAATGTTTACAATTGCTGGGAGGAGGAAATGAATATCAATCCGGGGCAGCAAACAGAGGAAGGCGGTAAGTATGCCATCGAAAGCCTGAGCATTGCAGCAGAGGCACTCAAAGCCGGAAAAATCGATGGATTGGTTACAGCGCCCATCCATAAAAAAAATATTCAATCAGATATTTTCAAGTACCCAGGCCATACGCCCTACTTCAAGGAACTTTTTGAGGTAAAAGAAGTGGCGATGTTTATGGTAGCAGAAAATATGCGGGTGGCGCTGCTTACCGAGCATGTGCCGCTGAAAGAAGTGAGCCAGTACATCACCAAAGAAAATATCATCAGCAAACTGCAGGTGGTTAATGAGTCCCTGAAAAAGGATTTTGGCATCAGTAAGCCGCGAATTGCAGTACTGGGATTGAACCCACATGCCGGTGACGAAGGACTACTGGGCAAAGAAGAAATAGAGATCATTACCCCCGCTATAAAAGAGGCCAAACAAAAAGATATCTTTTGTTTTGGCCCATACCCCTCGGATGCATTTTTTGCCCGGGGCCAGCATGAAAGATTTGATGCAGTGCTCGCACTTTACCATGACCAGGGCCTGATACCGTTTAAGTCACTCGCATTTGGAGAAGGGGTGAACTATACGGCAGGTCTGCCCGGCATCAGAACCTCTCCCGATCATGGGGTGGCATTTGATATTGCAGGAAAGGGGATAGCCAACGAATCGTCGTTCCGGGCTGCCGTATTCACCTGCCTGGATATTATTAACAATCGCAGGGAAAATAAAATGCAATACCAGAACCCGCTGAAAAAAATGAGCGCATCGGTTTTAAAGAATGCAGTGGATGAAAAAATTGCGCTGGAAGAGAACTGACAGCGGTTTCAAAGAAAAACTGACTCTGCAATACCCTTGTTAATTGTATAACTACTGAAGGTTATTTCTGCCTTTCCTTTTTTATTCTTGTTTTTGTCTGCCGGTGGGGTGGGTTTGCTGCCATCATCAAAATCGAATGTTACACCTTTCGGTAATTTATAATCTTTGGTATTGAACGTAAAAATTATCTTATCAGGTAAACTGTAATTAGCATATCTACCATAGGTCATCTCCAGTTCATAACTACCGTTTTCTTTGGTCGTAGTTTTTGCACGGCGAATGAGGTTAGTGGCAGCGTCTATATATACTGTACTCAATACCACGTCACTGTTGTCATCTTCGGGCAGCAATTTAGCGACCCGCACCCGGGTGGCGCCAATGAGTTCCATTCCTGCATCAATCACTGTATAATTCCCATTGCTTAGCACATTGTTCATATTGATACTGACAGCCCCTTTCGGAATAAAGGACAGCCCCTTCTCACTTTTCACTTTTAGTTTGTTGGGGTTTTTAAAATACACTTTCACATTTGCGACAGGAACTTTCAGGAACGCGACATTGGTCTTCATTTTGCCGGAGGCTTCATAATCCTTCACCAGGGCAATTTTTTGTTTCACCTGCTGTAGTAAAGTATTGATGTCCTGGCCCAGGACACCTGTAAAACTGAAAATGCAAAAAATAAAAAAAACAAGGATCTTTTTCATACCAGGTATTTAAGACAAAATATCTTTTCTTTTAAAAGCTATTACAGCAATAGTGATGAATAAAAATATATGAGCCAGCAAAACCAGGAGGCTGTTCCGGATGGAGGGCCAGTTTTCGATGCTACCCTTTATCGGCTCTCCGTCTCCGTTAGTGCCGATGTAGAAAAACCCCTTCCAACCCACCAGGTAAGAGGTAAACAGCCATGGTTTTATGGTAGTATCGATGATCGGCACATTTATATTACTAATAATTGTGCAGACGATCACAATACACACGGTGGTGATTATCGGCCCGATTGAATTTTCCGCAAAAACAGACAACAGGATTCCCAGCGCGGCAATCACCGTTAACGCTACCGCGGCATATCCAAAGGCCGCAAAATATCGCCACATAATATCATCAGATAAGATCTGCAATATCTGCGATTCTTCCCCTTTTACACGGAAGATCAGCATATCATCCGCTCCAAAAACGAGCAGGCTGACAAATAACGCCATTATTGCCATCCATACCAGGAGGCCGATCGTGTATAAAAAAGAAGCCGCAAACTTCATCAAAATTACCTGTGTGCGGCTGATTGGTTTTGTTAATAATAATCGCAGAGTACCCATATTGGCTTCACCGGAAATCGCATCGCCTGCAATAAGGGCTACTAGTATCGGGATCTGTATCAGCAAGGTGTTTAATATAATATAACACATGAAATAGCCGTTGATAGCTTTGCTTTTGTCCAGTTCAAAACTGTCCTGCACGCTTTGCAGCATCAGGTTCATATAACTCTGGCCATCCATTTTAAAAGCGAACTGAAAAATAGCTACGATAGCTGTCACCACGGCAAAGGCAATATAGGTGCGGGGGCGTTTGGATATTTTAAACAATTCAATTTGCAGCAGGTTCCACATTATTCGTCGGGTTAGTGAGAGATAAGAAATAATCCTCCAGGGAATTACGCGGTTTTATAGCCAGTATACCCGCCCCTTTTTCTGCAAGCCAGGCAGATAACGCAGGAACTGCAGACCGGTCCATCTGCATCCGGATGCCACGTTCTGACATTTGCAAGTTCTGCAACCATGGTGAGTTGTTGATTAATCCAAGCGTGAAAATATCATCCGTTGTTTGTATTTCCACAATGGTGTGAGAGGGATCCAGCAATACACTGACTTCTCCTTCCGTGATCTTTTCGCCTTTATGGATAATGATCATCCGGTTGGCTACCTGCTCGATCTCGGTGAGCAGGTGCGAAGAAACGATCACAGTTTTACCATGGTCCCTGCTGAGTCCCAGGATAAGTTTCCGCATATCCGCGATACCCTGTGGATCCAGTCCATTGGTTGGTTCATCCAGGATGATCAATTTGGGATCATGCACGAGCGCTACAGCTATCCCTAACCGTTGTTTCATACCCTGGCTGTAGGTCTTCACCCTGGAATCACTGCGGTCTGCCAGGCCCACCCGCTCCAACTGGTCCATCAAAAGTTTCCTGGTTACTTTTAAACCACTTAGCCGGGCAAAAATGGAAAGATTATCATACGCAGATAGGTATTTATACAGGTCCGGCCGCTCTATGACCGCTCCTACTTGCCGCAGTATTTCGTTCCGGTGACCGGGCAGTGATCTGCCAAATAAGCTGATATCGCCCTGGCTGGGCGTTATCAACGTGAGCATCATCCGTATTGTGGTTGATTTCCCGGCGCCGTTCTCCCCCAGGAATCCGTATACATCCCCCTGGTTTACAGTGAAGGAAAGGCCACTGACAGCTTTTATTTCATCAAATTGTTTATGAAGGTTGTGTACCGATACGATTTCAGCCATGTAAGAAAATATCTGTAAAGGTATAACGGACAGGGCAGGAAAAGGTTGGGAAAAATTATATTATCGCTTTTTTCAACTGGTAAAAAACCGGCTTTAAACAGAGCCGGTATTCATGTAGGATTGCAGCGCTTTCACATAGGCCTCAAAAGCATCGATGCCTTTTTTGGTGATCTTACAAAGCGTCAAGGGGTAATTGTCTTTAAATTGTTTAGTCACGTCAATATACCCGGCTTCCTTCAATTTGTTGATCTGTACACTAAGATTGCCGGCCGTAGCAGTTGTTTTCTCCTTTATAAAAGTAAACTCCGCCTCCTTTACGCTAATAAGCAAACTCATTACGGCAAGCCGGAGCTGTGAATGTAATATTGGATCAAGTTCTTTGAATTCCATTGCTTACAAGAGTGTGCTGGTTTTAAAGGCTGTGCTTTCTTTTTTGTACTGGGCGCGTAATATTAGTCCCGGTATGATGTACCCTATAAATACCGCGGCAGCAGAAATAAGCATGTCGTACTTAAACTCGGTATTGATAAAAATGGCCAGGGCACCCAGCCAGTTCACGATAGCGCCATACAAAAGCGGCTTGAACTTCAAAGCCCCGGATTGTACAAGCATTAAAAAAGCATAGATCATCAAGAGGTAGCCGAACCCGCTGTTAGGGCTTACAGAAACGTTGATAGAAAAAATGATGACAAAAAGGCAAACCGTGAATCCAATATCAACGTAGCGCAACACATCACTCACATAACTGCGCACCGGCTGTTTGGAAGGCCGGATGAAATTATACAATAGCAGCAGGATCGCTATACACCCGAAAATATTCCAACCGAGGAATGTGTTGGGGTACCCGAACTCCACCAGGAAATAAGTGGATAGGGATGCCAGGAAGATCATCGACCCCCAGAGCAACCAGCCATGGCCATTATCAGTAAAATTGGATTTTGCATTCCGGATCATCTGTTGGATGATCTCAAAACTTTTCTCTCCAGACAGTTCCTGTTCATTTGACATAACACGTTATTTAAAACCAACAAATACTTTTTAAGTTTGAGGACCAATGCGGTTTTCTTGTAAATATCTTCTACGCATATACACACCTGGTACTATCCAGGCTAAGAGCACCGCCACCGCTATTAAAAGAATATGAAACTCAGCCGGTATTAAAACCGTTGATAATGCCAGCACCCAGCAGCCAATTCCCCCAGGAATAATGGCCGCACCTTTAGAATTGCACCAGACAAAAATGTAGGGATGGCATAAGCAACAAGTATAGCCGGGTTTACCAAATGGTAGGCTTTGTTATAGAGCACAATGAAAACCAGCAATAGCAGGCAAATTATAAAGCAGATCCACACATAGCCTAAAATATCGCTCGTGTAGGTTTTTACTTTCTCCCTTTTTTTCTTTCGTGCAAGAAAAAAGACCTGGTAGATGAAAATCAGCCAGGTGAGGTACCAGATATAATAAATGTCCTGGTATCTATAAAAATAGACCGCAATAAACTGGACGGTACTGCAAATAAAAATTACGATGCCCCAGACCAGGTAAAGCGTACCCGATTCACTGAACTTGTTTTTAGCCCTATTGATCATGGATTCAATAAGGAGCAGGCTCGTTTGTTCGTTTAATGGTTGTTCCATATTTGTGGTTCTGGTATTATTTACATTCATTCAGCAGCGTATCAGTCCTTTGCAAACCCCAGGTTGGATGCAGATCACTTGCAGGTTTGAAAGTAGCGAATTTTTCCTGAGCAGTTTTCAGGTGTACCAATGCCACCGCACATCCGCCGCCATACTGTTCCGGTGTGTTCTTCAGGTTCTCCCCTTTAAACCAATAAGGGCGGGGATTTGTCGGGTCCTCGGTCTTCGCCTTTTCAAGATTGCTGTCAATGATCGGGCTATACTCCATAAAACGCTGCATTGGATTCACTATCATTCGTTGGGTGGCGACCATTGCTCTAAGAGTGCTGATCTCCGAATTTTTCGGCGAAAGAGCGTCTGCTTTATTCAACAGTGCCTCTGCCCTGTCTGCCACCTGGTCGAGCTGCAATGGGTCATTTTTCATAAAACCGTAGTTCACGTGGCAGAGTGCCGCATAATAATAAGGAAGCCATTGATTTTTCTCCGCAGCAGCAATCCGCTCGAATTTATTGGCAACAGCCAACAAGCTGGAAGGGTTGGCAAAACTTGTGTCGATTGCCGAAATTGTAGCTTTCATTGCTACAGTAAATTTTTCGCCTGGCTGGGCCATACCCATCTGGACGCATAACGTAAGCGCTAAACCATATGCTAACTTTTTCATTCTCTTTTTTTTAGATTTTTTTAAGTATTATTATTTTTCCTCTGTAGTTTTTCATATTCCCGTTCCACCGAATTGGCTTTTGGAAAAACATATGCGCCCGCGAAATGAAATGCGAGCCCAATGCCCCAACCCAGCGTAGACCATATGGGCCAGGGATAACCCGTGCCATAATCTTTTTCGTTAACAAACCAAAGGCCCCACAAAAAACCGTTTACGATCAGGTAGGTAAGGGCATGTGTTTTAAAGCTGGCCCTTCTTTGAGCGATCTCCCACAGAGCGGGATCTTTTCCTTCGGGTGCAGGTTGATGTGACATAATGATTGATTTTAGTGTGAAAGTTTATTTTTTGGTGATTTTATGATTAACCGGTGGTGTCACAGGTTAAGGTTGATCGCATCTTCAGTTCTGTCTACTCCAAAATTGAAGAAGCCACCGATGTACACAAATCTTTTCGCAGTGGGTCCAATAGCTTCTTTATTGCCAGTGATCTGCCCGAAATTGTAATTGAATACCTGCTTTTGCCCCAGCACATTGCTTACACTGAGCACCCATACCACAAATACTTTTTTATCTTTTTTACCGAGATTGGGCAGGTAGTTTACGCTGAACCCCAGGTTATTGTAATTGATCGTCCTACCTGCATCGGCCAATATATACTTTCCCTGGTTGTTGTCAAATTTCAAATTGTAGAATGGCCTGCCGGTTGCAAAATTGTAGCTGGCATTGAAGCCGGTTTTCCAGGGCATCACAAACTTTTTAACAACTAGTGACGCTGTATGCCTTGCTACAAAATTCGGCTCCATCAACGAAGGAAAATTCAGGTAATCTCTTTTAGTATCCAGGAAAGAATAAGACACCCAGTAATCCATGCTTTTGATCGTTTTCTTATCCCTCCAGAAAAATTCAACACCTTTTGCATACCCAAGGCCGGTGTTTGTCGTGGCTACTTCCCGGCCATAAGAATCGGTGCCTGTTTTAAAAAGATTATCATAATTTTTATAGAAGACCTCTGTACGAAAGGTCCTGGCAGCCGTAATGCGCTGGTACTGCAATATATAATGGCTGGCTTTTGCAAAACCGATGCCTTCCACAGCCGGCCTGTACTTGCTTTCCGGGTTTTGGTAGAAGATGCCATACGCAAATGAAACCTGGCTTTTGTTCTTTAATTTATATGCAAGCGATAACCTTGGTGCAAAGTTCCATTCGTCGACTGATGTTGCATGCTCCAGCCTGCTACCGATCTTAAGTGCCATATCTTTTGAGAGATAAAGGTCGGTTTCTGCAAAACCAGCCACAAGGTTGTCGCTTAAATTAGTATTATACAGGTTTCCATCATATAAGGTGTAGGTAGATCTTTCATCGCTTTGGAAATAATCAGAACCAACTCTCAGTACATTCAGACCTGCGAGTCTTTTTTCCAGCACCACTCTTCCCTGGGAATAATAACTCCTGGCCTCCAGCGCAAAGTTTTTGAAAGCATACCCCATTGGGTCTGTGATTACCTGTTTGACGTTGTCCCCATCTTGCAGCTCATTTGAAATGTCGTCCTTATTGGTACCAAAACTAAGACCCGCAAATAATTTCCACCTGTTCCCGAGGTTCTCCTTCCAGTTAATATTTTGGTAGGTATTGAAGTTCTGCAGGCCAAAGGAATTTTTTAAGATGCCTGAGTCTATATCAGACGATTTGAAGCCCACGTCCCCATTACTCCAGTAGCCGTAATACTTAATCAAACCACCGGACTTGGTTTTTATCCTGAAATTGGCATCCCCTTCATGGAAAACCGGGTCTTTAGGATACTCCTGCTTTTGTTTGTTGATAGCGAAAGCCAGCGCAAGGTGAGTAAAGTTGTAACTAACGCCCCAAGAGGCTTTTTTGTTCCGGGCCAGCTTCTGGATCCCTCCTCCTACCCCGATCACCCCGACAGAGAGGCTGGCCTCCGTACGTTCGGGCAGGTCATTGGATTCCAGGATAAGTGCAGAAGAAAGGGCCTGGCCATAAAGAGCTGAATACCCTCCGGAACTAAAAACCGTCCCTTTAAACAAAAAGGGATTAAACCTCCCCCGGGATGCCATGCCCGGCAGGGTACTGAAGAAAAAGTTATTTACCAAGTTTCCATCGATATAGATCTTACTTTCTGTAGCTGTACCACCCCTTACAAACAATCCGCCCGTTTCTCCTACCTGCTGGGTACCGGGCAGCGTCTTAAGAGCACCGGTTATATCCCCTTCGGCACTGGCAGTAGTTACGATATCAAGGGACGTGAGCACCGTACCCTTCTTTTTATCACTAGCTTCAAAGGTTCCGGCAGTTAATATTACCGCGTTCAGTTCGGTAATCAGTTCCTTCACCTGGATGTTCAGCACGATATCCTCACCATCAATTGACAGATTATTACTATATGATGTATACCCTGTTATGATCGCCTCCAGCACTTTCTGGCCAGATTCAGTCGTTGTAAAAGAAAAATTACCCAAGGAGTCGGTAGTGGTTCCGTCGTAGGAGTTTTTAAGGGAAATACTGGCTCCGGGAAGCCCCTTATTTTTTGTATCCATCAGTTTTCCACTAATAGTGACCTGTGCCCAAACAGGGGTTGAAATTACAAATACCAGGAAATTCAGGAACACTCGCATATCAATTCATTTGAATACAAACGTAAAGTAGTTTATTTAATAAACCAAATTAAATTTGAATTATATTTTGGGTTGTTACATTTAGTTACGACACTGGAACAGGTAAAATACTCCTTCAACGTGTTGATCTTCATATATTTCACACATCAGTAAAATACAGCATAACATTGACAGGCAATCGTAAAAACTTATTAACATCCTAAAAAAATAATTTTTTATTGTGGGGTAAATTTCTAATTTAGCAATAGAATTTAATGGGTTAGTAAGTACAAAGGGCCGACAGAAATGTTTGGCCCTTTTACTTTGTGGCCGTCTCCACTTCAATTTTTTTTTTCCGCTTCTCCCTTTTAATGCGGATAAGTAAAATCAAAAAACGAATCTCATCTTCTGATTTTTAATGCCTGCTATCCGAAGAAAACTTATATCGAAAACATTCTCTCGCGTTTTGCAATTACAAATTACTTTTACCACATGAGTAAAACTAAAGTGGCTTTTTTTTGTCAGAACTGTGGATACGAAAGTGCGAAGTGGTTAGGTAAATGCCCAGGTTGTAATGAATGGAATACTTACGTGGAAGAAGTGATCGTAAAAGGGACGGATAAAAATAGTGGCAAGGATGATTGGAAAGAATACAATGGTATCGGAAAATTAAAAACGGTTTCGATAAACGATGTAAGCAGTGCAGAAGAAAAAAGGATCATTACAAAGGATGCAGAATTGAACCGGGTACTCGGCGGCGGAATTGTGATGGGGAGTATTGTGTTAGTAGCAGGTGAGCCCGGCATCGGCAAATCCACCTTGTTTCTACAAAATGGACTCCAACTTAATGATGTTCGAACATTGTACATCAGTGGCGAAGAAAGTGAGCAGCAAATAAAAATGCGTGCAGACCGGGTGGGTGTGAGCAGCGATAATTTTTACCTGCTAACTGAGACGAATACACAAACGATCTTCCAGGAAATAAAAAAACTGAAGCCGCAATTAGTGATCGTTGATTCCATTCAAACATTGCAGTCTCCATTTGTAGAATCTTCCCCAGGGAGCGTCAGCCAGATTCGGGAATGCGCGGCAGAGCTACAACGCTATGCCAAGGAAACCAATACACCAGTATTCCTGATAGGGCATATTACTAAAGATGGAAATATTGCAGGCCCCAAGATCCTGGAACACATGGTGGACACGGTATTACAGTTTGAAGGGGACCGGCATTATGCATACCGGATCTTAAGAACACTTAAGAATCGTTTTGGCAGCACATCCGAACTGGGCATTTATGAAATGACCGGTGAAGGTATGCGGGCGGTGAGTAACCCGAGTGAAATACTGATCCCACAAAAGGAAGATGCCCTCAGCGGTATCGCGATAGCTGCCACACTCGAAGGCCTTCGGCCCCTACTGATCGAAACCCAGGCCCTGGTGACCCAGAGTGTTTATGGCACCCCGCAACGAACCGTAAGTGGTTTTGATCTAAGGAGATTACAACTACTCTTGGCGGTGCTGGAAAAAAGAGGCGGCTTTCATTTTGGAGTAAAAGATGTTTTCATCAACATAGCGGGAGGAATAAAAGTGGAAGACCCTTCCATCGATCTTGCGATCGTATGCGCATTGCTTAGCAGCTACGAGGATGTACCGCTACCACAGCATATCTGTTTTGCGGGTGAGGTTGGCCTTAGTGGTGAGATAAGGGCGGTAAACAGAATAGAACAGCGCATAGCAGAAGCGGAAAAATTAGGATTCGAAAAGATCATCCTGAGTAAATACAATGCCAAGTCATTGAGCAAATTAAAATTCGGAATCGAGGTAGTGTCGTTAGGAAAAGTGGAAGAAGTTTACCAGTATTTGTTTTAATGGTACCAGCCACTTGTACTGAAAGCAAAGAATGGAATACGGTAAATGGCTTTTGCACAATTTAGCGGGCAGCTAATATTTATTATCTGATTCATCCTTTTTTTGCCTCCCTTTCCAATCATACCAGCCATAAATCCGAACCGGATTAATCAGCTCCGAAAAAGGAAAAAAAGTTTTCGGCTATATATTTTAGATTTATGGAAATCACTGCCATATGTTCACTGTCAAACATATCATTTCAGATGGGTTCCAACTTTTCTTTCCGCATTATTGCCTGGGTTGCGGAAGCGACTTGCTGGCTGATACCAACCTGCTTTGTATTCGTTGCATCAGCATCCTGCCACACACCGGGTATGAAACAAAAGAAAACAACCCGGTAGAGCATATCTTCAGGGGCAGGGTAAACCTGCGGGCAGCCAGCAGTCAATTCTATTTTTCGAAAGGCCAGCTTGTCCAGGCGCTCATTCACCAACTAAAATACAAGGGTAATACAACGGTGGGAGAATGGATGGGCACTGTAATGGGAAGATCTCTTTTACAAAGTGGCAGGTTCAGCAATACTGATTATCTCGTGCCCTTGCCATTGTATGCAGATAAGGAATTCAAACGGGGATTCAACCAGGCCGAAGTCATCTGCCGGGGAATGGCACAGGTGATGCAAATACCGCTGCTGAGTAAACACGTGATTCGCCAACGCCCCACCGAAACCCAGACCAAAAAACACCGCGCAGAAAGATGGGAAAACGTGGAAGGAAGTTTTGCCGTAAAAAATCCTGCCCTGTTACATGGGAAAAACATATTGCTCGTAGATGATGTCATCACCACCGGGGCAACATTAGAAGCCTGCACACAATGTTTACTACATGTGCCGGGGGTGCAGGTAAGCCTGGCAACAGTGGCAATCGCCAGCAAGTAATCTTATGGCAAGTTCAATTTGTTATTCGAAGGCCATTTACCTGGGTATTCTTTCCACATACAAGGACGGCGCCTGGGCCCGGCTGCCAAAAGCCACAGCTAAAATAAAGAAAATCGGCAGCAAAGTTTGTGACCCGGTTCACTGCCAAAAAATACAAAGAGTTGGGGATTTTTAACAGCGAATAATTTTATTGGTATACAACCCTACTGAACTGTTTTGTTACCCGAATTAAAAGGCAGAAAACGAGGAAGGCCGGCCTTTTTCCCTCCTGCTGAAAATTCATCCTCCCATAGGATCGCAGGCGGCTGGTTTATTGTAGATTTGTTTCAATGAAAAATATTACCAGCCTGCTGATATTATCCTGTTTACTCCTCGTTCTACATACATCCTGCAAGAAAGATTCATTTATCACGAGTCCGGATGCGAGCCTTCGATTAAGTGCAGATTCGGTGAAATTTGATACTATTTTTACAAGGACAGGGTCGGTGACACAGTCTTTTAAAATTGTAAATGAAAATGATCAGCCGCTGAGGCTAAACAAAGTAAAACTGATGGGAGGAGTTTCTTCTCCGTTTAAAATCAATATCAACGGTACTGCAGCACCGGAGGTTAGCAATGTTGATATTGATGCCAATGACAGTATTTATGTATTTGTATCGGTATTTGTGAACCCTTCTGCAGCCAACCTTCCTTTTGTTATCAGCGATAGCATTTCAGTTGAATTCAACAGCAACCAACGCTGGGTGCAACTGGAAGCATACGGGCAAAATGCTAATTTCCTCGACAACAGTATAATCTCCGTTAACAGCACCTGGACGAATAACCTGCCTTATGTAATCCTGGGATCATTGCAGGTAGCGTCCGACGTTAGCCTTATTATAAACCCCGGCACTAAAATATATTCGCATGCCAATGCCCCGATTATAGTAGATGGCAGTCTAATTGCTAATGGCTCAGCAACAAACAAGGTTGTGTTCACAGGCGACAGACTGGATGCCCCCTATAATAACCTGCCCGCCAGTTGGCCAGGCATCGT
The DNA here is from genome assembly GCA_043727215.1 of Chitinophagaceae bacterium. Classification (GTDB taxonomy): domain Bacteria; phylum Bacteroidota; class Bacteroidia; order Chitinophagales; family Chitinophagaceae; genus Ferruginibacter. The sequence goes on along the minus strand of JAYSYY010000009.1, from coordinate 6,996 downwards.
CTTCAGGAGCAATAGCAACAACAATACACTCACTTTTACCGAAATAAAAAATGCCTACCAGGCACTCGCTGTGATTGCACCTTCCGGTAATGCAAGCCCAAAGCTGGTATTGCGGCAATGCACAATCGACAATGCCTATAATACCGGCCTTTTTTGCAGCAACAGCAGCGTTCGGGGTGAAAATCTTTTGATAAGCAATTCCGGTAATAATATTTATATAGAATCCGGGGGAACTTACTCATTTACCCATTGCACGGTAGCTTCCTTTTCCAATAATTTTATTTTGCATAAAACGCCCGTGCTTTCGCTCGCAAATTTTTCGCAGACCAGTGGTGGAGCCACCCAGCCATTACAAGCGCTATTCACAAACTGCATTTTCTGGGGCGATAATGGTTTTATAGATAACGAAGTCCTGATCAACAGGCAGGGCACCACTGCCTTCAATGTAACGCTGGACCATTGCCTCTACAGGGCGCCTGCTCCACCTCCAAATGCCACGGTGATCATGAGCATAATAAATCAGGAACCTCTTTTTGACAGTATTGATAACGGCAACCGGTATTATGATTTCCGGCAGAACAATGCGTTCGTGGCACCGGGTATCAATAAAGGAACAAGTACATCTCTACTCATTGACCTGGATAACAAGAATCGAAACATCGGCCTGCCCGACCTTGGTTGCTACGAAAAACAATAGTATAAAACCATCGGCCTGTATAAAGGGCAGCATTTTTGCAGTGGTAAACAAAATTGAACCTAAAACGTTATTAAAATAAAAAAATGATAAAGATAATAGCCGCCTCGGCCATTTTGCTTGGATGCGCAGCGCACAGCAATCCTTCAACTAAACAGACAGCAACAGTAGTTACTCCCGTGCACGCCAACGGAACGATCCATAGTTTTAAAGTGGAAGGCCTGGAAGGCGGAACGATCGATTTTTCTGCCTATAAAGGAAAGAAGATCTTGATTGTTAACACCGCGTCTAAGTGTGGTTATACTCCCCAGTACAAAGAATTGCAGGTTTTATACGAGCAGTACCAGGACAAACTGGTGATCGTTGGATTCCCTGCGAACAATTTCGGTGGACAAGAACCTGGTTCGAGCGCCGAGATACAATCATTTTGTGAAAAAAACTATGGTGTAAGTTTCCCAATGGCTGCAAAAGTGTCTGTAAAAGGAGATGATATGGCACCGATCTACAAATGGCTGACCAGTAAGGAGGCGAACGGGGTATTGGATGCTGAGATCAGGTGGAATTTTAATAAGTTCCTGATTGATGAGAACGGGAAGATGATTGCCTACTTCCCAAGCAAAGTAACCCCGATGAGTGACGAGATCGTTTCCAAATTATAAAATATAGAATTACAAAAATCGAAAGCAACCGCCGTTTTAAAAACCGGCGGTTTTTTTTAATTCAACCCTCAGAGGAATAATTGCAGGTACAACCAAACAAATGGAGTGGCAATTAGCATGGAATCGAACCTGTCCAGGAAACCGCCATGGCCCGGCATGAAATGGCCGCTGTCTTTTACATTGGCAAGGCGCTTTAATTTACTCTCCAGCAGATCGCCCATTGTACCAAATACGGCACAGATTGCTGCAATCGCGATCCAATGTTGAAGGGCAATATGTTTTGCCGCCGGAATCAATGATCCTAAAACAGCAATTACCGTAATACATAAAATAGCTCCGCCGGCAGTTCCTTCCCAAGTCTTATTCGGAGAAATTTTACTGAATGGCGTTTTACCGATCAGGGATCCCACGATATAAGCCATGGTGTCGTTGCTCCAGATGGAGAAAATGATGGCGCAGGGGAACAAGGGTATAAAGTTCCCGGCCCATGGCTTATTACCTCTTGAAAATAAGGTGCCATCCAAGCCGAGGTCCATCATCATCACGATGGGCATAATGATATAAAAAAGAGCAAGCAAAAGCAGGGCAGGCTTGAACTTAACTACAAGCCTGCTATATTCTACGAGGCAACCGATCATGATCACGAAAAATAAGAGCAGAAAAGCCCACTTGTTCCAAAACAACCCAACCAACATCACAGCCGCAAAAATTACAGCTGTAAGCGCCCGGGTTTTAAAAGTCTGTTTGTTTAATGCCACTTTAAAGTTTGTCGTTGTGGGTATACGAATGAAAAGGATCACCGGCGGCAAGCATGACTTGTTCTTTTGCCTCGATCCTTGCTTTCCTTTCAATGGAGATCTTTTCCAGGAACTTAAATAACAAGTAGAGTACAATGATCGCTGCTATTCCCACCCACCATGGCAGGTCTGGTTCCAATTTGTCAAGGTCAAGTTTCTCCTTCGTGGTACTCAAATAAAAAAGCTGGGAAACGGCAATGGCGTTGTTTAAAAAGTGCGCCACAATATTAACCCAAATATTTCTTGTTTTATAGTACATATAACCCAGCACAAAACCCAGCACTATCCGGCTAAGGAAAAGATAGATGGAAAAATGAATGATACTGAATATGATGGATGTAATGATAATAGCTACTATAGGATTCTTCCACCACTTTTCCAGCAGGTTTTGTAGTGCGCCCCTAAAAAAAACTTCTTCAAAAAGCGCCGGAAAAAAGGCCATTATAAAAACGGCCAGGATAAATTCCCCCCAGCTTTTAAGGTTGCTCAAAGCCAGTACCTGCTCATTATAAGTATCCTCCAGTTCTTTTGCGATCGCATCTAATGATGGGTAGTTTGCCACAATAGATTTTGACAGATCGGCTAATGGTGCTGCCAACAGATTGGCTACAAGAATAAGAAAAAACCCAATAAGGATCTGCCGCGCAGTAAATTCAGCGTTAAATCCAAGCCAAAAAATGTCTTTCCCATGTACCACGAGGCTGTAGAGGATGGCCGGTACAAAGAGCAGCAAAAAAGTTCCCAAAACCTGGCTTACCCTCGCCATTGCGATATTTTTCGGATCCAGCAATGCCTTCATCATGGCTTCACCCATGCCTGTCATCGAGGTTCCTTCTGGTATCATCTGCATGCCGATAAACAACTGGGTTCCACCCGCTAAAATGAGCCCCAAGACTAAGAAAACAAGCAACATCCCGAGTTGTGCCGGGCCGGAGTACCCCTTAACAGATTTGTATTGCATAACGTAAGCCTATAATTTGTAAATTTGCAGCCGCAATATACAAATAGATATGCCCAAAATTGGCAACATACAATTACCTGATTTCCCGCTTTTACTAGCGCCCATGGAAGATGTGAGTGACCCCCCGTTCAGGGCGGTGTGCAAAACCAACGGTGCTGACCTAATGTACAGTGAGTTCATCAGTAGTGAGGGCCTGATTCGCGACGCTATCAAAAGCAGGGCAAAACTTGAATTCAGCGAGGAAGAACGCCCTTTTGGTATCCAGATCTTTGGAGGGGATGAAGATGCGATGGCAATGAGTGCCCGGATCTGTGAAACGGTAAATCCGGACCTCGTGGATATCAACTTTGGCTGCCCTGTGAAAAAAGTGGTGAGTAAGGGAGCAGGTGCGGGTGTGTTAAAAGACATCGATCTGATGGTACGCCTGACACAAGCTGTTATCAAAGGCACGAGCCTGCCCGTTACAGTAAAGACGAGGCTGGGCTGGGATGACAACACCAAAAACATTGAAGAAGTAGCGGAACGCCTGCAGGATATCGGGGTAAAAGCCCTTGCCATACATGGGCGCACACGCTGCCAGCTGTATAAGGGTGAAGCCGACTGGACGCTAATAGGAAAAGTGAAAAACAATCCTAGGATTCATATTCCCATCTTCGGGAATGGGGATATTGACAGCGGCCACAAAGCCCTTGAATATAAAAAAAGGTACGGTATTGATGGAATTATGATCGGCCGGGCAGCCATTGGTTACCCTTGGATATTCAGGGAAATCAAACACTACCTGGAAACACAAACCGTTTTGCCATCTCCTACACTTGAAGAAAGAATTGAAGTGTGCAAAACGCACCTAACAAAGTCAGTTGAATGGAAAGGACCCCTTACAGGCATATTTGAAATGCGCAGGCATTACACAAACTACCTGAAGGGCTTGCCAGGTATTAAAGATTTCCGCCTTAAGCTTGTCACACTTTCCACACCGGAAGCCATCAACGAGGTATTGGATGAAATCTCTGAGCACTACAAAAACTACGCGTTTGAACGGACCCCGATAGAGATTATCAACTATCATGAAAAATGTCCTTTGTAACAACAGGACGAAAAAATATTTCACTCTTAGGCACATTTATGCTACAGCTTCAGGCAGGTCAACCTAGCAGGATTAGCTCCATATGATTCCATTCTAATTGGTTAAGACCATTTTTAATCTATGACTACTGACACATCGTGTAGTGGCAAATAAAATTTTTGCCGTTTATGCCCCTGAACAGCTGGACGGATTACCTCCAAAAGCATTTATTTAAAAAGCAGGATGAATTTTTTGAACTCCCGTATTTACAAAAAAACCGCAGTTAATGACGGAAAGTGTTATCCATATGCCGGTGTTTTCACACAGTAAAGATGAACAGGCGATTTATACTGACAACCCATTTACCAAAGGAATCATGCGGTACAGGGAACTGGACAGGGGTTTATGGTTATTGATCCGAGCTGCAGGTAAAGCAAAACATTATCATCCAAAGCTCTCTATGGTGGTAACGAAATAATCAACTATTATATTATATCATTCGCAGTGTTTGAATACCCATTTCCCATCAACGCCAGCACCAGAGAATCAACCACTTTATTCAGCACCACCTGCACATTTTAGAAACCGGGCACTGAACTGACCCCCTATTTCTACGAAGGCACCAGGGGGAGATTTTTTAACCTTGTCTTTAACAAAGAATGGGGGGAAATCTTGTATTTAAAACCGTGTCTGAAAAAAAGAATTAGATGAATACCTGAATGAAGAGTCGGGATTTATTAACTGGCTCGATATTGTTAAAGGTGCTCCCCAACTATCAGAAGACCTCTGGCAACCATTAGGACCTTAACAGCAAAATCCCTCCAATCAACTGAATTAAAAATAAGTATAACAGCTGTCATTTCAGATTTTTTCACACATGCTTTTAAGGACGAACGTATAAAAAATCATAAGGCACTGCACAACCCGTACTATGCGAACGTTGCCGCAGCAGAAAAAATCATCCTTCATAATTTAGATGCCCTTTTTATAGGAGTTGAAAAAATTGCCCGGGCGGTTAATCTTTACCCGACCAAATGAAAATGATTTTTAAGTATGTGTTTGGATTCTCCATGCTGCAATACCACAAGGTAAAAAATCTGTTACTCGCGCTCCAGTTGATAGAACGTTCGGACATCCAGGTAAAAAAAATCGCTTTGTGGCAGGGTGGATAAGCTCCAGTAAGTTTGCAGCCTCATTTAAAAAGAGGTTTGGGATGTCTCCAACCGATCTCAGGAAAAACCAGCAGCGTTCCATCGCAGTCCGGATGCAACAATAAAATGTAGTAACCGGCTATCCAGCCTGGATCAAATATTTTATTATTGCAAAAATCACTGGAACAATAGGCAATCAAGTGGCCGCGAAAAACAGGTAAATAACAATTAAATATCAGTGATGTTCAAATATCAGCCGTTGCAAGTGAGCAGCGGCTTTTCTTGAAACTTCCTTTCATAGCCGATCAAAGCAAATATGTCGGAATGGGCCACTCTGACTTATACCAGCCCCGTGGATTATTTCGTTTAAGGTATCATTATTTGGGGAGAGATACCTTCAGGCATACATTTTTAATAGGTAGTATTTGAATAGCAGGTTATTTCTACCGAATTAACAATATTCGACGGGGGTTTCTTTGTTAGTCGTTACCACTTCGGTAATGACTTTTCTTATCCGGCCTTCTTCGGTCCAGCAGGCACGCCTATTGCCTCTTCAATCTCATTGCCCATTGGCTCTACGGCAGCTTCAAAAAAATGAGTCAGGTTGCCTTTTTCATCCACCAGGTATTTACAAAAATTCCATGTGGGGGCTATATAATTCCAGCCATTTTTCTCTTCATCAGTGAGCCACCCATACACTTCGTGCTGGTCTCGTTTTTTTAGCACCGTCGACTTTTGTACCAGGGGAAATGTGACCCCGTAATTTATTTTGCAAAATTGGGCTATGGTTTCATCCGCCCCTTTTTCTTGTTCGCCGAAGTCATTTGCAGGAAATCCGATGATCACCAAAGTATCTTTATACTTTTCCTGGAGTGCCTGCAAACCTTCATACTGGTTTGTAAACCCACAATCAGAAGCAGTATTTACAATCATTACTTTTTTATGCTGAAACTCTGCGAAGTCAAGGATCTTATCATTGTTAAGGGTTGCTTTAAGCGCATAAAATGATGTATTGGCCACTGTAGATGATTTTATGATTTTTGTACTTTTCCCTGCCAGTTTATTCAAGCCCTTAAAAATGGGATAAATAAATTTTAAAAACCGTTGCTTTGTTTGCATGTTTTGTCTTTAGGTATATTCCCTATGAAACTAATTTAATTCCCCGTTGATCTTCCTATGAATCCCTTCTTTTATTAAATTTACTTTGAAGTTTACTAAAATAGCCAATTTCATTCCGCTAACTTTCAAATAAGTTAAAACAGTTTTATGGTGAACTTTCTCCAGTAACTCTACAGACTTAATCTCTACAAGCAATTTTTCTTCCATAATTATGTCAGCCCGGAAACCAATATCTAAAATGATGTTGTCATAAGGCACTTGCACAGGGTATTGCCGTGTGAAGGCGACCTTTCTTTTGGTAAGTTCATAATCGAAGGCAGCCTCGTAAACGGATTCCAGTAATCCTGGGCCGAGCGCAGTGTGGATTTTGTAGCAGACATCAACCGCAACAGTCGCCAATTCATTTTCTGTCATAATAAAAGTTTTAGACTACTAAAGAAAGAAACATTTGCTTTACTGACATGTGGTTTAGGAGAAACTATTGACCTTTTTTTCCTACAAGCATTACATAAATGCCGTCTCACAGATGCATTAGGGCCACAAAAAATT
>JAYSYY010000008.1:0-16370 GCA_043727215.1 Chitinophagaceae bacterium | reverse complement strand
GCTCCTGCAAAGCCTGCAGCAAAGTGAAGACCTGCACAACCAGGCGCAGGCCCTTACCCATATCGGCAATTGGAGCTGGAGCATTGCAGACAACAAAGTTTTATGGTCAGACGAAATGTACCGCATCTATGGGCTGGAACCTCAAAGTGAAGAAATCTCCCTCGAGCGATTTATGTCGCTTATACACCCGGATGACCGGGAAAAACGAAGGCTGGAAATAGCCGAGTCTCTCCGGACAGGGGTGAGCGAGGACTACTTTTTACGCATCGTAAACCCTGATGCTGTCACAAAGATGCTGAAAGGCAAGGGTGAGATCATCAAAGACGAACACAACCAGCCTGTAAAAATAAATGGTACCTGCCAGGATATTACCAGGGAGCACGAACTTAATAAAGAACTGCAGGAAAAGGAACAAAATTTTCGCCAGCTCATACACAATGCCCCGGATGCTATTATTGTAATAAACGAAAACAACATCATTACACTCTGGAACCCCAAAACGGAAGCCGTTTTTGGCTGGTCGGAGGAAGAAGCGATTGGCAGAAGCCTGTCTGAAACCATCATTCCCAAAGCAAGCAGGCAAGCGCATGAGCAAGGGATGAAGCGGCTGCTATCAACAGGGGAAGCCCGCATTTTAAATAAAACGCTGGAGCTCACCGCTTGTACTAAAAAGGAGGAAGAAATCTATATTTCCCTGACCGTTTCTGAAACGATGCAGGGGGGTGTAAAAGCTTTTATAGCGTTTCTAAGAGATATTACCGTTCAAAAACAAACGCAACTGGAACTCGCCAAAAAAACCGCCCTGCTGGAATATAAAAACCGGGAGCTGGAAAGAACCAACCAGGAACTGGAATCCTTTAATTATGTTGCCAGCCATGACCTGCAGGAACCGCTGCGCAAAATTCAGATATACAGCAGTCGCATCATCGGCCACACGAACGTTTCTTTAGACAGGACCGTTAAAAAAGACCTGGAAAAGATTGCTTCGGCAGCTTCCAGGATGCAGCAACTTATAAAGGACCTGTTGAGTTTTTCCCAGGACACTTTACAAAAACAGGATAAAGAGGCAGTGAACCTCAATGAGCTGATTGAAGAAGTAAAAAGTTCATTCATCACAGATGTAGAAGAAAAAAAGGTTGAGCTCATAGTAGAACAATTACCTACGGTGAGCGTAGTGCACTTCCAGTTTTTACAACTGTTCATCAACCTGCTCAGCAATTCCATTAAATACCAGCAGCCAGGGGTAAAGCCTAGTATCCATATCAGTTCCTCGGTTGTGCGTAGCAGTGAGGTAGATGTAAAAGGTATATCGCCCGATAAAAATTACCTGGCCATCCGGTCAGTAGACAATGGCATTGGGTTTGAACCGCAGTATGCAGAAAAAATATTCGACCTCTTTACCAGGCTGCATAACAATGAAAAATACAGTGGCACCGGAATTGGATTAGCCACCTGCAAAAAGATCATGCACAACCATGAAGGGTTTATTACTGGCCGGAGTGAGCCCGGAAAGGGTGCCGCGTTTACCATTTATTTACCGGCGGAATGTTTGGTAATTTCCTGAGACGGTGGACGGTGGACGGTGGTCCCGCTTTCGTTACCTCATCGTCCCGAATGTTTTCGGGATGGTTTTTCTAACACTCCTTTCCGTTCCCGAAAAATCGGGACGGGCGTGTTGAAAAACTACGAACGGTAGACGGTAAAAGGTAAAAGGCAAAAGGTTGATAAAAAGGGAAAAAGGTTAAAAGTCAGGCAAAGCGGATGCAACCACTTACAGGTTTAGGCCTAAGGTACAGCGACAGAAAAATGCTATCACATAATTTGGGATAAATGAGTTAGTTTCTGCAATTTGAAATTTCTGGTACCAATTTTGGCTATAGAATGGTAAGAACAGTGAAGATGAACCAACACGTAACCTTAAAATTCATGACCCGGGAAGACTTCGATAGCCTGATCAGGGTGATCAATTCCACCGGCTACCATTTGGTACATTCCGATGGCGATCAATTAAAAATCGAATGCCATATCGACAAGTTCCTGTTATCCATCTCGCAGGTTTATTTAAACGTAGAAATTATGCATCATGGGAATGCCCAGTAACCTATCCCGCATTTATTACAACGCTATTCTTCGTATGCTCAGCCATGACTCGTGGAAAACGAGACCTATTCAAAATTGTCAATAGCTGGTATCAAGGGTTGATATGCCAAAGTGCTGATAACAGGATTGAAGGCCACGGGCGGTAGTTGCCCAATTAGGTTCACTACCATTCAGGAATTGAAATCATTATTATATTACCGAAGTATTTCCAGTCGGATTCCAGATTTCTCCGGGCCTTATTGTTTTAAAAAATGCATGGGTATAAAATTCAACAAATCCACACCCTTGTTCCCGTTCACAGGCTTGCAATAAGACGTTTGAAGTGCAGCGGAGCTGTTTTTTAACTAAGGATTTTTTGCCGCAGATAAAAAAAGGTGTAGCACACAATTTGTGTGTTTCCCTTCACAACATTATTTATTTCTAAACTTACATTATGGCAAAATCTAAAGCACCGAAAGCGAATGCTGATCTGGAAAGCAACGCCTCCTTTTCGCATAAGGGCAACACCGGCCCTGCAGCCAGCACAGACAATCCCTCAAAATACGAGCCCACGGCAGATGCCGATATGACCACGGTAGCCCTGGACCCCGAGGACGGCCTTACGAAATTGCTGGAAGATTGCATCAAGGATATTTACTGGGCAGAAAACCATCTCGTCATGACCTTGCCCAAAATGGCAAAAGCCGCGTCATCGCCCGAATTACAAAAGGCGATCCTGGATCACCTGGAAGAAACCCGCGGACAAGTAGCCCGCCTGGAGCAGGTTTTTGAGATGATGGGAAAAAAGCCGCAGGCAAAAAAATGTGATGCCATGGAAGGCCTCACCAAGGAAGGAGAAGCGGTCGTGGAAACCACCGATGCCGGTACGCCTGCCCGTAACCTGTGTATCATCATGGGTTCCCAAAAAGTAGAACATTATGAAATTGCCTCTTACAGGGGAATCATCAAACTGGCGAGCCAGCTTGGTTATGAAGACGTGGCCACGTTGCTTGCAGCGTCCCTGGCCGAAGAGGAGGCTTCAGATGAAAAGTTAGGCGCCATAGCAGATAACATGCCGGGCGAGTAATCTCCTTAGCTGAGATAGCATGCCTGCTGACACATCTTTCAATTTTTTTCACCCTTATCAATCATACACATTATGCCTGAAAACAATGATTCATTGGAAAACAATGAAAAGATAAAAAATTTGGAACCGCACACGGAGGATTCCTCCGGTGAATTTTTGACTACCAATTTTGGCGTGCGAATCAACGATGATCAAAATTCTCTGAAAGCTGGTGAACGCGGCCCTAGCCTTTTGGAAGATTTTTTACTGCGGGAAAAAATCACTCATTTTGATCATGAGCGAATACCAGAAAGGGTTGTACATGCCCGGGGTTCCGCGGCGCATGGCGTATTTAAAGTACATGAAGATCTAAGTGAATTTACGCGGGCAGGGTTTTTAACCGATACCAGCCGGGAGACCCCGGTTTTCTTAAGATTTTCTACCGTGGCCGGCTCCCGGGGCTCATCGGACCTGGCCAGGGATGTACGTGGGTTCGCTGTAAAATTTTATACAGAAGAAGGAAATTTTGATTTAGTGGGGAATAATATGCCGGTGTTTTTTATACAGGATGCCATCAAGTTTCCTGACCTGGTGCATGCCGTGAAACCAGAACCGCACAATGAAATCCCGCAGGCTGCCTCAGCGCATGATACGTTCTGGGATTTTATTTCCAATACGCCCGAATCGGCTCACATGATCATGTGGGTTATGAGCGATCGGGCGATCCCGAGGAGCTACCGCATGATGGAAGGTTTTGGTGTACATACTTTCCGGTTGGTGAATGAACAGGGTAAGTCGCATTTTGTAAAATTTCACTGGAAGCCCTTACTAGGTGTTCATTCCGTTGCCTGGGATGAGGCCCAGAAAATCTCTGGCAAAGATCCGGATTTTCACCGCCGGGACCTTTGGGAAGCTATTGACAATGGCGATTTCCCGCAATGGGAACTGGGCCTGCAGATCGTGCCGGAAGAAGATGAACACAAGTTCGAATTCGACTTGCTGGATCCTACCAAACTCATCCCTGAAGAACTCGTGCCGGTACGACGTGTTGGCACATTAACGCTTAACCGAAATCCCGATAATTTCTTTGCCGAAACCGAACAGGTAGCTTTCCATATTGGTCATGTAGTTCCGGGAATTGACTTTACGAACGACCCCCTGTTGCAGGGAAGATTGTTTTCCTACACCGATACTCAATTAACCAGGTTGGGCGGACCGAACTTCCAGGAGATACCGATCAACAGACCTCTTGGAACTGTACACAACAACCAAAGAGATGGTTTCATGCGGCAGATGATTAACAAGGGCAAAACTGCGCATAGCCCTAATGGCATGGCAGGAGGTTGCCCCTTCCAGGCGGGAAAGATGCAGGGTGGTTTCACCAGTTACCCGGAAAGGATTGAAGCGCATAAGATCCGGGAACGCAGCCCGAGTTTCTTCGATCATTTCAGCCAGGCTAAACTGTTTTTTAACAGCCAGAGCGAACCCGAAAAAAATCATATAACAGATGCACTCAGTTTCGAGTTGGGCAAAGTAGAACTGATCAGTATCCGCGAGCGGATGTTGTTCTTTCTCTCGCAGATAGAGGAAAGCCTCGCAGCAGCGGTGGCTTATAATATTGGCCTTCACATTCCTAAGGAACTGGCGACGCCGCTCAACCAAAACATACCGGCAGATGGAGACCCGCAGCGATATGCCTCCATCGTAAAAGAAGGATCCCTGGACCGTTCGGCTGCACTGAGTATGGCAAATACTGTGAAAGATTCTATACGCACGCGCAAAGTGGCGATCCTGGCCTGCGATGGTGTGAACGCCGAAAACCTGCAGGCTGTGAAAGCAGCAATCGTGGCCGCCGGTGGCGGGGCGGATATCATTGCACCCAAACTTGGTTTTATCACCGGGAAAGATGCAGACCCGGCTAACCCTGGCGCCGCTATTCCGGTGGATAAATCGTTGTTTACAACCGCCTCCGTTTTGTACGATGCAGTCTATGTTCCGGGCGGTACTAACAGCGTGGCCACTCTGGAGGCAGATCCCGATGCCATTCATTTTTTAGATGAAGCCTTCAGACATTGTAAAGCCATTGCTGCCGATACAGATGCCTTACAGGTGTTGCGGTCTACTTATTTCGGCAGAAAATTGCCGGAAGACCGGAGCCTCGAAACGGCCTTAACGGAGGGTATCATTATCGGCGACAATGCTGAAAACATCGGGCAGCAATTTATCGAAGCCATTAAACAGCATCGTTTCTGGGACAGGGAAAAACCCCGGAAAGTACCAGCATAGCGATTTAATGATCATCTTTTAGATAAAACAAAAATTACAATGGAAACTAATTAGAAAGGTGAGGGCACGAAACAAATTCAAGAACCAATAGCAAAGATCCCGTTCGACATTTTCCTGTTCTCTGCTATTGCGATGGTGGGGGTGGCCCTGGCTTTCATAAGACTGGTGGGCACAAGAAACAGCGACCACAACAGCCTGTTCTTAGGTTAATGGGTGGCCCCGCTTTTGCTATTCGGCGTACACACTAAAATGGTGAAAACTGCCAGTCACTATCAGGAGGACATCAAATAATGTTTACTTCCTTGTACATTGTCCATTCATCATGCTTAGAAAACAGGCGTGGCTTGTTTTTTAAGCATGATGTTTATTGATCTGAATTCAAATACCCACAGGCTGAAGGAAATGCCTGAGGCCCACAAGGGTGAGGCAAGGCCTGCCCCGCACAATTGCATAGGTTACTTTAATGCGTGCCCCGCAGAACTGCGTGCCGAACAACCTTCCAAACGAGCTTCCGTTGGAGAATGCCAGGGAGTTGATATCGCAGGGAACTTCTTGCCGGCAAAGTAACCCTATCCTCCGGTTATTTTCTGCCTCCACACCCGGCGGGGGTGCGTGGCTGCATCGCCACTCCTTTTGCTTTTTTTAAAAAATTGTGCTGCGTATTTTTTGAATACCTGCTTGGTTTTCGTACAATAGGCATTCTGCGCAAAGAAAGCACCTGCGAAACCCCGATCCGCGCCCAAACTTCCTTGGAAAAAAGTCCGGTTAATTCTTTTAATAACAAGGTTGAAGGCGGCTGCGCGTTTTCTGCAATTTGAAAGCTTGTAACCGGCCCAACAAAATCAGGGTATAGGGGCCAGCATTTTAAAATAATCAAATACGCCCATGTGGCCTGGTGCCCCTTTTACTATCAATCCCGCCCGCAGTGCCCTGTCCCAGGGTGGAAGGAAGGCGCCATCTATGGGTTGTGTATTCAATTTCTGTAAGCGGTCGTGTTTTGTACCAACAAAAAAATGGATGTCTTTTCCATTGTTTACTTCCATAACCAGCCAAACGTGGCGGGAGGGGGCTATGGGGTGGGTCAACAATAAGGAATCTTTTCCCGCCCTGGTTTGGATGACTTCCAGCACATCCCCATTGATATACGCTGCTATCCTGTTTCGTTCATCGCCGCCAAGGGAAATGCCTGAAGCGGCGGTGGACTTTTTTCGGGACAACCGGGTGGCTGCACGGTAATGGGTGCCCGTTGTTTTACGGCCAAGAAACGCCGGCCATTCCTGACCGGAAGTTTTTAATAAAAGGTTGCCGGAACGAAGGGCAGTACGCACGGGTTCCGTTGTGCTCCACTGCCAGTCTTTTTTCAAATCCCGGCCACGGAATTCATCGGATTCCGGTAGCAGCGGTGGCGGAATAACAACCGTTTCATTCTTGAAGCGGATCCAGCCGTCTTCGGTAAAAATAAACTCCCGGAGTAAACCCTGCCTGCCTGTATACACAGTGCCTGCTGTATCATAGGCATGATAAAGGAAATAAAACCTGCCCTCTTTTTCTACAGGGGTGCCATGCCCCGGACATTTCCACGCTCCCTCATTCACGAGCACGGGATTACCGGGGTATTTCTCCCAGGGGCCAGCGAGCAATTTAGCCCTGGCAATGCCCGACTGGTAATTACAGCCCTGTCCACAACAGCCTGCGGCGGCATAAAAAGCATAGGTATAATCGCCGTGTCGAATCATGGATACGCCTTCCACCAGGTTCCCTTCCCACGGGGCATCATTGCGAAACAATTCTTTTTTGGCTCCTATTACTGCCGTGCGGGTTTCATTTAGTTCCTGCATCCAGATGGGTGTTGCCTTGCCTACACTGTTGCCATCCTCTTTCCAGATCATAAACAACTTTCCTTTTTCATCCCGCATGGGAAACCCATCAATGGAGCCCGCTTCCTCGCAAATGATCGGGCCATGGTCGGTATAGGGCCCTTCCGGCCTGTCGGCGGACGCTATCCCAACACATAGATTCCCTCCCTTTTTATGGGCAGAATAATACATGTACACCTTACCGTTATCATAACTGATCTCTGGCGCCCAAAAATAATAATCTGCCCATGCAGGCAATGCGGGAAAAACATGTCCCACTGTTTGCCAGTTCTTCAGGTCCAAAGATTTTATCAATGGAAAAGCGGGCATCCAGTTGGAAGTGGTGGCACTGGCCCAATAGGTGTCCCCGATTTTTACGACCGATGGATCGGGAAAATCACCTGGCATTACCAGCTGCTGCGCACGGCCATAGAATGTGCTGAAAATAAAAAATGATACGATAACCAGGCGAAACATCGTGTTATGAATTATGGTAAGATGGAGAAGCGGTAAACAGAGGCAGTGCGATAGGTGTTACCGGGCTCAAGCATTATCGTCGCAAAAGCCGGTTGATTGGGCGCATCCGGAAAATGCTGTGTCTCCAGGCAAAAGGCCGTACGAAAATCATCCCGGCTGCCGCCTTTCAATACATTTTTTGACTGCATAAAATTGCCGCCGTAAAACTGCAGGCCAGGTTCCCGGGTTAGCACGTCCATTACAATACCCGACTGCTCCCCATGTACCCGGGCAGCACTCCTTAACCCTGCGGATGAATCCGTGCGCAATACATAATTATGATCGTAGCCTTTACCAAACTTCAACTGCATATTTTTTACGGTATCCAGGCGGGAGCCTATCGGCATGGGGCGGGTAAAGTCGAAAGCCGTGCCTGCTACCGGCTCCATACGGCCCGTTGGTATCAGGGTACTATCAACCGGCGTATAACCGTCCCCGTTTATTTGTAATATATGATCGTTAATGCTGCCGCTACCTTCGCCGTTCAGGTTAAAAAAGGCGTGGTTGGTCAAATTCACAACCGTTTTTTTATCAGTCACGGCTTCGTAGTCCATGGTTACATCGTTTCCTTTGAGGCCATAGGTAACCTTAACCGCCAGGTTACCGGGAAACCCTTCTTCCCCATCTTTAGAAAGATAGGTTAGCACCAACGTGGAATCATTTAATTGCTGCGCATCCCATACCACGGCATGAAAGCCTTTTTTACCTCCATGTAAACTGTTGGGACCATTGTTGGGAACGAGCGGGTAGGCCTTACCGTCAATTGAAAACCGGGCTTTTCCTATCCGGTTACCTACCCGGCCGATGGTAGCGCCAAAATAAGGTTCAGTAGAATGAATGTATTCCTGCACGCTTTTAAATCCCAGTACTACATCCCGCATTCTGCCTGTTTTATCCGGAACAAGGAGACTTACAAACCGCCCGCCATAGTTGGTAATAGCCAGCGTGATTCCCTGGCTGTTTTTTAAAACATAAAGGTCAGTTGGTTTACCGTCCACGGTATCTGCAAACCCTTCGCGTTCCGGCAGGTAAACTGCCTTTGTAATGGAATCGACTGTTGCTGCTGTACTGTTGCTCACCTGTTTCCTGTTATTGCATGAAATGATGACTGCAGACAATAGAAGGGGAAAAATGAGGGATGCTTTTCTGTTCATAAAATGTTTTTAATTGCGATTGGTGTAATTCCTTCACTGTTGTTTTTTTTCTTCATTGAGTTTTTTTACGAGGTTCACTTCGTCTTGCCTGTAAGGCACACCGTCCGGGAAGTAAATATCGTGGAACCATTCAATGGGCTGGCTGCCGGAGGGAATGGGCGTATCCCATGCATAAATGGTGTTAGACTTTCCCGCAACAAAACCCCAGTTGATGGCGCCGATGTTTTTTTCTTTAAGCATCGGCATGATGTTAGAAAAGCGGCTGTTCCGTGTTCGTGCCATATACTCCGTGCATATCATAGGCCTGCCGGTAGCTTTAAATAATTGGATCGTACGAAGGTGCCACTGGGGATCCTCGTAGTTGTGGTAGGTAAGAATGTCAGAATTGGTTAGCTGGATCTCATTCAGTTTTTCCAGGTCCCATGCCCATAAGCCCGCACTGACCGGTTGTTCGGGATTTACTTTCCGCGCCCACTGAAAAACTTTGGTCAGCAAGGCGGCCGATGAATCTTTTTTGCCTGAGTTTCCCGGTTCGTTGTAAAGGTCCCACAACAGGATGCGCCTGTCTTTTCCAAAAGTTGTAAGCACGTCGGTCACATACCTTTCCAGGAAAGGAAAGTTTGTGCTGTCGTAAGAAGCCTGCTGCCCTGGGTCCTGTACCCACCCTGAATTGTGGATGCCGGGTTTTGGAGCCGGTTGCCGCCCGATCATTGGTGTGGGATTCCAGCAGTCATCAAAAAAAACAAAAATGGTACGGATACCATTCCTATCGGCAATAGTAAGGTATTGATTGATGCGTTGTTTAAATCCCGTAGCATCCTGCTTCCAGGCAAGGCTGTGCAGGTATACGCGCATCGCATTGAACCCGATATTTTTTGCCCACCCAAACTCCCGGGCAATGGTTGTTGTATCAAAGCTATCTCCCTGCCACATCTCCAGCTGGTTAATGGCAGTAGAAGGAAGATAGTTGGCACCGGAGATCCAGCCCAGTTTACTGTACCATTCCGCTGCTTTGCCGGCAGACCATTTCTGGCCCGGCACATTGACGGCTGGGGCAGCTTTGGCATTTTTCTTTTGCGCATAAGCGGTTGTGGCCTGCAGGACTAAAACCGCCACTAAAAGAAAAGCATTTTTTACAAGCATAAAAATTGTTTTAATCATTTATAAATCGGGTTGGCTGCCTGCGGGAACGGGATACAGCACGCCCGCCTTCACCGGCTTCCCGAAATTAGGGGAGCCATCCGCATGCCAGGTAAATTTCTGTGCCCTGGGCGACCGCGCCTGGCCACAACCCATGCCCGGCGCAGGATTGGCATGGTATAAGATCCAGTCCTCTTTGCCGTCAGGCGACTTGAAAAAAGAATTATGCCCCGGTGCAAAAACACTGTCTTCCACCGACGTGCTGAAAACAGGAAAAGCTGTTTTTTGCCAGGCAGCCGGGTCAAGCAAATTTCGTTTGCCCGTAAACGTGAGCAGTCCTAAACCATAGTGGTCCGTCCAGCAGCCGCTTGCAGAATAAACGATAAACAATTTTTTTTTATTCAGCAGCCATTGCGGCCCTTCATTTACAGCTACGTGTGGCGGGTTTTGCGGATCATTTAAATCGCCGTGTCTTTCCCAGTCAAACGTGGGGCTGCTGATCTTTACCCGCACACCCCGGACAGTCCAGGGATTTTTCATTCGGGCGATGTATATATCCTGTTGTTTATTTACATCCCCCTCCCACCCCGACCATGCCATGTACCATTTTTTTTTATGTTTAAAAACAGAAGCATCTATTGCCCACTTATTGCTGGCATCCGTTACCTGTCCCTTCATCACCCACTCCCCTTTCATGGGATCCTTGTTTTTATTTTCCAGCACGTAGATCCGGTGATTTTCATTCACACCATTATCTGCTGCGAAATAGAAATACCACTTGCCCCCGATAAAATGTAACTCAGGTGCCCACACTTCTTTGGACCAGTTGGTGCCGGCTGGTGGTTCCCATATCACTACCCTTTCCGCTACTGCCAGTTCCGAAAACTTTTTGGTTTTATATAGTACCAGGTTCCTGCCCGTGGTATGCGTAAAAAAATAGTACCCATCTTTTTCAATGATCCACGGGTCGGCCCCGGAACGCCGTATCGGGTTACTGTAAAACTGTTGTGCAAATCCCAGCTGGCAAACAAGGGAAAACAACAAAAACATAGTATACAATCGATGGTATAAAAACATTTTTAAACAGCGTTCAGTGGTTGACGTTAGTGTTAGCTACCGGGCCTGCTGGTTTTATTCACCTGAGGGTTTGGTAATAGATGTGCTCGTACTCACCGGCACGCCAAAATTGGGTGTGCCATCTGCATTCCAGGTAAATTTTTGTATCCGGGGGCTCCGGTTATCCCCACACCCTAATCCCGGGCTGGGGTTTGCGTGGTAAAGTATCCAGTCTTCGGTGCCATCCACAGATTTGAAAAAAGAATTGTGGCCGGGTCCATACACTGCAGCCGCAGCATTCTTAGAAAACACGGGGGTTGCAGTTTTGGTCCAGTCGGCTGCGATCAGCGGATCGCCACCCGTCTTAAGTGTAAGCAATCCCAGCCCGTAGTCATCTGTCCAGCAACCGCTGGCAGAAAATACAAGGAAGACTTTGCCTGCAGCATTTTTTAGCACCTGCGGCCCTTCGTTCACTGCCGGCGGCGCTCCCACCGTTTCCCATGCATACTGGGGAGAGGATATAAGCGTGCGCGCGGTAGCCAATGTCCAGGGATCCGACATCCGTGCGATATAGATGCGTTGTGCAACGTCAGTAGCTGACGCGTGCCCGCTCCACAAAAAATAATTGTTGTTATTGTAAGTCAACACGGTTCCATCGATGGCAAAAAAATCAGCAGCGGGATCAGCAACTTTTCCTTTATCAGTCCAGGTTCCTGTAAGCGGATCCGCACCGGCATTTTCCAGGACAAACAGTCGCTGCGTGCCGAGGTCCGTGGAAGAACCTGCGGTATAATAGGTATACCACTTGTTGTTGATGAAATGCAATTCCGGGGCCCACACATTTTTTGAATTAGGCCCCGTTACCGGGGCTGTCCAAATGGTGGCCGGCGTAGCATTCCGAAGCTCCGTTATCTTATTGGTTTTCCAGATGGATACCCGGTTGCCGAGCGTATGCATATAGTAATAGGAGGTACCCTGTTGAATGATCCAGGGATCAGGTCCTGCGTTCAACACAGGATTGGTAAAAGTATTGGTGGCGGGTGGTGGCGGAATGGGTGCAGGGTTACTGCTTTTTTTACAGGCAGAAAACCCGATAAGAACCACCAACGAAAACAACCCAATATTTTTCAGCATCTGCCCTTTTGTTTGTGTGTGAAAAACGATCAAAAAAACAGGGTGCCGCCCTCCACGGCGCCCTGTGGTATTTATCTACCAGCCCGCATTCTGGACGAGGTTGGGATTGATGTCAATTTCTGATTGCGGTATGGGCATGTACTTATTACGGCCCAGCACAAAATTGTTAAACTCGGGATCCCTTGCTTTAAGTAGCGCCAATTTTGCAGCATCGTCAAAATAACCCCAGCGTGCCAGGTCATTCCAGCGTACAGACTCTCCCGTTAGTTCGGTAATACGTTCATGCTCCAGTTGTACCTGGAATTGTGCGGCAGTCATACCGGGCCTGGAAACAGAAAGCAATGGCATACCGGCTCTCTGGCGGACACGGTCTACAAAGGGATAAGCTTCTGCCGTTCTATTTTGGTTATTCAATGCTTCTGCATACATGAGTAACACATCGGCAAAACGCAATGCCCGGAAGTTGATCGGACTATTGAACACTTCAAATTCACTGATGCGAAAATAGTCGTCCAGGTATTTATGGTACCACACCCTGTTCTTTATGTTATTATCATAATTTTTTGAAGCAAATGTGGAGCCATATACCAGGGTAAAGGCTGGTCCTCTAACATCAGTGGAATCATACAACGCTGTAACTGCAAGCCTTGGGTCCCTGCCGCCACCTGTCGCATTTTCCTTCAAAAATTCGTGCACAACCCAACGGTGCATGTTTGCATCATTGAAACCATGGCCGGGGGGCGCAAAAAACGGTGCACGGCTGGTGCCGACGTTCGAGGTAGGCCCATCATCACCGCCATTTTCAGGACGCATTTTAAATTGTACTTCAAACACCGACTCTTTATTATTTTCTGTGGTATGCCGGAAGTTATCACCGTAATTAGGCACGAGGTCATATTGTGCCATACCCGGGCCGGTAATCAGCCATTGCAGCGCGGTGGCTGCTGCCTGCCATTCTTTCTGTTGCATATGCGCCCTGCCCAGGAAGCCATACGCAGCTCCTTTGGTGGCGCGGCCTATTTCTTCTCCTGAGTAAGATATTGGTAAGGCATCAGCTGCTTCTGAAAGGTCTTTTTCTATCTGGGCCCATACTTCTTCCTGCGGCACCTGGGAAGGTTTATCCGCAGGCTGTGAAGGCTGGAGGATTAGTGGAATTTTTCCCCAGATATTTACCAGGTAATAATAATGGACCGCCCTTAAAAATTTAGCTTCCCCCAGGATTTGGTTCTTAAGGCTCTCATCCATACTGATGGCGGGAACATTAGCGAGCACCTGGTTTGCACGGTAAACACCTCTCCAATGATGCCACCAGGTATCATAATTTACTTCGAAGCTATATTGGGTTATATTAAGTGCACTGACACTTCTGAGCTCATTCCAGGGACTGGTAGAATAACCATCATCTGATCTCACATCCATGTAGTAAGGTAACCAGCGCGAATAAGGCGCCCCGTTCCTGTAGAAGTTTCCATAAACCGCATTGATGCCCTGTACCGCATCTGTGCTGGTTTTCCAGAAGTTGGATTCATCCACGCGATTTGGATTTTCAATATCCAGGTCCAGTGATTTTTTGCAGGAGACAACCGCAAGGGCCATCGTAGCTGCAAGGCAATATTTAATTAGTGTATTCATTGCTGTAGATTGAATAATTAATTTAAAATCCAAAATTGATTCCGGCGGAAATAATCCTGAGGGCAGGATACTGGCCATTGTCCAGGCCGCGCTCAAAAATATTTACCCCTGCAATATCGGGATCAAGTCCTTCGTATTTTGTAAATGTGAGCAGGTTTTGCCCGCTTACAAAAATGCGGGTATTGTTGAAGCCGATGCGCTTGAGGGCATCTTTGCTGAAGCTGTAGGCGATCTCCAGGTTTCTAAGACGTAGATAACTGCCGTCTTCCAGCCAGCGGTCACTCTGTGGCAACACGTTGTATTGAATGCCTTTGTCTGGTGCACCTATGGCAGCTCTTGGCCATTCTGTAGAGGGCGTTTGTGCGGTCCAGTAAGTGGCGCCCTGCCTGAAGTTGGTATTCTGATCCATCCTATCCACATTGTATCGCGGGCGGTTATAAATTTCATTGCCTACGACTGCATACCATTGCATATTTACGCTGAATCTTTTGTAGCTGGCATTCAGTTGCAGGCCAGTTTCAAAATCTGCCCATGGGCTCCCTGCATAATACCGATCCTTATCCAGGTCAAGCGTGCCATCATTGTCTATATCCGCGTACCGGATGTCGCCGGGCTTGGACCAGGGCTGCAGCACCTGCCCGGTTTTTCCTTTGTGATTATCTATCTCTGCCTGGCTTTGGAAGATACCAGTCGACTGCAACACATACCATTCACCGATAGAACGACCAAGTTCCGTGCGGGCATCGCCGAGCTGCGTGTATTTAGTGCTGGCGTTTCCAAAAGCCACTACTTTATTGTTGATGGTTGTAAAATTCAGGGTGGCATCCCAGTGGAAATCATCCCCGCCTTTCGGCCGGACGGTGAGGGCCAATTCAAATCCCTTATTCTCCAGGGAAGCTGCATTTACTGCGGGGTTTCCCCCGGCATTACCGGTGGTAAGACTAATCGGGAGGTCCACCAATACGTCCTTTGTTTTAGCAATAAAATAATCCGCAGAAAGTGTGAAAAGACTATTAAGGAAGGAAGCTTCTAACCCAAAATTAGTGGTCTTTTTCCGTTCCCAGCGCAGGTCGCTGTTAGCCAGTCTTGTTACGGTTTGCCCTATCTGCTCTACCTGTCCCGGGCCAAACACCGCACGCGGGAATGGGTTGATCTGCGCATAATATAACCAGGGTTGCAGGAATTCTGAATTACCCAGTTGCCCGTGCGACACCCTGAGTTTCAAATCATTTACAGCCTTTACATTCCAGAAATTTTCTTTTGAGATTCTCCATGCCACGGAAGCAGAAGGGAAATTGCCCCATCGGTTGTTTTCGCTAAAGAGCGAGCTGCCATCCCTGCGGAATGTGAAACTGGTAAGGTAGCGGTCGCTGTAAGTATAATTCACGCGGCCAAGTATCCCGATATTATTCCACTTATTGGTGTAAGGATCTGCAACGGTGGCACTGCCGTCAATGGTAGTAAAACGAAAGATCGGGTGATCAAACGTCTGGTTACTGAACCCGGCTACAGCGCCTATTTTGTGCATACCGAATGTTTTATCATAATTCACCGTATGCTCATACAGCTTCGATTCGAACTTTCCTTCGCTGCGGAAGCTGGATAATTTATTGTTATTGGGAGACGGTGTACCCTGGCGCACGGTGCCCGGGCGCCTCGTACCTTCCCCTTTATCATTTGATTTTTCGAATCCAAAATTAAACCGGTATACCAGCCCGTCCAGGATCCTGAAATCCAGGTAGGCATTACCCCGTATCTTAAAATTCTTTTGTTCAAACTGGTCCAGCGACTGCAATGCCGGCACGTTGGCAGTAAGCGTACTGATGTAGGCATTGTTTAAGCCGATACCCCATCCCTCGGGATTTTCCGGGCTTTGAAAACGACTGCCTTGCAGTGGAATAACCGGCGGCATCGTGATCATATCCACGAATGGATTTACACCTACGCCGGCAGCGGCGATAGGATCTTCCTTTGTCCAGCTGAACAGCACATTTTCCCCGATGGTAAAGCGGCCAATCTTAGTGTCAGTATTCAACCTAAATCCTGTACGGGAAAAAGAATTATCAATTACCGGTCCCTTGTTTTGAAAATGGTTGGCGCTGATAAAATAATTTACCTTTTTCTTTACCGCGCCTGAAGCTGAAAGATTGTATTCTCCAATAGCACCGCTGCGCAGGAATTCATCCTGCCAGTCTGTATTGATCCCGGGGTCAAAATCGGTGGTGAGGGCAGTAGGTACCGGTAGGTTGCCCGCCGTGTAGAGGCTGGTGGCCAGCGCACGGTACGCATTCACGTCCATCATGTCATATTGATTACTCACCCTTTGCACGCCTGCTTTTATGCTTCCGCTGATCAGCATTGGTCCCTGCCTTCCTTTTTTAGTGGTAACAATAATTACCCCATTGGCCGCACGGCTTCCATAGATAGCGGCTGCTGAGGCATCCTTTAAAA
>JAYSYY010000007.1:0-5781 GCA_043727215.1 Chitinophagaceae bacterium | reverse complement strand
AAGAAAGATGTGACTGAGCCCAGGCATAGTGTGGACTGGCTTGAAATATTTTAAGCTTCGCACGAGGGTTGACAAATATTTAGAGTTGTGTCCACACGATAGGGTTAAACGGGGACGAACGGGAAATTGTTATGCTGGTTACCTAATACACAAATTATGGATTCTGCGCAGCGCATTTGCGTTCTAACTATATTATTCTATTAATTCAAAAGAGATTTATTAAAATAGGAATAGGGTAACGAAGAAAGGATGGTAAATAATTTAAGCTGACGGGGTGAAACCGGGCGAAACACGAATCCCTTTGCAGGCTTTTCATTTCCCTGTATAATTGTAGCCAGTTTATCATTGAGAAAAAATTCCTTTACCCTAGTTTCCTTTGATGTCTTCATTAAAAATGAGTTGCCCTCCATTTTACCTGATATTATCAAATCCGCTTCCATCTCGGTGTTGCGCCATTCGGGTGGCAGGGAACCAACCGTTGCAGTGTCACTGCCATCCCACATTTGGGTGTAGTTTTGGGGACTACCGGCAGTAGCTGCATATTGTACCCTAAATGTGGCTAAAGTATCTTCACCTATAGTAACCACATTTAAAAAAGCTGAATCAATATAACGCCTTAAAAATGTATAATCGGTACTCTTCATTGAGAATATTTTTGTGCCATTGTCCTCAACACGCTTCTCCCTTTGCCGCTCTGCTGTTTCCTCCTCCACATAGTTAATCAAACAATGGTACACGGTGTCACTTTCTTTAAACTCAAAATCTGCCTTGTGTTCAAAAGACCTGCTCTTACCGGAGTGGATTCCCGTTAATAAGGTAAATACTCCGCCTGCGGCATTGCCTCCTGTATTTCGCCTGGTATCCATCTTTTCATATTTTGGCCAGGAGCGGTTGAAATAAAATACAGGCGAAGTGATATGATCAATGCCGGAGGTATTCGTTTTAAAATGCAATTCAGCAAGCGGAGATTCTTTTATTGCTGTTTGCTGAAACAGGCAAGCCGGTTTAAGCCTTAATGATCTTTGAGCAACAGGTTCAGATTGAAAGAGCCATATGGCAATACTATCAAAACCAACTATAAAAGAAGCAGGGAATGCAGGCACCCTTTTGAGCAGAACCTGGTCAGGAGGAGCTGGTTCCTTATAAATATTTACCGTTAAAGCCCTGTCAAGAATTATAGAATCATTGGCACCGTTAACAAGCCGGCATTTGAGCTCAAGTGTTGTAGCAAATGTATCTCTATCCGCGGTCTGGTCTAAATAATCGCCTTTATCGTACAGCTGTAGAAATAAGTGCCATTTGCCGGGATCTTTTTCTTTCAGGCTTGTTTTAAACTTAGGCCGGTTAGCCAAAAAAGGCAAGGGCTTAACGGAGAATGATATCTCCGGCAGTACTATATTCCACCGGTTTTTAAGTGCCCTGGCAAAACTATTCTTCATGAGAAGTTTTACAGAATCATCCAAAGCGATAATGATCCGCGGAGCGCCGGATGCAGACATGGCCGCAAAATCTCTCTGCCAAATGTATTCAAAACTTTGTACGGTAAGTAGCGGCTGCTGGCTATTGCCATTCTCCCATAAAAGCAGCAGGAGGACCATTAAGTTGAGTTGCACAAATTTAATCATCTAAAATAAGTCTTGACCTAAATTACTAAAACTATTCAGATATCCGGTACAGAAAGTAAATGGAAATTTTAGAGCGGGGACGCAGCGTATGGTCCAAAACAAAAGCTCCGTGATCACCTGAAGGCGGCCAACTGAGAACGAAGCATGAATGAACATTTCCGCTATAAGTTCCACAAAGTTTCTGCAGTACAATCGTCCGATACATGAGGGGTACCACGAAAATTCCTCAGCATGTTTAACACATTTCCGGCAATAAAAACTAAATGTAATCTAACTTTTCTCCGCCGTCGTTGGTGGCCGGGGGTTATAACAAACTGCCATTTCAAGAAAAATAACAGGCGGGGTGTAAACAAGCTATCGATTCATACGTATAGGCGAGATCTTTGGCCTGTCCCTTTTTCATTATTGCGTGTTACCAACAGGACCTCATCGTAAATTAGTAAAACAGCTTTGCCTTGTCAGTAATTCCCTCGAACACTGGTTTTAAAAAATTTCGTTCGTAGCTTATGATGCATTTTGTATCATTGGCGTATTTAAATGCCGCAAGGCATTTGGGTGAATTTTGAATTTCAGTTCGGTAAATTTCGTATACAGCTAAAGACGGAAAAGAAAAAGAAGCGTACCCCACATTATTTGCCCCCTCGTGCGGTAGCAGGTATCCGTGATGCAGTCCACCCATTTCATTTACTAGATCAATCCAAAGTCTGCCATAGTGTTCAAACTCGTCTACTTTGGCTGGGTCAATGATGTATTTTAAAAAACAAGTTGTCATATTTTTAATTTTTAAATTAGCAGGTTTTACAAATTTGTGTGCCATACACCCAGGCGTAATAATACTTTTATTGCGCGTTCGCGTAATAGTGCCTGAAATCTACGCCACACTTAAACTTCTGCTGCTGTTACCGTACTGGCGCAAGGTGTTCGGCCGGGGCCAGCTCACTGTGACAAATAGTAAAGGCGATTTTTAACCGTAAAAAGTATTTCCTTTAAATGTAAATAATAACTAATCAAATTGCTTGCTCTTTATACGGTGCTTTATTTATTTAGGCTACGCTATGCTGCGGCCACCGACCGATAGATTTGAGATGCACCTGTGACCAATCTTCGGTTGAACACTAGCTACCAGGAGGGAGAAACGCTTGCGCAAGCCGGGGGGCGGCGGCGGGAAGCGAGCGTTTCCTTTGCTGACGAGGCAGAAGGGTTTATTTGTACCTGTTTCTTTGTACTTTTTCTCCCTTCGGTTTAATTAATTTATACCTTATTACCTGTACTTACATTTTATTTAATAGCAAATTGAAGTTATTTTTAGACAATGAATATTTCGCTTAAAAATCAAAGAATACTTGTTACCGGCGCTTCCCGGGGAATTGGAAGAGCTATAGCAAAGCAACTCTCCGAATCCGGGGCGGAGGTCATTATCCACTACAATAGCAACAAGGCTGAAGCTGATAGATTGAAAAATGAGCTTCAACATATTAGTTACACAGCTGCCTGTGATCTGGCAGATGCCGCAACCGTAAGCGGCTTTATTCCCCTGCTTGTTGAAAAGTATGGTCCTATATCAGCGCTGGTAAACAATGCGGGCATTTCGCCCAGTGCAGCAGATTCATTGCCAACGAGTGAATGGTTAAAAAACTGGGAACACACTTTTGCGGTAAATACAAGAGCTGTGGGGATATTATGCAAAGAATTTGTGGACCACGCCAGAACCCGGCAGCAAGGTAGAATTGTAAACATATCTTCCCGGGCAGCTTTTCGTGGTGATACAACAGATTATATAGCCTATGCGGCATCCAAAGGCGCCATTGTGAGCCTCACCCGGTCTATTGCGAGACATTACGGAAAACAAGGGATCAAAGCATTTTTGATCGCTCCCGGATTTACAAGAACGGACATGGCCAATGCGATACTGGAAGAATACGGTGAAGACTTTGCGTTGAACGACATTGCGCTGAATGAACTGACCACTCCGGAAGATATTGCACCCATGGTGACCTTGCTTTGTAGTGGGTTGGCAGATCATGCCACCGGAACCTCAATTGATATGAACGCCGGATCTTACGTTCGGTAAAACCTATCCGCAAGAATAATTTGAAGGCTACAATATGCCGCTGGTCGAAGCCTTGGGAAATTATCGGAACAGGCAAGGCGGCGGCAACCACTTACAGGTGGAAGGGTTACCTGCAGCGGCAGGAATTTTACCACTGCCAGTCCGGTCAGCCGGGCCTTCGGGTTTGTTCATTTTCGTTGATGCGCTGCAATAATAATAGGACAGTTGCCGGCCCGGTCAGGGGGCTTTTTTTTCGTACACCAGGAAATGTTGTATCGGTAAAAAATCCCCCTTTGAGGTGAGTGTAAAACCATTGGCTCCGAGTTCGCGGTTCAGTTGGGCCACTGTTGTTTTGTGCAGCGGCTTTATCGGTATTGACGGGTCTTCGCCCCGGTATTCCAGCAACACTATTTTACCCGAAGGCTTCAGGGCTTTGTGTAATGCCTGCAACATTTCTTCGGGGTAGGCTAACTCGTGGTACACATCCACCATCAGTGCCAGGTCAAGGCTGTTGGCGGGCAGGTTAGGTGCCTGTTCGCCTCCTTTCACAATCGTGACAATAGTATCCCCCAATTGCTTCTTTTTTTGAAGAAGCTGGCTGATCATCTCATCCTGGATCTCTACGGCGTAGAGCTTGCCTATCGGTATTCGTTTGGCAATCCGGAAACTGTAATACCCGGTGCCGGCCCCGACATCCGCTACTACGCTATTGGATTGGAGTGGTAACCGCAACACCGCCAGCCCGGCATTTTCCTCCTCGTTGCGGGTGTCCCTTTCCAACCATTCACTTCCGGCCGCTCCCATCACAAAAGATATTTCCCGGCCCATGTAAAATTTACCGATGCCATCTGCCGAAGGAGGCGCATAGCTGTAGCCCTCTGCAGCAGGCTGTTTTGAATCAATATTTTTTTGCGAGGTATTGCATGCTGTTCCCATCAATATAAACACGCAGAGGAGTAAAAAAAGAATTTTTTTCATGGTTGATTTTTTTTCTTTTTCCGCATCTCTGCCTGGCGCATGGGCATGGCATCAATCAAAGCAAATAAATGGGTAACAGGAGTTAGTTGGTTGGAACGATACTTTTCGCCCCCGTCTCTTCCCTCCAGAATTATTGTGAAAGGATCCGTTAAGGGAACCGCATACTTCTTATATAAAAAATTGCCTGCCGCTACCCTTTTTATTTGCACGTCCCGTTCGGCCAGTCCGCTGCTGTCGTTCCGGAACAACAGCCATTGCTGTTGGATCATGGGGTGCGCGTTGTGACCAAAGAGCAGGATACTGCGTGGCGAAACTGGTTGAAGGCCCCCTTGTAGCAGGATGGCGCTTAATAAAATAAACAGGCTCATAAATGGGGTGTTCGGTGATGCCATTGTACAACAGGATTGACCGGTAAAAGTTCTGAGCTGACTCCCTCAGAACAGATGCCGCGACGTCCTGCTGAACAAACCTTCTTACCTTGGTAATCAGGAACCACTCTTTAAAAACTACCTTATCAGCTTCCTTAACAGCAGTTACACTTTTTCTCTTAACCGTTTCAGCGGTGGTTTTCCTACTTGGTCCGGGCTTTTACTAAGGTAATAAGGTTGCGGAAGGGTTCCCGTCAGTGTTCCAGCGGGATTTTCGCCTTTAAATCATCACCAGTAGATAGTTGATGCGACCCTCCAATTTATACATTCCCTTGAAAAAATACAGCTCCCTTTTATGCTGCGCTTCTTTCTTTCTGGTCGACCCGGAATGGAAAAAGGGTGGATCAAAAATAAGCCAGCTTCCGGAGGCAAAAGAAGGTCGCCCTATCCCCGGGAAAATTCCGCCTCCACAGACAGCCTCTTATCCTCCAGTGTTGCCGCCGCTCGGCTTCCAGCAAAAATATTATTCACCCCCAATGATTAACCACTCTCTGTCTCGTTTTTTCGCTTACACAAAAGAATAATTTGAAGGCTACAATATGCCGCTGGTCGAAGCCTTGGGAAATTATCGGAACAGGCAAGGCGGCGGCAACCACTTACGGGTGGAAGGCTCATCCACAGCGGCAACAAGAGCAAGTCGCATGTATAAATACCTGACTCATCTTACACCGTGGAGAAAAAAGATGGAAGTAATTTTTGA
>JAYSYY010000006.1:0-116634 GCA_043727215.1 Chitinophagaceae bacterium | reverse complement strand
TTTTCGAAGGCCGCTTGTGCTTTGCAATTGTTGGAATTTATGGTAAAGAACGCAATATGCCAAGTCCAACAACGGCAGAAAATGGATGCACACGATAGCATATACCGGGAAAGCAGCCCTGAAAACCCCTAAATCTTTGTGACATTTTTTCCAGCCTGGAAATAAAATGTCACAACTTTTTACCTGCGGCCGCGATTGTGACAAAAAATGGGGCGAGGGGGAAAAATGTCACAAAACTGGAATCAACATTTACGCAGAAAGGCAGCGAAATTGGCGAAAAATGGAGCAAAAACAGGTGCTTGTTGAAAGAAGAGTCAAAAGACTGGCGACAGCCAGCAGTTATTTCAACACATTTGGAGCTTCCCTGCCGCTTCTTGGCTGCCGGGAGAGCCGGGGGCTGTTCAGAGGGCTGCCGTTGGGGAGCTAACCAGGAACCCGGAGCACAGCATCTGCCAATGCCCCTCCATCATTAATTGGAAATAATACTCAGTTCGGTTCTCCGGTTCATTGCCCTGCCCGCTTCCGAGTTATTGTCAGCAATGGGTTTACCAGCGCCGAAACCTTTTGCGCTCAACCTTTTGATATCGATCCCGTTTTTCTGTAAATACGCAATCGTTGCTTTTGCCCGGTTGTTGCTCAGCAGGAGGTTGTCTGCAGCCTGGCCAACATTGTCCGTATGCCCGGTAATAAGGATTTTAAGTGCAGGATTCTCAGTCATCAGCTGCACTAATTTATCCAGTTCCAGCAGGGATCCTGGTTTGAGCTCAAATTTTTTCGTGTCAAAAAATATGTTCTTTAGCACAATGGAAGCGCCGGCTTCTATTGGCTGCAGTGGGATGTTTACAACCAAAGGCGAATCAGCCAGGGTATTTGTCATCGAAAAATTATCAGAATAAAATAAATACCCTTTCCTGTTCACGTTAAAAGCATAATCGTTCCCCACCGGCAATGTCACGAGATAATTACCGTCTTCATCCGTTTGTAAAGTAGAAATGATCTTCCTGGTATTGATGTCTGTAAGTTCAACGGAACTGGGCAAACCGTTATTTGTCTTTTTATCGTACACCTTGCCTTTCACCCATAAGACCCGGGCCGCCCGGATATCTTCCCTGAGTTCAAAACTGTAGAGGTCAAGCCCTCCTTTTGTATCCATGCCATCGCTGGCATAATAGGAAGTTTTACCGTCCGGTGAAACTATGATAGAACCTTCATCATCTATTGTGTTGATCGGGTAGCCAAGATTCACAGCCGTACCCCAGCTCTCATCAGGATTCTTTTTTACAAGGAAGAGGTCAGTAAGCCCATACCCAAAGTGCCCGTCGCTATTAAAATACAATGTTTGGTTATCCGCATGGATAAAAGGGCAGCCTTCATCGGAAGCCGTGTTTACGGTGGGACCAAGGTTCCGGGGCTGGCTCCATTTGCCCGCATTATTTCTTTGCGTCACCCAGATATCCTTGCCACCATAGCCACCGGCGCGGCTGCTGGAAAAATATAAACTCTTTTTATCCGGGGAAAGGGAAGGGGAAGACTCCCAGAATTCTGTATTGATAATGCGGCCCATGTTTTCCGGTTCGGTCCAGGCACCGTTTTTTGTTTTGTACGCGATATACAGGTCGCAACTTCCCTCTCCTTCGGGGTAGTTGCATCCGGTAAAGATCAGCCAGTCTCCATCCTGGGAGATATTTTGTGCACCCTCGTTGAGGTTTGTATTTATTTTTCCTGCAACCGGCTCCGCCTTGCTCCAGGTGCCATTCACAAAGGCACTTTCATAAAAATCCTCATCACTATTCTGGCGGCGGGTGAAGATCATCCTGCTGCCATCGATGGTAAAAGAGGGAAAATATTCCAGTGCATCAGAATTCACATTTTGTCCCATGTTTTTTGGTGCAAACACGTAAGAAGCCATTCCTTTTTCTTTGAGGCCTTCCTTATAAGCCAATGCAAATTCGTATGTCGACTTCCTGTAATTGCCGGCTTTGATGCTTTGTAGATTGAGCCTCGGTGTTAGGAGGAAACGGTTTACAACTTCCAACGCTTTATCAAACCTGCCAAGCCCGGCCAGGGAGATAGAGTAAGGTAACAGGTAAGTATTGGAATACACCGAATCCATTTGCATCCCGGTCTCAAAATCGGCTACTGATGAACGGTAGTCTTTCCTATTTGCATGTATGCCTGCACGTGAGAGGTACACATCCACGAATTTCGGATCTATTTTCAGCGCATCATTTAGTTTCGTAATGGCTGCAGAATATTTCCCTGCCTGTGCATCTTCGTAGGCAGCCCCATAGATCTCTCCTGCTTTTTTATTTACTTTTTCCGGATCGTACCACTGCGCTGAAAGACCGGAGGGTAATGCAAGGCAGAAAATGATTGCAAAAATGGTATATTGAAAAAATACGATGGAAGGAAAGGAGACTTTTGGTTGTTGGTTCTTCATGTGTATATATTACAAAATGAAGTTAGAACGAAATATGGGTTTAATTATTTCAATACTGTTAAAGTAAAACCGGCCGCATGCGAAGTTGTTGATGATGTGTTGCCGATTTGCCAGCATTTCGTTTTTTTTTTTGCCACAGATTCGCAGATTAGATCCTTCAGACCGCTATCCAGTAATCTGCGAATCTGCGGCTACCCTTTCCAGAAAAAGTGCCATAACCTAAAGCCTTGATATAAGTGTCGGCGTTCTAAGGCACATTCATGTATTTATGTATCTGTAGTGATATCCGCCAGCGCGGATGTTGTTTGATATATTCCACCATCAACGGCATCATTTCAGCGGCCTTACTCCATTCGGGTTGCAGGTAGAGCAGACATTCCTGCCCCACAATTGCTGCATATTTTTCCGCCCAGGCAAAATCTGATTTATTAAAAATCACTACTTTTAATTCGTTGGCAGCCGCTATCACTTCTGGTAGTGGCGCTTTGAATTTTTTCGGAGAAAGGCAGATCCAGTCCCACTGCCCGGAGAGTGGGTGTGAGCCGGAAGTTTCAATATTGGTATGAAATCCTTGTTCTTTCAGGCGGGTTGTCAAGCCATTTAAATTATGCATAAGCGGCTCCCCGCCGGTTACCACAACTATCAGATTTTCTTTTTCTGCGGAAGCACCGGTTTCAGCCATTCTTACAATTTCATCCACGGAAAATTGCGGATGCAGGGAAGCATCCCAACTCTCTTTCACGTCACACCAAACGCACCCAACATCGCATCCTCCCAGCCGGATAAAATAGGCAGCCTTCCCCTGGAAAAATCCCTCCCCCTGTATGGTGTAAAAGTGCTCCATCACCGGAAGCACCTGCATATTTTCTAATGTTGTTATCAAACCTTATTGTTTTGTACGCAGGCATTGTACGTATTCTTCAACAAACCTGCTATGGTCATTAATCCTACACCACCAGGAACGGGGGTGATAAAACTGCATTTTGGCGCTACCTTCTCAAAATCCACGTCCCCTTTTATGCTAAACCCCGACTTTTTAGCCGCATCCGGTACTCTCGTAATACCCACATCCACCACGACTGCTCCTTCCCTCACCATATCCGCTTTTAAAAAAGAAACTTTCCCGAGGGCTGCGACAATGATATCAGCCTGCAGGCAGATGTCTTTCAGGTTCTGTGTGCGGCTATGGCAGATCGTTACGGTACAATTTCCCGGGTTGGTATTCTGGCTAAGAAGAATACTCATGGGCCGGCCCACGATATTGCTCCGACCGATTACCACTGCATGTTTGCCTGCGGTGTCAATGTTATAATGTTCCAGCATCAGCATGATGCCATAAGGTGTTGCCGGAATAAATGTTGGCAGGCCCTGCACCAGTTTGCCTACACTGCTGGGATGGAAACCATCTACGTCTTTCAGGGGGTTGATAAGGTGAATAATCTTTTCTTCACTGATATGTTTTGGTAGTGGTAGTTGAACAAGTATGCCGTCCACATCCGCGTCTTCATTCAGTTCTTTTATCCTGGCGATCACCTCTTCTTCCGAAGCGTCTGCAGGAAACCTGGAAATGCTGCTTTTGAAGCCTATCTCCTGGCAGTTCTTTATTTTGCTGGCCACATAGGTTTCACTTGCGCCGTCCGTTCCAATGAGAATTGCAGCAAGGTGGGGTACTTTTTTATTGCCGGATATAAGTTGATTTGTTTGTTCCCTGAGCTCGTCTTTTATCGCCTTGGATACTAGTTTTCCATCTAAAAGTTGCATCGTGCAAAAATAGCTAACAATTGTTGATTTTGAATTATGTTAAAAACATGGTCCCGGTTGTATAATGATTTTGTTTAACTTGGTCAATAGTATTTAAATCCACTGCTTTGAGAAAATCTTACCCTTACTTATTAATTTTATCATTGGCTGTAATCGCTATTCCATCCTTTGCACAGTCCCTTCGGTACAGCATCAGCATGCCATATATCAGTCTTGGTGCATACAGTACCAAACAAACAGATCCATTTGGGTTTACGGCAAACCAGGCTGCACTTGCCCAGGTAAAAACCGGCGGGGTCGGTGTTTTCGGAGAACGCAGATTTTTGTTATCGGAAAACAGTCTTTATGGGCTGGCAGCAACTATTCCCACCAGCAAAGGAAATTTTGGCATCCAGGTTAACTATTCCGGATTTAAAAATTTCAATGAAAATAAAATAGGGCTCGCTTATGGACGAAAACTGGGCAAGGCTTTGGACCTGGGTCTGCAATTTAACTATTATGGATACCGGGTGCCCCAGTATGGCAATGCATCTTCTGTGAATTTTGAACTGGGGGTGATATTGCATATTTCTGACCAGTTGAACGCGGGTGTACATATCTATAACCCGGTGGGTGGTAAACTTGGTAAGGGAGCTGGGGAGGAAAAACTGGCTTCTGCCTACAAACTTGGTCTCGGGTATGATGCCACAGAAAACTTTTACGTAAGTGCCGAGATCATCAAGGAAGAAGATAAGCCGGTGAACGTGGTGGGCGGCATACAATATCATTTTGCAAAACAGCTTTTTGCGCGGGCAGGATTCATAAGCGAGACGGGTAGTGGCTTTGCAGGAGTAGGGTTGGGATGGAAAAATCTCAGGCTGGACCTTGCGGGTAATTATCACCCGCAGCTTGGCTTCTCGCCGGGCCTTTTATTTGTGGTAAATTTTAAGGAAGCCAACCCATGAAGAAAATTTCCACGCTAAGTTGCCTCCTGTTTTTGATTTGCCTCATCACGCGGGCGCAGGTTCCCGTTCCCGAACCGCCTACAAGTACCACCGAACAGCAATTGGAAAATATCACAGAAAACAGCGAGGACCTGGAAACGGAGGACGATTCGTACCTGCAGCAGCTGAACCAGTTGCAGAGAAACCCGGTAAATATCAATACTGCCGATGAGAATTTTTTCAGGGACCTTCGGTTACTTACGCCGATGCAGATCCAGCATTTCCTGGTTTATCGTTCACTGATGGGTAAACTCATCAGCATTTATGAACTGCAAGCCATCCCCGGCTGGGATCTGAGCACCATTCAAAAGATACGGCCTTTCATTGTAGTTTCCGGCAGCCCGGGTTTCCTGGAGGACATGGGTACCCGGTTAAGAAATGGCGACAACTCTGTGCTGCTGCGTGTAACGCATACCCTGGAACGTTCCCGCGGTTATTTATTGGATTCCTCCAATGCCAGAAATTTTTACCCCGGTTCACCGCAGCGGTTATTTATGCGGTATAAATACACTTATAAGAACCTCCTGCAGTATGGGGTGGTCGGAGAAAAAGACGCAGGGGAAGAATTTTTTAAAGGCTCCCAGAAACAAGGCTTTGATTTTTATTCTGCTCATTTTTTTGTGAGGAACGTGGGAATGGTAAAGGCGCTCGCGCTGGGCGATTTTACGGTGAACATGGGACAGGGGCTTACACAGTGGATGAGCCTGGCTTTCAAAAAAGGGCCGGATATTATGGCCGTAAAAAGACAGTCAGCGGTGTTGCGGCCTTACAATTCTGCCGGGGAGATTTTTTTTCACAGGGGAGCCGGCATTACCGTCGGGCAAGATAAATGGCAGGCAACTGTTTTTGGCTCAATCCGGAAAGTGGATGCCAATTTTAATGCAGACACGAGTAGCAGCCAGGACGACTTTATTTCATCGCTTCAAACCTCGGGCCTCCATCGTACCATAAGTGAGGTAGAAGACAAGGGCAGCCAAAGACAACTTGCATTCGGTGGAAATTTTTCTTATCGCCTCGGCCGGTTGCACCTGGGCTTAAATGCCGTTCAGTTTCAATTAAAATATCCCCTGGTAAAAGCAAATGACCCCTACAACCTGTATGCCCTCTCCGGGAAAACCTTCGGCAACTATAGTACAGATTACAGCTTTACCTACAAAAACATGCATTTTTTTGGAGAAGCTGCCATCACCGACAAAAAATACCCTGCATTTGTGAATGGCTTACTGCTGAGTGTTGCCAATAACGTGGATATGAGTTTTTTTTACCGCAACATTTCCAAAGGTTACCAGTCGTTATACACCAATGCATTTACAGAGAGTACATTCCCCACCAACGAAAAAGGATTTTTTGCCGGCATAACCGTTCGTCCGCATTCTTCCTGGAGAATTGATGCCTATGCGGATATGTACAGGAATCCCTGGCTGAGGTTCCGGGTAAATGCACCCGCAGAAGGGAAGGATTATATGGTACAGGTCAATTACCGCCCAAACAGGCAGTTTGACATTTACACCCGTTTTAAAGCAGAATCAAAATTCATCAACTATAATCCCACCCAGCAAACCCTGAGCCCTGTAATAGTGCAACCCAGGAAAAACTGGAGAACCCATTTAAGCTATAAGATCAACCCGACGTTTACACTCCGGTCCCGGGCAGAGATGGTTTGGTTTGATAAAAAAGCATCCGCGGAAGAACAGGGTTTTCTAATTTATGCCGATCTGCTCTACAAGCCCATGATGAAGCCGCTGTCCGGGAATATCCGGTTACAATATTTTGAAACAGATGGCTATAACAGCCGCTTGTATGCCTACGAAAATGATGTGCTGTATAGTTTTAGTATTCCTGTTTTTTATGATAAGGGATACAGGTACTACATAAATGTCAACTATGATCTTTCTAAAAAAATCTCCTGCTGGGCAAGGTGGTCCCGGTTTATCTACGCAGACAGGTCCGAGATAGGTTCGGGATTGGATGAGATCCCGGGACGGAGGAAAACCGAAGCCAAGCTTCAGCTACTGTACAGGTTTTAACAATTTTATGTTTTATGCAGCATTTCCACAAAGGAAGATGTCATCTTGTGTGGCCGGGATTTCTGCGGTAAAAACATTTAACAATTTTTTTACGGTAATAAATTTCCCCTATTTTTACACTTCATTAAACTATAACTAATCGCACATGAGAAGATTTTTATCACTGTTCACAATGATGATGCTCTGCGGACTATTGTCATTTGCTCAAAGCCGGGTGGTGACCGGTAAGGTTGCAGATGCAAGCGGTGTGGCAATTCCTTTTGCTACTGTCACTGAAACCGGAACAAACAATGTGGTTGTTGCAGATGCAAATGGTAACTATAGCATCAAAATGAAGGGAAACGGAGGGTTGACAATAACCGCGACAGGCTATAATTCGATGACTACCAATGCTCCGGGTAATGAAGGGTCTGCTACCCTTGTAAGAGGGGAGGGTGCGCTCCAGGAGGTTGTGGTAACGGCTTTAGGTATCCAGCGCCAACGTAAAGACCTTGGCTACGCTACCGCTAAAGTGAGTAATGCAGAGCTTACCCAATCCAGCCCCGTTAACGTGGCCAATGGTTTACAGGGTAAAGTTTCGGGTTTAAATGTAACTTCTATTAATAATGGTGTATTTGAAGATGTAAAGATCAATCTTCGTGGTATTCGTTCGTTGACCGGTAATAACAACCCAATGTTGTTGTTAGATGGTGTTCAAACGTCGTTGAATTTCCTTTCATCCATCAATCCACAGGATATCCAGGATGTAACCATCCTTAAAGGTGCTTCTGGTGCTGCCATCTATGGCCCCGATGCCCGCAACGGTGTAATCGTTGTTACCACCAAGAGAGGTGGAACCCGGACTAATCCGGTGGTCACTCTAAGCAGGACTACACAGTTCAGCTCTATATCTTTATTCCCTGAGTTCCAGAATGAATTCGGAAGTGGTGGATCAGGATCTTATATTTCTTATGAGAACTGGTCATGGGGACCTGCATTTGATGGTTCAATGGTAGAGCTAGGATCACCCCTGGCTAATGGTACCCAGCAAATGGTTCCATATACTCCCAACAATTCCAGGAAAGAATTTTTTAATACAGGTGTTACTAATCAGACTGACGTTTCTTTTGGCGTTAAGGATTTTTACCTGAGTTTCCAGGATGCTACTGTTAAAGGTATTGTGCCGGATGATAAAAATCGCCGTACGGGCATTCGTTTGAACTCAGACAGGACTTACGGAAAATTTAAGGCTGGTTTAAGTGTAAACTACATCCAGCAGAACTATGATGTTTTTGACGATGACGCGATGCAAACATATAATGTGAACAATAATGTAGGTTTGAATGGCGGTTTACTGAATCTGATCTTCAATACCCCTGCCCAGGTGCCTATTACCTCCTACAAAGATTTCAATAACAATCCGTTTGCTACTTACGACACGTATTTCAACCATTATGGATTAAATCCCTATACGGCTCTCGACAACTGGCGTAACAAGGGTAAAACGGATGACCTGCTAACCAACCTGGACCTGAACTTCAAAGCATCTCCATCACTGGGTTTCACCTGGCGGCTTGCAGGTTCATTCCGTAACGCACTATCTCAGAGCACTTCTAAGGGCCAGGTACCCAACCCTGTGAACAATGTTAATACCAATACTTTAATCCCTGGTGCTGTGAGGGACGCCTATAGCCGCTCAAGCCGTTTATCTTCCGAGGTTTTTGCAAATTGGAACAAATCCGTCAGGGATTTTCGTTTCAACGTTATTGCGGGTCATTACCTGAGAGAATCAGAGGTAAGAAGTGCAAACGTCGGGGCTATCAACCTGGTAGTTCCTGAGTTATACAATATTTCAAATGGTGTGGGTGGTACTTCCGGTGCCAATTCTTTATCCAAAACCCGTCTGATGTCGGTGTATGGTTCGGTAGGGATTGGATACAAAGGCTGGGCCAACGTGGAAATGACAGGAAGGAATGACTGGGCATCTGTTTTCAGCGAAGAAAACAGGAGCTTTTTCTACCCTGGTGTTAGTGCATCTTTGGTACTCAGCGATGCGATCCCTTCTTTGAAATCCGGTAACTTCTTATCTTACCTTAAATTAAGGGCTTCATGGAACAAAACAGCGAATGCTGATATCGCAGCCTACTCGCTGGCATCAACATTCTCCGGAACAGGAAGTGGTTTTCCTTACAATGTTCCCGGATATACGGCCAACAATGCTGCTTTGAGTTCAGCTTTAAAGCCTGAGTTTATCGACAGTAGAGAGATTGGTTTTGAAATGACCTTCCTGAAAAATAGAATCGGGCTGGAACTGGCTGCTTACAGGCAGGACAACACTGACCAAATTATACCTGTAGCGGTGTCTAATGCAACCGGTTATACAACAGCAACGGTAAATGCGGCGTCCTTTATTAATGAAGGTATAGAAATGGATCTTAAGTTGACTCCATTGGTTAACCTCGGTGCTGCAAGGCTGAATTTCAAAGCCAATGCAACTTATGGTACTAGTGAAGTCAAATCTATTTACCCTGGTCTTGACAGGTTGTTTGCTGGTGGTAGTTCAACTGCTGCAAATTACGCCATCGTAGGTAGGCCTGCTTTCGTGTTCCTGGCCAACGACTATGTAAGAGATAGTGTCGGTCGGGTGATTGTTGACGCTGTATCTGGGTTGCCATCCGAAGATCCAAATAATAAGGAATATGGTCGAAGCATGCCGTTGTGGATAATTGGTTTGAACCCTTCCGTTAGTTTTAAAGGGTTGACATTGTCTGTATTGGGGGAATATAGAGGCGGTCACTATGCCTATGCGGGCATCGGTGATGCAATGGCATGGACGGGCGTTTCTAAAGCAACTGCACAAAATCATAGAGAGCGTTTTGTTTTCCCAAATTCTGTATATGATGATGGAACCGGCAAACTTGTTCCAAATACCAATATTACCGTAAACGATGTCAATAATTTTTATGTGGGTGTATACCGGGATGTAAGTTCAAATTTCCTGATCAGCGCAGATTCCTGGAGAGTAAGAGAGGTTTCACTTGGGTATGATTTTCCAGCCAGTGTATTTGCCGGTCAAAAATTAGTAAAAGCTTTGAATGTAACCCTGAATGCACGCAATTTGTTCCTTTGGGTACCTAGTTCCAACCAGTTTACTGATCCGGATTTTAGCTTCACTACAGGTAACACGTCTGGAATCAGTACTTCCCAGATCAACCCTCCAACCCGCACAATTGGTATCAATGTGACTGCAACTTTCTAAGCAGAAAAAGTTCTAAAACGTTAAAATTAAGTAAATTATGAAAAGATACATTTTGCTGGTTATTCTAAGTTTGGCCCTGTTTGGTACAGGTTGCAAAAAGAGTTACCTCGATATCAACCAAAACCCAAATAATCCCACAGAAGGATCAATCACTCCGGATCTCATCCTGCCCCTTGCCTTACACGGAACAGCAGCCAGAGCAGGCGCAGGTTATTCCTCTTTAGCCCGCTGGATGGGATATTGGGCTCGTGGTGGAGATTATGGACCAAACAATGAAGAAGAAACCTATAACATTACCACAAATTTTGAAGCAGGTGGATGGACCGGATGGTACAATAACCTCTATGACTATGATGTGATGGAAAAGAAAGCGAATTCGTCTGGACAGAAATTTTATGAAGGTATTGCTAAGACTATGAAAACGGTTGGTTTCATGTACCTCGTAGATTCGTATAACAACGTACCCTACAGCAAAGCCTTTGACCTGGCCGGAAATATCACTCCTGCCTATGACAAGGGCGAGGATATCTACAAAGACCTTTTCGTGCAACTTGATAAAGCACTGGTACTCATTAACGCAGCGGATGGAAAGGATGTAAGGCTTGGAGTTGCTGACGTCATGTTTAACGGAGATGCTGCAATGTGGAGAAAATTTATTAATACGCAAAGGCTAAGACTAGCATTGCGTGTGTCTGCAGTCGCCAGCTTCAACAAAACAGCAGAATTGGCGAAAGTAACCAGCGATGGATATCTAATGTCTGGTGAAACAGCCGCGGTTAATCCCGGTTACGTAAAAGCTGCTAACAGCTTAGGCACAAGCCAGCAGAACCCTTTCTGGGATTCGTACGAGCAGGATCTTTCTGGCGTGTTTAATGATCGTTTCAACCGGGCTAATAACTACGTGTTGAAAATTTTCATGAGTACGAACGATATCCGTTACACCTATTTCTTTGATAGGGCTGCTACCCCATTGGGTGCAAATATCTACTGGGGTTATGATTATGGTTTCGTAGATCCCAATCCAAATAACCCTAAATCACCCAACTCATCCGGGGTTGGTGGTCCGGGACTAGCAAAAAGTTTTTCACAGGATCAGTGGTTGCTGACCTCAGTGGAAAGTATGTTTATGCAGGCCGAAGCAAAACAGCGTGGTTATATTAGCGGAGATGCCAAAGCTGCTTTCGAGAATGCTGTTAGAGAATCCTTCATCTGGTTAGGCGTAACAAATGCAGTTGCAACGGCGAACACTTACCTGGGTAGCGGGAATGCCATCGTTGACTGGACAAGTAACACTGACAAGATCAAACTGATTATCACCCAAAAACACCTGGCACTAGTCGGCATAGCTAATTTTGAGGCCTGGGCAGACTACCGGAGAACTGGTTTCCCTTCGACGCTGCCATTGTCACTTGCCCCGAACAGGGGTCCGAATATTCCCTTACGGTTCAGGTACCCTCAAAGTGAGTACAATTATAATTCAACAAATGTGGCAGCAGAAAACAATCCAGATCCATTTACTTCTGGAATTTTTTGGGATCGCTAATTTGTTCTTTAAAATATTAAAAAATTATCAACATGATTAAATTCGTTAAAATATTATTTGCTGCAGGTTTTATTTTCAGTCTCACGTCTTGTCTAAAAGATAAGAATTTTGATGAAGGAACTACCGGGCATGATTTAAGTACGGTGCCAAAAATAATCGAATTGGGAGAAATTAACAGTCCGAAGCATGATAAGTCTGTTGCGCTTGATTTTGTTGATAAAAGTTCTACCCTGAACTTTCTGACAGTGCGGCTTGCTGCTGAAGAAGTTGCTACCGAGGATATTAAGGTGACGCTGGATACCAGCGGTATGAATGCTGCCCTGGCCGCTTATAATACTACAACCGGAAAGTCAATCCAAAGGCTGCCAAATGCTTTTTTTTCCTTCCCCGATGGACTGACGGTCACCATTCTGAAAGGGACCAGGGAAGCCTATTTAAAAGTAACTACTAATGCAATTAAGTTTAATCCCTCTTTGACATATGGGTTAGCATTTAAATTGGGAAGTGTTGATAAACCCGGGTATATTTTGAGCCAAAACTTCGGAAATTGGGTTACAACAATTGGAGCAAAAAATCCCTATGATGGAATCTACAGTCTGGATTTTAAAAATTATCATCCGTCCTTAAACGCTGGTTACACAGGTGGGGTTGTAGAAGTACATTTGATTACAACCGGTCCAAATACGGTTAAAATTTTCTGGCCTACTGCAGATGCTTTTGCAAACCCGGCCTTACTTGGTGGAGCTTTAAATTATTTTGGGGCACAAGAACCTGAGTATACCATAAATACAACCACAAACGTGGTAACCGTTCAAAACGCAGCTGCAGGGGCGGTGACATTTTACACGATGAACCCGACCTATAACTCCTACTATGATCCGGCCGCAAAAAAGCTGTATGCCAAGTTTGGGTATAATTACGTTGGGGGAACCTTTAGTGCTGCTA
This sequence comes from Chitinophagaceae bacterium, assembly GCA_043727215.1. Lineage (GTDB taxonomy): Bacteria > Bacteroidota > Bacteroidia > Chitinophagales > Chitinophagaceae > Ferruginibacter. The sequence goes on along the minus strand of JAYSYY010000006.1, from coordinate 103,697 downwards.
CCTCCAGGGAGTGGACGCAGGTTTTTACTTATCTGCGTGCGCGATAATTTATCCTGATTACTTGATAAATTTATGTATAAAGAGCCTCGCACAGAGGCTCTTTATCTTTTATCTTTACTAAAATTATTTGTATGAGTATTCCAAATCAGGAACCTGGTCAGCTTAATATTGAGATATCTGAGGAAATATCTGAAGGTACCTATGCAAACCTCGCAATCATAACCCATAGTCATGCGGAATTCGTGATCGATTTCGTAAACGTAATGCCAGGAGCACCTAAAAGCAAGGTCAAAAGCCGTATCATACTTACGCCCTTTCACGCTAAAAGATTTATGAAGGCGATCATCGAAAATGTGCAAAAATTTGAGACGGCCAATGGGCCTATCCAGGACATGGAATCCGTGGAGATCCCCTTCAATTTCGGAGGGCCTAAAGCAGAGGCTTAATCGTAGCCATCGATTTATTAGGTATTAAAATGTTTCCCATGAGATCACTATCGCTTCTCTTTTTTAGCTTTTTGATATTTACTTCGATGCAGAGTGTCGCACAGATGACAGATATGACCGTGTTCCAGTCTAACATGCGGTCTAAGGCAACCAGCCAGTTTTACAGAGAAGAATTCGTGCGTATAGGAGCATACAAGGTAAAGGGAAGTCCCCTGTTGCTAAAGGGAAACAATGTCACAGATCTTTACTCCACACTTGGTTTTGGCACCAACCTCCCGATCATCTACGATTGTTATACACAAAAATTAAGTATCCTGCAGGAGAATGGAACGGATATCGTGGAGCTTATGAATGATGAGGTAGATTCGTTCAAGGTAAAGATTGATAAGGACATCAACAATACAGTCCCAATGCTTTTTATTAATGCAGAAAAAATAGATGCATCCAAAAAAATGTACCTGCAGCAACTTACCAATGAAAAAAGGTACAACCTCTATAAACATTACATCGCGGATATGAAACCTGCCGCAATGGATGTGGCCCAGACGAATGTGATGGAGTTTAAAATGGTGAATGAATATTACCTCCTGGATCACAGCAGCAAGGGGTCCTTTGTAAAAATTAAATCGAATGGCAAATCCCTGAAGGAACAATTTAAAGACAACAAAGAGGCGCTGAAAACCCTTGATCGTGATCAGCCACTGGAGACGAAACTGTTACTGTTTTTTGGCCAGGTAAACAATTGAACCTCTCATTGCCGGCGCTCCTTTCATAGAAGCCCTTCATCTGCAAAACTGAAGTACCCTTCTTCGCTTACGATGATGTGGTCTGCTACCCTAATATCTAAAAAAGAGGCAGCCTGTTTGATCTTTGCCGTTAACTCCTCATCGGCCCTGCTAGGTTTCAGATTACCGGAAGGATGGTTATGACTTAACACGAGGGCACAGGCTTCTGCTTCAATGGCTTTTTTCAGGATGATCCTCGGATCAGCAACTGTGCCGGTAAGGCCCCCTTTACTGATGACCTGGAAATCGATTATCTTATTTGCCCGGTTTAAAAACACCACTGCAAAAACTTCATAGGAATAGTCCTGTAGAACAGGCTTCAGGTACCGGGCGAGATCTGCGCTGGTCCTTATTACCGTTTTGGAAAGGATATCACCGGCCTGTCTTCGTCTGCCTATTTCCAGTGCGGCCGCAATCGTGATCGCCTTGGCTGCTCCGATCCCTTTCAATTTTTGCAGGTCTTTCAGGGAAAGTTTACCAACCTCGTTCAGGTTATTTTTTCCCATTGCCAGCACATCCCTGGCGATCTGTAACGCAGACTTTTCTTTATTGCCATTGTTGATAAGAATTGCAAGGAGTTCGGCATTGCTCAGGGATGCCGCACCGCCTGCCTGCATCTTTTCGCGCGGACGGTCATCTGCGGACCAGGTTTTAATAGAGGAAGATTCGTTTTTAAAATTTTCCATGGTACGAAATTTCTATTCACAACAAACTAACTGTATTTTCGCACTTCTTTCATTCAAACTCCAACACACATCCACATGGAATCAAATGCAAAAATCTTTTCCGGGACCGGCTCACAGTACCTTGCCGAAAAAATAGCCAAGAAATTTGGAGAACCGCTCGGTAAAGTTAATATTCAAACTTTCAGTGATGGAGAAATCGGGGTGGAATTTAAGGAGAGTATCAGGGGAAAATTCGTATTCCTGATACAGAGTACTTTTTCACCCGCAGATAACCTGATGGAATTATTGCTGATGATCGATGCAGCAAAGCGGGCATCGGCCTACAAAGTGATCGCCGTGATCCCGTACTACGGATTTGCCCGGCAGGACCGCAAAGACCGGCCCAGGGTGGCTATAGGAAGTAAACTGGTCGCCAATATGCTCACCGCAGCCGGGGCAGACAGGGTGATAACGATGGACCTGCATGCGCCGCAGATACAGGGCTACTTTGATATACCGGTAGATCACCTGGACTCATCCGCTATTTTTATTCCCTACATCGAAAACCTGCAACTGGAAAACCTCACTTTCGCTGCGCCTGATGTGGGAAGTGCTAACAGGATCAGGGAGATAGCCACTTATTTTGAGTGCGAAATGGTGATATGTGACAAACATCGAAAACGAGCCAACGAGATTGCTAGTATGGTGGTGATAGGCGACGTGACGGACAGGGACATCGTTTTGATCGACGATATCTGTGATACGGGCGGCACATTGGCTAAAAGCGCCGGTTTGATGATGGAAAAGGGGGCAAGAAGCGTAAGGGCGCTTTGTACGCATCCAGTTTTAAGCGGCAACGCTTATGAAAATATCCAGAATAGCGTGCTGAGTGAGCTGGTCGTGTGCGACACCATCCCCGTTAAACCCCTTTGTGACAAAATTAAAGTCGTGTCTACGGATGAACTATTTGCGGTAACTATCCGGAATGCGTATGAAAATAAGAGTATTAACAGCTTGTTTATCAAGGGAAGACCAAGGCTGGTGAAATAAACAAGAGAAAGGATCTGTAAGCCAAATAAATCATGAGATCGCGGCTTGTACAGTAGAGTAAAACCCTTATCTTTGCGCCTCATAAAAATAACTTAATAATGAAATCAATTACAATCGAAGGACAACTGAGGACCGAAAGCGGAAAAAAAGCCACCCGCCAACTTCGCTCTCAGCAACTCGTGCCAGCTGTAATTTATGGTGGTAAATCTGAAGTAAATTTTTCAGCACCGGCAACAGCTTTTAAAAGTATCGTGTACACTTCAGAATTTATGCTGGCCAACATCTCTGTAGATGGTAACAGCTATAGCTGCATTTTGAAAGACCTGCAGTTTGATAAAGTTTCTGATGCGCTGATCCACATAGACTTCCTGGAACTGGTAGAAGATAAAAAAGTGATTGCTACGCTCCCTTTGCGTTATGTAGGAACAGCAATCGGCGTAAAAGCAGGTGGTAAACTGGTAACAAAGATGAAATCTGTGAAGGTAAAAACCCTTCCAAAACACCTGAAGGAATACATTGATGTGGACATTAACGGACTGGAGCTGAATGAGAACATCCGTGTACAGGATATTGTTGCAGATAATATGGAGATCATGAACTCTCCACGTATACCGATTGCATCCGTTACAATGACGCGTCAGCTGAAACAGGAAGAAGCAACAGCAGCAAAAACCGCTACGCCTGCAAAAAAATAAATTGATTAACTGATCTATTAATAAATGCCCTTTCAATAAGGGCATTTATTTTATATACGGCCAAGGTACCAAATAGCAAACTCAGTACCTTTGCACACTTAAAATACATAGCATGGGAATGGATAGGAATACCCTGATTGGTTTTGGTCTGATTGCCGCTTTGCTGATAACGATGTTCGTTATTAACAGTAAAAGCCGCCTTGCTTATGAGGGAGAACAAAAAAGGATTGCAGACTCCATAGCCGCCGCCCAGCCCAAAAAAGATACATCAACCATTAAAGCGTTGGCAACACGGGATACCGCGGGTGCAAATCCTGCAGTCTTCCAGGCTGCGCAGGAAGTGGCCAGCCTTATCAAGCTGGAGAACGAGGTGATGAGTATCACATTCACCAGCAAGGGCGCCCAGCCGGAAAGGGTGGTTCTGAAAAAATTCAACAAGGCTGATAGCACGCCGGTTGTGATACAGGATGGCAGCTTTAATAAGTTTTCTTACGCAATCAACGCGGGAACCAATGCAACAGCACAAAGTGCCGACATAAATTTTACTGCCGATCCCGTTGTAACGAACCCTGACAAAAGCCAGGTGTTGGTTTTTAAAAAAACAGATTCCACGGGTACACAACTGGTACATCAATATACTATCCGGGCAAACGAATACATGGTTGACCTGAATATATCTGTGGCAGGTGTTCCGAAATTATTCACGCAGAATATTGTAAACCTTTTGTGGCAATCAGAAGCAGAAAGGATCGAGAAAGACCACAAATATGAACTAACGCAAACGCATATAGGCTATTCGGAAGACGGTGAATTTGATTTTGAATACGCAGGTTCAGGCGATGATATAAAGTTTAAAAAACCTGTTGAATGGATAGCCGTAAAACAGCAGTTTTTTGCTTCAGCGCTTGTATCTAAAATGAAATTCAATTCTTCGGGTGTATCCTGGACCGTACCCGCTGAAACGGATACCTTTAACTACCTGGCCCGGTCAGTTGCCAATGCTACGATCACGCTACCGGCAACCAATACAGCATCTATCCCATTCCAGTTTTATTATGGACCGAGCGATTATAATATCCTGAAAAAATATGGCAACAATATGGAAAGCCTGGTTCCCTATGGCTCAGGTATTTTCGCTTTTGTGAAATACATCAACCGGTATTTCCTGCTTCCCGTTTTTGATTTTATACAAAAACATGTTGCCAGTATGGGTATTGTGATTCTGTTACTTACTTTGCTTATCCGTCTTATCACCTCACCAATTCTTTACAAAAGTTATTTGAGTGGTGCAAAGATGAAGGTACTGAAGCCGGAAGTAGATGCACTGAAAGAAAAGTACAAAGATGATCAACAGGCATTTGGAATGGAGCAGATGAAACTCTGGCGAAGCGCCGGTGTAAATCCACTGGGGGGTTGCCTTCCGGCATTATTGCAGATACCGATCTTCATGTCATTGTATTATTTCTTCCAATCTAATATTGACCTGAGGGGCAAAAACTTCTTATGGGCAGACGACCTGGCAGCATACGATTCAATCTATAACCTCCCTTTCAGCATCCCGTTTTATGGTGATCATGTGAGTTTGTTTACATTAACTGCCACACTTACAAGTTTGCTGATCTCGGTGTATAGTATGAGTAACATGCAGGACAACAACAATCCTGTAATGAAATATATGCCTTACATTTTCCCTGTACTCCTCTTAGGTGTATTCAATACTTTGCCCGCTGCCTTAACGTGGTATTATACGGTATCCAATACCATCACGCTTATCCTGCAGATCGTGATCCAGAAATACATTATCAACCATGATAAGATTATGGCACAGATGAACGAGAACCGGAAAAAGCCTGTGAAAAAATCTAAACTGCAGGAGCGGATGGAGGCGATGCAACAGAGCCAGAAAAAACTCCAGGACATGAAAAGTAAGACGGCCAAAAAATAAGTAATCGTTAAAGAAAATACAAACCTGCGTCCCTCAAAGGCGCAGGTTTTTGAATTGGTGACCTGCCCGCTTTATTGGCACGGGATTGTGTTACCTTTAGCAAAATATATTTTCAGGTTATGAAGAGCGTTCTAAGATTACTGTTATTACTGCTATTTTTTGTTACTGGTTTTGGAGCTTTTGCCCAAAAACAGATCACTGAAGGCTCCCTATCGTATAAAATTTCAATCGAATCATCACGGACGGAATCTCCCGTTGCCAATTCCCTGACCGGAGCAGAGTTGGTGCTTTACCTGAAACCATATGCCAGCAGGTCGGAGATGAAAAGTTCCCTGGGTGTGGAATCTACCGTCTATGATAACAGAAGCGCAAGCGGGTATATCCTGAAGGAGTACAGCGGTCAAAAATTAATGATCTCCATGACGGCAGGCAACTGGGCACAGAAGAACAGGATGTATGAAAACCTGGTTTTTACTATCACTGACGAAATGGTTGCAATTGGTGAATTTCAGTGTAAAAAAGCGACAGCGACGCTTACAGATGGCAAAATATTTACGGTGTATTTTGATCCGTCAGTTCAGATTAGTAATAAGAAGTATAATAATGCTTTTTCAAAACTGCCCGGTCTGCCTGTTCAGTATGATCTACAGTCCGGAGACCTCAATTTCAAATATACGCTTACGAAGATAGATTATGATGTGGTGCCCCAAACAAAATTTGAAGTTCCGAAATCAGGGTACCGGGTGATGACTTACGAGGAGAATCAACAGTTGAAAAAGGGGAAATAAAAAACGCCCCTTTAAAAAGAGGCGGCTTATAATTTAGGTTTAATGATCAGCTTCATCCCGGTATAGCCCTGCTTCATTTCAGGAACCACTACCTTTTGCTTAAAGGGGATAATAAAAATGGTATTCCCTTTCTGATAGGTAACCAGGCTGTTGTAGAGAATCGAACCCCTGCTTGTTTCAACCGTGCTCAGCAGAGAACCTGTGTACCTGAGGCCTGATCTCATGTTAAAGGAAAGTGATTTGGAAAGCGGCACATTACTGGCAATATTAAGCGAAATTTTAGCTTTCTTTTTACCTACACCCCTGTCTGCCAATGATGTAAGTACGACAGCATTGAATAACGCAAACAAAAGCACTATTTTGATAAGGTCCCGCATCTTTACTATTAATCTTTACAAATATATAACAATTTGCACAGGAACAAAGCACCGCTCATAAAGATTTCTAAAAATTTTTACCCAATTTCTGAAAAAATAGGCACCCTAAAAAGCTCATTTTAAAAAATATGGGCTAAATTACCATAACCTATTACTTAAACATGAGTAAAAATCCCTACAGGCAAGACCGTGACGAACTTAAATTACTACTTCATCAGTTCGAGAATTTAAAGGGCGGGCTCCCCAACTCATTTATCGAAGAAGACGGGTTTGAACGGATCGTAGATTATTTTGAAGAAAAAGAGCAATACGTTCAGGCATTGGAAGCCGCAGAACTGGCTGTGACGCAGTATCCTTATTCTTCTTCCCTGCTGCTGATAAAGGCAAACCTTCTCATCATTCTCCGGAAGTATATTGAAGCCCTCCACATCCTGGAACAGGCAGAATTACTGGATAGCAATGACACCACCTTGTATATTTTAAAGACCGACGTATACCTTGCGCTGGATAAGCAGGAGAAGGCTGCCGAGTTGTTAGAAGCGGCTATTGATTATTTTGAAGGAGAGGAAAAACTTGACCTGCTTTTTGAGCTGGCAGATGTTTATGATGACTATGAAAATTTTGAAAAGGTTTTTGACTGTTTTGCAGAGATCCTTAAACTGGATCCTAACAGTGAAGAGGCCTTATATAAAATTTGCTTCTGGACGGACTTTACCGGAAGGAATGAGGAAAGCATCAAACTGCACCAGCGCATTATTGAAGAATACCCCTTTAATGAGTTGGCCTGGTTTAACCTTGGGGCTGCTTATCAGGGTATAAAATTGCATGAAAAGGCGATTGATGCTTACCATTACGCGGTGGCAATAGATGAGAAATTTGATTATGCCTACCGCAATATGGGGGATGGCTATATCCGGTTGCGGAAATTCAAAGATGCTATTGAGGCCCTGGAAAAGGTGCTTGAACTAAGCAGGCCAGAAGCCGTGATCTATGAAGCGATCGGCCATTGTTATGATAAACTGGCCAACTATGCCCAGGCAAGATTCAATTACAAAAAAGCGAGCCATCTGAATGCTGAGGATAGCCAGATGTTTTACAAGATTGCCTGTACGTACATGAATGAGGGTGCCTGGCAGAGTGCGATCAAACAATTGCAGCTTGCAGCCAAAATGCACCGCATGCAGCCGGAATATAACCTTGCCCTTGGCCAGTGTTACATGCAGTTGAATAACATAGATGAGGCGATCACCTATTTTGGAAATGTGGTAAGGGTGCGGCCAAAAAATATGAATGGCTGGCAGGAATTATTGAAATGTTTGTTGTCTGCAGGCCTGTTTGAAGAAGGCACCGAATATGCCGATTTTGCCCTGGAGCAAACAGAACAGAAGCCAATTTTCCTCTTTTATAAAAGCATGTTCCTTTTTGCGGAAGGTAAGTTTAAAGAAGCTGCATTAAACCTGGAAAAAGGGATGTCTACCAACCCGAAACTGATAAAAAAATTCATTGAATTAAATCCATCGATACTGCAGCACCAGCAGGTTGTTGAGATTATTGCCAGGTACAAGAAACAAAAATTTATCAAATAACTTTTGTGCCCGCAATAGCTGATCCGGCTTTTGTTGGCTGCAATTGAATATATTTGCAGCCTCAAAAATTTTCACAGCGTTATGAATTTTCATCTAAGCCAGATTCCCGAAAGAACCCCCAAACCCCGTCTTCATGGCATTACAATGGTAATGGACAAGGGACTCAGTGTAGAAGAGGCCCGCAATTTTATGAATGCGGCACATCCACATGTTGATATCGTGAAACTTGGCTTTGGTACCTCCTATGTTACTCCTAATTTAAAGGAGAAACTTGAAGTGTATCGCAATTTCGGCATCCCCGTTTATTTTGGTGGTACATTGTTTGAAGCTTTCCTTGTCAGGAACCAGTTTGATGATTATATAAATGTCTGTAAAGAATTTGGCGTTAGTTACATGGAAGTAAGTGATGGTTCTATTACTATTCCCCATGCCGAAAAATGCGGGTATATAGAAAAGCTGACCAAACACGGGATTGTGCTCAGCGAAGTGGGCAGTAAGGATGCAGCCCATATTATTCCTCCCTATAAATGGATCGAATTAATGAAGGCAGAGCTTGAGGCAGGTTCCACTTATGTGATTGCAGAGGCCCGCGAGGCTGGCAATGTTGGTATCTACCGCGGAACAGGGGAGGTGAGGGAAGGACTGGTGCAGGAGATCCTCACCCAGATACCGGAGGAGCAGATCATCTGGGAAGCCCCTCAAAAAGCCCAGCAATTGTACTTCCTGGAATTAATTGGCTGTAACGTAAACCTCGGGAACATCGCACCATCGGAAATGATAGCTTTGGAGGCAATGCGCATTGGCCTTCGCGGAGATACATTCGATCTCTTCCTTGATAAAGCAGCTATTTAGCATATGAATTTATACGGTCTCATAGGATATCCTTTGGGTCACTCTTTTTCAAAACAATATTTTACCCAAAAGTTTGAAAAAGAAGGCCTGGAGGATTGTTTTTTTGAGCTATACCCCTTAGAAAAAATAGAAGAATTCCCGGGCCTTCTTCAGAAACAACCATTGCTCAGGGGTGTGGCGGTGACCATACCGTATAAAGAAGCCGTTATCCCCTTCCTGCATTCGATGTCTCCACAGGCTAAATCAATAGGAGCCGTCAATTGTATTGAGGTTCTTCCAGGGGGACTGCGGGGGCATAATACGGACGTAGTGGGATTTGAACGGTCCTTCGTGCCATCCCTGCAACATCATCACACCCGGGCATTGATACTGGGAACAGGGGGAGCCTCCAAAGCGGTGCAGTATGTATTGCAACAATTGGGGATTCCATTTTTGCTTGTTTCCCGCAAGGCAAAGGGCGATACCATAATTGGTTATAACCAGGTAACCGGCTCGCTACTCAAAGATTATACGATCCTCATTAATTGCACTCCTGTAGGGATGGCACCGCACGAAAACGAAAAGCCACCATTGCCATACGAAGAACTCACATTTGTTCACTATTTGTATGACCTGGTGTACAAACCAGCTGAAACGCAATTCATGCTGGAAGGAAAAAAAAAGGGGGCTGTTGTAAAAAACGGGTACGATATGTTGCTTATACAGGCAGACGAAAACTGGAAGATCTGGAATGAGATGTGATCCATCCCAAAGATTTAAACTGCTTACCCTGGCAATGTACCACGGAAACTTGCAGGTATTGCGGCTACCTTCTTTTTGTTGTAATCAAAACAAACCATCCCGGTTTTTGCTGTTGCCACCAAAACGTTACTTGAATTGCTTATAGAGTAATAAAGATCAAAACCCACTGCTGAAGGGCTGTCTGTAAGGACAGTGACCGTGAGGATGTCACCATAGAACGATTCCGCCTGAAATTGTACTGCCAGGTCCGCCATAATGAGCCCAACTCCTCCAATGTCCAACTCCGTCAGGTTTAGCAACCGTAACCATTGCACCCTCGCTTCATGCAGGATGCTTACCAGCGCATCATTACCCAGGTGGTTACCGTAATTAATATCCGAGATCCGCACCCGTACTTCAATGACTGCTACTATTTTTTCCGGGAGGTCGATCTTAATCCTGGACATTGTAATTATTTAAGAATGCGATTAATTTTTGGGTAGCTTTTTTTCGGTGGCTGTAGATTGTTTTTTCATCGATACTCATCTCTGCAAACGTTTTATCAGCGCCTTCGGGAATAAATACGGGATCATATCCGAAACCGTTATCGCCTTTTTTTACTTCGGTGATTTTCCCCCGACAAATTCCCTCAAACTGGTATTCTTTATTGTCCAGCAGAAGCGATATCACTGTTCGGAACCGGGCACTGCGCTCGCTTATTCCACTAAGTTCCGCCAGCAGTTTGCTGATATTGTTTTCGAAGTTAGCATCCTCACCGGCATACCGGGCACTTTTTACGCCCGGCGCACCCCCCAGGGCAGTTACTTCGAGGCCAGTGTCTTCACTAAAGCAGTCTTTGTCAGTGAGCCCGTGAATGACCGCTGATTTTTCCATCGCATTTTCTTCGAGCGTGTCATGTGGCTCCGGGATCTCTATATCAATCCCCGACTCTTTAAGGGTTTTTATGGCAAACCTATCCCCAAGTACAAACCTGATCTCGGCTATTTTGTGTTGATTGTTGGTCGCAAAAATTAAAGACTTCAATTGCATTGGGTTCAGTTACTGGAATTATAGTTCTGAAGGCAGGCCCATAACTCTTTCTTCTGTTCTTTATCGGCGGAGAGCTGGTTTAATGCTGGGGCACTTATATAAGTCTGCTTATTGTATTGCTGAAGTTGAAAATAGGGGAAGTGAAGCGGAAATTCCAGGTTGGCGGGTTTGACACCGAATAAAAAAATGCTGACTGGTTTAAATTTTTCCATCAGGTTTTCATAGTTCAGGCTGGTATTGTTGTTGTAGTTCACCAGCGCCACATCAGCGAGGGACAAATTGCAGGCTGTCAATATCCGGACCAGTAAATTCAGGTCTTCATCCGGCAGGAAGGCAGTACCTGGGGCATCTACAACGACCAGTATATTTTTTTCATTTTTCCCCAGATGGGGGATAGTTGCTACCGCCGGAACCGGCCGTTCTGGTTGCACACCCTGCATGTCAAATAAGTTTTTTCTATATAATTGCTGAACTAAGAAAGGACTTAATTGAATATTGTCTAAACTCATGAAAGCGTTTTTTACTGCCCTGATATTTTCGTTTCTTTGCAGTAAAATTAATGATTATGATTGCAGCTGCAGATTTTATTATCACTAAGGCAGAAAGGAGTAAACTGAACGACATTAACCTGGAAAATATCCCCTTTGGCAAATATTTTACAGATCATATGCTGGAAGTGGATTACGAGGATGGAGAGTGGAAAACACCGGAGATCAAACCTTACCAGCCGCTTTTATTGGAGCCATCTTTAGCAGCTATTCATTATGGGCAGGCTATTTTTGAGGGCATTAAAGTCTATAAAAACCCGAAAGGGGAAGCCCAGATTTTCAGGCCGATGGATAATTTCAAACGGTTTAACATTTCTGCCCGGCGGATGCAAATGCCGGAGGTTCCCGAATATATATTCATGGACGGCATAAAACAACTTATAAAACTCGATATCAACTGGATCCCGTCTCAACCTGATCATTCCCTTTATATTCGCCCTTTTATGTTCAGCAGTGATGAAATGATTGGCGTAAAACCAAGTGATAAGTACAAATTCATGATCATCCTGAGTCCGACCGGACCATACTACAGCACTCCAATGCGTATCTACGTGGAAGAGCAGTTTGTACGGGCCGTTCCAGGGGGAATTGGTTACGCCAAAGCAGCCGGTAATTATGGGGCAGCGATGTTTGCTACGGCGGAAGCAAAAAAGAAAGGTTATGACCAGGTGTTATGGACGGACGCCTTTGAGCATAAATACGTGCAGGAATGTGGCACTATGAACGTATTTTTTATTATCGGGAATGTAGCAGTCACTCCAGACCTTGGGCAGGGCACCATCCTGGCGGGGGTAACCAGGGATAGCGTTATCCAGGTGCTTAAGGACATGGGCTATGCGGTGGAAGAGCGATCACTGGGTATAGACGAAGTAATCGATGCGCATAAGGCGGGAACGTTAAAAGAAGTGTTTGGTACCGGTACAGCAGCCACCATTTCACTCATTAAGGAGCTGAGATACAAGGATTATGTGATGGTGTTTAACGTAGACAGCTGGAAAGCCGCGCCGGAAGTGAAAACAAGGTTAAACAATATCCGGTACGGCAGGGCATCGGACACGCATCATTGGATGGAAAAAATCTGACGAAATGTTACGCTATTTGTACTTGTTAAACCGCCCCTGTGGCGGTTTTTCATGTAAACTCTAAAAAAAACCAATATTTTTTTGAATTCTGCTTCTTTATTAAAGCATAATACATACCTTTGCCGTCCGAAAAAAAAGGTTAATTAATGCCAACTATTCAACAATTAGTAAGAAAAGGGAGAGAAATTATCAAGGCTAAGAGTAAGTCAAGGGCCTTAGATGCCTGCCCTCAGCGCCGCGGTGTTTGCACCAGGGTTTATACCACAACTCCAAAAAAACCAAACTCTGCCCTTCGTAAGGTGGCTAAGGTTCGTCTCACCAATAAGATTGAGGTGATTGCCTATATTCCGGGTGAAGGCCACAACCTGCAGGAACACAGTATCGTTTTGATCCGTGGGGGCAGGGTAAAAGACTTACCAGGTGTACGTTACCATATTGTACGGGGTAGCCTGGATACCGCCGGTGTGAAAGATCGTAAGCAAAGCCGTAGCAAATACGGAACAAAAAGAGCTAAAAAATAATAAATAACAGTTCCTGGCCGCAGAAGCGCCACAACGAAAAAGATAAAAACAATGCGTAAAGCACAAGCAAAGAAACTCCCCTTAGCCCCGGATCCTAAGTTTAATGATAAACTGGTAACCCGTTTTGTAAATAACTTAATGTGGGAAGGTAAAAAAAGCGGAGCCTTTAATATTTTTTATGATGCGTTGGATAAGGTTGCTAAAGTTACCGGTGAAGACGGATACGAAGTTTGGAAAAAAGCCCTGACCAATATTACTCCCGGAGTGGAGGTTCGTAGCCGCAGAATTGGTGGTGCTACTTTCCAGATCCCCGCGGAAGTTCGCCCGGACAGGAAGATCTCCCTTAGCATTAAGTGGATGGTGAAATACAGCCGGGATAGGAATGGTCGTAGTATGGCGGATAAATTAGCCAATGAGATCGTTGCAGCAAGCAAGGGTGAAGGCGCCTCCTACAAGAAAAAAGAAGATACACACCGTATGGCAGAGGCTAACAAAGCTTTCGCTCACTTTAGAATTTAATTTTTTAATTTAATAAATAGTTTTTAAGCCGTTCTGTAAGGAGCGGCTTTTTTGTGTAAACCCATTAAAGTAGATATTTAAGAAAAGCCTCCTACATGTAATTAAGAATAAGATTTAGCTGCTTACCATCAATTTACTTTTAAACCGCAGATTAAAATGGAAGCATCGCTATCAACCATCTTTATAGTTTTTAAAACTTTGTTTGAAATAAATGAGCCAGAAAGATGCCTATTTTGAGCGTAGGTTCTAAAGCAGCTATACTATATTAGTGATGATGACCGGTTTCTAAGTTGTGTTTAAAGCCTGCTTGTTTTTAAATCCAATGTTTAAACAAAATCGTAACTAAATCTATAACCGGATTTATTTATGAAACTCTTCTCCATTGCAGATGTTGCTAACCTCTCCTGTGTAAAAGCTCACACATTGCGTGTATGGGAAAAAAGGTTTACTGTTGTCAAGCCAAATAGAAGTGTTGGCAATGTCAGGAATTATACCCTGGATGAAGTGGACTATTTGCTAAAGTTGACCTTACTCAATAAGGCAGGTATTAAAATATCCCGGCTGGCAGCGATGGGTAAAATGGATATTGAAAAATCCTTACTAAGCCTGGTAAACGAAGAGGACAGGGAATGCCTGGAAATAAACAAGCTCATCATAAGTATGTATTCGATGAATACAGAAGAGTTTGATGACGTGCTGGAAAACTGTTGCAAGGTTTGGGGGTTTGATAAAGCCATTAAAGAGATCATTATTCCATTTCTTGAAAAAACGGCGCTTTTTTCCTGTAAAAATTGCGAAAGTGCCATCGATTTTGCCGTTACTTCCGTTAGAACAAAATTAATAGTTGGAATCGAAAAAGTGATCCCACCTACCCGAAGAGAAATATCTGCTCTTTTATTTTTGACAGAAGGTGATCATTTTGACCTGTTGCTCCTTTACTTCAACTATGTTTTTAAAAGCAATGGTATTAAAGTAATGTACATGGGTACGAACATTTCGTTTGAAAAACTAAGATCGGTTTTACAAATTAAACAACCTGATTACCTGGTTACCTGCATTTCCCGGAGGCATACTCTTAAATTGAGCGAGATGGAGGATCTTTTACAGCACTCCCCCTCAAAGGCCGTTTTGCTTGTTGCAGGATTTGAAGACGAACAAACAAAAGAACAAATGAAAAACCTTCGGTTTATTCATTACAGGGATATTTCCCAATCCTTATTAGCTTAACTTGAATAAGATCAAAGAATTGTGAAGCCATTGTTTACCTCATCAAGATTCCCAGGAAAAGGAAAATGGCTAGTACCTGGTGCCTACCCAATATCGTTTAAATTGGATACTGTACCTCTTCAGGGTAATTTCCTGCATCGCGCTAATACTGGGGATTTAAGATTATCATAATTTCCCCATATCCCCTTTGTTCCCATCCTGTAGACACACTTGTTTTACGAAAGCTATCTTTTATTGGGGGAACACTTAACAAAACTCGCTGGCATAAATGTTGAATCGTAAACAGCAAGTAACCAACGGCTGGGTAATTAATATTCCATTAGAACCCACCGGCCGTTTTTTATGGCAGACAAATATTCTCTCCATTATCTCCTGAATCACTCCTCTTTTTGCCTCCCTGGATAACAGCATGCATATTCAACTCAGTAAGTGTTTCTATGGCTTATTGAATACTTTACTTACACTTAAAAAACAATTATTATGCAAAAAAAATTCTCAAATTCTCTGGAAGAGGGATCTTCTGCAGGGGATAACATTTCTCTGCGATCCAGGCGAAGCTTCCTTAGTTATGCCGGATTATCTGCAGCAGGACTTCTATTGGCCACTTCCTGTAAAAAAGAAATCAGCCAAAACGGAGATGAGTTCTTAGCTCAGGAGCTGCGTTCACAAGGTGGAGGCAAAGATGGAGGTAAGGCAGTAGTAAACCTGGGAGAAGGAGATATCGGGATTCTTAATTATGCTTATGCCCTTGAACAACTGGAGGCGGCTTTTTACATCCAGGTAATTGCCACCCCTTACTCAGGAATTTCTGCTAAAGAAATGGAATACCTGACAGATATAAGGGATCATGAAATTGCTCACAGAGAATGGTTTAAAAACGTATTGGGAGATGCTCGCATTGGTGGGTTGATAGTAGATTTCAGTTCTATTAATTTTGACAGCCGCGCAAGTGTGCTAGGTACAGCAAAGGTTTTTGAAGATACCGGTGTATCTGCTTATAACGGTGCCGGAGAACTTTTACAAAGTGCGGATTATTTGTTGTTTGCAGGCAAAATTGTTTCTGTGGAAGCACGCCACGCAGCTACTATTCGGGATTTGTTAAGTTATGGAAGTTTCGCAGATAGTACGGCAGTTAATGCGATGGGGTTAGACCTGTATGCCACACCTCCGGAAGTGTTAGCAGCCGTTGACCCTTTCGTAGCTACAAAGATTCTTGCACAAAATTTACCCACCTCTTAAAATTTATTATTATGAATGTCTACAATATTATAGAAGAAATAGAAAAAACAGACCCGGAAGTTTATGAGCGCCTCGATGGCCGTAGGGAGGCCATCAAAAAATTCGCATCTTTTTCCGGTAAGGCAGCCCTGGCAGCAATACCTTTGGCTTTGGGTTCCATGTTTCAGAAATCATATGGTCAAACTGCAACCCAGCAAATTTTAGATGTGTTGAATTTTGCTTTGACGCTTGAGTATCTGGAAGCTGAATTTTATGTGAGGGGCCTGAATGCTTCGGGATTAATTGCGGCAATAGACGAGCCTGCATTTGTAACAATCCGTGACCATGAACTAGCCCACGTTGAATTTCTGCGTTCCACAATAGTTGCATTAGGCGGAACGCCTGTTGCCAAACCAACCTTTGACTTCACTGCCGGTAATGGATCTATGGCTGGTCCTTTTGCTACAGTGTTCAGTGATTATGGAGTATTCCTTGCTGTTTCTCAAACTTTTGAAGATACCGGTGTCCGTGCCTACAAAGGACAGGCGGGAAACCTCATCAGCAGTAATGAAGTGCTAAGGGCTGCCTTACGCATACACTCCGTAGAGGCAAGGCATGCGTCTCATGTCCGTGAAATCAGGAGAAGGAATGGATTACTGGTTCCAGCGGGGGTTCTGCTGCAGCCTTGGATCACATTGAACCAGAGCGGCATTGCTACTCCTTTGGTACAGCCCAGCTATAACGGCGAAGAGCTAACAACCCAGGCGGGAGTAAGTGTAGTGGGGATAAACGGATTCAGTATCACTGCAGAAGATGCCAGCGAGGCATTTGATGAACCATTAACAAAGGCACAGGTATTAGCAATAGTGGATCCATTTATTGTTTAGAGCTGGGCTTATAATAGTAGTTGGCTATCTGAACTCTTAGTAACTGGTTCTATAATAGCAAAAAAAATGTAGCTTAACAGCTGCATTTTTTTTTGCTACAAGAGGGTGGTCTGCCCATTCACATCCCCCGCCTACAATCCATTCTCCTAAATTATTTCCAAACCCCTTGCTACGATACAAAATCCCCTTATCTTTGCGCCGCTAAAAGGTGAAGCAGAACATGGCTGGAGCGGTACTTATTTAGCATTATATGAGAGCATAAAAAAATCATATCGAACCCCGAACCGGCTAAAAATGCATGGTTCAACCTCGGGGAGTTATGCTCATTAACAAACAAAAGTCTAAGAGTGCGACGCCAATAAAGCTGATCAAAGATCTACGGCTGGGCATAGACACAATTACAACACATCTTTTTAACAAATAACAATTTAATATAATGGCTGATTTACGTTATCAACGAAATTTTGGTATTGCAGCGCATATTGATGCGGGCAAAACGACCACCACCGAACGGATACTTTACTACACAGGTGTAAACCATAAAATAGGAGAGGTGCATGATGGTGCGGCTACTATGGACTGGATGGCCCAGGAACAGGAAAGGGGTATCACAATTACCAGTGCTGCTACCACTTGTTTTTGGAACTTTCCAATGGTGCAGAACAAGAAAACACCTGATACAAAACAATATAAATTCAACATTATTGATACCCCCGGCCACGTGGATTTTACGGTGGAAGTAGAACGTTCTTTACGCGTATTGGATGGTTTGCTGGCCTTGTTTTGCGCAGTAAGTGGCGTGGAGCCGCAGAGTGAAACCGTTTGGCGCCAGGCAAACAAATACAAAGTACCACGTGTAGGGTTTGTAAATAAGATGGATCGTGCGGGAGCCGATTTCTTGAATGTTGTAAAACAAATTAAAGAAATGCTGGGTGCCAAAGCGGTGCCTTTGCAATTGCCAATCGGTGCAGAAGATGGTTTTAAAGGAGTGGTAGATTTGATCACCATGAAAGGAATGATTTGGGATGAAGCAGGACAAGGTATGACTTACAATGAAGTGCCTATTCCCGAAGATATGATTGATGAAGTGAACGAGTGGAGGCAACATTTAATCGAAGCCGTTGCAGATTATGACGAGAAACTTTTAGAAAAATTCTTTGATGATCCTAATACGATTACTGAAGATGAGATTCATGCTGCGATTCGTAAAGCAACCATCGATATCAGCATCATCCCGATGATGTGTGGTTCATCTTTCAAAAACAAAGGTGTACAAACTGCATTGGATGCTATAGTTCGTTATTTGCCAGGTCCAATGGACATTGAAGCGGTAAAAGGTGTAAACCCCGACACTGGCGAAGAACTGTTACGTCATTGTGATCCAAAAGAACCATTCAGTGCTTTGGCATTTAAAATTATGACAGATCCTTTCGTAGGTCGCCTTGCATTCTTCCGGGCATATAGCGGTCGTTTAGATTCTGGTTCTTATGTATTGAATACCCGTACTGGAAAGAATGAGCGTATCAGTCGTATCATGCAGATGCATGCCAACAAACAAAACCCTGTTGATTATATTGAAGCAGGTGACATCGGCGCTGCTGTAGGTTTTAAAGACATTAAAACCGGTGATACGCTGTGTAACGAAGACAACCCGATCGTGTTGGAAGCAATGACTTTCCCGGAGCCTGTAATCTCTGTTGCTGTTGAACCAAAAACACAGGCCGACGTAGATAAAATGGGCATGGCCATTGCTAAACTGGTAGAAGAAGATCCAACGCTTCGTGTAAAAACGGATGAAGACACAGGGCAGACCATCCTTAGTGGAATGGGCGAGTTGCACCTGGAGATCATAGTAGATCGTATGCGCCGTGAGTTTAAAGTGGAGATCAACCAGGGTGCCCCGCAGGTTGCGTACAAAGAAGCATTCCACAACTCAATTGAACACAGGGAAACCCTGAAAAAACAAACCGGTGGTCGTGGTAAATTTGCAGACATCGTATTTGAGATCGGCCCCGCAGACGAAGAGTTTTTGAAAGAAGGTAAATCAAACTTCCAGTTTGTAAACGGTTTGTTTGGAGGATCTATTCCTAAAGAATTTGTTCCGGCTATCCAGAAAGGTTTTGAAACTGCCATGACAACAGGCGTTCTTGCCGGCTATCCCATGGAGAGCATGAAAGTGCGTGTGTTTGATGGTAGCTTCCACCAGGTAGATAGTGATGCAATGAGTTTTGAGCTTTGCGCAAAACAAGGTTACCGCGAAGCAGGCCGTAAAGCAAAACCAGTGTTGCTTGAGCCAATCATGAAAGTGGAAGTACTTACTCCTGATCAATACATGGGTGACGTTACAGGTGATCTGAACCGTCGGCGTGGTATGCTGGAAGGTATGGATAGCAAACATGGTGTGCAGGTTATTAAAGCCAAGGTTCCATTGAGCGAAATGTTTGGTTATGTAACGCAATTGCGTTCATTATCTTCAGGCCGTGCAACTTCTACCATGGAGTTCAGTCATTATTCTCCTGCACCAAACAATATTGCAGAAGAAGTGATGGCTAAGGCAAAAGGCAAAGTGAAGATTGAAGATTAATTTTTAATTGCAAATTATTTAAGCCCTGTTCTAAAAAGAACGGGGCTTTTTGTTACCAGCATTTGCATCCTATGGCAGCATCCTTGTGTCACCTGCCAACTTTCAATACCCCGATGTTACACTAGAATTGGGACATGTACAATACAGCAATGTGAAATTTTGATTGCATTTTTGCTAGAATACATTAGCCTCCTGCCCACGAATTAGTATGTTCGTTTCCAGGGTTGGCACCACTAACAACTAAAGATCAGCGACACTCATCAGCAAAACGCCACCTGCTCCCCCAGGGTCTTTAGAAACGTGGTCGGGAAGAGAGCCGGAGAAGGTGGATTTAAAATATTCCTGGATAAACAAGTTATCCCGCTTGCAATTTCATGATTTGTTATTTACTTTTAAACGAATATTTTTCTCCCCAAAAGTATTTTTCGGCTTGTTATTATTTTAGTACCTCTAATGCCCACAGGTAAATCCCGACAAAATTCACTATCTGATTAGCCTATCTCACTTTGGAAAAAATAGATAAAATCTATGCCAGTCATCTGGTAATTCCTAAGCATTTAAATTATTAACTTTTAAAAATTAAACAAAATGAAAAAGCTATTCTTGCTCACGGCGACTGGAATATTATTCCTTTCGTGTAAAAAAGAGGGTGTACAAAATCAAAGTATTGAAAGTGAAAATATACAGCTCGCCAGGGTAGCGTCGCAGGTATCGGGGGAGTCCAGTGGAGCATCCCAGATTTCGGGGCTTGGCTTTTATGCAACAGCTGCCGAATGCGACGCTGTAGGTCAGGGTGCTACCTATGCCGTTAAAATGACTGGGGATATTATGGGTTGTTTCTATGTTTTTGTAGATGATTTCGATTGCTCACCGAGCGGAACATACCGGGAAACAGGGAGAGAATATTTTGTTGGCACATATAATGGGGGCAGTGGTACCTTCTGGACGAGTTACAAATTTGAGTCAAAGTTTGAGGGTTGCGCCCCCGACGGATCTTACTTAGGTGCTGAAATTTTCGGACGTTGTCAACATCCTATTACAAATGGAAGCGGGACGGGCGTTTTTGAAGGTGTTTCGGGGCGGTTGGACTTCAAGGATGACATCGCAGCGGGAAATTTCCCTTATAGAGGTCACTTACAGTACTAAGATAACCCAGCCTAAGGTCATTAGCAGACAATCACAGGTTGAGGTACATCTGGGAATTTGCACGAGGTGGGACAGCTACGAGTTGTAAATTAGCAAATAGACAGCAAGCATGGTTTACAGGTTATGAAAGCCAAAGTTCCACTGAGAGAAATGTTTCGTCATATAACCCAACTTTGTTCATTATCAGGTAGTCGAGCTACTTCTAAGCATAGAGCTCAGTTATAATTCTCAATCACCAAATAACACTGCAGAAGAAGTGATGGCGAAAACAAAAGGTAAAGTGAAGATCGAAGCGTAAGCACCTGAACTGATTTTAATAAGGAGCTCCGTTCTGAAAAGAGCGGGGTTTTTGTTTGTTGCATCTGTAGCCCTACTAAACATTCGTGGTATAATTTTAGCGGGCTACCTTAAAAGTTTACCATGAAGATCCGCCAACTCTCTTTATCGCTCCTCCTCCTGTCACTTTCTTTTTCATTGCATGCGCAAAGCGGCAAAGTGGAAACGGAGCAGGAAAGGTTTTTTCGGTTCGGTGCAAAGCTCGGCGCAAATGTGAACAAAATTTCCGGGAAATCGTACCAGGAGGGATTCAATTTTAATTTCCAGGCGGGCGGTTTCGTGCAATTTAATTTCAGTCGCCGGTTTGGTATACAACCCGAGGTAAACTTCGTGCAGACCCAATCAGAATTTTCCGATGATCCGGGAGAGATCTATGATGATATTTTCCGGGATGGGAGCCAGAAAAAAGCAACGTTGAATTACCTGGAAGTGCCTCTGTTTCTCAACATAAATGTGGGGCCAAGCAAACGTGTGAAGTTACAGTTAGGCCCGGCTTATGGTGGTTTACTAAAACAAACGGTGGATAGCCTTCGCACAAGCGGCGATATCTACAAAAACGGCGAATGGAGCGCAATTGGCGGCTTATGGGTACAACTCCCGCTGGTAAATATTGGTGCCCGGTATAAGTTGGGCCTCACCGATATCAATGCCATCGATGACCGGCAGTCCTGGAAGAACCAGGCGATACAGGTGTTTATCGGGTTAACCTTTTAAACAAAGGGGAAATTTCCTACGCAGTTTGTTTTTTCACTTTGTACTTTGTACAAAATAGCCTGCTATGCAACAAATCCGCCCCGAAGACCTGATCATCATCGACATCGAGACCGCATCTGTATCTCCTTCCTACGAAAAACTGGAAGAAGAATGGAAGATTCTCTGGCAGGAGAAAACGCAGTTTAGTTTACCTGAAGGGATAACTGCCGAAGACTTCTATCCCAAACGCGCAGGCGTGATGGCTGAGTTTGCAAAGATCATTTGTATCAGCATGGCGTATTTTACAAAAGAACCAGCCCTGCGGATGCGGGTTAAATCTTTTTATGGCCATGATGAGAAACAGGTGCTGGAGGATTTCCTGACTACTGTTACCAAAATAGAAAGTATCAACCATCGCTGGTGTTTCGCGGGGCATAACATCAAAGAGTTTGACATACCATTTATCTGCCGCAGGTTGCTCATTAATTATCTTCCCATTCCCCGGTACCTGGATTTTCAGAACATGAAACCCTGGGAGACCAATATCGTGGACACCTTTCAATACTGGCGTTTTGGTGACTATAAAAATTTTACTTCCTTAAAATTACTGGCTGCTGCAATGGGCATTGCTTCCCCAAAGGATGACATCGATGGAAGTATGGTTGGCGATCTTTACTGGAATGGATCTGCAGAAGAGAGGGAAGCCAATTTAAAACGTATAGCCGTTTATTGCCAGAAGGATGTTATCACAACCGGGAATATCTTCCTGCGATTTAAAAATATTACGCCACTTACTCCGGATGAAATCGAGATCGTTTAAGCCAGGTACGCTAAACTAAAAATCCCCCCGGAGAACCAGGGGGATTTTGATATTTGAAGATTGTTTCTTTATTGGATGATCACTTTTTGGGTGCTGGTGTTATCGGTACCGATAATTTTTATCACGTACAGTCCTTTTGAATACCGGGAAACGTTGATCTGGTAAGACTGATCAGATGTTGAGATCTTTTCTACCAGTTTCCCATTCGCATCCAGTACAAGGATCTGGCTGAGGCTGTTGTTGTTTTTACCCATGTAAACATTCACAAAACTGCTGGCAGGATTGGGCGTAATCAACACCGCATCAGCCTGTCCAAACAACACTGCTTTCGTATCAGAATTTTTGAACCTGTTATCCATATCAACTGCTCTTAAGCGATAGAGGTTCACTCCTTTTACGGGTGCGTTATCCATAAAGTTATAGAGGCGTTTTACACTGCTGTTTCCTGCGGCAGGAACAACCCCGATAGATGTCCAGGTTCTTCCACCATCAATTGATCTTTCTACGGCAAATTCTTTGCTGTTGATCTCCTGCTCTGTGGTCCAGCTCAATTTGGTAAATGAGCCGGCTTTCTGGGCAGCAAAAACAGCCAGGTTTACCGGAACTATTCCTGCAGCCAGGGCAGAAAAAGTGAATGGTCCGAAAACGTTTATGGCAGGCACCAGTACCACACCGCCGGTAACCGTATTAGTTGGATCAGGCGCACCGCCCCGGTCTGCCCAATCTGTGTTATCAAAGTGAGCCATGCGCAGTGCTAATGGATTAATGATACCGGCAGCAGCATCAGTGTAGCCAAATACAGCATTGTAAAGGCCGGCGTCATTGGAGGTTACATTCCAGTAAAGTGACCTGCTGACATCATAATTAGGAAACGCAGCAAGCGTAGCCGGATCAATAGCATAGTTTCCGTAACCTGTATTAAAATAATGAACTGTGTAAGTTTTTGTAGTGCCGCCAAAATCACTAATGCCCACCGGGGCAAAATTGTTTCCTTTACCCACCGCAAATCCAAGGTTAGCAGTCCCTGTTAATCTTACCGCTCCATCCACAAAGGCGTAGGGGGCAACTGTAGGAGCCGACATTACCAGGGCTGAAAGCGTATCACCTGCGGTCATTACTATTTTTCCTTTCAGCAAGTTTACCAAACCGGCTGAAATATTGTCGGCGATAGTAATAGAGTCTCTTGTAACAGCCGGTCCAAGATTAAGAGTAAACTGTGTCAGAGACGAACCAGGATTAAACCTTAAAGTACCGGCATCTGTTGTACCTACTGATTTTAATACATTAATGCTGCCCAACAAGGTGGAAATTTTGCCTAGTGCAGAGGAAGTAGAAACTGCAGCACCTATAAAATTCATTGTATTTGCTCCCAGAGACAGTGTTGTTGCAGCAGGACTCAACTGTAGACCACCGCTGGATCCGTTGCCAAGCGTTAGTGCAGTGTTAGCGCCCAGCAGGATGGTATTCGCAGAAGTCGAATCCCGTTGTAACCTGAAAACTCTTATTTCAGTGCCGTCACCGTTCAACTGTTGTGTTGGACCAGGGCCATTCATCTTAAGGGTAACCCTGCCGATATCGCCGCCCGGTAAAGGATCAAACGAGCTCAGGTTCGCGAAGTTTACATTCCCAAATGCATTGATGGTGGCAAATGGCGAGGAGTTGGGCCCGTTCATGCCAACTACAGCATCTGCCAGCAATTCTCCGCGGACAGTCGTTGTATTACCGGTGAAATATTTCAACCCGTTGGTGAGATACAAGTTGTAATAGGAAATCGCAGGAATTTTTATCGTGTCTGCGGTGGTTGTGCCAAATTGGTTAAAGTTCACAGTGGAACCAGTAGCAAGGAGATTGAGGGAAGGAATTCTATTGTTATAAATAGTTAACAAGCCATTATTCAACACATCAATTTTAGTTGCGGAAGTAACTGAATCGGCACCCGGACTTATCTCGAATGTGAGCGATCCGGTGCCGTCACCTACAATCACTTTAGATGCAGTACCAGTAACATTCCAAACACCTGTGTAGTTGGCATTTGCCTGATTTACGATATTAAAGTACTGGTACGGGGCGGTAAAATTAGCCGGGGAAGCACCTGCGCCATTCAGGGCAGAGCTCCAGGTGCCCACATTGGTGAGCCCCAGGTTAGCTTTAGTGTTATAATAATTTTGGGCTACACCGCCGTTAACTGTTACAGTTGCGGTAGTAGCTCCGCCGCCTGAGTTGGCAATACTGCCTGAAAATGTTCCTTGTGCCGCGGAAGCTGCAATACGTACATATACGGTTGTATTTGCCAAAACTCCGCCGGTGTAAGGAACCAGGATAGCTGTTGTTACATATGGCCCGCCGCTCACCAAAGAGATTTCAAGTCCGGCACTTGCTGTTACAGTGATATTGTCAGCCAACGGAGAAAGGCTGGTTGCTGAAAGGGTATAGGATGCCTCCGCTGATGCGGTACCTGCAGTGGACACCAGGTTTGTAATATTTCCTCCAGCTGAGATCACTGGCCCAGCAACTGCGCTGGGTGTTACTTCAGCCCAGGTTAAGCCGATCCTCAAACCATCCACTACTGTCTGCACGGAGGTACTTGCTGAACCTTGACGTAAACCAACGGCATTGATGGTATTTTGACCGTCTGTGCCCGAGTTTATAACTTCGGGGGTGCCTGCTGCAGCTTCTGTCAATGGTAGGCCGGTTGGAATCACCCAAAGACTGGCCGGATCATTACCGGCAACGCTGATCGTGTATTTTACTATAATTAAATAGGTAGTGTTTTTCGAAAAATTTGTAGCACCCCATGTGGCAGTAGAAGTGTTGCTCAACCCAAAATTTACACCTGTAGCGGTAACCCGCACAAATACCCTTGCCGCAAAACTGGAAAATGTTGCCCCGCCGCCAGCGCCGATATGCAAAAAATAATCGCCTGCTTTTGTTGCAGCAGCGTCAGTCACATTTGCCATTGTCGAGTAGTAAATGCTCTGACCGTCTGTCGCCTGGCTGGCAAAGCTGATATTGACGTCTTCACCTCCCAGGTTACTCAACAAAGCAGCATTACCGACACCGCTGCCTGAGAAGCCTGTATAGGATAGGCCTGTTGTCGTGGCCACGGGGTTGACTCCCGCACCGGTAGTAACGGCGTTCCATCCATTAGCACTTAAGTTACCAGAAAATGGAAAATCCGCCACTAAAAGTTGTGTTTTCGCAGAGATCGCGATACTCAACATAAATACAAAAAGGGTGAGATGTTTTGTAAAAGATTTCTTCATAAGATTTGTTTAAGTATTCAAAAATAACGGTTATGCGGTTTTTACATAGGAAATTTTGGTATTAGTTATTCACCCTATGTTAATCTACTTTCTTAATTATCATGATGTACCCAAGCCTGGCGGTATTTTTTCACAGATCCTTTTTGTGAAATTTTCTTCACCAGCTGTCCATCTTGGATGGGGAGCATTCAGGTACCCGGTGGTGGGGCCGGCCCTATTTTGGTAGCCGTTGCCGGAACCGGGGTGAAGGCAACTCCGAAAGTAACTACGGGTTCCTCATCAGAAGTAATGGCAAACGCTGTTCTTTTGTCTCGAAATATCACAGCGAACGGTTGCAGTAATGTTACCGGTTATGGAGTGGAATACAATGGCATCAGCGGTTTTGCAAATGGCCAGGGTACCTGGGTGGGTGCGGCTAATCTGGCCGGCACCTTTACAACAATGGTTAGCCGCCTCGGTCAGAATACAACCTACTGTTTTAAGGCCTATGCTATCAATAAAGGGGGCATTGCCTACGGGGCTGAGAAAAGTTTTACCACTTCAGCAATCCCTGTAGCGAACTGCCATATTTGCCGCCGGATGTTGTTGGTATTGCTTTTGCAACCAAATGATGACAATATTTTTAAAATATATTTTATATGCAAAAAGGTAACATACGGGTACAAACGGAGAATATTTTTCCCATTATCAAAAAGTTTTTATACAGTGAACATGACATTTTTATCCGTGAACTTGTCAGTAATGCAGTGGACGCCACCCAAAAGATCAAAACCCTGTCCTCTATCGGGGAAGCAAAGGGCGAATTGGGAGACCTCAGAATTGATGTAACAATAGACAAGGAAAAAGGCACATTGACTATTGCAGATAAAGGGGTTGGCATGACAGGCGAGGAGATAGACAAATACCTGAACCAGGTTGCCTTTAGTGGGGCAGAAGAATTTTTGCAGAAATACAAGGGGCAAAATGAAGCCAATATTATTGGTCACTTTGGACTGGGTTTTTACAGTTCGTTTATGGTAAGCGACAAGGTGGAAGTTTTTAGTAAAAGTTATAAGGATGATGCCCAGGCAGTTCGATGGGAGTGTGATGGCAGCCCTGAATTTATGTTGGAAGATACTGAAAAAGCAGATCGGGGTACTTCAATTGTGATGCACCTGAATGACGAGAGCAAAGAATTCCTGGTAGAACACCGGGTGAAGGAAGTGTTGGAAAAGTTCTGTAAGTTTCTGCCTGTTCCCATTTACTTTAATGTAGCCGGTGAAAAACCGGCAGAGCTAAAAGAGGGCGAAGAGCCTGTTGCAGAAAAGGCGATCAATAATACCCATCCTGCATGGATAAAAAAACCTTCGGAACTTACTAAAGAAGAGTATGAAAACTTTTACAGGGAATTATATCCTTTTAGTGAAACACCATTATTCTGGATCCATCTAAATGTTGATTATCCTTTTAATCTTACCGGAATTTTATACTTCCCTAAAATTAAACAGAGCTATGAAATCCAGAAAAATAAAATCCAGCTTTACAGCAACCAGGTGTTTGTGACAGACGAAGTGAAAGACATTGTTCCGGAATTTTTAATGTTGCTGCATGGTGTAATTGACAGCCCGGATATTCCGTTGAACGTTAGCCGGAGTTACTTACAGGGTGATCCGAACGTAAAAAAAATCAACGCGCACATCACCAAAAAGGTAGCCGACAAACTGGAAGAGATCTTCAATACGGATCGCCCGGCATTTGAAGAAAAGTGGGAGAGCCTGGGTTTGTTTGTTAAGTACGGCATGATGACAGATGATAAGTTCCTGGAAAAAGCTAATAAATTTTTCGTGATGCAGGATACTACAGGGAAATTTTACACCCTTGATGAATATAAAAATGCCACTGCTGCTCAGAAAAATAAGGAGGGTAAACAAGTCGTGTTATACACCACCAATCCCGTACAGCAGGATGCCTATGTTCAGCAGGCAATAACAAAAGGCTATTCCGTAGTAAAAATGGAAACCCTGGTGGATGCAGCGTTTATCAACAGCGTGGAAATGAAGTGGTCTGACACAATTTTTACCCGGGTGGATGCAGATATTGCAGACAACCTGGTAGATAAAACGGAGCCGGCAGATAGTGTGTTAAGCAAAGAAGAGTCCGATAAATTAAAAACATTGTTTGAACATCCCCAGGAAGGTTTACACATTAACGTAGAAGTAAAAGGCCTGAGTGCAGATGCACCACCGGTAACGGCTACGCGGCCTGAGCAAATGCGTCGCATGAAAGATATGGCTGCCGTTGGCGGAGGCATGGCTTCTTTTTATGCCCAAATGCCGGATGAAGTAAACCTTACCGTCAATGGTAATCACCCCATATTTGGTAATATACTTGCAGAGCCGGAGGCAGACAAACAACAAAAGCTGGTGAAAAACCTAGGAGACCTTGCATTGTTATCCCAGGGTTTGCTTACCGGTAAAAACCTCACCGAGTTTATCAGCCGCAGTGTGGATCTTCTCGGTAATAAAAATTAAGGAAGCGATATATATTCTTTTAGCCCCGGCTTTGGCCGGGGCTTTTTGTTAGCACGATGGCTTCCAGGTACGTTAGTTTTTTACGGTGAAAGATTTGTTGATACCCGTTGTTTAAAAATAAATGTTTTTGGAGAGGGTTGGCATAGATTACCGAGATCTCCCTTGGCGCTCTTTCCAGACTCATGTCAATATTTTCGATAACGCCGCTCATTATAACCTCATCAAACGGATTAAAGAGGAAAATACAATCTGTATCGTCCGGTATCTCAAAATAGAAGGCATCGTTGTTCAGCACTTTATATTGAAGTGCCGGAAAAAGTAATTTTGTTTTTGCAAGGTTAAGTTTAGCAGCATCACAAAACGCTTTCGAAAAATCGATACCGGTTACTTTTCTAATGCCCATTTGTGCAGCCACGCAAAGAACTCTTCCCTTGCCGCAGCCAATGTCTATAAAATGTTTGAATGAGGTGATGGGAACGTTAGCGAAAACATCTTCCAAAAGATCATAGCTGGCGGGCATGTAGATAGTGGCGTGTTCTATGTCTATTCCTTTTTCTGTAAGCGTGTTTAACTCGTCCGCGCCGGTGGTAATCACACCATACTTTTTTTCGCCTTTCACTTCTTTCGAAATAATGTGGGTAGCGATCCGGATGTTCCAGTTGTTGGCCAGGTAAAAAAAATATTGCAGGTAGTTGATGAATTGGGTCATTAGAATAATCTGAATTTATAAAAATGTGCCAGGAAATCTTCTGTTATTCATTCACTTTTCCGAATGTCGAGCACCTTCAGCTGTAGCGACCGGATGCCATTCCATTCGTTCTCATCAATTGTAAAAACAATATCCAGCGGGCATTTTTGCTGCAGGAGCGGAAATTTTGTGGCCAGGTTAAAACCAATACCGGTGAGGGTTACATCATTTTGTTTCAGCACCAGCCTGAGATGTGATTCCTTAACGATTTTTGAATATCCTGTGTCTGTCACTTTTTTTACGATAAAAACCGGCCGCATATTTCCCGGACCGAAAGGTTCCATCTGGCAAATAATATTATAAAGGCTTTCCTTTATCTCCGGGAAACTGATCTCGCAATCGATGATGATCTCCGGCACCAGCAAATGTTCACCAATACTTGCAGCTACCACTTCCTCAAATTTATCCCGGAATGCATCTACATTTTCAGGCAGCAGGGAAAGGCCGGCCGCAGCAAAATGGCCGCCATAGGCAACAAGGTATTCCCTGCACCGGTAAATGGCCTCGTATAAATTATATCCTACCACGCTGCGTGCGCTGCCAGTTGCAAGGCCTGCGCTATGTGTGAGAACGATAGTGGGGCGGTAGTGATGTTCTATCAGGCGGGAAGCCACGATGCCGACCACACCTTTATGCCAATGCTCACGGTATACAACAGACGATTTTTTCCCGGTTGCATTCCCGTCAGCTGCAATAAGTGCCAGGGCCTCCTCCGTAATGGTGCTATCGGCTTCCTTGCGGTCGAAGTTATCTGTATGAAGCATTTCTGCAAATTCTTTTGCTTTTTGCTCATCCTGTTCTACGAACAGTTGCACGGCTTTTCTTGCATCATCCATGCGGCCTGCAGCGTTTACTCTTGGCGCAATGGTAAACACCACATTTGTAATATGCAGCCTGGTCGTTACACCAGACAAATCCACCAGCGCTTTTATACCGGGAGACGGATCGTCATTGATCTTTTCCAGGCCGAAATAGGCTAGTACCCGGTTCTCACCCGTCATTGGGACGATATCCGCAGCGATTGCGGTGGCTGCCAAATCCAGGTAACGGTACACGTGATCCTCCGGTAATGTAAGGTGTTCTGCAAGCCCTGCGATCAATTTTAAGCCCACACCACATCCGCATAATTCCTTGAAAGGATATCCACAACCGGCTTGTTTTGGATTTAAGATAGCTGCGGCCTTTGGCAGTATTTTATCCGGCAGGTGGTGGTCGCAAATAATAAAATCAATTCCAAGCGTCCCGGCATACTCAACCAGGTCAACAGACTTTATGCCGCAGTCCAGGCAGATAATTAAGGTAAACCCTTCCACAGCAGCAAAATCAATACCCATGCGGCTTACGCCGTATCCTTCCCTATACCTGTGCGGGATATAAAAATCGACCTGTTCTTTATCATAGATCGAAATAAGGAATTGATACATACATGCTACTGCAGTCGTTCCATCTACGTCATAGTCCCCGAAGACCAGAATTTTTTCATTTCCTCCGATAGCTTTTATTATCCTGGCCACGGCTTTATCCATATCCTTCATCAGCCAGGGACTGTGCAGCATATTTAGTTGTGGTCTGAAAAAATCTTTCGACTTCTGGTAACTGTCAATTCCCCTTTGCACCAGTACATTGCAGAGCACAGGGGAGATACCTAAAGCATTTTGTAGTAATTGAACTTTAGTGTCTTCGTAGGGTAGTATGTTCCATCTTTTATCCAAGATCAGTATTTTCTGTCGGTAGTAAATCTAACCAGTTCTTCAAGCGCTTTCCGTTCAGGTGTGGCCGGAAAAGAATTCAGGATTTCGAGCGCTTCATCCCGGTAAGCGTACATTTTAGCTTCCGCGTATTGTATCCCGCCTTCTTTGACTACAGTTTTTAGTACGAATGCTACTTTCTCCTTGTCCTTATTTTTGTTCTTAAGAATATAGATAAGCTCCTTTTTGGTAGCCTTGTCTGTTTTATTCAGGGTGTAAATAAGCGGCAGAGTGATTTTTTTTTCTTTAATATCGTTTCCCGTAGGTTTCCCGACATTTTCACTTCCGTAGTCAAAAAGATCGTCCTTGATCTGGAATGCGATCCCAACTTTTTCGCCAAAATCCTTCATCTTTCCTGTGATGATTTCATCACCGGTAGTACTATACGCGCCAACAGCGCAGGCAGATGACAACAAAGACGCAGTTTTATTCCTGATTATTTCAAAATAAATGTCTTCGTCCAGGTTTAATTTCCTGGATTTTTCCATCTGCAGCAGTTCCCCTTCGCTCATTTGCCTTACTGCGTCGGAGATAATATGCAGGTGTTTAAAATCTTCATTGGTTGTTGAGAGCAGCAAACCTTTTGACAGCAGGTAATCCCCTACCAGCACGGCTATCTTGTTCTTCCAAACAGCATTGATCGAAAAAAAACCCCTCCTCTCATAGGATTCGTCAACCACATCATCATGAACAAGGGTAGCGGTGTGCAGCAATTCCACGAGTGCTGCAGCCCGATAAGTACTCTCATTGATCTCTCCGTGTAGCTTTGCGCTTAAAAAAACGAACATCGGCCGCAGTTGTTTACCCTTTCTCTTGATAATATATTTCATTATGCTATCAAGCAGTGCAGTCTTACTTTTTACAGCATCCGAAAACTTAAGTTCAAATGTTTTTAGCTCCTCGCCGATAATATCTTTTACAAAGTCCATTTTTAAAAAAGAAGCAATATACCACACTCATATACCTTATCAAACAATTTCTTAATTACCATCTTTAAACAAACGAAGAAAGGGCCCATGCAGCGAATAAGCAGGATTATTAGTCTAGTATACGAAAAATTACCCAAACCACATAAACTTACAGTCTAAATAAATGCTAAAAAAATTTGTAATTTAGGTGTGGTTTAAATAAATTTGCATTTAATCAACTCGTATATTTAGAAATCTATCAATCATTAAGTTATGGCAAGCAAAAAGTACAAATTATTATTAGCAGGGGTTTTCATGCTCCTAGCGACCGGTGCATTCGCACAACCGGGGACAATATATGACTCTTCGATAATCAGGGCTAAGGACATGCCTCAGCAAAATGAATTCTGGAATAACGCATATGATTTTCCTGCAAAACCTCGTAACCAATGGGAACTCGGGATTTCAGGAGGTGCCTTCAATGTAGCAGGGGATGTACCCAGCAAATTTCCAACGCTTGGGTTTGCAGCACACGTAAGGAAGGCATTTGGTTATGTATTCTCTTTAAGGCTTCAATATTTGAATGGTACTGGTAAAGGTTTAAGCTGGGTAGCAGCAGAGAACTTTGCTAAGAATCCCGCCTGGTCAAGGTATAGTGCTCCTACTACTGGTGGCGGTACCACCATCGGAGGCAGAAGAAGTGAACCTGTTTTCTACAATTATAAAAACAAATCACAAGACCTGAGTCTTCAGGGTATCATTACTTTGAACAACGTTCGTTTCCATAAAGCTAAAACAGGGTATGTGGTTTACGCTGGTGCTGGTATTGGCGCAACGGCTTACGAAACAATGGTGAATGCACTTGATGCAAGTGGTAATCCTTACTCTGCTTTGTTCACGTCTGTATATGGTGGCGGTACTGTTGAATATAAAAACAGGAAAGATGTATTGGACAGGCTGAAAGACGGAATGGATGATACATATGAAACACCGGCCGAAAACAATGGCCCACGTCGCCCTAAAATGGGAGACAATACCCTAAGGATGTCCACTACTGTATTAGCAGGTATCGCTTTCAAATTAGGAAAAAGGATCAACCTTGCGCTTGAAAATCGTCATACATTCATTAAAGATGACCTGTTAGACGGGCAACAATGGCAGGAGCACCCTTATGGTGATGCAGCCCTTACCGGTAACTGGGATTCTTACAACTATCTTTCTCTTGGTCTGAACTTTAACCTTGGTTCAAAATCTGTTGAGCCTTTATGGTGGCTGAATCCTTTGGATTACGCATATAGCGAGTTGAACAATCCAAAGCACATGAAACTACCTAAACCGGTATTTGATGATGCAGACGGCGACGGTGTGGTTGACCAGTTAGATCGCGAGCCAAATACGCCCGCAGGATGTCCGGTAAACACGCACGGTGTGAGCCTCGATACCGATGGCGACGGTGTTCCTGATTGTAAAGACAAACAACTGATTACTCCTACAGAGTGCCAGCCGGTAGATGCTGATGGTGTTGGTAAATGCCCAGAGCCTGAGTGCTGCAAAAACATCGGCACAGGTGTAACAGCGGTTTGCCCTACTGATTACCCAAGCCTGACTTTCAGGGGTAATACCTCAACACTTGGCAGCGATGCAAAAGCAATGTTGGCGAATGTTTCTGCTAAAATGAAAGCAAACCCAACTTGTAATATCACTATCAATGGATATCCCGAAGCTTCCAAAGCTTCCCAGGCAGTTTGCCAGCGGAGATTGGATGCTATAAAAATGTACCTCGTAGAAACCGAAAGCATCAGTGCTGACAGGATTTCAACAAACTGCGAAGTTGGCGGTGGGGATAAAAATACTGTAGACATTAAGTCTAACTAAAACTAAGTTTTAATTCCACTTTTTGCTCAATGATGAAACCCTCCCATTTGGGAGGGTTTTTTTATTCCGCTGCTTTACAAAATCATTAACGGGTGAATTTTGGGTAATTAAACAAATACGTTCACTTTTGGGCTAAATCAGCTAATTTTGCAATTCTTTATGAAGTCATTAAAAATCCTGGCAGGCATATTATTAATAGGTTTTGCATTCAGCTCTTGTAGCAAGTTTTCCAAAGTGGAAAAAAGTAAGGATGTGGAATATAAACTTTCCAAAGCGGATGAGTACTATGCCAAGAAGAAGTACCGGATGGCACAACAGTTATATGAAAGCCTCTTTCCCGTATACAAAGGCACGCAGAAATTTGAAGATCTTTATTATAAATATGCCTACTGTTTTTATTACCAGGGCTTGTACAGTGACGCAGAAAACCTGTTCAAAGGTTATTTAGAGGTGTTTCCGAATAGCCCCAGAGCGGAAGAGGTCGATTATATGCGCGCCTATAGTTTTTACAAGCAAAGCCCCAAATTGGAGCTTGAGCAGGTAAACACAGTGAAGGCAATGAATATGATGCAGAGCTTTATAAACACCCATCCTGGTTCCACACGGAATAAGGAGGCGGAAAAGATCATTGATGAAAGCAGGCGTAAACTGGAACAGAAAGAGTTCAGGGCCGCCCAGTTGTACTACAACCTGGAAAAATACAGGGCTTCGGCTGTTTCTTTTGGCAACCTTTTGAATAAATACCCGGAATCCGCTGTAGGGGAAGAGTACAAGTTAATGGTAGTAAAATCCTATTACCGTTTTGCAAAACTAAGTGTGATAACAAGGCAGGAAGAACGTTTTGAAAAAGTAATTACTGAATACCAGGATTTTGTGGACCGTTATCCTGAAAGTAAGTTATTAAAGGAAGCGGCGGAATATGATGTTTTAAGTAAAAATCAAATAAAAGAAATAAAAAATGAGCAAATTACGTCGTCAGCTAAACAGTAATACCAGCAGCAGTGTTGAACCAAAAAGATTATCTGAACTTAAAGACAAAACAGGTAATTTGTATGAGTCCATTACTATTATTGCAAGAAGGGCAAACCAGATAAACATTACTATCAAGGAAGAATTGCATAACAAACTGGAGGAATTTGCAAGCCATACAGACAGCCTCGAGGAAATACATGAGAACAAAGAGCAGATCGAGATCTCCCGTGCATATGAGCGCATGCCAAACCCTGCTTTACTGGCCACAACTGAATTCCTGGAAGACAAAGTGTATTACAGGAAAAATGAGGAGGACCTGTTTAGCTGATAATCGGAGGTTTTATAAATTCATTTAAATAAGAAGTTATATTTTTAACGACGGTTACCCAACCGTCGTTTTTTATTATGCTAAAAGGCAGGAAAATACTCATAGGCGTTACCGGTAGTATAGCAGCGTATAAAATTGCCTGGCTGGTACGCTTAATCGTGAAGGCAGGGGCCGAAGTAAAGGTTGTAATGACGCCGTCGGCTACTACTTTTATTTCGCCGCTCACTTTAAGTACCCTATCAAAAAACGAGGTTTTACATCAGCTTGCTGAGAACAGTTCGTGGGCCAACCACGTGATGTTGGGGCGCTGGGCAGATATTATGCTTATTGCACCGTTAAGTTGCAATACCCTGGCTAAAATGGCTGCAGGTGCATGCGATAATTTATTGTTGGCAGTTTATCTATCATCCACCTGCCCGGTGGTTGTTGCGCCGGCCATGGATGAAGATATGTGGCATCACCCGGCAACACAGCAAAATCTTGATAAATTAAGGGCGTATATGAACCACGTGATCCCTGTAAATAATGGCGAGTTGGCCAGCGGGCTGTCCGGGGAAGGGAGAATGGCTGAACCGGAAGAGATTATGGCGTGGCTTACTGCTTTTTTGGAAGGACATAAATCACTTGCAGGAAAAAAAATATTGGTCACTGCCGGCCCCACCCATGAAGCACTGGATCCCGTAAGATTTCTTGGCAATGCGTCAAGCGGCAAAATGGGGATCGCGATTGCAGAAGAATTGCTGAACCGGGGGGCGGAAGTAAGCCTGGTGCTTGGCCCATCCACGGAGAAAGTGAATCCCGCAATAAACTTAACCAGGGTGAAGTCTGCAGAGCAAATGTATGCCGCATGTCTTGATAAATTTTCAGCTTCCGATTGGGCTATAATGAGTGCAGCTGTGGCAGACTATTCCCCGGTAAACGCCGCTGACAAAAAAATAAAAAAGGATGGGGAGGTGCTGAACCTCGCTTTGCGGAAGACGCCGGATATTTTAAAAAAATTGGGCGAGCTGAAACAGGAACATCAATGCCTCATCGGGTTTGCCCTGGAAACCGATAACGAAAAAGAAAATGCAATCAAAAAATTGCATGCTAAAAATGCAGACCTGATCATATTAAATTCCCTGAATGACCCCGGCGCCGGTTTTGGACATGACACCAATAAAATATCAATTTTTGACAGGTCAGGGGGGGAATTTAATTTTGAAGTAAAATCCAAGTCAGCTGTGGCTGCAGATATTGTTAACACCATTATCAATTATACACATGAATAAAATTGCCGGCCTGATTTTATTATTAATATCCTGCTCGTGTGCGCAGGCCCAGGAGCTGAATGCAAAAGTATCAGTGGTTGCAAACCGCGTGGGCAACACGGTGAACAGAAATACCTTTCTCACCCTGCAGACTGCATTGAATAATTTCGTTAACAACCGGAAATGGACCAACGAAACCTACGCCGTAAACGAAAAGATAGCCTGCAATTTTCTCCTGAACCTGGAGCAGACCTCAGAGCCGAATGTATATTCAGCTTCACTCACCATCCAGGCAGCAAGGCCCGTTTTTAATACTTCTTACCTGTCGCCCATTATCAATTTCAAAGATGACAACGTTATATTTAAATACGTAGAATTCCAGATACTTGAGTTCAATGAAAACCGGGTAAGTGGCTCGGATGCCCTTGTTTCAAATCTAACAGCTGTATTCGCCTACTACGTAAACCTTATACTTGCATTTGATAATCTCTCATTTTCTCCCCGTGGTGGCGATATTTATTTTCAAAAGGCGCAAAATGTCGTGAACAATTCGCCCGATGGCCGTGGCATCAGTGGATGGAAGGCATTTGATGGGATCAGGAACAGGTACTGGCTGGTGGAAAATATGCTGAATAGCCGTTACAATATCATGCACGATGTGTACTATAATTATTACCGCATGGGGATGGATAAAATGTATGAAGATGAAAATGCCGCACGCACAGAATTACTCAATGTGTTGAACCTGCTCACAAATTTCAATAATGAGAATCCAAACACGATGATCAACCAGTTTTTTTTCCAGGGTAAGTCCACTGAACTTATAAAGGTGTTTTCAAAAGCAAGGCCACAGGATAAGGCAAAGGCGTTGGAGTTACTGCCCAGGTTAGATCTTACCAATGCTGGAACTTATAAAGAACAGCTGAAATGAAATATGCCCTTATCACACTTTTTACGCTGGTTTTGGTTTCGTGTTCAAAATCTAAGGTGCCGAAGGGTATTTTGAAGCCTGAAAAGATGCAGGCTGTTTTTTGGGATTACATCCGGGCAGATGTGTATGCAAATGAATTTGTGAGAAGAGATACCTCAAAAAATGCAGAACTGGAAAATACCAGGATGCAGCAGCAGGTATTTCAATTACATAAGGTTACAAAGAAAGAATTTTACGACAGTTACGAGTATTACCTGAAGCACCAGGAGTTAATGAAAGGTATGATGGATACCATGTTGGTGCGTCAACAAAAGTTAAATGAACGGAAGCTTGATACCACCAGAATATTAAAAGCAGAATAAACCTAACTATTTAATATGAAAAAAGTTTTTACAAATGCCGATGATGCGGTCGCGGATATAGAGGATGGTGCCGTGATAATGTTGGGTGGTTTTGGTTTATGTGGTATCCCTGAAAATAGCATCGCTGCACTGGTAAAAAAAGCTGTTAAGGATGTAACCTGCATCTCCAATAATGCAGGGGTAGATGATTTTGGTATTGGGTTGATGCTGCAACAGAAACAGGTGAAAAAAATGGTGGCTTCCTATGTCGGTGAAAATGCAGAATTCGAACGCCAGCTCCTCAGCGGTGAACTGGAAGTAGAACTGATACCCCAGGGAACACTCGCTACAAGGTGTATGGCTGCCGGGTACGGTATGCCGGCAATTTTCACGCCTGCAGGAGTGGGTACGGAAGTGGCAGACGGCAAGGAGATAAGGAATTTTCATGGAAAAGATTACCTCCTGGAACATGCCTTTGATGCCGACTTTGCCATCGTAAAAGCATGGAAAGGTGACACTACCGGCAACCTGATCTATAAAGATACTGCCCGCAATTTTAACCCGCTGATGGCAATGGCAGGCAGGGTCACGATCGCAGAAGTAGAGGAACTGGTACCCGCCGGAGAGTTGGACCCTAACCAGGTTCACACACCGGGTATATATGTTCACCGGATCTTCCAGGGAAGTAATTATGAAAAGCGGATTGAACAAAGAACAATCAAAACCCCTTCCGCGCCCTAAAAGTTGAACAGGGGAAACTTAAACGTTTGCTGCATTTTTTGCAGCTCCACATAAAGACAATTTTTTTATTTATACAATTTAAAACTAAGTTCTCCCTCAGGGGACAGGGCTATGGCACTCGACAAATTTCAAATCGCGAAACGGATAGCAAAAGAATTAAAAGATGGGTATTACGTTAACCTCGGAATAGGCATTCCTACTCTTGTGGCCAACTATATACCGGGCGGGGTGAATGTAGTGTTGCAGAGTGAGAACGGTTTGTTGGGCATGGGTCCCTTCCCGGAAGAGGGAAAGGAAGATGCAGACCTGATCAATGCGGGCAAACAAACTATTACCACCATACCGGGTTCGGCTTTTTTTGACAGTGCGATGAGTTTCGGAATGATCAGGTCCGGGAAGGTGGACCTGACAGTATTGGGTGCCATGGAAGTAAGTGAGAACGGCGACATAGCCAATTGGAAAATTCCCGGTAAAATGGTGAAAGGTATGGGGGGTGCTATGGACCTTGTGGCCAGTGCTAAAAATATTATTGTGGCCATGATGCACACGAATCCAAAAGGCGAAAGCAAACTTCTTCCTTCCTGTTCGCTACCGCTAACCGGTGTACGCTGTGTTAAGAAAATTGTATCAGACCTTGCTGTGCTAGAAGTAACGGGTGATGGATTTAGGCTGCTGGAGCGCGCCCCGGGTGTTTCAGTGGAAGAGATCAAAGAAAAAACCGCAGGTAAGTTAATAGTGGAAGGCGAAATACCGGAGATGGAATTATAGGCCCAACGATTAAAAAAAGGCTCCCGGAAAGGAGCCCTTTTTTTAAGCAGGAATTTTTTATTCGTTTCATACTATTGGTGCAGCATCCATTACTTCCTGGTCTACACCGCTTGCATATTTTTCAAAATTTTTCACAAACATAGCTGCCAGTTCTTTTGCCTTGGTGTCATATTCGGTTTCGTCTGCCCATGCAACCCGGGGACTCAATAACTCCGCAGGCACGTCCGGGCATTCTTTCGGCATCATCATACCGAAAGTTTTATGGGCAACATACTGCACATCTTCCAGTTTTCCTTCTAATGCAGCGGTAATCATAGCCCGGGTGTAGCCAAGTTTCATCCTTTGACCTACACCGTAAGGCCCACCACTCCACCCTGTGTTGATCATCCACACATTTACATTATCCTCCCGCATTTTTTTACCCAGCATAGCAGCATACTTACCAGGGTGCAGCGGTAAGAACGGTGCACCAAAACAGGCACTGAAGGTAGCTTTGGGTTCTGTAACACCTGCCTCCGTTCCTGCAACTTTTGCCGTATAGCCGCTTATGAATTGGTACATGGCCTGCCCGGGCGTTAATTTACTTATGGGAGGAAGAATGCCGTAGGCATCTGCAGTGAGGAAGAAAATATTTTTAGGTGTTCCGCCTACAGAAGGCTCCAAAGCATTACTGATAAAACTTAAAGGGTAACTCACCCTCGTGTTTTCTGTAATGTGCTTACTGGCAAAATCAATGCGGTTTGTACCTGGTATAAAGCTGGTATTTTCTACAAGTGCACCCGGGCGGATCGCATTAAATATTTCGGGTTCTTTTTCTTCGCTAAGATCTATTGTCTTGGCGTAGCATCCACCTTCAAAATTAAACACCGAATTTTCTGTCCAGCCATGTTCATCGTCTCCGATAAGCTTCCGGTTAGGGTCTGCACTCAGGGTTGTTTTGCCAGTGCCACTTAAACCAAAAAATATGGCAGTGTCGCCTGCTTCCCCCATATTAGCGCTGCAGTGCATGCTTAATACACCTGCACGAACGGGCAACACGAAATTCAACATAGTAAAAATGCCTTTCTTCATCTCCCCGGTATATCCTGAACCACCTATAAGGATGGTCTTATGCCGGAAACTTAAAATTGCAAAGTTCTCCGCACGTGTGCCATCCACGGCAGGGTCTGCCTGGAAGCCCGGTGCTTGCAGGATAGTCCAATGGGGGTAAAAATTTTCCAGTTGTTTTTCTGTAGGACGGATAAACATATTATGGCAAAACAGGTTGTGCGCGGGTTGCTCATTGATCACCCGAAGGCTAAGGCTGTAGTTTTCTTCGGCACATGCAAAACAATCGCGAATCCATACCTCTTTGCTATTTAAGTAGTGTAACATTTTTTCCTTCAGCTGCAAGAAAAACCTTTCATCAATGGGGATGTTGAAATCATTCCAGTCAACGGTGTCTGTGGTAATGTCGTCTTTAACGATAAACTTGTCTTTGGGGCTTCTGCCGGTGAACTGTCCTGTTTTGATAACAAGGGCCCCGGTGTCATTCAAAACTCCTTCCCCACGTTTTACAGACTGTTCAGCGAGTTCCGCCGGGGATAGTTGGTAATGGATGGGTAGGTGGGTACATAATCCCATTTCTGCCAAAGCCCTGATCGGGGCCTCCGGCATCGTAGATACTGACATAGCAAGCGTTTTTGTTACAAAAGCAAAGGTAGTATTTCAAAATATCATAAAAAATATGCGGGCTTGCCGGTAGCCTTCTGCTTTTTTAGAGATTGGTATTTTTCCCGGTAAATATTTTAAACCGATTGCTGATTTGTTGAATGAATTTCCCCGTTTCCCGCTTTCTGTTAAATTCACTTTATTTTATTTAGTTTTAAAAAAGATTGCCGGAACTATTTCAATATTTTTTAAGACGTATATTGCAGACCGCCTGGTACGCTCAACAACCTTGTAAATTTTCATGCTAAAATCATTTTAATGAAATACCTGCCACTTAACCCCGACATATTCGTGCAGAACCGGAAGCGTTTTACAAGCCAGATGGACAAAAACGCAATTGCCATTTTTAATAGTAATGACGAATTGCCCACGAATGCAGACCAGCTGTATAAATTCAAGCAGAATTCAGATATGATCTGGCTTACCGGGATAGAGCAAGAAGACAGCATGCTGATTTTATTCCCTGATAATCCAGATACAAAATACAGGGAGGTGCTGGTGCTTGTGAGGCCGAACGAATTGAAAGAAAAATGGGATGGCCACCGCTTACGGGTCAACGAAGCCCTGGCAATATCGGGCATCCCTACCATCGTATGGCTCGACAGCCTGGACGGGATGCTACAGCCCTGGATTCACCTGGCAGATACGATCTATCTTAACTCAAACGAGAATGACAGGAAATCAAACCAGGTGCCTGTAAGGGATTACCGCTATGCTGAAATGATGAAACAGCGTTATCCTTTGCATAATTATAAGCGAAGCGCCAGGATCACCAAAGATCTGCGTGCTATCAAAACGCCGCTGGAAGTGGAAGTGATGCAAAAAGCAATGGACATCACCGGCAATACTTTCCGGCGGCTACTGCAGTTTATAAAGCCAGGTGTAATGGAATACGAGATTGAAGCAGAGATATACCATTCGTTTTTATCCCAACGGGCTACAGGTCCTGCCTACGGCTCTATCATAGCCAGTGGGGACAGGGCAAGAACTTTGCATTATGTAGAAAATAACCAGGAATGCAGGGATGGTGAACTTATCCTGATGGATTTTGGCGCGGAGTATGGAAATTACTGTGCGGACCTTACCAGGACAATTCCAGTGAATGGAAAGTTTGGCCGCCGCCAGAAAACAATATACAATGCCTGCCTTCACTTGCACCATTATGCAGCCAGTATCCTAAAGCCTGGCATCAGTATTTTGCAATACACGGACAAAGTGGGAGAGGAAGCTACTGCGATATTCCAGAAAATAGGTTTATTGAGAAAGTCCGATGTGAAAAATGAGGATCCTGAAAACAGGGCCTATAAAAAATACCTGTACCATGGCATTTCTCACCACCTCGGCATAGATGTGCATGACCTTGGTTCACGCACCGAACCCGTAAAAGCCGGAATGCTGTTCACCATTGAACCGGGTATTTATATACAGGAAGAACAGATCGGTATCCGTATCGAAAATAATTTCTGGATCACTAAAAACGGGAACAAAGACCTGATGAAAGATATTCCTGTCACGGTTGAAGAAATAGAAACCCTGATGAAAAATAAGTAGTTCATTGGTTGTATTTAATCAACTGCAATTATCTTTTACTAAGCCAACATGAAACATATTCCTAACTTATTCACTCTCCTGAACCTGGTCTTTGGGTGCCTTGCGATCATTTGCATTTTACAGAATGGCATCACCATCCACTACAACGAGCAGGGCGCGCAATACATTGCCATACCGGAAAAAATCTGGCT
This sequence comes from Chitinophagaceae bacterium, assembly GCA_043727215.1. GTDB lineage: Bacteria > Bacteroidota > Bacteroidia > Chitinophagales > Chitinophagaceae > Ferruginibacter. The sequence goes on along the minus strand of JAYSYY010000006.1, from coordinate 61,322 downwards.
GGCTTCCTTATTTATTGCCATTGCTGCCATAGTGGATTTTCTCGATGGTTTTGTCGCAAGGATGTTTAAGGCGTCTTCTGAAATGGGGAAACAACTGGATTCATTGGCAGACGTGGTAACTTTTGGCGTGGCACCTGCTATGATCTTTTACCAGTTTCTACGGCTGAGCTTTGCACGTGAAGAAAACGGCATCGACGTTTCCACGTTCTGGTTAGCACCTGCTTTTATTTTCGCGGCCGCCGGCGCATACAGGCTTGCCCGTTTTAACATTGATACCAGCCAGCAGTATGGCTTCAAGGGCGTTCCCATCCCTGCTGCCGGTTTATTGGTTGCATCCTTACCGCTCATTTACTGGTTCTCTGCTAACGACGCAGTGATCAGCCTGCTCCTCAATAAATGGTTCCTCTATGCACTGGTATTCATTCTAAGCTGGCTGATGATAAGTAAACTGCCTTTAATGGCTTTAAAATTCCAGGATTTTACGCTTAAAAACAACCTGCCAAAAATAATTTTACTGGCGATTACATTACTGGCTGCAGTTCTTTTACAATGGCTGGCGGTTCCTGTGGTCTTCATTGCCTACATTATTTTATCTTTGCTATACAAACAACCAAAACAATGATATTCACAGTACAGGTAAAAGTTATGCCGCTCAACAATTTGTTGGATCCGCAGGGCAAAGCAGTATTAGGGGGCTTGCAGAATTTAAATATCAGGGCGGTTTCAGACGTCAGGATCGGTAAACACATTGACCTGCAGGTAGAAGCTGCCACAACTGAAGAAGCTTTATCTATCGCATCTGATGCCGCACAAAAATTACTGGCAAACCCGGTGATGGAACACTATGAAGTGGCAGTGGCAACGAATGCATAGAACCAGTGCATTTTTTTTACCTTCCTATTAACTGAATGGTTTGAATGATTCTTCAACAAATTTTCATAGTCCCTTGAACCAGGATCCAGCCGACCTGGAAGAGGTTGCCAATACGGGCACAGGAATGCTTTATTTAATTCCGACCCCGATCGGCAATCTTGGTGACTTCACGATCCGGGCAATTGAAACCCTGAAAAAAGTGGATCTCATTTTGGCTGAAGATACCCGTACTTCCGCTGTGCTTTTACAACATTACCAGGTTAAAAAGCCTATTTCTCCTTATCACCAACATAATGAACACAGGATAGTAACACATCTTGCTGACCAGATGGCCGCCGGCAAAACCATCGGGTTACTTACCGATGCAGGCACTCCCGGGATCAGCGATCCTGCGTTTTTGCTTGTAAGAGAATGTGTGAAAAATGATATCCGGGTAGAATGTCTTCCCGGGGCAACTGCATTTGTGCCTGCATTGGTGAACAGTGGCCTCCCAATGAACAATTTTTGCTTTGAAGGTTTCCTTCCTTTAAAAAAAGGGCGGCAAACGTTGCTTAAAAAGCTGGCGGAAGAAGAACGAACCATGATATTTTATGAAAGCCCTATGCGGCTTGTGAAGACACTTGCTCATTTTATTGAATACATGGGGCCACAACGGCAATGCTGCGTAAGCAGGGAACTTACCAAAAAATTCGAGGAAAATAAAAGAGGTTCACTACAGGAAGTCTTTGATCATTTTAATGCAAAACCTGTAAAAGGAGAAATTGTAATCGTACTGGCCGGAAAATAATTCCGATGGTATTTTAACGATATGCGGAGCTACCGCCCGTAAGTTTTCTAAAAGCTATAACGCTATTTTTTCCGAATTTTACTATAAACAAATCACAAGATGAATTACAGATCTTTTTTATCCTTGCTCATTTCCACATGCCTGGTAATCTCTGCCCAGGCCCAGCCGGGCCGCTGGCAACAAAGGGTGAAGTACACCATGAATATAGACATGGATGTAAATACCAACAGGTTTACTGGTAAACAAAAACTGGAGTACAGCAACAACTCACCCGACAAACTGGATAAACTTTTTTATCATTTATATTTTAACGCTTTTCAGCCCAACAGCAGCATGGATGTACGTAGCAGGGAACTGGGCAAACAACTGATCAATAATAAAAGGGATTGGGATGCAAGGGTAACTGATCGGATTTCAAAACTCAAAGAAGATGAGATCGGGTTTCAGAAGATCAAATCTATAAAGATGAATGGCGTCGCTCAACCCTTTAAGTACCATGAAACGATCCTGGAAGTTAACCTTACAAAACCTGTGTTGCCCAATACCAAGGTGATTCTGGACATGGAATTTGAAGCCCAGGTACCTCTCCAGGTGCGAAGGAGTGGCCGGGACAATTCAACTACCAACGTGCGCTATAGCATGAGCCAGTGGTACCCTAAACTTTGCGAGTATGACAATGATGGCTGGCATCCGAATCAATACGTGGCCAGGGAGTTTTATGGTGTTTGGGGTGACTTTGATGTAACTATTAATATTGATAAAACATATAAACTCGGCGGAACCGGCCTGCTGGTGAATGCAAGCGAGATCGGGTGGGGGTACGATAAAGCTGGTACAGAACTAAAATCAATAGCCGGAGCAAAACGCAGCTGGCATTTCGCAGGAAATAATATCCATGATTTTGTGTGGGCCGCAGATCCTGGATACAAACATATCGTACGAAAAATAACAAACGGCCCCAGCATCCACGTGATCTACAATGACAAACCTGCGGACACGAAAGATGATAGTGCCTGGGCCATCATTGCCGATGCAGCAGTGAAAGTGTTGCCCTTTATAGAAAAGAATTTTGGGAAATATCCTTACCCCCAGTATTCGTTTATCCATGGTGGTGATGGTGGTATGGAATACCCGATGGCAACACTGATGGTGTCTGCCTCCCTGGGAACCGCTATTCACGAATGGATGCACAGCTGGTACCAGATGATGCTTGGCACCAATGAAAGTCTGTATGCCTGGATGGATGAAGGATTTACCAGTTATGCGGAAGAAAAGGTTAGTGCATTTTACTCCGGCAAGCCGGGCATTGCTGCCTATGAGGAAGCGCTGAAAAGAAGGCCCGACAATGGACCCCTGAAAGAACTGATTGAAAAGGTACTGCCCCGCGAACATAGCGGTGGATATGACAGTTATTTCGGGCTTGTGCAAAGTGGCCTGGAAGAACCCCTCACAACGCACGCAGACCACTTCAACAGTAATTATGCGTATAGTGTAGCAGCTTATTCCAAAGGAGAGGTTTTCATGGAGCAGTTGGGATATATTCTTGGTGCGGATGTCCGTGACAAGATACTTCTTGAATACTACAACCAGTGGAAGTTTAAACATCCCAATGTAAATGACCTGGTAAAGTTGTCGGAGGATGTAAGCGGGCTGCAATTAGACTGGTATAAAATGTATTTCGTGAATACTACGAAAACGATCGATTACGGCATCGACAGTTTGTGGGAAGAGGGGGGTGTTTCAAAGATCCGGTTGAAAAGGGTGGGAGAGATGCCAATGCCAATAGATCTGCAGTTGACTTTTAAGGATGGTACCACGCAGATGCACTACATTCCTTTAAACCTGATGTATGGTGAAAAGCGTACTGAAAACACAACTGAAAAAAGAGAAGTATATGCACCCTGGAGGTGGACCCATCCAACTTATACGATTGAATTTAAGAGCCGGCTGACTGATCTTAAAAAGGCAGAGATCGATCCCAGCAAAAGAATGGCTGATATTCACAGAAAAAATAACGTGCTGGAAATACAATGGTAAACCTGGGTTCACTTATAAAAAAATGCGTCCCAGCTCTAAAAGGACGCATGTTTTTTTATTTTTGCCAAATAAAATATTTACCTGCCAAAAAATTTATTTACCGCTTCTACCCGGTTTGAAACATGCAGCTTATGGTACACATTGTATACGTGTTTTCTCACAGTTTCTGAACTTATGAAGAGCTTGTCTGAAATTTCCTTGTACACCAACCCACTTGCCAGCATCTCCAGTATTTCCAGTTCCCTGCGGGTAAGCAGGTCACTAAGGCCTTCTGCTGCCACTACAGGTTTGTTTTGAAATGCAGAAACCACTTTCCTTGCGATCTGGCTACTCATCGGAGCGCCACCCTGGTGTAATTCTTTGATCGCTTCCAGTAATTTAGAGGGAGTTGTTTTTTTAATGATGTATCCACTGGCCCCTGCTTTTAATGCTTCGAAGATCTTTTCATCTTCTTCATATACCGTGCACATCATAAACAACATATCCGGATGTAGTTCTTTTAGTTGCCTCACTACTTCTATACCATTGATGCCTCCCAGGTGAATATCCATCAGTACAACTTTCGGTAAAAAAATGGGGAGTTTGAACAATGCATCCTCGCCATTTTCGCAGGAACAAAGTAGTTCAAACCCATCGGTCATGGTAACGATCTGCTCCAGGGCATTTCGGATATCCTGGTTGTCCTCTACAATGGCAATGGGTATATTCATTTAAACAAATGTTGTTTAAATATACAAAATTAACAATACCCCATAAAGGTAGTTTATCGGTGCGGCTGGTACAGCAGCCACTTATCTTTGAAATGTTCTTCCGGGAAAAGCTGGTGGATATCCCATACGTATGGCTTACAAGCACTTTCAAAGATCTCGTTGGTAAGGTCTCCGCCTTTCAGGCAAATAAGGCCGTTGGGCTCATCTTCCCCTGTAGTTTTATTTTTTTTCAGCAGCGGCTTGCTCCATCTCCACAGGTCTTTCAGGGGAGCTACGGCTCGAGAAACCACCGTGTCAAACTGCCTGTTTTTAATATCCTCTGCCCGCGTATGTTGTGTGCTCACATTGGTAAGCCCGATCTCTTGTGCAATTTCATTGATCACCGTTAATTTTTTATTGATGCTGTCCACCAGGTGAAACTGGGTTTCGGGAAAAAATATGGCCAATGGCACACCCGGGAACCCTCCTCCACAACCGAGGTCCATCACCTGCATGCCTTTGGTAAAGTTGAATTGCGTTGTAATGGATAAAGAGTGCAGAACATGGTGCATGTAAAAGTTTTCGATGTCTTTCCGGCTGATGACGTTTATCTTTTCATTCCAGGATTTATACAAGTCCGGCAATGCTGAGAATTGTTCCTCCTGGCGGGGGGTAAAATCCGAAAAATATTTTTTTACAATTTCCATCACTTCCAATGTTGTTTTGGTTTTTTTAATAAAGCCGGTGCAAACATCCAGTAATAAAAAAACATCCAAAGGTCGAAAAATAAAAAGAAAGGAAAGAGGTCCTTCTCCCCGAGTTTGTTCATCGTTCTGCCGTAAATAATTCCCTGCACCAGTAATTTGATTGCTAATAGGATCAATGAAAGTTTCCAGCTGTAAAACACGAGACTGGCCACAAATACAGGGTAAAAAATAAACTGGGCAAACGCATAGGCTGCTAACAAAAATTTGTGCATTGGTTTATAAAACTTCGAAGTAGTGTAATGCCTTGCCTTTTGTTTTTTCCATTGCTCCCAGCTGGTAGCTGGCATACTCAATGTAAAGCTGCCCGGGTCAATATTGATACGCGTATTGCTTTTGGTGGCAGCTGCATTGATGAACAGATCATCATCTCCGCCAGGCAGGTGGTTATGGGCTGAAAAACCCTTCTGTCGAAAAAAAACAATCTTCTTATAAGAAAGGTTTCGCCCCACACCCATGTATGGAATATGGGCCAATGCGTAACTCAGGTATTGGAGGGCAGAGTGGTAAGTTTCCCATCGGATGATCTTATTCAACATTCCTTTTTGTTTGTGGTAAGCACCATAACCCAATACTATTTCTGTGTCGTCATGGTAAGCATTTTGCATGCTGTTGATCCAGTTTTCTGTTGCCGGCACGCAGTCGGCATCTGTGAGTAACAATATTTCATGTTTGGCTGATTTAATACCAATACTCAACGGAAATTTTTTGCCCGGGATCATCTTGGCTTCCTGTGTAAGTTCCACCACCTGCATTTGTTTGTAGTCTTTTTTTAAGGCCTCCAACAGGTACTTAGTTTCATCATAAGAATTGTCATTGACCACTATGACCTCGTGCGTGGACTTGTAATCCTGGATGAGTATGCCCGGCAAGTTGTTCGCAAGGTTAGCCGCCTCGTCCCGGGCGCAGACAATTACGCTGACCGCATGGGTTTGGCTGTTGGTTTTTGGAGTGGCCCGGTAAAATGCAAGCCTGCTAAAGAAAAACAAAAAATAAAAAAGCTGGATAAAAGTGGCAACGAACAATAAAACAAAAAGCAGCACCTGCCAGTGCAGCAACACAAGTTTTGGTAAATACATACCTACAAAAATAGGCCTTCGAAATGTGCAAATCAAAACCGGTTGGCATTTGATGCACTTTTTAAATTTTATCTTTGCCCACTTTTAAAAGAATAGTATGGCATCTCTCCAGTTTCAGTTATTAAGTACCGATGCAGCCGGCAAGGCAAGAGCAGGTGTGATCGCTACCGATCACGGGATAATCGAAACACCTATTTTTATGCCCGTTGGTACTGTGGGCAGTGTAAAGGCCGTTACCCAGCAGCAACTGGATACGGACGTGCGGGCGCAGATCATACTGGGCAATACTTATCACCTCTACCTAAGGCCTGGACTGGAAGTGCTGGAGGCGGCGGGGGGATTACACCGATTTACCGGCTGGCACAAACCCATTCTTACAGATAGCGGGGGCTTCCAGGTGTTCTCCCTGTCCGGCCAGCGGAAAATAAAGGAAGAAGGAGTCGTCTTTCAATCCCATATCGACGGGAGCAGGCATTTGTTTACCCCCGAGCGGGTGATGGATATCCAGCGGATAATCGGCGGCGATATCATTATGGCCTTTGATGAATGCCCCCCCGGCGCCAGTGAGTACCAATATGCCAAAACTTCCATGGAACTTACCCATCGCTGGCTGGACCGCTGCGTAAAACAATTTTCTGAAACACCCGATAAATACGGGTACACCCAGAATTTGTTCCCGATTGTGCAGGGTGGGGTGCACCGGGACCTGCGAAGAGCATCCTGTGAATATATCAGTTCCAAAAATGCCCCGGGGAATGCGATTGGCGGGCTGAGCGTAGGGGAACCCTTAGATACCATGTATGAGATCTGTGCGCTGTGCTGTGATCATTTGCCAACGGATAAACCACGCTACCTGATGGGGGTAGGTACACCGTGGAATATCCTTGAAGCGATCAGTATGGGAATAGATATGTTCGATTGCGTGATGCCTACCAGGAACGGCCGGAACGCCATGTTGTTCACCTCAAAGGGCATCGTCAATATCGACAACAAAAAATGGGAAAAAGATTTTTCCGTACTGGACGATGGAATTGACTGTATGCTGAGTAATTATTACAGCAAAGCCTACCTGCGGCACCTGATGAAAAGTAAGGAATACCTGGGCCTGACGATTGCCAGTGTCCACAACCTTGCTTTTTACCTTTGGCTGGTGAAGCAGGCCAGGAATCATATTATCGCGGGAAGTTTCCTCAGCTGGAAAAATGAGATGGTGGTTCGCCTTCAGCAAAAATTATAGTGGATAAAAAAAACGGTACCAGCACAATAACTGTTGCGGGACTTAGTTATACCTTGTATTTAGGTGTTAACCATACCAATTTTTAAACATATGAAAAAACATTTTCTCACCGTTTTATTGAGTTTTACTACCTGCTTAGGCATTGCACAGACAGCCGTGGTGCAAAATGCCGCCATCCCCAAGGATGCGCCTGTAGATGTAACGGTTACGGATTTTAAAAATAATGCGCTGCCGCAGGAGATCATTATTTTTAAGAGCAAGGCGAGTACCCGGGAGTACCAGGGTTTATCGGATGAAGGCGGGAAATTTTCAACGAGGCTTCCCGCGGGTGACGTGTACGAAATTTTTATACTTGGATTCAAGGATTCTACCAGCTATAATTTTTTGGAGATTCCCGCGCCACAAGGGAATGCCTATTATAAAAACCCTTTTAAAGTAGATATACAATTCCTGCCTGCGAAAACCTTTGTATTGGATAACTGCACTTTTGAGACCGGGAAAGCCACGCTGCAGCCGGAAGCTTTCGCAGTGCTGGATGAACTGGTTGCCTACCTTAACCGGAAAGATGACCAGCGCATTGAAATAGGGGGCCATACGGATAATGTGGGTAAAGCAGCAGCCAACCTCAAGTTGTCGATGGAAAGGGCCACAGCCGTAATGGATTACCTGGTAGCCAAAGGAATCGGTGCAGACCGGCTGGAAGCCAGGGGTTATGGAATGACTGAGCCTGTAGAAGAAAATACCAGTGCGGCAGGAAGGGCGCAAAACAGGCGCACAGAAGTAAAAGTCCTGGAGTAAAAAATAATTTCCTTAAATAAAAAAGCCGGAGCCCTCATTGAGCCCCGGCTTTTCTATTTACATTATTTTATAACAAAACTGCAGTTTTAAGCCTCGTAGTAATATCCGTATTGTTTACGATCCCCAAATAATTCAGGTTGATCTTGTTGGTATTTTCTATAATGCCGGCATTTGGGGCATAATAAGTGTGAATATCAGTGGTGAGGGCAGAAGCAGGAATGCCGGTTACCGAAATGTCCGTTTTTACGTGGATCACATCATTGTAAGTGAGGCTGTTGACTGTTTTCGTGAGGCCTCTTTCCTCAATTCGGTTAGTAACTGTCACCGGAAAGGTTATTCCACTGAAAGTGATTGGATAAGTCTGAGCCCAGCTTGTACCTACTGCCGCGCCCGCTTTCAGGTAAAGATTTTCTACTTTTGTGCCGCCCAAAGCTGCAGGCAGGCTTTGATAGGTATAATAGTCGTTCCCCGAGATACGATAATATTCACTGGCACTGGTGCTGCTGTTGGTGTAAACGTGGAAGGATTTTCCGTCTATTGTGCTGTCGCGGTTGGTAGAGGTGAGCGTATACTGGGCTGTGATGGCAGGTGGCGTGTTGTTGATCTGCTCGTAGTTCCAGGAGCTTCCTGCTGTCGTGTTCATATACGACGCCGCGGGGGGCACAGGTGGTTCCGGAACATCTTCCTGGCAGGCAGAAAATAGCATAATAACAACAAAAAGGGCGGAAAAATGTGTTTTTTTCATAGTAAACGAGGTTTGTTATGTAATATTAGGAAATTTTGTTTACAAATTAAATTTATACTCCTATCTTTGCGCTCCCAAATTTATGGCTAAACAGGCACTTATTAAACAGGATGGAACAATAGTTGAGGCGCTGAGCAACGCTATGTTCAAGGTTAAATTGGAAAACGGCCACGAAATATTGGCAACCATCTCGGGTAAAATGAGAATGCACTATATACGTATTCTTCCGGGAGACAAGGTTGGTGTGGAAATGAGCCCGTATGACTTAACGAGGGGCAGGATCATTTTCAGGTACAAGTAATTTAAAAAGCTATTAGCTGTATGGCTATTTAGCTATTTGCAAATAGATAAAAACAAAAAAAATGAAGGTTAGAGCTTCAATTAAAAAACGCAGTGCCGATTGTAAGATCGTAAGGAGAAAAGGTCGCCTGTATGTGATCAATAAAAAGAATCCACGTTTTAAGCAAAAGCAGGGATAATCGTATTTTAAATCTTGAATTTTAAATTTTGAATTAATATGGCTCGTATTGCCGGTATAGATCTACCAAAAAACAAAAGAGGCGAAATAGGACTTACTTATATTTACGGTATAGGACGTTCTACTGCTGTTTACATCCTGGAAAAATCAGGTATTGATGTAAACAAAAAGGTAAACCAGTGGGATGATGATGAGCAAACTGCCATCCGTAATGTGATCAACACTGAATTTAAAACGGAAGGTGCATTGCGCAGTGAAACACAAATGAATATCAAGCGTTTGCTGGATATTGCATGTTACCGTGGCTTACGTCATCGTAAAGGATTGCCTCTTCGTGGTCAGCGTACACGTACGAACAGCCGCACAAGGAAAGGTAAACGTAAGACAGTTGCCGGCAAGAAGAAAGTAGCTAAGAAATAATCCGATCAGCTTATGACCAGGGGTCATAAGCTTTTGGCTTTTATAATGACTTGTTTTTTTGAAACAGCGCCGGATCGCCTAAGTCAGCAGGAGGGTTGTTTCAGTTCCCGGTAAAACGGGAGTACATTTTTTAAGATTACCTATTTTTTAAAAATTATGGCAAAAGCACAGGGCGGCAAAGGCAGCGCAAAAGCAGCCGCTAAAAAAAGAGTTGTAAAAGTAGAAAGCCACGGCGACGCTCATATTACAGCAAGTTTCAACAACATCATTATTAGTTTAACCAATAAGCAAGGCCAGGTTATTTCATGGTCTTCTGCCGGTAAAATGGGCTTTAAAGGGAGTAAGAAAAATACACCTTATGCAGCACAGATGGCAGGTGCAGATGCTGCTAAAGTAGCACTGGATGCAGGTCTGAAAAGGGTTGACGTATTCGTAAAAGGACCAGGCAGCGGCCGGGAAGGCGCTATTCGTTCTCTTTCTCAAAATGGTATCGAGGTAGCTACTATCAAAGACGTGACACCAATGCCGCACAATGGTTGTCGTCCTCCAAAGAAAAGAAGAGTTTAAGAGTTCAAAGTCCAAGGTTCAAAGTTCAAAGTTATTGAGCTTTCAACCTTGAACCCGGAACCTTCAACCTTGAACATATTTATCACCGGGTGTATCATTCATTTTAAAGGTCTTTATAATGGTACACCGTCACTAAAAGACCGCAAATTCAATTATGGCACGTTACACAGGCCCCAAAACAAAAATTTCCAGGAGGTTCGGCGAACCTATCACTGGAAACGGTAAATGGTTAACTAAGAACAGTAACCCTCCCGGTCAGCATGGCGCTACCAAAAAGCGTAAAACGCTGGGTGAATATGCTCTTCAGTTAAAAGAAAAGCAAAAAGCTAAATACACTTACGGTTTGCTGGAAAAGCAATTCCGTAAAACATTTGATGAAGCCAGTCGTAAGAAAGGCGTTACAGGTGAAAACCTGATCAAATTGCTTGAAGCCCGTTTGGATAATACCTGTTACAGGATGGGTATCTCTATAAGCCGCCAGGGTGCACGCCAGTTGGTTAGCCACAAACACGTAACCGTGAATGGCGAGGTGATCAATATTCCTTCCTACAGCTGCAAGCCAGGTGATGTGATCGGTCTTAAAAATAAAAGCGCTGCCAATACTTCTATAACCGGTAACCTGCGTGGAAAAAATCCTAAATTCAACTGGGTAGACTGGAGCGAAAGTGAACTGAAAGGAACTTTCATCACTTATCCTGAAAGAGAAAGTGTTCCTGAAAATATCAAGGAACAACTGATCGTGGAATTGTACTCTAAGTAATATTAGTGTAATCCCGTATTAGGATTGACGTTCGCAACACAAATTTTAAATTAAAACAACAAATAAAAATGGCCATTTTTAATTTTGTTAAGCCCGATAAAATTGTTCTTCAGAAAGCAAATGATTTTGAAGCGCAGTTTGAATTTCGTCCTCTTGAACCAGGATATGGTGTAACAATTGGTAATGCTTTACGCAGGGTTTTGCTAAACTCCCTGGAAGGTTATGCTATCGTTGGTATCAACATAGCGGGTGCTGACCACGAGTTTGCTACCATCAAGGGTATCACTGAAGATGTAACAGAAATCATCCTTAACCTGAAGCAGGTTCGTTTTAAAGCTAAGGTTGATCACGATGTAAACACGGAGAAAGTAACCCTTTCTATAAAAAATAAAACAGAATTCACCGCCGGCATGATCAGCGAAGCTTCTCCTGCTTTTGAAGTGATGAATCCGGAATTACAGATCTGTACTTTGGATAGCAGCGCAAAGCTGGATATCGAAATCACTATCGGCCGGGGCCGTGGGTATGTTCCTGCTGAGGAACACAAAGAAAAGAGTTCCCATTTTGGATATATCCCTGTAGATGCAATTTATACCCCGATCAAAAATGTAAAATACCTGATCGAAAATACAAGGGTAGAGCAACGTACGGATTTTGAAAAACTGGTTATGGACGTGGTTACTGATGGTACCATTCAGCCTGAAGAGGCCGTAAAACAAGCCAGCCGTATCCTTATCCAGCACCTGATGATCATCACTGATGAGAACATCACTTTCGATACCAAAGAAGATAAGAAAGAAGACCTGGTAGACGAACAAACTCTACAGCTGCGCAAAATGCTGAAGACACCATTGGAAGATTTAGACCTTTCTGTACGTGCCTTCAACTGCCTGAAAGCAGCCAAGATCAACTCACTGAGCGAACTGGTACAGTACGAGCAGGAAGACCTGATGAAGTTCAGGAACTTCGGCCAGAAGTCTTTGAGCGAAATTGACCAGGTACTACATGAGAGAGGCCTTAGCTTCGGAATGGACCTGAGCAAGTTAAAACTGGATGACGAATAATAGATTTGATGATTTGGTAATTTGATGATTTGATAATGGAGTTCTCAAGAAAAGTACTTCCAGCTATACAACGGTCACATCAACAAATTACCAAATCACCAAATCACCAAATTAAATAATAAGTAGTCTGTAAATCCTGACACGGTACAGATGAATTAAAAACAACATGTCATGAATCACGGTAACAAACAGAATAATTTAAGCAGGACAGCTTCCCATAGGAAAGCATTATTAATGAACCTGGGCTGCCAGCTGATCACTCACAAGAGGATCACCACTACGCTTGCTAAAGCAAAAGCGCTGCGCACTTATATCGAGCCGCTTATTACAAAAACCAAGGCAACAGACTCAAAGGAAGTTATTTCACACAACCACCGGGTTGTATTTAGCTACCTGAATGATAAAAATGCAGTAAAAGAATTGTTTACCGTAGTAGCGCCAAAAGTTGCAGGTCGCCCGGGCGGATATACCCGTATTATTAAGTTGGGTGCACGGGTAGGTGATAACGCAGAGATCGCTATGATCGAACTGGTAGACTTTAATGATGTATACGGTAAAACCGTTGCTGAGACAGCTGAACCAGCTAAGAAAACACGTCGTAGCGGTGGTGCGAAGAAAAAAGCGGACGGAGCAGAAGAAGTAGCAGCTCCTGCTGAAGCTAAAGCAACAGCTCCAAAGAAAAAAGCCACTAAAGCTCCCGAAGCTGCAGCTGCAGAAGAAAAAACAGAAGAAGTAAAAGATGTACAGGAAACGCCTGGTAACGAAAAAGAGGAAGCATAATTTGAATTTTTAATAACTTATATAAAAGCAAACTTTAAAAGGTTTGCTTTTTTTTTGGAATTTACTTTTTGCGAACCTATAAGGGTTTTTCTAAAGGCTTCTAATTAGTAGGCAACAGCAAAACCTTATAGGTTTAATCAAAAAGCATTTTCTTTGCACAACATTTAGCAACTAATGAACAAAAAAGCGATACTTATATTAGAAGACGGCACCATCATCTACGGGAAAGCGTTCGGTAAAACGGGTACTGCTACGGGTGAGATCTGTTTTAATACCGGTATGACCGGCTACCAGGAGGTATTTACTGACCCAAGCTATTACGGCCAGGTAATCATTATGAACACGGTGCATGTAGGCAACTATGGTGTGAAGCCGGAGGATGTGGAAAGTAACAGTGTGAAAGTAAAGGCGGTGATAGGTAGGAACCTGGAAGAGAAGTACAGCCGGTTTCTTTCCGATAACTCCTTGCAGCAATACCTGGAAACGCAAAACATCGTGGCGATAGATGAAGTAGATACCAGGGCCCTTGTGGCCCACGTGCGCACTAAGGGTGCTATGAACTGTATCATTTCATCAGAAGAAACAGACGTAGAAAAATTGACCCAGCAGTTGAAAGCCGTACCATCTATGGACGGGCTGGAACTGGCGTCGGTAGTGAGCACCAATGAAACCTATACACTGGGGAACGAAGAGAGCGACCTGCGGGTGGCTGTGCTGGATTTCGGTGTAAAGAAAAATATCCTGAACTGCCTGGTGGAAAGAGGCGCTTATGTAAAAGTCTACAACGCAAAAACGCCGTTTGAGGAGCTGGAAAAATTTAACCCCAGCGGTTATTTTATCAGTAACGGTCCCGGCGATCCGGCTCCAATGGATTATGCCATCAAAACGGTGAGACAAATCCTTGAAAAAGATAAACCGTTGTTCGGCATCTGCCTTGGGCACCAGTTGCTGGCCCTGGCCAATGATATCCCGACTTTTAAGATGCACCATGGCCACAGGGGATTGAATCATCCTGTTAAAAATATAGTTACGGGTAGAAGCGAGATCACCACCCAGAACCATGGTTTTGGCGTAGACCCCGAGGCCGTAAAAAATAACGACAATATTGAGATCACCCACGTGAACCTGAATGACGACAGCATCGAAGGTATCCGGGTAAAAAATAAAAAAGCGTTTTCGGTACAATACCACCCGGAAGCCACACCCGGGCCGCATGACAGCAGGTATTTGTTCGATGATTTTATAAACCTGATACAGGGGGCTGCAATATGAAAATCGCAATCATCAACGGGCCGAATCTAAACCTGCTGGGCAAACGGGAAACCGATATTTACGGCAATGAATCTTTTGAGGTTTTTTTCGGGAAGTTGGAAGCTAAGTTTCCTGCAATTGAATTTTTTTACTTTCAAAGCAATATAGAAGGGGAGTTGATTGACAAGATCCAGGAAATTGGTTTTTCTTATGATGGTATCATCTTAAATCCTGGTGGTTATACCCATACCTCTGTTGCATTAGGCGATGCAATTGCCGCCATAAAAACCCCCCTCGTAGAAGTGCATATCTCCAATATTTTTGGCCGGGAGGATTTTAGAAAACTGTCGCACGTGAGCGCAAAAGCAGTCGGTGTGATCAGTGGGCTCGGACTAACGGGTTACGAACTTGCCCTCCAATATTTTGTCAAAAAATAATTGTTGTTGTTAACCGATCTTCCTTAATAATTGTTTCACCTCTTTCTTCATTTTTTCCAAAGCGGCTAACTGGTCCTGGATAAAACTGTTATCTTCCAGTTTTCCCACCACTGTATTCATTTCCTCGTTGGTTTCATAGATCATCTTCCGGAACGGGTTGCTGTAATCCTTTGCCCTCGCTTCGTAGATGCCTTTGGACATCCAGTTGCGGGTGCTAACAGCCTGCTGCAGCATTGTTTTCAATACGGCCGGAGTGAATTGTTTTGCAGTGATTTGCAATATTTCCAGCAGGCCGGTGTAGGCGTGTTGAAGTTTGTCAGCGGCATAGTTATCTCCCTCAGTCGCATAAAAATCATGCAGCGCATCCCAGCTGCTGATCTTATTGGACTTCACGTTCGTTTTCAATTTCTCCACCGATGTTTTTCTGATCAGCTGGCTACCCACATTGATCCATTGTGCCCGGGAGAGTTTCGTAGTGAGTGATTTTTTGAAATCTTCAAAACTTTTGAAATTATTTTCGCGGAAATGCTGAAGCAGTTGTGTTGTACAATAATATTGGATCAATTCGCGGAATATCTTAATAGATTGGGGCACTTTTATGATGCGTGTTTCCCGGTCAGTGTTTTCCCATCCGGAGGCCGTTGCCGTACCATCCTGATCAGGAGATAGTTGCTCCAGGAAAGCCAAAGCATCAAACATTTCATTGATCGTATCGGGCGCCAGGTAGTCGTATTCTATCAATTGAATTTTTCGCGTACGTTTATCCCTGTCCCGGTATTTCCAGGCATTCCGTTCCAGGGCATACATGTTGTACATGAACCAATAGCCCGGCATCACCACCAGCCTGTTGTTGGTCACATCATTGCTTACCAGGCAAAAGGGTACCGGTATTTTTAACTCTGCAGGGTAATCGCCTTTAGCAATGATAGTGAAAGACGCAAAAGAAGAATTGTGTTTCAGGCTCACACACAATCCCGGCCAGAAACCACGTCCCGCAACGATTTCCCCGTCCGCAGCACGGCTGTTATGGTTACTGCCTATGGTTGCACCTGCAGCTATATTACTTTGCCCCATCACCAGGGAAGCGCACAAAAAAGAATTATTATGGTGTTGCTCATGCGAAGGAAAGATCAACGTATTTAATACTTCACAACAGGAAATGGTAGAGTTATTTCCCAGGTAAGAATTGATCAGCCTTGCGCCATATTTTAACTGCGAGTGGGACGCCATTACAAAACGAACCGCCTTGGCGCCATAAAATATCCGGCAGCCGAACCCTATAATTCCATTTACCAGTTCACATCCTTCCCCTATCTGTGACTTGCGGGGCGCATCACTGTTGATGGTAACATTTTTTATTTTGTTGGCGCCTTTCAGGTAAGCATCCTCACCAATAAGCACATCTTTAATTATACCGCAGTTCTTTATCACAGTGCGTTTGCCAATGATGCCGTAATAACCCCTCCGGCGGTCCACTTCTTTTTCGGTGAACTTTTTAAACTGCTCCAGCAGCAGTTCGTCTGACCGGTATTTGCTCCACAAATAGGCATCGCCGGCAAGCATACTATCAAACGGTAAAATGCTACGTCCGCCATTTTCGTTACATACTTCTATTTGTGTGCGGATATTTTCTTCCTCTCCTTCTTTAATGATGCCGTTCCCGAATTTTGCATGATTGGTAGTGGCTAGTTCATTTACATTCGCGATCATTACTTCGTCGTGTATGATAAAGTGACTGAGGTAATTCACGTTATCGATACAGATATTATTCCCCAGGTCGCAACTGATGATAGTGCTGTTATATAAACCCACCGCCATTTTAAAATCATGGAACTCCTTATACAGGGGCTCCATTGCTCCTATGCGAACGAGGCCATAGAATTTACAGTTTTTCACCAGGTGGGCGTCAAAACTTTCAGCCACCAGTATATTATTCCAGTTATCGGAGGTGTTACGATTGTGCACAAGGATATCCAGCTGGTAGGTGGAGAGGGGCAGGTACTTTATGCCCGAGGTATTCTGCTCATTCCTGAGGTAGTACTCATCCTTGCCCTGGGGAATATATTTCTGGTCAATAAAGTTGTAACCCAATGATGCTACCGGGTGTGTTTGAATGATGTTCATATTCCCCTGTCCCCTTAAGTTTATAATTTATAAATTACACCAATCACTGCAAGTATCCACAATGAAAAGGCATTCAAAAAAGAGATTTACTTCCCGTGAAGTTCCCCCTTTAGGGGGTCAGGGGGCCCTCATTCTACTGTCACACTTTTCGCCAAATTCCTTGGCTTATCCACATCAATCCCTTTTGCTATGCCGGTATAATAAGATAATAATTGTAAAGGTATTACGCTGATAAGCGGAGCGATGAGTTCATCTGCAGGGGGGATGGCAAACACATGGTTGCTTAAACCCGGGCTGATGGCATCACCCTCTGTGATGATGGAAATGATTTTCCCTTTGCGGGCTTTGATCTCCTGCATGTTACTCACGATCTTTTCGTGGTAAGAATCCTTTGTCGCAATAAATACTACCGGAAGACTTTCATCAACCAAGGCGATTGGACCATGTTTCATTTCTGCGGCGGGATAGCCCTCCGCATGTATGTAGGAGATCTCTTTCAATTTCAGCGCGCCCTCCAATGCAATCGGGAAATTGTATCCTCGTCCCAGGAAAAGGAAATCGGTAGCATCTTTATATTGATGAGCAATTGTTCTCAGTTCTTCGGCATTTGCAAGAATAGCCTGCACTTTTTCCGGAACATCTGCTAACTCCTGTAATAACCCCCTGTACCTTTCCTGCGTAATAGTTCCCTTGTTGATGGCGATTTTTAAGGCCATCATCATCAATACAGCCAGTTGCCCGGTGAATGCTTTTGTGGAAGCTACGCCGATCTCATGGCCGGCATGAGTATAAGCACCTGCATGCGAGATGCGTGCGATAGAGGAACCAACCACGTTTACCACACCAAAAATAAATGCCCCGTTTTCTTTGGCTTTTTCAAGCGCTACCAGCGTGTCCGCGGTTTCACCGCTCTGCGAGATCGCAATGATCACGTCCCCCTGGTTAACGATCGGGTTGCGGTACCGGAACTCCGATGCATATTCCACTTCCACCGGTATGCGGCAGAGCTCTTCAATAATATATTCCGCTACCAGGCCTGCATGCCAGCTGGTGCCACATGCCACGATCATAATGCGGTTGGCGTTCACGAGCTGCTCCATATTCTGCTCAATACCCCGCATGGTAATAGTGCCTGCCTCCGCGTCTAATCTTCCGCGTAAGCAATCATAAATGGTGCTGGGTTGCTCAAAGATCTCTTTGAGCATAAAATGATCGTAACCACCTTTTTCAATGGCCGCCAGTTCCATATCCAGCGTAGTGATATAGGGTGTGATGGTTTCGTTACCAAGATTTTTCAGGATCAGTTCATTGGGTTTTACGATCGCCAGTTCATAGTCATTGATGTACACGACTTCTTTGGTATATTCTATGATGGGGGATGCGTCACTTGCTAAAAAATGTTCGCCTTTGCCTACGCCGATAACAAGCGGGCTGCCTTTGCGCGCAGCAATAATGGTTTCAGGGTCGTTGGCGTCTATTAATAAAATGCAGTACGCACCAGTCACCCTTTTCAGCGCGATCCGGAGTGCTTCCTCCAGGCTGCAGTCATTGTTCTTCTGTATGTATTCTATAAAATTCAGCAATACCTCTGTATCCGTATCGCTGGTAAATGAATATCCTTTGCTTACCAGTTCGTTTTTAAGTAAGGCATAGTTTTCAATAATGCCATTATGGATCATGGCGAATCGTCCGTTTGCTGACGTGTGCGGGTGGGCATTGCGATCGCTCGGTTCTCCATGGGTAGCCCAACGCGTATGGCCGATACCGATATGTGCCTCTGCATTTTTACCGATCATAGATTCTTCCAGTTCGGCTACCTTACCTTTTTTCTTGAATACGTTCAGGTTGCCATTCTCAAGCAGGGCTACACCGCTGCTGTCGTAACCGCGGTATTCCAGCCTTTTTAATCCTTTTAAAATGATGGGGTAAGCTTGTTTAGGGCCCGTGTAACCTACAATTCCGCACATATATATATTATTGAGCTAGCGTTTTAAAAATCAGTCACAATATTATTGAAAATAATGGCTGGTTGCTTATTTTACTTTATTTTGGGTAGCAAAACCAAACGGTAAAAATAAACCAAATGATCCCAATAAAATTCCTGCTAAGTATTTGTTTTTACATAGCATTTTCTGTGCCTTTAATCGCCCAGGAAACGGGTTTCAAAGGCAGGCTATATGTAATACGGCATGCAGAAAAGGATACCGGCTCCAATCCTGCTCTTTCCACGGCAGGCCAAAAAAGGGCAGGAGACCTCCTACGTGAACTCAAACACAAAAAAATCGACCTGGTGCTGGTGTCCCAATACCGCCGCACAGGTATGACTGCAGATTCCCTGCGGTTATACAACCATATCCAAACATTGCAGTACAAAGCAGATGCGACGGCGGAATCGTTATTCGAAGTAATTGCAGCCAACGGCGCCAATGCTAAAAATATCCTGGTCGTCGGTCATAGCAATACAGTGCCGGTCATCATTAACAAGGCAGGGGTAAAAGATTTTCCGCAAACAGACATCAAGGATCACGAATACGATAACCTGTTTGTAGTAGAGCCACGCAAAGAAGGCGCAGTGGTTATAGCGAAAAAATACGGGGAAAAGTCCGTGTTAAACGGCCCGGCAACAAAAATGAAAATCTCACAGTAAGGTTCCCTTCAGGAAAAAGTACGCCACGGAGAAATACAACACAATACCGGTAACGTCTACCAGCGTGGCTACGAAGGGAGCAGATGATGCTGCAGGATCCAGTTTTAATCTTTTGAGAAAGAGTGGCAGCATCGAACCCACGAGGCTTCCCCATAATACGATCCCCATAATGGAAATGGAAACCGTGCTGGCTACCAGGTGCCAGTATTCGCCGTAGTCATAAATATGCAACTGCTGCCAGACATAAACCCGCAAAAAACCGATCGTGCCTAATATAAGCCCAAGCATAAAACCTGAGATCAGTTCCCGCCGCATCACCCGCCACCAGTCTGTGATCCTTAATTCTCCCAATGCCATGGCCTGGATGATAAGGGTGGACGCCTGCGAACCACTGTTACCTCCGCTACTCACGATGAGCGGGATAAACAAGGCCAGTACCGTGGCCGATTCCAGCTCCAGCTGAAAGTATTGCATAGCGGAGGCGGTGAGCATTTCCCCGAATAACAGGATGATCAGCCAGCCAACCCTTTTTTTAATGAGTTTCGGAATACTGATATCCAGGTAAGGTTCCTCCAATGCTTCCGTACCACCAATTTTTTGGATATCCTCAGTGAATTCTTCGCTGGCTACCCACAGCATATCATCAATGGTGACAATCCCAAGCAAAATATTGTTATCATCGGTAACGGCAAGGGCTACCCTGTTATTCATCTTAAAAACTTCGTTGGCTTTTTCCTGGTCATCATTTGCGTTCAGGGAAATAAACCGGTCATCCATCAGTTCGTTTACTTTCATCTCCGGCGAGGCCAGGATGATGTCCCGGATCCGGAGATCATCCAGCAGTTCCCCTTTTTCATTGATTACGTATATTACATCGATCGTCTCGGAGTTGGTGCCGTATCGCCGGATGGTTTCTATCACCTCTTTTACACTGTTATACTCAAATACATACACATATTCCGGCGTCATAAGCCTGCCCACGCTGTTCTCAGGGTAGCCCAATAACTCCAGGGTGATCTTTCTTTCTTCGGGGTCAAGGGTTTTTATCAATTCCCTTACCGTGCTGTTGGGTAGTTCCTCCAGGAAGGATACGCGATCATCTGCCGGAAGTTCGTTCAGCAGTTCGGCAGATTTAAAAGGGGGCAGGTTCCTGATGATTCTTTTCTGTTCCGCCAGGTCCAGGATTTTAAAAACACTGGCGGCTCTGTGTATGGAAATATGGGAGATGATCTGGGATTCGTAGTCGGCATTCTCGTAAATAAGATCCGCCACATCACTGATGTTCTGGTTGTTCAGAAACTCCTGTATAGCCAGCTTGTTTTCCGAGGCGATCACCTCTTCAAACTGCTGTTGCAATGATATTTCTTCCGTTTCTGGTAACATCTCTTTCAAATCATTATTTTCGTTTAACATTCGCAATTTACCTTTTTTCACCTGAATGCTCTTTATGCTGAAAGATTATTTACACGTGCAAATGATAGCGGGAAAAGGACGGGGCGTTTTTACGAGCCAGCCCATTGGCGCCAATACCATCGTAGAACTTTCGCCGGTGATCGTTATGAAAAAAGAAGACAGGGTTCACCTGGATAAAACCTTGTTGCATGATTACATTTTTGAATGGGGAATACAAAAAGACCAATGCTGCATGGCACTGGGACTGATCCCCATTTATAACCACAGTTATGGCAGCAACTGCGAATATTTTATGGATTTTGACAAACAAACTATCATGGTAAAAACAGTCAGGGAAATTTCCAAAGGCGAAGAACTCACTATTAACTACAACGGCGACTGGGATGACGGAGAAAAGGTGTGGTTCGAAGTAGACGGTTGACGGTAGACGGTGGAGGGTGGACGGTTGACGGCAGACGGAGGGCGAACAACACAGCATTGAGCAAGACTTTCCAACCAAATAACGCTCCTCATCAAATGATTTGTCCAGCTTTCACCACTCACCACTCACAACTCACCACTCACCACTCACCACTCACAACATGACCCCATTCCTGGTTCTCATCGCCATAATAATTTTTGCTTTTTACTTTTTTACAACAAAAGATAAAAGTAAACGTACGGCCTCCGCCGCTATGCAACCGGACCCATTGCTACTAGACAAAAATGTTTTGTTTTATTCGAAATTGGAAGCGGACGGGAAAAAGCAGTTTGAAGAAGATATCCTGTATTTTTTGCAGCACGTGCAAATTACCGGTGTTGATGTAAAGGTAGAAGACCTGGACCGGCTGCTGGTGGCTTCGGCGGCTGTGATCCCGATTTTTTATTTTAAAAAGTGGAAGTACCACAATCTCCGGGAAGTGCTGCTGTACAACGACGCCATGAATATGCAGTTTGAAACAGCGGGCAACAGCGACCGGAATATTCTCGGTATGGTGGGCACAGGCCCGTTTGAAGGAAGCATGATGATCTCCAGGCCGGCCCTGCGGCAAGGGTTCAATAACCAATCAGATAAACACAATACTGCTATTCATGAATTTGTGCACCTGATCGATAAGTCGGATGGAGAGACGGACGGAATACCGGAATTGTTACTGGATAAACAATATGTACTTCCCTGGCTGAACCTGATGCATGAGAAAATGCAGCAGATAGTTAAAGGCAAATCTGATATTGATGCCTATGCCTACACGAATAAAACAGAATTTCTCGCCGTGGTAGCCGAGTACTTTTTTGAACGACCGGAACTCCTGGAGGAAAAACACCCTGAATTGTATAAAATGCTGGCTGGGATGTTTGAGGTGGAGACATGATTATCCCCTGTGCTTTCTCCCCCCGTAGGTATTCAGCTTCCCCACTTTAGAAGTTGCCGCCGCCTGGGCTTCGACCAGCGGCACAGGAAATTCAATTACCACTGTAGTGTGTGATAATATTAAATTCATCTATCCCCATCATGTAAAATTTAGGGGATGAGTATTTATATTCTTCTGCATAATTTACCAGGCCAGCGGTAACTGGATTTTTATGAATGTATTCAAGTTTTTGCAAGAAAGTTTTTTCGGTTAATAATTCTATGCTTAGGGGTTCTCTTTTCCATATCTGATATGTTCTGTCGTATTTATTTACTTTTAATTTTTCCGATATCTCAGGTTTATTTTTTAATAATTTTTTCTTGATTTCCCTGGCGGTATAGGTCATTAAAGAAGTCTGTATTTGTGTAAGTGTATATTGTTGCAATGGCTGCCATATCAAATGAACATGGTTACTCATTATAACAAACGCACTTAGTTCAATTCTTTTTTCCTTTACTAAAAATTGAAGGCATTTAATAATGATATCTTTATATTCGTTATCATTGAGTAAATGGTTCCGGTCTAAAATGGTAGCAGAAAAAAAATGAGGCCAGATAGTTGGGTATTTCATTGTTGAGAAAGCGTTGTAACCTTTAAGATAAATCAGTTTTAATAAAAATTATTGGGAAGTTCTTAAGTGGGGTTTGTAATGATGGGAGTGCTTAACTTGCCGCTGGTCGAAGCCCAGGCGGCGGCAACTACTAGTGAAGGGAAATGGAATGCCTACGGGGCAGAAATCGATGAACAGCCCGATTGCCGTGGGAGCTCCGTGGATCATTTGTGCAAAGTTAACTGGGCATGATTGCTACGACAGCAGGCATTAGAATCCTGTTAACCAGAAGATTTTATGATAGGCAAGCGGAAGATTTAACCTCCAAAAATTATTTCCATTTTTTTTCTCCAGGATGTAAGATGAGTCTTAAATTTCCAGGAGACACCTGTACTGAATGAAAAAAGGTTGCACCTCCCGATGCAACCTCATATAATCGATTCATTATTCTAATTGTTCGATGCTGCAAATTCTCTCCGGATGATATTCAGTGCCGCACCTGCTTTAAACCATTCGATCTGCTGCGCATTATAAGTGTGATTCACCGTGATGATATCTGCCGTATCATCCTTGTGATGCAGTACCAATGCTAACGGTTTGCCGGGCGTAAATTCCGTGAGCCCGACGATGTCTATCAAATCATCTTCCTGGAATTTTTCATAATCCCCCTTGTCATTAAAGGTAAGCGCAAGCATACCCTGCTTTTTCAGGTTGGTTTCATGAATACGTGCGAATGATTTTACCAATACAGCCCGCACACCAAGGTGGCGTGGTTCCATGGCGGCATGCTCCCTTGAGGAACCTTCCCCATAGTTTTCATCACCCACTACGATCGAACCAACGCCGTCCGCCTTGTATGCCCGTTGGGTGTTGGGCACAGTCCCGTATTCACCCGTAAGCTGGTTTTTTACCGAGTCTGTTTTTTCATTGAAATAGTTCACCGCCCCGATCAGCATGTTGTTGCTGATGTTATCCAGGTGGCCGCGGAACTTTAACCACGGACCGGCCATTGAGATATGATCAGTCGTGCATTTTCCCTTTGCCTTGATGAGTAATTTTAATCCTTTCAGGTCAGTGCCCTCCCACGCAGGAAAAGGATCCAGTAATTGAAGGCGTTTGCTTTCTGGTGAAACGATTACCTGTACCCCACTGCCATCTTCGGCGGGTTGCTGGTAGCCTGCGTCTTCCACGGCAAAACCTTTTGGTGGCAATTCGTCGCCGGTAGGAGGGTCCAATCTCACCTGTTCTCCCTTATCATTTGTAAGTGTGTCCGTTAACGGGTTAAAATTCAATGTACCCGCAATGGCCATTGCAGTAACGATCTCTGGTGAACCTACAAATGCAAATGTATTCGGATTACCATCGGCCCGTTTTGCAAAGTTCCTGTTGAAGCTATGCACGATGGTGTTTTTTTCTGCTTTTTCTGCGCCCACCCTTGCCCACATGCCTATGCAAGGACCACATGCGTTCGCAAAAACGGTTGCGCCTATTTTATCAAATGTATCCAGGAAACCGTCTCTTTCAATGGTGTAGCGTACCTGCTCGCTACCGGGGGTTATGGTAAATTCTGATTGCAGTTTGAGGCCTTTATCAGAAACTTGTTTTGCCAGGCTTACTGCACGGCTGATGTCCTCGTAAGAGGAGTTGGTGCAGCTACCGATCAAACCAACTTCAATTTTAGTAGGCCAGCCATTGGCTGCGGCCGCTTCTTTCATTTTAGAGATGGGCGTGGCCAGGTCCGGTGTAAAAGGTCCGTTCAGGTGTGGCTCCAGTTCATCCAGGTTGATCTCGATCACCTGGTCAAAATATTCAGAAGGATTTGCATAAACTGCTGCATCACCTGTCAGGTGTTCTTTAATACCATCAGCTTGTGCCGCTATTTCCTCGCGGCCGGTAGCTTTCAGGTAGCGGCTCATGCTTTCATCATACCCAAAAAGGGAGGTGGTAGCACCAATTTCTGCGCCCATGTTACAGATCGTTCCTTTACCGGTGCAACTCATACTGGTGGCACCTTCACCGAAATATTCCACTACAGCACCGGTTCCACCTTTTACGGTTAAAATACCTGCTACTTTTAAGATCACGTCTTTTGGCGCGGTCCAGCCGCTCAGTTTCCCGGAAAGTTTAACCCCTATTAGTTTGGGCATTTTTAATTCCCAGGGTAATCCTGCCATCACATCGCAGGCATCCGCACCACCTACACCGATGGCGATCATCCCTAATCCCCCGGCATTCACGGTGTGACTATCTGTTCCAATCATCATACCGCCGGGGAAAGCATAGTTTTCCAGCACCACCTGGTGTATAATGCCTGCGCCAGGCTTCCAGAAACCGATACCGTATTTATTGGACACCGATGCCAGGAAATCATATACTTCGCTGCTTTCATGCACCGCCCGGTCCAGGTCAGTTTTGCTATTATCTTTTGCTTCTATCAGGTGATCACAATGTACAGTGCTCGGAACGGCTACCTTTATTCTGCCGGATTGCATAAACTGCAGCAAAGCCATCTGTGCCGTTGCGTCCTGCATGGCAACGCGGTCCGGCGCAAAATCCACGTAGGTGCTTCCTCTTTCAAATGGATCCGTTGCATTGCCCTGCCAAAGATGTGCGTACAATATTTTTTCTGTCAGCGTCAGGGGTTTGCCTGTAGCCTGGCGGGCTGCTGCCACACGAGAAGAAAAGTTCTCATAGACTTTTTTGATCATTTCAATGTCGAAAGCCATAGTAGATTTTTGATGTTGTAAAAATGGTCATAAATAAGCCGTTTTTGTAGTGAACCAAATTGCTAATGCATGGTTATAAAGAAGTTGGTACAATTTTTTCATTAGCAAATCAGCTAATCTCCTCTTAGCTCATTTAACGAGATGCAAAATTACTGAAACTGAGTCAGTATTTAAAGCGCTTGTTTTCAGTTAAAAACTTTTAATTTAGCGTATGAACCGGTTAAAACACTTTATTGAATGGCACGTGTTCGGCGTGTGTACCGCCATTGGAGAGCGAATGGGCATTGCAACGACCACCATTCGTAAGTACTTTATTTATCTTTCTTTCCTCACTATGGGTTCTCCGCTGATCATTTATCTTTTTGTTGCTTTTTGGATGAATATCAAGCAATACATTCTGAATGGGAGAAGGAACCCGTTGAGGTATTAACCCCCTCCGCCCCCTAAAGGGGGAACTGATTATGGAGGAGATCTTAGCGAAGATAGCCTGGCCTTTTGTTCAAAAATTTCAAATGTTGAAGTGGAAGTTTCACTGTTTGCATCTGAACTATCGTACCGTCCGGCTCCAAGGGAGAGGGATAGGCCGGGTGTTATATTATCGCTTCCCTCAATCTCACTAACTTCTCCAGCAAAGGTTCCAGCAGGTCCAGTCTAAGCATATTGGCACCATCGCTTTTGGCCACCGATGGATTAGGGTGTGTTTCTATGAACAAACCATCTGCACCTGTAGCAATAGCCGCTTTGGCAATGGTTTCAATTAATGAAGGGTCTCCGCCGGTAATGCCACCCGACTGGTTGGGCTGCTGCAGCGAGTGGGTGCAATCCATGATCACGGGTACACCGATCTCTTTCATCCAGGTAATATTCCTATAGTCTACCACAAGGTCCTGGTAGCCGAATGTATTTCCTCTTTCTATTAGTCCAACTTTATCGTTGCCGGCATTTTTAATTTTTTCTACTGCGAACTTCATCGAAGGACCACTGAGGAACTGGCCTTTTTTTACGGTTACAATTTTACCTGTTTTTGCTGCGGCGATCAGCAGGTCCGTCTGCCGGCAAAGGAAAGCCGGAATCTGTAAAATGTCCACATAACGGGCAGCCAGTGCTGCTTCCTCCTGTGCATGAATGTCTGTGGTGGTTGGTACCGCAAATTTTTCTCCTGCTTTTTTTATCAGCTGCAGACCAGTCTCATCACCGATACCCGTAAATGAAGCCGCACTTGTCCTGTTTGCTTTGCGATAAGAAGATTTAAAAATATAGGGGATCTGTAAATTTTGACAAATGGCGGCAACCTTTTCTACAACCTCCATCACGATCGATTCGCTTTCCACCACGCAGGGGCCTGCAATGAGGAAGAAATTATTTTTATCGTACCGCTGTTTGGCAAACAGGTCCTGCATGTATTGTTCCATGCTGCAAAACTAATCATTCATGTATCAAAATTAGAAAGACGCACAATATTTTGAACACATTACCGTTTGTGTATGAATTTTGCTGCATACCGCACTATGCATAAGTTAATAAATACACATTTATCCAAAAAAAATTTGCCTGAATGGTTGATGGCCTATTTTTGCGGTCAAATTTTTAAACCAAATACTATTAAAACATGAAAAAATTATTTTTTATCGTTGCCGTCTCTGCAGCTTCGTTTGCAGTACAGGCCCAGGACACCAAACCTTTGAAGTTTAGCATCGGAGTTGAAGCCGCTTTACCTGTTGGGGATTTTGCTGACGTAAGCTCTTTTGGAATCGGCGGCTCAGTCCAGGCAGATTATTCCGTTGCGGAAAAACTAGCCCTTACCTTGAACGCTGGTTACATTTCGTTTTCAGGTAAAACTATAAACGGCATCAAATTAGATGCAGGTGGGTTTATCCCCGTGCTGGCTGGTTTCAAATATGACCTGACCGATCAGTTGTATGGCTCTGCACAACTAGGTGCTACTTTTGGGGATCAAAAAAATTCAGAAACACTATTTACTTACGCTCCGGGCCTTGGTTACAGGTTCTCTGAAAATTTTGATGCACTCCTGAAATACACTGGTTTCAGTGCTAAAGGAATTGACCTGAGTGCTGTTGGACTGAGGGTTGCATACACTTTCTAAACTACAGCATTTCAAACAAATTAAGCCGCCTCTCACATGGGGCGGTTTTTTTTGGAGTTAATAGAATGCCCCTCCAATAATTACTTATTCATCTTTGTACTAAATTGTGATTAAAACATGCTTATGCGAAATCTGGGACTGTTATGCTGCCTATGTTTTTTTTCTTTGATTGGAAAAACACAGGATGTGCAGCGGGATAAATTTAAGTTAGGGGTAGGGGGTGTCCTGGCCATACCCGCGAATAACCTGAATGAAAGTTCTGTCGGAGGAGGGTTTGACTTACTTGCCTTGTACAATGTTTCCGAAAAAATAAGTTTAAGTGGTGATGCGGGGTTTACTGCGCTTACCGGAAAAGGGGTATTCACCTCAACGGCAATTATCCCTGTACGCATTGGGATCAGGTATCTTCCCGGCTCTGATTTTTACCTGGGTGCCAAAGCTGGTATTGGCATCTTCACCATTCTCAAAGAAAGTATAACTTACCTTGGTTACTCATTTGGGGCAGGTTACCAGCTTGGACCCCGCTTCGATCTTGGTGTTTCATACGATGGATATTCCAAAAAGGATATCTCTTTTGGTTTGGTGGCAGTGCGGCTGGGCTATAGCTTTGGCAAATAGCTGTTGTGTAGGGCTGGTTATCCACACCTGTTAGCAATTAATAATATGTAATATGTGTTTCAATGTCAATCTTTCGGTTGCATTACTAACCAAAACATATGTAACATGAAAAAATTATTTCTGTTAATGATTGTGATAGTGGTGGCCGCAGCCATATCCGCGTCCGCACAAACCCAGAAGGGCAACTGGCTGGTAGGTGGCAGTGCAACCTTCGCCTCGGTAAAACAAGGCGACTACAGCGCCACTACTTTTGGAATTTCCCCGATGGCCGGCTATTTTGTTGCAGAAAACCTCGCATTGGGGGCAGCACTGAATTTCTCGTCTTTCAAGCCGGAGGACGATGATGCATCTACGGAGATTTCCTTCGGGCCATTCGTCCGGTATTATTTTGTAAACCTTGGTCCTTCCGCGAAGTTATTCGGCCAGGCTGACATTGCTTTCGGCAGTTCAAAATATATAAACTCAGATGGATTTACAGACTGGGGTATCTCTGCAGGACCTGCCATTTTCCTTAATCCCCATACTGCCCTGGAAATTACGCTGGGTTATGGCTCACAGAAATACAAAGATGCACCCGATGCGGTGAATGCTTTTGGTGTGAACGTTGGTTTCCAGATCCACCTGGGTGGCGGAAAGGCAAAATAACTGATTATATACAAGCTTCCGGTTAGCACTGTTTAGCCGGAATTTTTTTGCCCAAAATCCTGGAAATTTCCGTTCCACACAATTTATCTTTGTATCAGAGGTTTCAGGGTTAATTTAATTCTCAAGCATAAACCAAGCTTACATTATGAAAACATTCCTTGTTGCAGTTGCCCTATTATTTTTGGGCAACCATTCCTCCGCCCAGTCGTTTGGCATCCATGCGGGCGGAAACCTGGCTTCCGCCACCGCAAAAGAAGATGGTGCATTGTTTCCCCTTGCACCGGAATCTAAGTTTGGATTTTTAGTCGGGCTTGTGGCGGAGATACCCATAGCTTCCGCTGTCAACTTCCGGCCTGAGCTGAATTTTATTCAAAAGGGTTACAAAATATCTTTTTCGGAAGATTTCGGTACCGGTACTTTTGCCTTTGATGGAAAGGAAACCCTTAATTACCTGGAAGTTCCCCTGAATGTGACTTACTCGCTGCGAGCCGGCACAAATACCGTATTCCTGGGCGCAGGTCCATCTCTCGGCCTCGGCTTATCAGGCAAATCCAAACTAACTTCTACGCAACCCGGCCAGCCAACTACAACCGAAGAAGAAGATACCAGTTTTGGAGGCGACGAAACAAAGGACGATTACAAACCCCTGGACCTTGGCCTGAATATCAACGGCGGGTTTCAATTAACGAACGGGTTTTTCCTGAAACTTGCCTATACATTTGGCTTGAGCAATTTGTCGCACGAACCGGAGGCATCTTATAAGAATAAAGGATTTGCCTTCTCAGTTGGATATTTTTTTTCCAAAGGTTCCAAATAATGGCTTAAAAAGTTGCTGAGTAACCAGCATGCGTTGCAGGGTCGGTTATTATTGTTAATTTTGCGGCATGACGGCAGCGGAGTTTATTGGTACGGGCATTCTTGAGTCTTATTGCCTGGGTTTTACGGGTTCCTCAGAGAATGTGATGGTGGAAAAAATGGCCCTGGCACACCCGGTGGTCCAACAGGAAATCGATATGATCCGGCACTCCCTTGCTGACCTTCAGCAACAAAATACGCTTCAGCCTTCCCGCAAGGTGAAGACGAACGTGATGCATACCATTTATGCCCGGCAGGCCGAAGCGCATAAAAAGTTCGTTCCACTTATGCATCAGCCCATTGATTTTACCCGATACTATGAGGCTGCCGAAGCCAACCTGTTAACCCTTCCGGGGGAAGAGTATGAAAACCTGTTTGTAAAAGAATTACCATCTACCCCCGAAATCATAAACTTTGCAGTGTGGGCTAAAAAAGGCCACGAAGAAGAGATCCATAGAGACCGCAAGGAATACCTGGCCGTGTTATCCGGCACTTGTGATATGTTTATGGATGGCAATAGACGGTCTTATTCGCAAGGAGAAGTAATTGCCATCGATGCCGGCATTTCACACTATGCAGTGATCACTTCGCCTGAACCAATGTTTGCATTGGTGCAGCGGCAGCTTTTGTAGATGGTAGAGGGTGGAAGGTGGAAGGTGGAGGGTAGAAGGTAAAAGGTAGAAGGTAGATGGTGGAAGGCAATGGACAATCAGCCAATGAGCAACAGGCAACAGCAATACAATAGGCAGCGGAGAACTGACAACTCACAACTGACAACTTTCAACTTTCGAAGTCGGCAAGGCGCAGAAAACAAATTGAACTGGCAGCTAACCAATGGCTATGGACCATGGACCATGGTTCATCAACTCAGTCCATCTTCCGTATAACAACATACCCTATTACCGCAAGTAAGAGCAGCAAAATAACCGCGTAATAGATCCACGATTCTTTTATGACACTTGTTTTTCGCCTTTTCTTTTTAGTGTTTTCGATTTGTTGCTTAAGGCCGGCGTTTAATTGAGCAACCGCCAGATGTACCTTCTCCGTATTTATTATCTGCTCCAGCCCGTCCATAGCATCACTTACAAACGCATCATCATTCATTTGTTTTTCCAGCAAATGTTGTTCTTCTTCGGATAACCTACGGTTTAGGTATTCGAGCAGTTTTTCCTGCTCGATATCTTTATTAAGATTGGATAATATGTCTTTCAACTCATTGCTCATCCGGTTGCATTCTTTGCATCTGTATTTTTAAATTTCTTTTGCCGTTTTGAATATGGCTTTTCACCTGCCTGATACTGAACCCCGTGCTGTCGGAGATCTGATGGTATGTTTGTTTCTGAAGGTAGAATAATTTGATACACACTTGCTGCTCACTGTTGAGCATCAGCAGCGCCTGCTCCATTGACACGAGGTGGTATTCTTTTTCGATCGCAGTGACCCGGGTTTCTCTTTCGTCGGCCGTGGACAAAACCTGCTCATTAAGTTCCAGGGGATATTTCCCTTTATCCCTGAGTTTCATAAGGCAATGGTTTTTGGTAACCATATATAACCAGCTTTTAAAATAAGCAACCTTATATTTTGGTAGCTCATTAATCACTTTCAGGAAAACCTGTTGCACACTGTCTTTTGCATCCTCTTCATTTTTAAGGTACTTCATGCATACCCCTAATAAAAGCAGGGTATAACGCTGTAATAATACGCCCAACCACTCGTTATTATTGTTCTCCCCATAATAACGCTGAAGTATTTCATTGTCGCTAATATCGTTGTGGATCCTGGGCTGCAAAATATTAAAGGCTCATTGTTTCTATACTGATGTAAACTTAGCTTAATTTCCATAATTTGAGTTCAATCAAATTCCTTTTATGCAGTACGCAGTTTGTATAGTACCCGTCGCGCATGTTCGCCTGCTACCAGATCACCGGGCAGAAATGGTGAATCAATTATTGTTTGGTGAATCTCTGAAAGTTCATTCCATTGACAAGGAAGGGTGGATGCAAATAGAAGGCTGCTGGGATGGTTATACAGGGGCCTGCCGCCTGAACCAGTTTTTATTACTGGATGCACCGCTGGAAGAAACTGCTGAATTTACCGGCGACTGGGTAGAGGAAATTCTGGTGAATGACCAGAAGCTGATGATCCCTTTCGGAAGCAATCTTTCTATATTAAGGAATGATACACACCCACATAAAATAATTTTCAATGGCAATATCTTTAAGGCAAACGGAACAACGCCGCGGATCGAGGCAGTAATAAGAATATCGTCGATATTCCTGAACACCGCTTATCTCTGGGGAGGCAAATCAGTCTTTGGTATTGATTGCAGTGGTTTTGTGCAATCTGTTTATAAGATGCTGAACGTTGCCTTACCCAGGGATGCCAACAAACAGGTGGCCCTGGGCGAGCCTATAGGATTTTTACAGGAAGCCCTATGCGGTGACCTTGCCTTCTTTGATGATGCGGACGGAAAGATTATTCACGTTGGCATCCTTCTCAATGATCATGAGATCATCCATTCCTCCGGGAATGTGCGCATAGATCCTATGGATAACGAAGGTATCACCAACTGCAACACCCAAAAAAGAACCCATCACCTGAGAATCATTAAAAGAGTAATGTAGTTCACAGCGGCAGGAGATGACTTTCAGGACAAAACCTGTTCCGTATTGTTTCCTGTTGGGGTAGCTTTTTTATTATCAAAAAAAAGCATCTTAACCGCAACCAGCAACATTACCAGGGCAAAGATCTTTTTTACATTTTCCTGCGATAATTTCAATGCTATTTTGCTTCCGAAATAACTGCCAAAAATAAAAGCAACAGAAATAATCGCTACCACTTTCAGGTCGATGTAACCTTGTTTGTAAAATTGCATAGCGCCCAAAACGCCGATGGGCAGTAATAAGATGCCCAGGGATGTACCCTGTGCCATCTTCTGCGAAAACCCCAGGAAAAATACCAGGCAGGGCACGATGATGATGCCGCCACCCACGCCTACCAGGCCACTGAGAATACCTGCTGCAAGGCCTACCAGCAGCAGGATGATTACGATCTGTGTATCCATGTTAATTTTATTTGCCGGCATTGTCACTCCCGAATTTTTCGTTGTACCTGGTTATAGAATCGTTGATGATCCTGAATGCGGTTTGTTTATCCTGGAAATCATCAATTGCCACTTTTTTATTCTCAAGAACTTTGTATTGTTCAAAATAATTTTTAAGCACCGCAAAAAAGTGGACCGGCATAGCCGTAATATCTGATATGTGATTGACTGTGGGGTCCTTACTGGCAATTGCAATGATCTTGTCATCTTTCTCCCCGTTATCAATCATCTGCATATTACCGATCACTGTGGCATCTACCAGGCAAAGCGGCTGAATACTTTCACTGCAGATCACTAATATGTCCAGAGGATCCCCATCCTCCCCTAAAGTTTTTGGTATGAATCCGTAATTCACGGGGTAGTGGAAAGAAGAATAGATCACCCTGTCCAACCTAAGGAGGCCCGTAGTCTTGTCAATTTCATATTTCGCACGGCTGCCTTGGGAAATTTCTATCAAAGCGTTTACATGGTCTGGGGCATTATCGCCATAATGAGCGCCATGCCAGGGATGAAGAACGTACATGTGGAAATTTGTTTTATTGGTTAATCAATTTAAAGCCCAGCC
Source organism: Chitinophagaceae bacterium (assembly GCA_043727215.1). Lineage (GTDB taxonomy): Bacteria > Bacteroidota > Bacteroidia > Chitinophagales > Chitinophagaceae > Ferruginibacter. Next base: position 27,815 of record JAYSYY010000006.1, on the reverse strand, counting down.
AGGCCGCAGCAATGCCCGCAACAACGCTGGCGAAAATGTAAATAAATGCAAGGTTATATTTGCCAGCCTGCAATAAATAGATATTTTCATAACTGAAAGTGGAAAAGGTAGTAAAACCCCCGCAAATTCCCGTTGCTAAAAACAGCCGGGTATTTTCCGGCAAAGTATTGTTTTCTTTTATACTAATCGCCATAATGATGCCCAATAAAAAACTACCCGCAATGTTGATTATTAATGTTGCATAAGGGAAAGCCTGGGGTTTCAGCAACAGGTAAAATCCATACCGCAGCGCTGCACCGATGCCTCCTCCCGCCGCTACAAGTAAGATGTTTTTTATCATAACTTAATCAATAGGAAGATTACCGGAATAAGTATACTTAAAATCCACGCTCCAGGTTTTTTGCATCCGGACCAGTTTTATCTCCATTGCTTTGTTCATGTAAGAGTTGCTGTAATTGATAAGCGTGGTACTATCATTTTCCTCCACAAATTTATTGATGGTATAAGAGGCCTCTTTAAAATTTCTTTTTTTGTCAGCAGGCAACTTCCCATAAAGTTGTTTGTAAGCGTCAAACAACTGCAGGTTCTGGGTGTCCTTCAAAAGCAGGTTTTCGGCGGTTTCAAAATCACCATCCAGGCTGGCACGGATAAATTCCCGGCCCGCATCCAATGCGGTGGAAGGAGCTTTTTTATCGGGGGAACTACATGCCCAGAAGAATATAGTTGCAATCAAAATACAAGCTATTCTTTTCATCGAGTTGCTTTATTGAAGAATAAAGTTAAACATCTTTATTTATGCGTCTAAAAAAAGCGCTCCCTCGCAAGTGGTTTTTTCCAAATGACCTGACAACGGCTCTTTTTTTTAACGGAAACTTTTTCAGTGAGTCTATATCAATTTGTTTTATTCCATCCGTACATCAGGTGCGCGGTCTCTATTGCCTCTGATTGTTTTCATCTTCTCTATCCCCATGTCTATAAAAGCGTTTTTGTCAAAGGCGACCTTCCAGGAGCCATCCTCCTTCCGGAGGAGGTATTCTAAACTGGCACCGCTGTTCTGTTCTTTCACCGCCACAATGGCCATATTTCCATCCACCACCGCTTCTCCAAACTGCTTCCCGGCGAGGTTAAAAAATGTATTTTCCCCAACCGATGTGCGCATAGCCATTTCTATAAGATCCAATGCAGGCCTGCTGTCTGAAGTGGCCAGGCTCCTCGCCCGCGCGATGTCTTTCCCGTACATCGCTTCAAAAAAATGAGTTAATACCAGAGTTGGATCGCCTCCCCGGCTGTTGCAGCCAGTAGCAAGGAGGAGCGCGCCAGTTATGCCGATTAACAATATTCTTTTCATTTATTGGGTTTTTGAGATAAACGTTTGTTGGGATAACTTTTTGGAAGCAATTACTCCGCGAAAGCAGGGTACAAAAAAATAAGGCGGCCCGGGGACCACCTTACTTTTTTTCCTTTCAATGATTTCACCAGGGATGAGTACTATTTTCTGCCGGTTTCCCGGGTATACTCTTCGTCGTCTTTATTATAAGCTCTGATGATGGATTTCACAAGGCGGTGCCTTACCACGTCTTCTTCATCCAGTTCAATATGAGCGATGCCTTCGATGTTCTTAAGGATCCTGGTGGCTTTAAACAAGCCGCTCTGTTGATTCTTGGGAAGATCTATCTGTGTTGGGTCACCCGTGATGATCGCTTTTGCATTCGGCCCGATACGGGTAAGGAACATTTTGATCTGCAGGTCATTGGTATTTTGCGCTTCGTCCAGGATAATAAAAGCATTATCCAGTGTTCGTCCGCGCATGTAAGCCAGGGGTGCGATCTCAATGGTCCGGGTGCTCATGTAATACCCGAGTTTATCTGCAGGAATCATATCATCCAGCGCGTCGTATAACGGTCGCAGGTAAGGATCAATTTTTTCCTTCAGGTCACCCGGTAAAAAACCAAGGCTCTCACCCGCCTCTACAGCAGGCCTTGTGAGGATGATCTTTTTTACCAGTTTGTTCTTTAATGCCCTTACGGCCAGTGCTACGGCCGTATAGGTTTTACCTGTACCCGCGGGGCCAATCGCAAATAGAATATCATTTTTGTCGCAGGCCTGTACCATCAGTTTTTGGTTGGCCGTGCGTGCCCTTACAGTTTTACCGTTCGGGCCAAAAACCAGCACGTCATTAGGATTGCGGTCCAGGAAGTTATCAATAACCTTTTCATCATCTCCTCCCAGGATCTGTTCAAAATAGTTTTCGCTCATGTGCCCGTTTCGTTGCAGGTACTGAACAAGTAGATCAATTTTTTCTTTAGCTTCTTCAATCTGTTCCGGGGCTCCACTTAATTTTATCTGTGTGCCACGGCTTAAAATTTTTAACAAGGGAAATTTCTTTTTCAAGATGTTTAGTTTGCCGTTGTTCACTCCGAAGAACTCGATAGGATTTACGGTCTCAAGGTTGATGATAGTGTCTGTCAATGCTGTTCCGTTTTTAATGCTTTGCCTTATGAGAAGGTGAAAAGCAGGTTGGGTAAAAGAAAATTGTTACAAAAGCAGTAATGAATTCATTGTTACCAAATTTAATTTCATACTCATTACAACACTAATTTACTTATTCACAAATGGAATGCGTTAGTGGAAAAGTTAAAAGACCATACTGGCTGGTAATCTTAACAGTAAACGGCCGCTAAATATCGTTTATTATAAAAAAGGTGTTAATAAAAAAGCAGGTTATCAGCAAAGCAGGATAATCACATGCATGCACACCAGCTACACCGCGTTAAAACCTTGCAAGCAATTTAAGATTCACCAGTCGTGGTGTTAGCCTGTTAGGTATTGCATAAGTACTGTTGGAAAAATCTTTGATCAGCTGGTAGGAAATAGTGTTGTCGCGGTTGATGAGATTAAACACTTCCAGGCTTGCCCATATATTGTCGAAATCCTTAAATGGGTTGTGGCTCCTTCTTGCTGATTTTTGCGAAAGTAATAATGCACTAAATCCGATATCCACCCGGATATAAGGATCAATGATAAGGCCATTTCGGTAGCGCACACTTTTGGGGATGTTAAAGGACATGTTGCTGCCATATAGCATGTTCAGGTGAACTTTAAAATTTTTGTTAGTTGCCAGGTAATCTTCCAGGAAAAGGCCAAGAGTAACCAGCCGGTCAGAAGGACGGCGTAACCAGTCCACTGCAGTTTGCAGGCTGTCGGTAGCCACCTTATCGGGGGTATCCGCTGTGATCACTTCACCAGCTGCATTTTTGTATAGGTAATAAAAATCATTGTCCAGGTTTTCTCTCGTGCGCATAAAACCGATGCTCAGCCAGCTTTCTGCCTCCTTTACCAGTTCCCCAAACAACCGCAGTTCCAGCCCGGTAGCATAGGCTTTGGCATTGTTATCTCCCAGGTAGCGGATTTTTACATTGTCTATATCATACGGAACCACGTCGGTCATAACCTTGTAATAGGCTTCCGTAGTGAGCCTGAAGGGCCGTTTGCCAGGTCCTTTAAAGTTATAATCCATGCCCGCTACAAACTGGGTGCTCTTCTGTGCTTTGATCGCGGTATTTAATGTGCCGTCGTATTTTCTTATCTCGCGGTAAAACGGCGGTTGCTGGTACAGGCCTGCCGCAGCCTTAAAAACCACATCTTTTTCCCACCGCGGTTTCCAACTCGCCTGCGCACGGGGGCTGATTAAAAACTCTTTATTGAGGCTGTTGTAATGGTAGCGCACCCCCACCTGCAAACTGATGTCATTCCTGGTCTTTGAAAAGTGAATATTGTCCTGGATATACCCACTGTATTTTTGAATATCCAGGTCTGCAGTACTGTTAAACGAATTAAAGAGGTAAAGCGCCGACGGATTATTTGGCAATGAATACCCTGCGGAATCCTGGTATTCCCATTGGCGAAGTTTGTCAACTATTTTGGTTTGCTCAATGCTGTTGCCCCATTGAAAAAAATGTTTACCTCTCATAAAACTGCCCTTGTGGCTTGCATTCCATACTTCTATATTCAATTCATTTCTTGCGTAGTTCTGGTAGTAGCCCGCACCCAACGGATTTACGATCTCTCCAAAGGTTCCGCTGCTGTTATCAAAATCCCGGTCGCCAAAAACATATGCGCCCGCGATGTCAAAGTTTTCTTTTTCATCATCAGTGAAACGGCTGAGCATCCATTTCAGTTTCAAAAACTTGTTAGGGGTATACAGGAGGCTTGCGCCGAGCATGCTGCTGTTATAGCTGTCTTTTTCCTGCCCTTCAAAGTAAACGTCCAGCCCGAGGTTGGCAGTAAAAAGGGGAGAGAAAACAGAAGTGGTTTTTTTCACTGACTCCGGAAAAAAAGTGAAACGGGACATTGAATAGATTCCCAATAATTCCATCTGCCATTTTTTATTGAGTTCATACGTAACATATACTTGCGCATCGGATGCAGAAGGGATGTAGGCGCCCAGCGTGGGCTGATTGCTCAGCAGGTTGCGGTTGTTTTTGTTACGCACCGCAGCGAGGTAAGTCACCGCGCCTTTCTTTGCAGAACCTTCCAGGTGCAGGCCCTGTTCCAGCAGGCTGATATAGGCGCTGCCACCAAAGCTGGTCGGTTTTTTATACTGGATGTCCAGCACGCTACTCATTTTGTCCCCATACCGGGCCTGGAAACCACCGGTATAAAAACTCACGTTTTTTGCAAGCTCCGGATTAATAAGGCTGAGGCCTTCCTGTTGTCCGCTGCTCACCAGGTAAGGCCTGAATATTTCAAAGTCGTTGATATAAACAAGGTTCTCATCGTAGTTGCCACCACGTACGTTGTACTGGGAGGTTAGTTCGTTGTTGCTGCCCACCAGGGTTTTGATAAGAGCTTCCACACCGCCGGTTGTGCTGGGGAGTGTGAGTGCGTTTCTTGGATTTATTTTTACCAGGCTGTTTTCCTTGCGGTCCCGTTGATCCTTTATTACAATCTCCTCCAGCGTTTTATCGGTGCGCGTCATCCTGATAACAACGGATTCGGTTTCGCCGGGGCTGAGGTAGAAATTTTTTTGGGCAGAGAGAAATCCGGTGTGGGTGAAGGTTAAAGCCAGTGATCTTCCGGCCGGCACTACCAGTGAAAACGTACCACTGTCTGAACTCACAATCCCTGACACCCGCCCCAGGATGACCACGGAAATATCTGCAATTGGGTTTTCGTTATCATCGAGGATACGGCCGGTTATGGTGGCGGTTTTATTTTGTGCGAAGCAGGTAATGGTAATGAAGCCAAACAACAAGGCGACCAATATTCTCATGGGATGAAGATAGAAATTTTATCGGTTCAGGAAACAACTAAGCTAAGTGCTGATTTATGAGCCAGGTACTATGTCTTTTAAAGAAGTCCCGGGCAACCCCTTTTGGCGCTCGTGGCTTTGTAAATGTCTGCCACACGCAAGAGGTGAAATTCTGACCTTTTTTCTGTACTCCGGGAACTAAAATCCGCTTCCCGCGTATTGTGTACGATTTGCCCCACCCGGCGTGATATTGGGGAAACAACAAATATAACTGGTTTCGGTACGGGATTTTATATTGTGTGCATATGAAATTAGTTTACCCGCTAACATTACTGGTACTTATATTAATGCTTTTGCAATCCTGCAAGATGCTGCTGCAGCACCATCCCAATGAGGTTAGGTTAGAAGAAGAGGACCGAAACCTGAATGCGAAAAACCTTCTTCGCTTAAATGCCGAACCAAAAAAGGGGGCTTTCCGTTTCGCAGTAATAGGCGATTCTCAACGATTCTACGATGACCTTAGCGACCTGGTGGAAAAGGTAAACACGTACGATGATATTTCTTTCGTGTTGTTAAATGGAGATATAACTGACTTTGGCCTGAACCGGGAATACAAGTGGATCAGCAGGGAATTGCGCAAACTCAATATTCCTTTCCTGGCGGTGATCGGGAACCATGATATGCTGGCGAATGGGCGGGTACTTTACCAACAAATGTTCGGCCCGGAAAATTTTAGCTTCGAGTACAATGATTACAAGTTTGTATGCATTAATACCAACTCCCGGGAAGTGGGCTACAACGGTACCCTCCCGGATACCAGCTGGTTAAGGGAAGAAGTGACCCAACAAACTTCCAGGCAGGAGAAGGGGATCTTTGTTTTCTCCCATATACCTCCCACGCATGGCGATTTTGATCCCAAACTTTCCGGCACTTACGCTGATATCCTTAACAATGGTATCCAGGTTTTATATTCTATCCATGGGCCCCAGCACAGCTACTCTGCTGGGTTGCCTTATGGGCCACCGGTGAACTATATCGGTGTTGGCAGCCTTAATAAGAGGAGTTTTGTAATAATGAATGTTGATGAAAATAATGATACGAAAGTTGAACAAGTACTTTTTTAGAGGGTTCACTGTACTAAGCTGCCTGCTGATAACAAATTACGGGTGGGCACAATCGCAGTTTCTAAAAAAACTGGTGCCCCATCATGTAAAGTTGCAGTATAGCGGTGGGATAGGTCTTGTTTCAGCAGGAGTTGGCTACAGTAATAAAAATAAAAAGCTGGAAGCTGATATTATGTATGGTCATGTGCCTGCAGGCTCAACAGGAGTCGGGATACATTCTGCAACAGTTAAGCTGCAGTGGATCCCTTTGAGGACATTGCAGGCAGGCAATTTTTTTCTAAAACCCCTGGTCACCGGCGTACTTGTGAATCACAGTTTCGGGGATCAGTATTTTGGATTCAAGCCGGAAAACTATCCCTACAATTATTACAAATTTCCTACGGCATTCAATGCTGCGCTGCTGTTGGGAAGCCAGGCCGGTATCCTGTTTCCGGGCGGCAAAACTTTTAAGGGGCTGTCGCTTTATTACGAATTGCTGTCCTTTGACCGGGAACTGGTGAGCCTGGTGAATAATACCAATTCTATAAAGCTGGAAGATATTCTTACGTTGGGTTTTGGGGTAAAAATGTATTTGAGATAGAAGGGGTTAAATGGTGGACGGTGGACGGTTGACGGTTGAAGGTGGACGGTTGAAGGTAGACGGTTGACGGTTGACAAGTTTAGGTTTGCGGGTTAGGAAATGAGTAGGGAATAGGAAGAGGGAATGGCACATTGAAAAAGGCCCATTGGTGACCCGACGCTTTGTTGTGGCTGGTACTACGTTTTTGATCAGCCATCCCCAATAAAAATAGGAGGGTACAAAATAAAATTCAAATCTTTCCGCAGGGTTTCAGTAGATCAGAACGTTCACAAGTCTCCAGAAAAAGCCGCAACTGTTATTATTTACCCCACGGACTTAGGTATATTTGCACCTCATTCAAAAAGATCAACGCTGACATCAGCATACTCCGAAATAAATTAAGTATGGGAATAGCAATTTTACTCACTTTTATTATTGGCTACCTTGCAATCACCCTGGAACATAACATCAATGTAAATAAAGCGGCATCGGCACTGGTTACCGGTGTTATATGCTGGACAATTTATATTTTATCAGAGCCTGATAAACACCTGGTGTCTGAGCAATTGATGGAGCACTTAGGAGAAGTTTCAGGGATTTTATTTTTCCTCCTGGGCGCCATGACCATTGTTGAACTGATAGATGCACATGATGGGTTCGAGGTGATCACCGACCGGATAAAAACAAAAAAAGCAGTAACACTTCTCTGGATTGTCACCCTCGTTACCTTTTTTCTTTCCGCTATATTGGACAACCTTACCACGACAATAGTAATGGTTTCTCTTCTAAGAAAAATAATTGCAGACAAAGAAAAACGATTATTCTTTATAGGACTCACGGTGTTGGCAGCGAACGCGGGCGGTGCCTGGTCCCCACTAGGAGATGTAACAACAACAATGCTTTGGATTGGCGGGCAGATAACACCTCTGAGTATTATCAGTTCCCTCTTCCTGCCCAGTCTATTTTGCCTGATCGTTCCCGTAGCGTTGGTGTCATTTAGAATGAAAGGTTACCTGGAGCCCGCCGTGAAAGAAGATAGGGGAGGCACCCAATCGACATTTGAAAAGAATTTTGTCTTCCTGCTGGGTGTAGGTATTTTAGTCTTTGTACCCGTATTTAAAACGCTCACCCATCTGCCACCTTTTATGGCGATCCTCCTTGGGCTGGGAGTTATATGGATCATCACAGAAATTTTGCATAACCAAAAGGATACTGCAGACAAAGATTTTTTATCAGTGGTTTACGCGCTGCGGAAAGTGGATACCCCTAGTATTTTATTTTTCCTGGGCATACTTATCAGTATATCTGCATTAGAGGCCACCGGACAACTTACGCAACTCGCCCAATGGCTTACAGTGACTATTAATAACGAAACAGTGATCGTTACCTGTATCGGCTTACTGTCGGCAGTGGTGGATAATGTTCCCCTGGTGGCCGCGTCACAGGGTATGTACGGGCTGGACCAGTATCCACCGGATCATTTCTTCTGGACATTTCTTGCCTATGCAACCGGTACAGGCGGAAGTGCCCTGGTGATTGGTTCCGCAGCAGGGGTTGCAGCAATGGGAATGGAAAAGATCAATTTCTTTTGGTATGTGAAACGAATCAGCTGGCTTGCATTACTTGGCTTTTTTTCCGGCCTGCTGATTTTTTTACTACAATACAATCTCACCCATTAAAAGAAAACAGCAACTGGCAACTGCTCTTACCATTCGTTTCCGGCGATAGCATCACCTAAAGGGAAAAACCGGAAGCGCCGGAGCAGTGTTCGGGGACCCGTAGATTTTGTTTGCCTTTTTTATTGCAGGCTAACTTGTGCGGAATTTGGTTTTAAAAGGAAGCTTAATGATTAACTCCAATGAAATTATCAACACAAATACTTTTAACCTTCAGCCTGATTCTCCTCCTGTCCATCATGGATACCAGTTCCAATTACCTGCTGTCCCTCAAAGTGCAGGAAAATACCGAGTTCCGGAATAAGTCACAGGAAATTATTCGCAATTCAGGCAGCCTTCAAAAATCCATCATAGAAATGCAGAGTTCTTTCCGCGGCTTTTTGCTCACGAGGGATAGTGGTTTCCTGGTTGGTTACAAAGAAGGACTAAAAAAAGTTCCCCTGAATTTGTCCGACCAAAAAGAACTCGTGTCTGGGAATCAACAGCAATCGAAACTTTTAGATTCAATACAACTCATACATAATCGCTGGCTTGCTTATGCTGATTCGCTTATTTCAGGGAGTTCTCAGGGCGCTTTCCAGGGGGGGGATGATGCAGTATTCCGCCGCCTTTTTGAAACGAAGTTTAGAAAACAGCATGGTCAAAAATTAACCGATGAGATCACCACAAAATTCCTGTCGTTTGATAAATTAGAGTATGAGTCAAGGAGTACCCATGGAGAAAAATTGCTTGCATCCATTGAGCGTACCCACACATTTTCATTTATTTTTTTCGGGTTGACTGTAATTATTGGTATTGCGGGTACCATTTTTATTAAATCGCTGATATCTAAGCGCATCAAAACAATGGTAAACCTGGCCAAAAGTATTTCCCAGGGAAATTTCACAAAAATAGAGGATCACCGCAAAGATGAAATGACCAGTTTGTCCGCCTCATTAAATGTAATGTCTGATAAACTCGACAAAAATATAAGGGAACTGCAAAACCGGAATGCCGAACTGGATAAATTTGCTTACGTGGTATCCCATGACCTTAAAGCGCCCCTGCGCGGTATACACAATGTAATTAACTGGATACAGGAAGACCATAGTAAAGAACTTTCCCCTGAATTGCAGAAATACCTTGGTATTATTCCCCAAAGACTGAGCAGGATGGAAGACCTTATCAATGGCTTGCTGGATTATGCCAGGATCAGGAATAAAACTGTTTCCGAAAAAATAGCTGTAAATGAACTTGTGCAGGAAATTACAGATTCCATTGTTCCTGCAAATTTTGATGTGCAGATAAAGGATCTGCCTGTGATCGTTACAGAAAGGCTGAAGCTGGAACAGGTGTTCACTAACCTGGTAAGTAATGCCGTTAAATGTACACCTGGTAACCATCCACAACTAACTATTTCCGCAAAGGAATTTGCCAGTCATCATGAATTCTCCGTTAAAGACAATGGCATAGGGATTGATCAGGAATACCATGAAAAAGTTTTCGAGATATTTCAAACACTAAGGGAAAGGGATGAAAAGGAAAGTACGGGCATCGGGCTCGCGATTGTAAAAAAAATATTGGATGACCAAAATAGTACTATTCGTATAAACTCAGCACCGGGCCGCGGGGCTGAATTTATTTTTACCTGGCCAAAAACCAACGTTCCATACTATGATAAAAAATACGATACTGCTCGTGGAAGATGACGAACTGGATGTGATCAGCGTACAAAGAAATTTAAAAAAATTAGATACAGAATATCTCCTTTATACTGCCTATAATGGTAAAGAGGCCCTGGCCATGCTCACAGACGCTGTCTCCCCGATCACTCCTGATGTGATACTGCTTGATCTTAACATGCCTAAAATGAACGGGATCGAATTCCTGAAAATTATCCGGGCCAGCGAGAACCTGAAACACATCAAAGTTTTTATCATGACCACTTCCGCTGAAATTGCCGATCGCTCCACCACGGAAGAACTGGGCATCTCCGGATACATTATCAAACCCCTGAGTTATGTAGACAATACGAAGCGGGCAGATTCAATGGACGCATTTGTGCAGTTTCATTTAAGGAAAATACTGACCTGACAGGGCTGCCTGCTGAATAGTTTCCTGCACTGCCGGGCCCGTTGCCATTTTTGAATCACTTCACTCGGCACGAAACGAACCTGGTACCTGGTTAATTTTCCTGTCTATTTCGCATAGACATCTTCAGGTAAATAAAACCTGTAATCCCTGCAATGCAGGAAGCAAGCAACACCGCCATTTTTGAACTTACAACGCTTTCCCCCTCTTTAAAGGCAAGCAGCGTTATAAAAATGGACATCGTAAAACCTATGCCTCCTAATATGCCAGCACCCGCAATCAGTTTCCAGTTGATGTCTTCCGCAAGGTTGCTGATCTTCAGTTTTACAGCCATAAAAGCAAACATTAAAACACCCAATGGTTTCCCCACCACCAGTCCCAGCAATACACCCAAACTGTTTTTTGAAAGCAGCTGGTTATGCCATCCGGTAGTGAATACAATACCGGTATTGGCTAAAGCAAACAACGGCAGTATAATAAATGCCACCGGCTTGTGTAACATATGTTGTACCCTGTAGGAAAGGGATTTTTTGTCACCATTGCCAAAAGGCAATGCAAATGCCAGCAATACACCACTTATGGTGGCATGTACGCCAGATTGCAACATACAATACCACATTACAATCCCAGGGAGCATATAGAATAAGAGGTTGTGGATCTTCAACCGGTTGAAAACAAGCAACAGCCCGAATATTCCCATTGCCAATCCAAAATAGAAAAGCGAAAATGTATTGGTATAAAAAATCGCAATGATGATGATTGCCCCCAGGTCATCTATGATAGCGAAGGCAGTTAAAAATATTTTTAAAGAGGTTGGTACGCCTTTCCCGAGTAAGGATAAAATGCCTAACGCAAATGCAATATCAGTAGCCATGGGTATCCCAAAGCCAGACTGGGTAGCTGTTCCATTGTTAAGGATGAAGTGCAGCACTGCCGGGACCAGCATGCCACCAATCGCTGCAAAAAAAGGCAGGGATGCATTTTTTAAACTAGATAATTCACCGATATAGATCTCTCTTTCTATTTCCAGGCCCACCAGCAAAAAGAAGATAGCCATTAATCCATCATTGATCCAATGTTCAATAGAATGCTGCAGGTGGATATTATTATTCTCATACCCAACAGCCTGGTGCCAGAAATGGAGATAACTTTCCCCTATAGCACTGTTGGCAATTACAAGTGAAAGAATCGTACACCCAATTAAAATAAATCCACCTGTCTTTTCACTATGAAAAAAATCTGTAAATAATTCGGAAATCGTCTGTTTCATGTTAGTCCTTTAAAAGTTGAAGCCTGGGTACCGCAAATTAACGGCTTTTCCTGGATGACCTGGATTTATCAGCTTATGAAATGTTCTACACAACAGGACGGGCAAGGTGCTATTCGGAATTAAATTTAATCGTTTTTCATAATGGTCATGGTCAGCAATAACTATATGTCTCTCCGTTTTCAAAGTTATTTAGAAAGTAGAAAAAGAATTTCCAACTTAATTTCCGGGGCCTTTGCAAAAAATAGGGACCAGCATAAAAACCCGGCACCCATTTAATAAGTATATCCGATAAAACCTGGTACCCGCTCAGAAAACATCCCCGTTTGCGAACAAGGAAAAGGTAGGTCTCTCGTGCACATAGGATTCATTTTCCGGTAGCCAGTTTGATTACAAACTTTTTTTTAGCGGCCGGCATCTCCTGCCATGTATATTCGGGTCATTTGTCGCTCAAAATTATGTGTATCGATTTTAATATTGGGATAAGAAAGTAAGCGGGTAACCGTTTGCGTTATTTCGCCGGATTTTTTTCAGGGATAGATCATTTTTCAACGATCGGGGCACCGGTCGTTTTACAAGGAGGGACTACCAGGGGAAGGAGGGGTAAAATGGGGAAAGGAGGTAAAAACAGCTTCAATTTTGCCGGGGGGCAAATGAAGTAAGACTGCCAGGTCATTTTTAGTAAACCCTCTAAAGTAGGCAAGGGTAAAAATTGTTTTCTCCAGTACCGGCAACGTGTTTATATAGTCCATTACGCCTGCCGGCGATGTTGATTCATTGTCCTGGACGAGTTGAGAAACACATTGATTTCGGGCGAGATTCAATAACAGCAATAACGGGCGTTGTGCAGGTTGGGGTGTTACTATTTCAGCAGGCAGGTTGCAAAACATCTTCATCAAAATACCACGTGCTTTTGTTTTGTCGGCAAAGATCGGGGTGATTAGACCCAGTACAGCAGGTGCATATTGATCGTACAAAGATCCGATATCTGCCGGTGATATTTGTCCGGCTAAATTGATGGTTGCCATTTTTATGCGGAGTAGAAGTGTATTCGAATAATTTCAGGGTTAAAAGTCCAGTGGAATACAGCCACTCACTTTTAATTAGCTTGCCCGGCCCTATACACACCCAAACAATAACTGCACCAATGCTGGTTGTATCCAACCGGGAGGATCCGGCCGAAAGGGAACCATACCGTAAATCCCTCCCCCTAATGATAGAAGGTAAATTAGCAACATTCCAAACGGGGCATTGATCCCCCATTTTCAACCTGTTCAAATACAAGCCAACGATGCCGGAATGCGGCTGAACTGGTAAAAGTTTAACCAGAAAGCGCTGGATTTAGCCTACAACGGCTTTTATGGAGGCTTTTCCCGGGTACCAATAGCTGATGAAAAACAGTTATCCCCTTCATTCCAATTCCCGTGAAAGCATCCTGTTTTAAAACGGCATGCTGGTAAGTTGGTCTTTAAAATAAAGTGCATGTTGGGGATTGCTTTCCACAATTCCTGGCCGATTCCTTAAAAGAATAAAGTAAAAAGGCCGCCTGCTGGTTACTGCCTGGCATTTTTCAGCTTAAATCGGCCCGGCCACCCGGTGCCAGGTTTGGTAGTGCCGCTGGTGACCGGGCCGGAATGAACAATTACACGGGGGAGGAACGGAGACGGCTCAGCCAGCAGCTGGAAAGTGAAAGTTAGTTTGACCTGCCCGTGCCCGGAGCTACTGGCAGCTGGAACGTAAATGTAGCACCCTGGCCAATTTCACTTTCCACATACAGGGCGCCACCATGTCTTTCAACGATCGTCTTAACCAGGAATAAACCAATTCCAAAACCCGCGGGGGCCTGCTGTGTTTTTCCTTCCACCCGGTAAAAACGTTCAAAGATTTTTTCCTGGTCCTTTTTTTCGATCCCTATTCCATAGTCTTGCACACTTACGGCCACCTGGTTATCACATTGGCGGTGTATTTTAACCTGAATTTTATTACCATCTGCAGAATATTTGATGGCATTTGTTACAAGGTTTATAATGACCTGCTCCAGCCGGTTTTTATCGCCCGGGACGCCGCAAATAAATTCGTGAGAAATTTCAATAAGATGATGGGTATGGCTGTGGCGGATGTCTTCAATGGCTTCCTCCACGAGGGTATTAATATTTATAATTTCAGTTTGCAATTCCAGCCTTTCCGCTTCAATACGGGAGAGGTCGAGCATCTCGGTGATGAGCCTGGTTAGTTTCGTTAACAACTTATCTATCCGAAGGAGTGAGGGGCTAAGCTGGGGTGGGAGTTGTATGTTCTTCTCCCCATCAAGCATCATCAATAATAGCTGGACGTATCCTTTAATGGAAGTGATGGGCGTCTTTAGCTCGTGGCTTACAATCTTAATGAAGTCATTTTTTCGTTGCTCCTCCTCCTTTATCTGGTGGATGTCTGTGAATGCGCCGACCCATTTTATGATGTTGTTTTCCGCATCGAATACGGGTTCGCCATTTACAGCGTGCCAGAGATAGCCACCACTTTTTGATTTGATACGTACTTCAAATTTGTAAATGTCTCCCGTGGCCAGGCAATGTTTCCAGGCATTGTTTATGTTTTCCAGGTCATCCGGGTGTATCATGCGCTCCCATTCCTCCTCTCCTGCGGGTTTTATTCCCGTGAGTTCCTCCCATCGTTTTGATGCAAATTCAGCTCTGCCTTCGTTATCAGTTACCCATATCAACTGGGGCAGGGTTTCCGCCAGTGAACGAAACCTTTCTTCGCTTTCTTTTAAGTCTTCTTCTATTTTTCGCTGATCTGAAATATCCGTATTGGTACCCAGCCATTGTAATATTTCACCGGCCTCATTTCTAATCGGTACTGCGCGGGAAAGAAACCAACGGAAATTACCCTCCTTGCTTTTGAGCAAAAAAGTATCTTCCCAATCGTTCCCTTCTTCAATAGCTTTTTTAAACCGGTTCGTTACGCCCTCCCGCATGTCAGGGTGATGAACAGCCTGCCATCCCCACCCCTGCATTTTTTCAAAAGTGGTTCCTGTATAGTCGTACCAACGCTGGTTATACCAATAGATCCATCCATCCGCACGGGTCATCCAGGCCAACTGGGGAATGGAATTGGCTAAGGTGCGAAACCGGGTCTCACTTTCGTTGGTAGCATTTTCATTTAGCTTCTTTTGCGTAATGTCTTTGAAGGTCCAGCACCAGGCATAGTAACTGCCGTCGTCACCGACTACGGGATAACCATACCGTTCGATAATGTTCCCGGATTTAAACTCCAATTCATCGAGGCTGGTTTCTGTGGGGTGTTCGTAGAGGTATTTTACTTTATCAATAAATTGTGTTGGGTTTACGAGTTGTGTCATTGCAAATGCAAGTGCCGCCTCATCATCTTTTGACTTGACTATTTCATCAGGCATGTTCCACACCTCAATAAAACGCTGGTTGTACGTAATAATCTGGCCTTTGGCATCTACCAATAAAACACCATCCAGGCTGGCATTGTTATGTGCTTCCAGCAATGTCCTGCGATAATTAGTGACCTCTTCGGTGGCTTTTTTATCCTGTATATCCGTGTTGGTTCCATACCAGGATATTACTTTTCCCGCCTGGTCGTGGATGGGTATGGCCCGTACTAGTTGCCATGGCCAGGTTCCGTTTTTATGCCTCACCCTGAATTCGGTCTCATATTGCTCTCCGGACTGAACCACAGCTTCCCAGGCTTTAGACGCACGTTCCACATCCTCCGGGTGAATAAACGATGCCCAGCCATATCCAAGACTTTCCTTCACGGGGTTGCCGTACTCCAACTCCCATTGATTGCTGATATAATTTAGTCCGCCATGGGCTGAGGCTGTCCACACCACCAGGGGAAGGCTGTTGGTCATTTGCTGAAAGCGAAACTCATTATCTTTCAATTCCCTTTTAGCCAGTACCCTATCTGTAACGTCAGTAGAAAAAATAAGGACGCCGACCGGTTTATGTTTGTCGTCTTCATAGTATGGCTGGAAAACATAATTATGATAGGCCACTTCTTCTTTAGCATCGGCGATACGCGTAACGGGAGCCTCATAGGCCTGGTAAGAAAAGCCTGACGACATCACCTGGAGGATTAATTCGTAAAACCCCTCGTCTTTTATAGCAGGGAAAATTTGCAGCAGTGGTTTTCCCAACACATCATCCCCTTTTCCCCACATACCCTTTATTCTTTCATTGGCCAATTCCACCAAAAGGTCAGGGCCTTTCACAATTGCAATTGCCTCCGGCGCCTGCATCAGCAGGCTATGGGCCTGTTCCAGGCTTTTTATTTTCTCTGCCTGGCGTTGTGCTTTTACCTCCTGCGTTAAATCTTCCGCAGTATGCAGAATATATAACACCTGTCCCTGTTTGTCTAATACAGGCTTATTGGTAGCCCGCCAATAATACTCAGCAAATTTACCTTCCTCATCTCTTATATCATAACGTTGTGTGGGGAGCTGGTGCGGCTGCCCGCTGGTAATCACTTTTGCAAAAGAGGCCAATAAATTTTCTTTGCCGGTAAAGTTGCGATCTTCCGGATTGGGTGGAAAAACATCAAAGAGACTTTGGCCCAGCGTATCTTCTTTGCTTTTGCCCGAAGGCTTCAGGTATTCATTGGTAACCGCCAGGATGCTGTACCGGGGAGCATCTGTAGCTAACAATACACTGTACCCTGGCATCGATTCAAATACAAGGGCATAGTCTACCAGACCTTCTTCAGACATATTGCGCGCCGAACTTTTCATTAAACAAGGGATTGAAGATAAAATTTTGCCCGATCCGGAGGCTTTCCAAAACTAATATAAAAACAGCTATTGTCCAGATGTTTTGCAAGAGTTGGCAACCAGAAACTACAACTTTATTTTCATTCGACTGCCTGATTATTGCCCATTCGTGGGCGGGTGCGCATGGGTGAATAGTGAACCATTGCCCTCTCGCCCCCTTAGTATGTCTCTTAAATCCGGAACACGGGCTGGCAGCCCTAAACATTAAATCAAATAGTGACCGGGTGCCATTCCAGGATTATCAAATTCACCTCTTTGGGCATTTGCGGGACTAAAAAAAGTCTCTTGAAAAAAATGCTTCGATCTCCTGCAACAAAGCATAAAATCAGGCTTTAATGTTACAGGTTGTATGGCGAGGTAAATTTTCAGTTCATCCAATCAAGGTCAAACTATACATCACCTCTTTTCGTAATTCATGGTCTATAACCAGGTTTACAGCTAAAGAGATCAATAAGATGCTGCTAATTTTTACAAAAAAAACTTTTCTGTTCGTTTGTTTGCTCACCTGCTTGCTGCCTGCTGCCCTAAAGGCTCAGCAAAATGAAAAAGGAATTTACATTGTCAATGTTCAATCAAAAATTCCATTACAGGATGTTTCCCTGCAAAACGATGCCGCGCAATTTTACACCAGCACCAACGACAATGGTTTTGTTTCCCTGGAAAAGATTCCCGCAACCATCCAAAAGTTGTTCATTACCTGTATTGGCTACGAATCGCGCTGGGTTGACCTTGCGAAACTCCCATTTGAAAACAACCAGTCTATTATCGGCCTAAAGCCCCGGGTCTCCAGTCTGCAGGAGATAAGGGTTATGTCCTCGTCCACCAAAGGAACATTTAAAACCATCGGCGACCTGGATATTCATTTAAGGCCGATCAATAATTCACAGGAGGTTCTCCGGATGGTTCCGGGGCTGTTCATTGGTCAGCATGCGGGCGGTGGTAAGGCAGAACAAATATTCCTGCGGGGTTTTGACCTGGATCATGGAACGGACATTCATATTTCCGTAGACGGGATGCCGGTAAATATGGTGAGCCATGCCCATGGCCAGGGATATGCAGACCTCCACTTTGTGATTCCCGAGCTGATAGATAAAGTGAATTTTAGCAAAGGACCTTATTACGCAGACAAAGGAAATTTTACCACCGCAGGCTACGTGGCCTTTAAAACCAAAGACTATTTAGAGAATAATTTTTTGAAAATGGAGGGGGGACAGTTCAATAGTTTCAGGACGATTGCAGGCGTGAACCTGTTAAGATCAAAAACAGGCCGGAGAAACCATAGCTTGTATGTTGCCGGAGAAGGATCTTTTACGCAGGGATATTTTGATAGTCCACAAAATTTTAGCCGTTACAATGGTTTGCTGAAGTACCATGGAAGTACCAACAGCAGGAACACCCTCACTGCAATGTTGACAACGTTTACCAGTAAATGGAATGCTTCGGGGCAAATACCAGAACGGGCAATTAAAGATGGGCTGGTAGGTTTTTTTGGGGCGATTGATGACACCGAAGGTGGCCATACATCCAGGCAAAATGGTACAGTGGAATTACAAACCAGGCGGAACGATAATGGTATGTTCAGCAACCAACTTTTTTACAGCCGGTATAAATTTGAGCTGTATTCCAATTTCACTTTTTTCAAAGAGAACCCGGTAACCGGCGACCAGATCAGGCAAAAAGAAAATAGGAATATTGTTGGGTATAATGGCAGTTACCAAAAAGAATTTTACCTGGGCAACATTAAAACAGCCATAAATACCGGTATACAGGTACGCTATGACGATATCAATGGTATTGAACTGACCCGCACCAAAGACAGGCTTATAAATGTGGATGGCCTGATGAAGGGTGATATAGACGAACTAAATACAGCTGCTTATTATTCACAACGATTTTTTATTACAAAAAAGCTGGACGTGACCGGCGCATTGCGAACAGATCATTTTATCAACCACTATAATGATAAGATCGCTTCGAAAAAATTAACCGCTACTTCAAAAATTGTAAGCCCCAAACTGAATATTGATTACAGGGTGAACGATAAGGTTTGGTTGTACCTGTACAATGGTAGCGGTTTCCATAGCAATGATACCAGGGTTGCCGTGCAGCAGAATGGGAAAAAAGTTTTACCGCCGGCCTATGGATCTGACTTGGGTGCTGTATGGAA
Source organism: Chitinophagaceae bacterium (assembly GCA_043727215.1). Classification (GTDB taxonomy): domain Bacteria; phylum Bacteroidota; class Bacteroidia; order Chitinophagales; family Chitinophagaceae; genus Ferruginibacter. Next base: position 8,906 of record JAYSYY010000006.1, on the reverse strand, counting down.
GCCGGGCAAAAAAATATTGTTGAAAACTGCTTTATGGTATCTCTGGCTTGACCAGGAATTTGTGTACGTAGGCGACGAGGGAGTCGTAGAACCCGGCGGCAAAACACGCAGGTTCGGATTTGATTTATCTGCCAGGTACGAGGTATGCCAAGGTCTTTTTGCAGATATGGATGTAAGCCTCGCCAATCCCCGGGCAACAGGTGTGGAAAGGTCAGCTGGTTACCTGCCGCTGGCCCCCGGTTTTACAAGTGTAGGCGGGCTCACTTATAAAAAAACACAGGGCTGGAATGGGAGCCTGCGTTACCGTTTCATGGCTGACCGCCCCGCCAACGAAACGAAATCTGTACTGGCCAAAGGATATTTTATTGCGGATGCCTCCGTCAATTACAGCAGGCCAAAGTGGGAAGCAGGTGTTTCCATCCAAAACCTGCTCAATAGCAAATGGAAAGAAACCCAATTTGAAACTGCAAGCCGGTTAAGAACTGAAACTACCCCTGTTTCTGAAATTCATTTTACAGCAGGCACCCCCTTTTTTGCCAGGTTAAGCTTCACCCTTTATTTATAGAGAGCAGCTTAACTGGTTTTACGCGGGAGTGGTTGGCGTTTTTTATTACAGATAGCATGCTGGGTTTCCATCCTTAAAAATGCTTTTGCTGCCATAAATGTGCAACTCTCCCTGCCAGGTGTAGCCGATCCGCAGCCAGGCAGGGGCCGTTGATGAAAATAATTTCGTGTGAGCAGCATTTCTATTAACATTTTAAAAAGTTAAAACCAACGACCATATAAATACGTAACTACAGTAGCTGATCCGTACCCATTTAAAAACTGCTCCATCCCACTGGAAAATATTCCAAAAACGTTTGAAAAACCGGCCCTTGTCCCTCTGTTTTATTGGGATTTCTTATCACTTTTTAAATAATAAAATTTATGAAACGTAAAATTTACGCAGCCATTATGCTGGTGGCGATGACTTTAAACACCTTCCCGGTATGGGCATCCAGCCACCGGGAGGCACCCATGATCGCCGACGATCCTATGGCGGACAACACCGATCTCTACGCTTTTAAAAGCCCGAGCGATCCGAACAAAATTATCCTTATTGCCAATTACATTCCATTCCAGTTGCCGCAGGGCGGCCCGAATTTTTACCACTTCAGCGAAAATGTTCGTTATGAGATCCATATTGACAACAACATTGCCACTGCGGGTGATGACATTGTGTATCGTTTCACTTTCGATCGTACCAATGAAGATCCTACCACTTTTTTCAACATCAGGCTGGGTAAAGAAAATGTAAAAACGACCTATACCCTCGAGAGAAGTATGGATGGCGGAAAGCAATTTTCTACAATCATTACAAATGGTATTGTTCCTCCACCCAATGTTGGTGCGCGTTCCATCAGCTCACCAGTAGGGTTAAACGCTGCGGATTATCAAACCCTCATGACCAGGGCCATCAACACTTCAAGTACAGGTGAAAGGGTATTTGCCGGACCGGTGGACGATCCTTTTTTTGTAGATCTTGGAGGCATCTTTGATCTGGGAGATGCCCCGCGCCAGGGACCAACTTACGCAGAGGACGGCCTTGCCTGCATTAACGTATCCAGTATCGCGTTAGAGGTGGACATCAGCACCTTGCAGGCACAACACAAAAGCCTGAACCAGGCTGACAATATTCTTGATCCTTCATTTGTGATCGGTGTATGGGCATCTGCCAGCAGGCAAAAAATTGCGGTGTTAAACGACATAAAAGAAAAGGATTCCAATGATCCTTACGTATCGAACGGTCAAAAAAGCGATGATCCGGGTGTCTCTTACAGCGGCCCATGGATCCAGGTTTCCCGCCTTGGAATGCCCCTAACCAATGAGGCTGTAATTCCCATCGGTGAAAAAGATCTTTGGAACAGGCTTACACCTTACCAGGACCTGAGCAGGCTTGCACGTTTTGGAAATTACTTTTATAATCCCGAGTTGGCGCTTTATATGGATGACGCGCAATTTGGTGGAGCAGTACCCGCATTTTCTCCACTGCGCATCCAAAAAAATTCCTTAGGCCAGTTTGGTTTTGGAAATGGCCAGAACGGCCTCTATGCATTAAAAGGAAATGCAGCATTAAACGGAACTGCATTGAGTGAAGCGAATTTTGGCGGACTATTATTGCCTGGTCCTAACAAACCTCGCTCGGTAGACCTTTGGCCTATCTTCCATACCGGTGTTCCTAACCTGGCACCTTACCAGCTTGCCACAGGCAAAGGCGGTAACCCGCTGGCTGTAGGGAAACCATTTATCAATAATTTCTTACCCAACGGTGGCGACATGCTGCGTTTAAACATGGCAGTTCCGGCAACGTCCAGAACATCTGCTGACTTCAGTTCCGAAGGTTTGGTGCAAGCTGCAGTATTAGGGTTACTAGATCCAAGATTTAATGGTAACACCAACCTTGAATTTATTCCTAACATGGATGGCTTCCCTAACGGCAGAAGACTGGAAGATGATGTAACCAGGATAGAGTTGCAGGCAGTGAGCGGAATCGTTCTTGCGGCTATTGGTTTGTGGTATGATGACTATATACCAGGCACCAGCCCAAGCCCTGTAACCCAGGACCTGTTAGACGTGTACACTTATTCAACGGGCATCGAAGCAAATGATACAACTTTTAAAACTACCTTCCCTTTTGTTCAGACACCCTGGGCCGGTACGCATAATTGCGATTGCGGACCAATAGCCCCGGTAAGCAGCGCCAGGGCCAAAAGATATGGCCAGCCTGATATCAATAAAAGTTTTGGCTTGTCACTGGCTGCGCCGGAAATGATAATGAAAGCATCACCCAACCCATTTAAAGCAAACACCACCGTTCAATATGAATTGCGGACTGCAGCAAGGGTAACCATTTCTGTGTACGATGTGCAGGGCAAACAGTTACAGGTATTGGTGAATGAAAACAAACAAGCAGGTAGTTATACCCAGAGTTTCAACGGAGCCAGCCTGGGATCTGGTACTTACTTTATAAAAATTGCACAAAACGGAGTGGTTAAACAAACACTTCCAATTGTGAAATAAGCATGCAGGAAAGGTTTTAAACGGCATCGTTTAAAACCTTTCTTTTTTAAAAATGAGCCCTTTAAAAAATAAATCATGAAAAAGCAATCGTTATACTTGATATTGATCGCTGTGTTTGCAGTTACGGCAGGATTTGTAGTGATAAAGTATAAATCAAAGCAGGCTGCAGAAAAACAAGCGGTCTATCCATTGCTCCCCCGAAAAGGGAATGCAAACAATCCTGAATGGAAATTTGCCAATGAAAATTACACCAAACTGGCTGCTAAGATCAGTCAAAATCCGGAAGATCATAAATCGGCAATAGCACTTGCGAACACTTATATCCTGGAAGGAAGGGCGAGTGGTAATATCGCTTATTATGATAAAGCGGCCATGAGCGTTGTAGAAAAAATACTGAAAAAAGAGGAATTAAATTACGAGGCCATTTGCTTAAAAGCATTGATTGAATTATCCCAACACCATTTTGCTGAAGGATTAACCACAGCAACCAAAGCCGTACAACTCAATCCAAACAGCGCATTTGCTTATGGTTTGCTTGTGGATGCCAATATAGAAATGGGCCAGTACACAGCTGCGGTTGATGCTGCAGATAAGATGGTGACCGCCAGGCCAGACCTCCGGTCCTATTCAAGGATTGCTTACCTGCGAGAGATACACGGCGATTTACCCGGTGCGATAGATGCAATGAAACAGGCTGTAAGTGCCGGGGTGCCGGCAGAAGAGTCCACAGAATGGTGCAGGACTCAATTGGGCAGGTTGTACGAAAGCACCGGCCAAAAAGATTCAGCCAGGTTACAGTACAGTCTTTCGCTGGCTGCCCGGCCAGAATATTCCAACGCGTGGGCTGGCATGGCCCGCCTCGCAGATTTTAATATGCAAAAAGACAGCGCCATTTATTATTTTGAAAATGCTGCTAAAGTTTCCAGTGATCTTGGTATTAAACAAAATCTTGCCGGGGTTTATCAAAAAACGGACGAGCAAAAAGCCAGCAGGTTAATGAATGAAGTGATTACTGAAATGTCCGACCTCGCTGAGCAGGCAATAAAAGATCCTGCTGTTGGCCACTATTCTGACAGGGAACTGGCTTATGCGTGGTTACAACTCAAGAACACAAAAAAAGCAGCAGAGCATGCATTGGCTGAGTACAATCGCCGGCCGTTAAATATAGATGTGAATGAGACAGTAGCTTGGGTTTATTACAGGTCAGGCGAAGTTAAAAAAGCCCTTCCCTTCATTGAAAAGGCAATGGTTACCAAATCGCGCAATCCTTCCCTGTTATGCATTGCGGGATTACTATTTTATAAGAATGGGGACCTCGACAAAGCACGTTCGTTTTTAAATGCCGGCCTGGTCAATGAACCTGTTTTGCCACAGGAGTTGTTACAGGAAAGCAAAAAGACGCTACAGTTATTAACGACAAATAATTTATAAGATGGCCAGGAGATGGATATGTATGACTGTTTGCCTGCTTGCCGTTTTTCCCTTAATGGCCCATACCATTAACTATGCCCTGCAGGATGCACCGGTGAGTGAGGTGGCCTGGTATTATTTCAAGCTTGGATTCAAACATATCATACCAGAAGGGCTGGACCATGTTCTTTTTATCCTGGCTCTCTGCCTTATACATACCCGAATCAAACCCATCATTTACCAGGCGACTGCTTTTACGGTTGCCCATACCATCTCACTGGCATTGAGTATGAAGGACATCATCGCAACACCTGGTGAGATCATAGAGCCGATCATTGCTTTGTCGATTGTATTCGTGGCATTGGAAAATCTCATTGTAACGAAAGTAAAACCATGGCGACTGCTTCTTGTGTTTCTTTTTGGCCTGGTACACGGGATGGGTTTTGCAAGTTCGTTGAACGAAATTGGCTTGCCTCCCGATACGTTTGCAACTTCCATCATTTTGTTCAATCTTGGCGTGGAGGTGTGCCAGGTACTCGTAATTGCAGCGGCCTTTAGCTTACTGATCCTGCCATTTAAAAACAGGTTGTGGTACCGTGCAAGGATTGTTTATCCCATCTCTATCATGATCGCGTTGGTAAGCAGTTATTGGACGGTGATGCGGATGATGGAGTAGGGGAGAGAGGGTGGACGGTGGACGGTAGACGGTAGAAGGTGTGTGTGTAGAGGGCAGAAGGTGGGAGGTGGCCGCAAATTTCGAGGTGCTTAACGAGGAATCAACAACAAGAAACAGCGGAAGAAACTTTTACCAAACTTGAACCACTTGCACTAGAATTTCTTCAGCGCGGCAATAGTCGCGATCGGATCTGCGGCTTTGAAAACCGTGTTGCCGGCAACCAACACATCTGCGCCGGCATCCATAATTGATTTTGCATTGGTTAATGTAACGCCGCCATCTACTTCTATCAGCACGTTTACACCACGGTCCGTGATCAATTGTTTTAATTGTTTTATTTTCTCCAGTGTATAGGGAATAAAAGATTGCCCCCCGAAACCAGGGTTTACACTCATCAAACATACCAGATCAATATCTGCAAGGATATCGCTGAGTTCACTCACCGGCGTATGTGGATTCACTGCAACGCCGGCCTTCATACCCAGGCTCTTTATCTGCTGGATATTCCTATGCAAATGCCTGCAGGCTTCGATGTGAATGGTAAGAATATCGGCGCCCGCTTTTTTAAATTCCTCCGCATATTTTTCAGGCTCTTCTATCATCAAATGCACATCACAAACCTTGCTGGTCGTTTTACGGATGAACCCGATGATCATCGGCCCGTAACTGATATTGGGAACAAAACGCCCGTCCATCACATCCAGGTGAAACCAGTCTGCCTGGCTGTTGTTCAGCATGTCGCATTCCTGCTGAAGATGTAAAAAGTCAGAGGCCAGAAGTGAGGGGGCTACTATGGACATTTTTTTGATTTTTTGATTTGATGATTTGGTGATTGGATGATTGGGTGATTGGATGATTTGATAATTTGGTGATGGGTGAATGGGTGAATGGTTGAATAGGTCAATAGGTATTTTTGCTTTAAGGGTGCCGTTTGGGTTCCCCCTTTTGGCACATCCCGACCTGTGCCGATTATTTCGGTATTATTTCGGGAAGGGGGTCAGGGGGCCTTAATTCCCAACTTCGCCAGCGCCTGCTTTGCTTCAATATAATTCGGGTCGTACAAAAGTGCGCGCTGGTACATTTCTATAGCTTCCGGCACCCGGTTCAGTTTTTCCAGGCACCTGCCTTTGTAATAATAACCCTCATCAAAACCATTTTGTAAAGTAACGGCTTTATCCAATACAGCCAGGGCTTCTTTGTATTGCCCCAGATCATACAGCGCGATCGCCTTTTCACGGTAGGCTTCCATGAATCCATAATTGATGGAGAGGCATTTGTCGAAAAAAGCGATAGCTGTTTTTTTGTCACCCTTTGCGCTATGGTACAATCCCTTTATAAAATATGCTTCCTTTTCTGCTTCCGCTTTATTGGCCTGCAATAAACCATCTGCCATGGCAAGTGCTAAGGGGTTGGCGGTTTGCGCATACAACACACCGAGGGAAATGATCACATCAGGTTGAGGGTTACTTTCAACAGCGTTTTCAAAGGCCCGGATGGCCGCGAGCGTATCCTCATTTTCAAAATGCAGGGTAGCTTTAATATCCCAAAAACGGGCGTTTCCACTGTCCTTTGCAACAGCAGCATTGATACTGTTGATGGCCTGGCCATAATTGCCGTTTTCCCGGAAATATTGCACGAGGTTTTCTACCAGCAATGCAGAATCCGGGTATTGCCGGATGGCATTTTGCAGTTCCTGCTCCCTGGCGGGTGTATCATCTGTTGGGCTGGATGCCACTTCACTGTTATTGCATGCCAGCAGCAAAAATAATGGCAGGTAAAAAAGTTGCTTCATAAAAATATGCAGCAAAAGTAATGGAAGCCCGGTATTTCTATGACAAATTTATTACAATCGTTCAGCCAGGGGGGGCTTAACTTTGAATCATGCTTTTTTATCATTAAAACAAACTGTTGTCCAGATGAAATTTTTTATAGTGCTGCCCGTCCTGTTTTACCTGCTGGGCTTTCAAGACAGCAGCAATAATACGGCTCCGGAAAATAACCAGGGAAACTTCACTGATACCATCCATTTTGACAATGAAGATCACTTCGCCCATGTGCGACAACTTACTTTTGGAGGTGATAATGCGGAAGCCTATTTCAGCTACGATGGAAAGTACCTCATTTACCAAAAATCAAACAGCAAAGAAGGCATCCGGTGTGACCAGATCTGGATGGGAAAAATCCCCACCAGTCCATCGGAATCTTTTATTCCAAAACTCGTCAGCACCGGGACAGGCCGCACAACCTGCGCTTATTTTTACCCGGATGGCAAATATATTTTGTATGGCTCTACCCATCCCGGCGGAACAGCGTGCCCCCCAGTGCCCGACAGGACAAAATATGGCAATAAATACATCTGGCCGATCTATGCAAGCTTTGATATTTTTAAAGCAGACACGAGTGGACGCATCGTAAAACAATTGACAAAAACGAAAGGCTATGACGCCGAAGCAACTATTTCACCGAAGGGCGACAAAATGGTATTTACCTCTATGCGCCACGGTGACCTGGAACTGTATACCATGAACCTGGATGGCAAAAAAGTAAAGCGGATTACAAACACATTGGGTTATGATGGTGGTGCATGGTTCAGTCCTGATGGCACAAAAATCATCTGGCGTGCTTCGCGGCCAAAAACGGCCTCCGAAATAAAGGAATACAAAGAACTGCTTGCTGAAAACCTGGTAGCACCAACCAACATGGAAGTATGGATCGCGAACGCGGATGGTTCTGACGCAACACAAGTCACTCATTTGAACCAGGCTAACTGGGCGCCTAATTTTACACCGGGTGGCCGCCATTTTATTTTTTGCAGCAACCATGAATATAAACGGGGCTTCCCTTTTAATATATACCTGGCCAATATGGATGGCAGCGATGTAAAAAAAATATCCCGGGATAAAGGATTTGATGCTTTTCCCATGTTCTCTCCTGATGGAAAAAAAATAGTTTTTTGTAGTAACAGGAATAATGGCGGAACAAGGGATACGAATATTTTTATTGCGGATTGGTTTGGGATTGAAATTAAAATTCATAATGCATTTATAGCAGGGTTCACCAATTCCTTATTATGCTTTGCGCCCTGGCGAGATTTCCGCATGGGTGTTAATTGCATAGGTGAACAGGATATCTCAATATGTTTTATTCAGCTTCCACCCATGCAATTATCCTCAGGGGTGCTCCGGTTCCGCCTTGTATCTTCATTGGCAACGCAATGATAAATGCGCCTTTTACCGGCAACTGTTCCATGTTGGCAACATTTTCAAACCCCGGGATATTTTGTGCATACAATAATTGGTGGGTTTTAAAATTTGTAGATTGCCCGTAGTCAACGCTGGCGCAATCGATGCCCACCGCTTTGATCTTCCTGTTTTTGATCATCCAATCTGCCAGGTCAGGATGAATGGAGGGGAAATGTAACCTGGCCACCGCTGCGTTTCCTTTTTCTGCGGTACCAAGGTATTTTTCCGCATCGGGATAAAACCTGCCCCAACCAGTTCTGAAAAGCACGATAGCATTGTCCGGAATCTTTCCATATTTATTTTCCCAGTCAACCGCATCAGCAACGCTTACCTGGTAATCGGGATTGCCGGTTGTTTTATCTTGTACGTCTATCACGAAAGCTTCACCTGTCAGTTGCTCCAGGGGAATCTCATCTATGCTCCATTTTCCTTTTGCAAAATGTACAGGTGCATCCAGGTGGGTGCCTCCATGTTCGGGTGAGGCAAAAGCATTGGAAGAATAATAAAAACCTGCCGGG
>JAYSYY010000005.1:0-16741 GCA_043727215.1 Chitinophagaceae bacterium | reverse complement strand
ATCTCTATAGATCTTTTGGTGTCCCAGGCCATTGGTGAAAAGAAACTGTATATGCGAATGCGTATCTTCCTGTACGCTTACCGCATCCTTTATAGGTGTGATAGTGTCTCCCTCGTCATGTATCCAAAGCACAGATGCGGTGATCTTCTTCATAGCCCTCCTGATGGAGAACCAGGATGCCTGCCTGCCGCTGATGCGGAAAATATGATCATCCAGGCAGGTCCTTAATAATTGTTTGCGAATTCCTAAGACAGCAAAAGCACCATCAATGGCTGACGAGGTTTCTGTGGCAGGTGCAATCAACACCAGTTTAGTTTCTGCAGAATGGGGTAAATTTTCCAGGGCGAGGCAGACACCCATACCGCCAAAGGAGTGCGCCAGGTAACCATCAACCGGCCCGTAAAGTGCATTCACTTTCAATATCATTTCGCTGTATTCCACCGCGTTCACCGTTTTCCCATCACTAGCTCCATGTGCCGGGGCGTCAAATGCCAACACCTCATAATTTTTATCAATAAGGTCCTTTGCATACCTATCAAATCGGTGGCAACTTGATGCAAACCCATGCAGGATCAGGATCCTTTTTGTTCCGGAGGGATTACAACGAAAACCCTTAATCGTTTTTCCATCCAGTTCGAACTGAAGGGCCTCCCCCTTTGTGAAAACGGCTGCAGGTTTTCCCTTATACCTGGATAATGGTGTACAGAACAACCGGAAGGCTTCTTTACCCGCCTGCTCTTTGCTCACAAGGCTAAGGAGATTTAATTTAGTTCTGAAAAACCTGATTGCTAAGTTTTTTTGTACATTCATCCATTCAAAGATATTACATATGAAAATAGCAATGATAGGTTCTGGCAATGTGGCCACCGTGATGGGAAGGCTTATCGTGCAACATGGGCACCAGGTGGTGCAGGTGATAAACAGGGATGCGGATCATGCCAAAAAACTGGCGGATGAATTCGGGGCTGCCTATGCAGACTTTAATGGCCAACCCGGTAATGAGGCTGAGTTGTTTATTATAGCAATATCTGACACCGCGCTCGAAAATTTTTTCGTGCAGGGCGGATTACAGGATAAAATCATAGTGCACACGGCAGGTTCGGTCTCCAAAGATATACTTGCAGGTTTTTCAAAACGATACGGTGTATTATATCCCTTGCAGAGTTTACGCAAAGAAATGACCATCATACCACCGATTCCATTTCTTGTGGATGGAAGCGATGATGAAACAGTTTCCTTTATTCAGGCGTTTGCGCAGACTATCTCTTCTTCAGTTAAGGTCGTTGGCGACGAAGAACGCCTTAAATTACATGCTGCTGCCGTGGTGGTCAGTAATTTTACAAACCACCTGTACGCTATCGCGGAAGATTTTTGTGATAAAGAAAATATCTCCTTCAACATGCTTAAACCTTTGATTATGGAGACGGCCCATCGTATAACCCAGGTGTCTCCTTCAAAAGTTCAAACTGGCCCGGCTATCCGAAAAGACATTCATACCCTGGATAAGCATCTTCGTTTATTTACAGCGCATCCCAAAATGAGGACAACGTATTTGAGGCTTACGGATAGTATAATGAATCCCTGAGGGAGCCGATGGTCGAAGTTAAGGGTTGCGGGCTGAGGATTGAACATCCAACATTTAAGATTAAAGATTCAAAATTCAGCTTTCAAAATTCAACATCTCTTCTCACCGGTGCGAAAAAATGATATCGGTCTGCACTTTGTAAGGATCTAAAAGTTTTCCATCCTTGCCCACAGGGTCTGTCACATAAATTTCATAGGGGAGGCCGGCCGTTTTTTTCTTATTTTCCTTTAGCCAGTCTGTGAGTGCTTCATAAGCCATGAAAGTACTGGAATAGGGACCGTAGAAATGCGCGATGACAGCACTATCACCGCCGATATTTTTTACCAATATACCTTTTTGCGGTTTTGCGGGCTTTTTATCAACGGGTAAACCTGCCTCAAAAAAGAAGGGGGATTTGTTGCTTTTATACCATGCAATGGGTGGCCCCACGATTTTCAGGTTATTTTTTGAGATAAAAGCCGGTAATTTCTGTCCGAAGATGGCCGCCAATTTTTCACTTATCCGCTGGCTGGTTGCGGCTGTATCCTTTATATATACGATGGTGTATTTTACCGATACGGTGTCCACAATATTAATAATGGGTGGCCGGGATGGCTGCACCTCTTTTTTCAGTTTGGCGGTGTCTTTTCTAACAAGTATAGCTGGTTCTGTGCTCTTTACCGATGCTTCTTTTTTTTGCCTGCAGGCTGCAAACAAAGAGGTAACAAGCAAAAGAACAATTAATTTGTGTGAGAACATTATGGTTGGTTTTAATCAATGGAGATCTTCCTGTTTAAAACAAATTAGGACAAATGCGGGGATAATCAGCTAATACCCAAAATGTATTTTTTCCCTAATTGGTAATTTCCTGTAGGTTTGCACTCCGAAATTTGCACCATGTATACTATTAAATTTAAATTTGAGCAGAAAGGTTTAGCGCCGATCATCTTAAATAATATTGAACCAGACCAGTCGATTCTTGAAATAGCATTAAAGCATGATATAAACCTGCATCACAATTGCGGCGGAGTTTGCGCTTGCAGTACATGCCATGTGTACCTGGAAAAGGGGGAGGATTTTGTGGAAGAGTTGAGTGAAAAGGAGGAGGACTTTATTGACAGGGCCGTGAATCCCCGGCTCAATTCCAGGTTGGGTTGCCAGTGCGTACTGGACGCAACCACCAGCGGCGATATCGAAGTTACTGTGCCTGATCAGACACAGTTCCTGGGGGAATAAAGTCCGATTAGTTGATTAGCCAAATGGGCTAATCTGCCGGGCGATTTACTCTTGGCCTATGCTGCGTGAAGTAGGCAACTATACCCAAAACATGACTAAATCAATTAATTAACACATCAGCAAATCATCTCTTATGACATTTGAACCACCCATCCACTGGAACGATTATGAAGACATTGCCCAGAAGCTTTACGAAAAATTCGGGGATGATTTTAACGAAGGAAAAATCTACCGGATACGGTTTACTGATCTGCATAAGTGGGTACTTGAGATCCCTCATTTTGCCGGTAAGCCGGAAGAAAGCAATGAAGGACACCTTGAGATGATCCAGAGCAGCTGGGTGTATGAATGGAGAGATAACAGGAAGTAGCAAGTTCACACTCTCTACACCGAGAACTTTTGAACCTGGAAACAACCGGGTTCATTCAGTCCGACAAGCGGGCATCTCATTATAACCTTATAAATCAAATTTCCCTTTAGGGAACAGTGGCCGATGAACTTACTTTCCCTTTTTAAAACCATTAAACTTTTTGTCCTGGACGTAGACGGAGTTCTAACGGATGGCACCCTGCTTGTTTTGAATGACGGACAAATGGCCCGGAGTATGAACATCAAGGATGGATATGCTTTGCAACTTGCCGTTAAAAAAGGATACCGTGTGCTTGTTATCTCCGGTGGTAATTCCGATGCCGTTAAAAACAGGCTGGAAAAGCTGGGAATAACAGCAGTGAACATGAACGTCGTTCATAAGAGAGAAGTCCTGGCCCATTACGTAACAGAACATGGCCTGCAATGGCCGGAAGTGTTATACATGGGAGATGACATTCCGGACCTGGTGCCTATGCAAATGGCCGGCCTTGCCTGTTGTCCAAACGATGCTGTACCCGAAATAAAAGCGCTTTGCCATTACATCTCTCCCATAGATGGCGGCCGGGGTTGCGTGCGGGATGTAATAGAAAAAGTGCTTAAACTGAACGGCGATTGGAACTACGATGATGGTATACCCTCCAAATAGGTTTTCAGGAGAGTTCGCCTGTCAACCATTAATTTCGCACAATAGCATCTCCCAATGAAATTAATTGCAGCATTTTTTAAACTCATTCGCTGGCCCAATCTTTTTTTCATTGCCCTTACCCAAACACTATTTTATTTCTGTGTTTTTGAAACGATGCTGATCCAGCCTGGCTATGATCATAAACATCTTCTCTTTTACTTGCTGGTGACTGCCTCTGTAACGATTGCGGCTGCCGGTTATATCATAAACGATTATTTTGATCTCCAGATTGATGTGATAAACAAACCTTCCAAGGTAGTAGTGGATAAGATAGTAAAACGGCGGTGGGCTATCATTTGGCATTGGCTGTTATCTGGCATCGGTATGCTGCTGAGTATCTATATCAGTTACAGGATCGGCAACTGGATGATTGCTGTCGCCAATATTGTTTGTGTATTATTGCTTTGGTTTTATTCTACCACGTTTAAAAAAAGGGTCTTGTCAGGAAACGTCATCATTGCCGCCTTAACGGCATGGGTGATCGTGGTCGTATATTTTTTTGGGGGCGCCAACATCGCCGTGTGGCAGAAGTCAGGTGTGCCTTTCGATGCGCCAAAATTTTTCAAATTCATGATTCTTTATGCGGGCTTTGCATTTATCGTTTCCTTGATAAGGGAAGTGATAAAAGACCTGGAAGACAAGGAAGGCGATGCAAAATACATGTGCCGCACTATGCCCATCGCGTGGGGTGTGCCAACCAGTAAAGTGTTCACAGCGGTATGGCTGGTGGTTTGTATTGCTTCACTTTTGATAGTGCAACTTTACGCCTGGCAGTTGGGCTGGTGGTGGATCACGTTATATACAAACCTGCTTGTGATTGTGCCATTGGTCATAATATTAAAAAAGCTATACTCCGCCACCAGCCCTGCGCAATACCACCGGTTAAGCAGCTATGTGAAACTGGTAATGCTGGCAGGCATATTATCTATGTTATTTTTTATATTTTAGGATGATGCAGAAAATTATACTGGCTTCCCAGTCCCCCAGGAGAAAACAATTATTAGAATGGGCAGAAGTTCCCTTTGATGTTATTGTCAGCGACACTGATGAAAGTTTTTCTCCCGCTCATTCCTTTGAGGAGGCTGCTATCCACATTGCGCGGAATAAAGCCCTGGCGGTCGTTGAAAAAAACCCGCATAAACTGCCAATACTTGCGGCGGATACGATTGTGGTTTGTAATGAAAGGCTCATCGGCAAACCGAAAGACCGCGAAGATGCTATTTCGATCCTGCAGGAGTTATCAGGTAATACCCACCGTGTTATCACTGCGGTTGTGATCCTCAGGGATGGCCGGGAAACTGCTTTTGCCGACACAACTTCTGTCACTTTTCATTCGTTGACCACGCAGCAGATAATATTCTACGTAGACAAATACCTGCCATACGATAAAGCCGGCGCTTATGCAATACAGGAATGGATAGGTGTGATCGGCATTAAATCTATCGTTGGTGATTTTTACAACGTAATGGGTTTGCCGGTGAGCCGGGTCGTACAGGAATTAGTTTCACCGGTTTAGCGGTTTCAAGTGTTTAAAGTTTCTCCGTTCTAGCGGATCAATATTAAAAGGCCGGAGTAAAAAGGGTAAAAAGGTTCTGATTTTTCCAGTGCGGGTTGTATAGACGTTCAAAACGACTCTTTGTATTTTGATTCTCTAATAGCAACGCAATGACCGAGCGCCTTCTCCAGTTTATCTGGCAATTTCAATATTTTAATACGCGGAACCTCATCACTACCAACAACGAACCGCTTCAGGTTTTTGAAAGCGGCACTTACAATACCAACCAGGGCCCTGATTTCTTAAACGCAAGGATCAAAACCGCAGGGGCCACATGGGCAGGCCATATAGAAATGCATATCCATGCTTCTGACTGGTTTTTGCACGAGCATGGAGCTGACAAAAATTACCATAACGTCATTTTGCACGTGGTCTGGAAAAATGATGATCATCCCGTGCTTCCTTTCCCCACGCTGGAACTACAGCCATTGGTGTCAAAGATTTTATTGGGTAAGTACGAAGAATTGATGCAGAGTGCTCAATTTGTTCCCTGCCAGCAGCACATAAGACTGGTGCCCGAAATTGTTTTTGCTGCCTGGAAGGAAAGATTGCTTATCGAAAGACTACAGCAAAAAGCATTAGCGATCGAAAAGATGCTGGGGAAAAATCACCAGCATTGGGAAGAATCCTTTTGGTGGATGCTTGCAAAAAATTTCGGTATTAAGATCAATGCCGACGCATTTGAAAAAATTGCCCAATCCCTGCCCACAAGGATCCTTGCCAAACATAAAAACCAATTGCAACAGTTGGAGGCACTTTTAATGGGGCAGGCAGGCTTACTGGACAAAACTTTCAGTGACGCTTACCCGAACATGCTCCGCCGGGAGTACCTATTCCTGCAGAAAAAATACGGATTGAAAAAAGCATATGCACCCATCTATTTTCTGCGCATGCGACCCGCTAATTTCCCCACAGTAAGACTTGCACAACTGGCTGCACTGATCCAGCAAAGCCACCAGCTCTTCTCAGTCATCAAAGAAACCACAGCGCTGGAAACCATCAGAAAACTACTGATGGTAACTGCCAATGATTACTGGCATTATCATTATATGTTTGATGAGGAAACTACATTCCGGCATAAAACCCTTGGAGAAGAAACGATCAGCAATATTCTCATTAATACGGTGATACCTGCGATTTATGCTTACGGTTACTTAAATAGCAACGAATCCTTTAAAAATAAGGCATTGGTATGGATGGAACAGGTGCCTTATGAAAAAAACAGTATCACGAAAGGTTTCGCGGAGTTAGGGATAAAAAGCAGGTCCGCGTTCGATTCGCAAGCGCTCATACAGTTGAAAAATAACTACTGTAATTATAAATCCTGCCTGCAATGTGCAGTGGGGAACCAGGTGATGAAGAATTTGTAGGTAAGAATTAAGAGGCAAGAGTGATGAATTAAGAGTTAAGGATTAAGAGTTAGAATCTGCAGACTGCTAAATCTTCCACCTTAAACCCTCACGCCCACCTGTAATCCACCGCCACTTCCAGGTCCGGATGCAGGCTTTTCATAACCGGGCAGGTATCACCTATTTTTTGCAAAACAAGCCGGTCTTTGTCTTCCAGGCCGGCCGCGGGTAAGTGAAGCCTGACTTCTATTTTGCCGATCCTGCGGGGATCGCTCAGCATATGTTTGGTAACATCAA
Source organism: Chitinophagaceae bacterium (assembly GCA_043727215.1). GTDB lineage: Bacteria > Bacteroidota > Bacteroidia > Chitinophagales > Chitinophagaceae > Ferruginibacter. Next base: position 9,686 of record JAYSYY010000005.1, on the reverse strand, counting down.
TGCGCGTACCGGTAAGATCAATTTGCATGTCTGCTGCCCGGATGCCCATCGTAGTTATCATACAGGTGGCAAGGGCCACGCATACGGTATCGGTGGGGCTAAACCGTTCACCTTTGCCCCTGTTATCGGTGGGGGCATCCGTTTCGGTGACAGTGCCACTTTGCAGGTGGGTACATTCACAGCGCAGGTCTCCTTTATATGTAACAGATGCGGTCATGGTCTCGAGGTTTACTTTGAGAATTTGTTAATTGACGGAGCCAAAGCTAAAATTGAATTGAACATTTAGCTGCGCATCCTATTTTTGCATAAATTTACTCAAGTAAATAGTAACTATGAAGAAATTATTTTTAACACTGCTTGCAAGTTTTTTATTCACCGCCACATGGGCACAAACAGATCAGACAGCTAAAAAAACAAGACGGGAAGCCAGGTCGGAAAGGATCAATGCGATGGCCCGGCTGGAAGAAGAAGGTGTTATCGGGTATAAGAAACATACCGTGTATGGAGGTAAACTCAGTTCGGATGGTTATGGCGGATTTTTTGAGATTGGCCGTGCAATCTCTGTGAGAAAAGCATTATTATTTCAACTGGACATTTCAGAACGCAAACACATCAAGGAAGAAAAACAGCAGATCTATTCAAACACTTCGCCAATCATTTATGGAAAAATAAACTTTTTTTACCCCATAAAATTAGGTGTGCAGTATCAATACCTGCTGGGTAACAAAGGAAACAAAAATGGGGTAAGTGTCACTGCAAACCTGGGGGGTGGCCTTTCTCTTGGCCTGCTGCGTCCATACCTGATCGACCTGGATAAACAAGGGGAGCGTACATTTGTGAGATATGAGTCCGCCGACAGCAGTTATTTTCTTGATCAAAGCACCCATATTGCCGGGCCTGGTTTCGGCCGCGGTTGGGGAGATCTTAAATTTACGCCCGGTTTTTATGTGAAGCCAGCCGTAAGGTTTGATTATGGAAAATACAACGAAATGGTAAGCGCCCTGGAAGTCGGGCTTACAGCTGAATATTTTACCAAGAATATTCCACAGATGATCTATATCGAACAAAAAAAGTTATTTTTTTCTGCATATGTCGCTGTTCTTTTCGGAAGGCGTAAATAAACATTGGGATCTGCGGCCTATAGCCCCGCACTGCAGCCAATTTCTCATTTCGGAGAAAGCATAATCATTTAATTGAGGTCCAGGGACTATCTTTGGGTCGCTTTTTACATCATAATTTCAGCAAATGGCCTGTGCTCCTGCAATAGACGAACAACAATCAATTCCTGTCAAGAAACCGAACTGGTTAAGGGTAAAACTCCCGATCGGTGAAGAATACAAACATGTGAGAGGCCTTGTAGACACCCATAAACTTCACACTATTTGCGAAAGCGGAAATTGTCCCAACATGGGCGAATGCTGGGGAGCTGGCACCGCCACTTTCATGATACTGGGCAATATCTGTACCCGAAGCTGTGGTTTTTGTGCAGTAGCCACCGGCCGGCCTTTACCGGTTGACTGGGATGAACCACAAAGAGTAGCAGAAGCTATACACCTGATGAAGGTGAAACACGCGGTAATCACATCAGTGGACAGGGACGAATTAAAAGACGGCGGCAGTATTATCTGGCACAATACCATTAAAGCAGTAAAATCTTTAAACCCTGCTACCACTTTGGAAACACTGATCCCGGATTTTAAAGGAAAAGGTAAAAAAGAAAACGTGCAACGCATTATTGATGCGGCCCCCGAGGTTGTAAGTCATAATATTGAAACCACGGAAAGGCTTACACGCCAGGTTCGAATACAAGCGCAGTATTGGCAAAGCATGGATACGCTAAAGCTCCTTAAAGAAGGTGGCATGCGCGTGAAGAGTGGTATCATGCTTGGCCTGGGAGAAGCAAAGGAAGAAGTAGTACAAACCTTGCAGGAACTCCACAACAATGGAGTTGAAGTCGTAACGATCGGTCAATACCTTCAGCCAAGCAAAAAACATCTGCCGGTTCAGCGTTTCGTGCACCCGGATGAATTTGCAGAATACCGCGAGATCGGTTACCAGATAGGCCTGGATTATGTAGAAAGTGGACCGCTGGTAAGGTCTTCTTACCATAGCGAGAAACACGTAATCCCGAAGTGGGGCAGGAATAAGTGGATCGAAGAAAAGGCGTTACAATGAGAAATAAGAAATGAGCAATAAGCAATAAAAAGTGGGAGCCTTTGCAGCGATGCAGGGGCTTTTGATTTGATCATTTTATAGCCGATAATTTTTTTTATTACACAGCAGCCTATGTTTAAAATTTCCCTGATTATTTGTTCATCATTTTTGACAGTTTGCGTAAATGCCCAAATAAAATGGACAAATGCAGATGCAGAATATAACCCTTTGCCCAGAGGATTTCATGTTTATAAAACCACTGATTCCTTAAATGGGCAACCTTTCCTGGCATATTATGCTATAGCGGATCTTCAGCACAAAGGCCTTGAGTTTACGGTGGATACTACGTATAAAAGACGGATGACCCCTACCCAGTTCTATGAGAAAAACGCCCAGCCTTTGCTGGTAGTGAACACCACATTTTTTTCTTTTGCAACGCACCAAAACCTGAATGTTGTTATCAGGAATGGGGAACTGGTCGGTTACAATATTCATTCGCTGCCAATGAAAGGGAAAGACAGTCTGCAATACCGGCATCCTTTCGGCAGTGCACTTGGCCTGTCTAAAAATCGAAAGGCTGATATCGCATGGTTGCTGACGGATTCGTCGAAACCATTTGCTTACGCAACACAATTGCCGCAACCGGCGGGAAAGGATTCTGTTGCATTCCCCGCATTCCAGGTAATGAAAAAACAGGTTCCATTTAAAAAATGGCGGAAAAGAACTGCTGTGGGCGGAGGCCCCGTGCTGGTACAGAATAGCCGGCCAAAAGTTACCAATAACGAAGAACTCAAATTTGCTGGTAAAGCTATTGATGATAAACACCCAAGAACACTCATGGGTTACACAGGGGATAACAAACTTATTATAATGGTGATCCAGGGCCGCAGCCCCGGACAGGCAGAGGGGGCCACTTTGGCAGAAGAGGCGAAACTGATGGCCGGTCTCGGTTGCGTGGAGGCACTGAACCTGGATGGCGGTGGCAGTAGTTGTATGCTCATTAATGGAAAAGAAACTATCTGGCCGAGTGATAAAGGACAGCAAAGGGCCATTCCCGCTGTGTTTATCATCAAAAGCAAGGCACGGTAAATGGTTGCTAAATATTTTTGCCGTATTTTTAGATTTCGATCGCTGCCGGAATTTTAAAGAAATATATTTATCAAATGAGTGACTATTCATCAGATGGCTTGCAGCAATTTAAAAATGAGGTTGGGATCAAATTTCAACTCTACAACAGTTTGTTTACGGGATTGCCTTTCCATCGTATAGAGAAAACAGGCATCCTGCTTTCTCTATTACTGGATCATTGCGAAGAAGGCTATAAGAGAAGTGAGAGCCCTACAGCAATTATTGAAAATTTTTTTTCCAAACAATTTGGTTTCAAGAGCAGGGAGGAACAACTGGATCTTCTTTTTAGATTTATACAGTTCAGCGAACGGCAGGTGGTGTTGTTTGATGCCCTGGAAGATGCAGCTTTCACGCAGGTCCATGATATATCCGGTGCCGGCACGATTAAGCATTTGGCCACTCAGATCAAGCAACAGAAGAAGGAGGCCGAACTGGCAGATAAACTAAAACGGTTTTCCGTAAGGCTGGTGCTTACGGCACATCCCACTCAATTTTATCCCGGGCAGGTGTTAGGCATCATCCATGACCTGTCAAAGTCGCTGGCGAACAATGATGCCAGCCTTACCAATATTTACCTGCAGCAGCTGGGAAAAACCCCTTTCCTGAAAAAGCAAAAACCCACTCCATACGATGAAGCGGTGAGCCTGATATGGTACCTTGAAAATGTGTTTTATGCGGCTTCGGGCCGGATCGTATCCTATATTAAAAACGAGTTTCCGGAGGCAGTCAAGGACCACCATGCACTCGTGAATATGGGCTTTTGGCCAGGGGGTGACCGTGACGGCAACCCTTTTGTAGATACGGCTACCACCTTGAAAGTGGCAGATGCACTGAGAGGCAGTATCATAAAATGTTATTACCTGGACATCCGCCGACTCAAGCGCAGGCTTACTTTTAAAGGTATTGACCCGATACTGAACGAGCTCGAAAAAAAGCTGTACGAAAATATTTTTATCCCCGGGCACCGTACCCAGGTCACGCAATCCGAGTTACTTAATGCGCTGTATGAAATTAAAAAAATACTTATCTACCAGCACAATAGTTTGTTCGTGCACCTCGTAGAAAATCTTATTAATAAGGTTGGTATTTTCGGGCTGCACTTTGCATCGCTGGACATCCGGCAGGAGAGTGGTGTGCATAATCAAGTGCTGGAGGCAATCGCAGCCAATTCCGAAAGTGTACCATCAGCATATGGCAGTTGGAATGCGGAAGGGAAGATCCACTATTTGAGCACCCATACCAATACCCTGAAAGAAAACACATTCAGTGATAATCTCGTGGCAGACACCATCGAAAGTATAAAAGCGATCGAATCGATCCAGCAGTATAATGGAAAAAGTGGTTGTAACCGATATATAATCAGCCAATGCAATAGTGCGCTGAACGTGATGGAAGTGTTTGGGTTGTTTGTGCTTTGTGGCTGGCCTGCGGGCAAAATGGATATCGACATCGTGCCTTTATTTGAAACGGTGGAAGACCTTCAACAGGCCGCTGGCATTATGCAAAGCCTATATGAAAATGAAGCTTATATCCATCACCTGAAGCACAGGGATCATAAGCAGACCATCATGCTTGGTTTTAGTGATGGTACCAAAGATGGCGGCTACCTGATGGCAAACTGGAGTATTTACAAAGCCAAAGAAACACTCACAGCTATTTCAAAAAATCATGGTATAGACGTAGTCTTTTTTGACGGCCGCGGGGGGCCTCCTGCACGTGGAGGAGGAAAAACCCACCAGTTCTATGCTTCCATGGGGAAAAATATTTCCAGTCAGGAGATACAACTTACCATCCAGGGGCAAACCGTGAGCAGCAACTTCGGTACGATCGACGCGGCGCAATATAATATCGAACAGTTGATCCACGCCGGTATCTCTAACGAATTATTCAGCAGCAAAACAATCACGCTTCAGCCGGAAGAAGAAGCGCTGTTGCAGCAATTGGCTGCTGATAGTTTTAGTTCTTATAATACATTAAAAAATCATCCCTACTTTATAGATTATCTCGCACACGTTAGTCCGCTGCGGTTTTACAGTGAAACAAATATCGGCAGCAGGCCAGCCAGCCGCAAGGCTGGTAAGCTCACGCTGAACGATCTTAGGGCTATTCCATTTGTAGGCTCCTGGAGCCAGCTTAAACAAAATGTAACCGGGTTTTATGGTGTGGGTTCTGCATTGCAGGCTGCGGATAAAGTTGGCAAATTCCGGGCGTTGACGGCCCTTTACCAGCAATCGCTTTTTTTTAAGACCCTGGTAGATAATTGCGAGATGGCGATGAAAAAATCTTTTTTTCCGCTGACGCAGTACCTCAGCAAACATCCGAAATACGGGGAGATCTGGCAGATGATCTTTGAAGAATTTGAACTGACTAAAAAATATGTCTTTTTATTATCCGGCAAAACAGAACTTATGTCCGGTTACCCGGTAGAACAGTTGTCTATTGGCATGCGGGAACGCATTGTACTGCCCCTGGTTACCATACAGCAGTTTGCAATCGCTGCTTTACGGGAAATGGATGAGCAGCTTATCAATGACCCTCTAAAAGAAACTTTTGAGAAGCTGGTTATACGTTCATCGTTCGGAATTATTAACGCGGGCAGGAATTCGGCGTAAGTGTTTTCAGGAAACCACGGGAACTGTTTTTCAAGCAGCTCTCCTGCTCTTTTTTTTGATTAATGATCAACAAATCCGTGTTCTGTAGCAGCAGTAGGGCATGTTCAGAATATCCATTTTCTTTTGTCGGCCGGTAAATGCTAAGCTCCATCAATCAAAGTATGGACCTTGCCTGCACCAGCCATCAAACAAAATCCGTTAATTGCCAGGATGCGCCGGTAATTGATTATAGATTGCAACACGCATCACATTCAACTCCTCTAAGCGTAACTCTTTTCGATTTAAATCTGCACTTAGTTTAGCAATTTTCTTTTCCTGGCTTTTCACATTGCTATCTGCAGAGCGGGAAGTTTTCGCATTCTTATAAGCAGTTTTTGCACTCCTCTTAGCTTTTTTGGCATCTTTCACGCTACCACTGTTAGCTTTATCTGCCCGGTCGCTGCTTTTTTCAGCAGATTTATCAGCACTTACTCCGGCCGAACTTGCTTTATTCTGTAGCGATGCCAGGCCCTCTCGCGCAGTACCAAGTTTTTGCGATAGGGTCGCAATATCCGTGGTAACCTGCAGGTATTCCTTATTCAGCCTCACAGAATCTGCGGGCACCTTATATTTTTGTGCATGTGCAGACAAAGTTGTGAATGCACAAATCGTAGTTGCAACCAGGTAAACTAACTTTTTCATGATAAATTTTTTAAAAATAAATGGGAGTCAATAGGATATTTCAGGGCGCTGCATCAGAAACGGATAAAACTATGAAATTAAAGCGGGCAGGCAATCCGCTGTTCAGGCCCACTTAATAATGGGCATATACTATGCCATACTACGAAATGTATCAGTTGTAGCCCTTTACATCCACTTTTGGGCTATTATTTACACAAAAAGCCCATGGAATAAATCCATGGGCCCTAGTTTGTGAAACCAGCCGATAAACTTGTATGCCGCAGCCATCAAAAATGGTGGCCACCACTGTTATGTTTATAGCTTCATTTTCAGTGTTGTAATTTTATCTTTCTTTTCTTGCAGGCTTCCGCACCGATGAACCGTTCAGCTAATCCCGGTCATCGATATGAAAGTACCAACCAACACAATCTTTAAAACTTATACACTGCTGCCAGTATAAAACTTGCGGCTGTCTTTTTGTTGAAGGCCCCGTTTTCATCGGCGTAAATATCTTTGCCTGCTGACTCTACTCTTATTTCAGGAATGAACGTAAAGCCATCTACTTTAAAGTTGGCGGATAATGTATTGGCGAATATAGAAGTGTTGAAACCTTTCATACCTTTATCATCATTAAACAATTCGCTTCTCAACGTAAGGCCCATCCAGCTTTTGGGGTCATAGTTAAAATAGCCTGCAACACCCCACCAGTTTTCTCCATCCATGTTTGTTTTGCTTCCTCCGTCCCACAACTGAGTGCGGTTAAGGGTTGCATTTACACCCAGGCTGAATTTGCTGCTGACAGTAGCAGTGCCTACAAAATCATACTGATTTACGATAGAAGTATCCGTTCCTTTTCCACCAACGTAGTTAAAGTATAGTTTAACCGCGTCGCTTGCGGTGAGCGCGTACTGCGCTATAAAGAATTTCTTGTTGATAAGATCTGTAGGAGGCACCCGGTAGTCCGTGGGATTGCTGATGCCTACCATAAATGCATGTTTGCCTTTGGTAACTTCTGCTTTTAAACCCGTGTGAGAAAACGGCCCGTTGGTAAACATGTAACTCATACTGTAGTTTCTGTTCAGTTGGGGATCCAGCAGTTCATACCCCACGTGTGTGGCCCATGTACCGGCAGTGAATTTCACGCTTGAAGACGGGGAGTAAGTGATGTACAACTGCTTTACAGCAGTAAGCAGGCCTTCGTCATTATAGTTAAATTCTTCTGCCCTTGGCCCGAACCCGAGGTCAGCAACCACACCAACTTTATCACCTGCATGTTCAAACTTTACTGAAGCCATACCCAGTGCAAAGGAATTGTGTTTGCCGGTAAAGCTTGTCCTGTTATTATCAGCCTGCTTATTAAAGTCATACCGATAGTAGACGTCAGCCGAACCCGTAATGGTTAACGCAGGCTTTTTAGGGTCTTCCGTTGCCTGTAGCGCTGTTGTATCAGCTACTGCAGAAACATTATTGGTTTGTGAAAATGTGATGATGCACGCACATAGCAGTGCCATTGTAGCAGATAATTTCCGTAACATTGTAATAGATTTTAAGTGAAGGGTACAGCTGCTCCGTTGCGTCAACAACAGGGCATACAGCTGTACCTTTTAAATTAGATTTTATTCAGATATAGATTCGGTGATTTCTTCTTCTTTCATCTGGCCATTCTTGGAAACCAGTAAAGTACCCTGCATGTATTTCTCGTCATGCTGGCTGGCATCAAGACCCAGTTCTTCTTCAGCTTCGGTAACGCGCAACGGAAGTATGAAATTGATGAATTTAAAAATGCCGTAAGACAGCGCAAAACTGTAGGCTACCACAATGCCCATTGCTTTCACCTGCGTGAAGAAAAACTCAGCATTGCCATAAAAGAGGCCATCGTTACCGGCGCTGTTGATTACTTTAGTAGCCAGTAAACCAGTCATAAGCATACCTACCATACCACCGATACCATGACATGGAAACACATCGAGTGTATCATCCAGCCTTGATTTTTGTTTGTAATAAATGGCAATATTGGAAATGATGGCAGCCACTACGCCTATAAAAATACTTTGGGGGATTGCTACAAAACCTGCAGCAGGCGTAATGGCTACCAGGCCTACGACAGCACCGATACAGAAGCCTAACACAGAAGGTTTTTTGCCTCTCAATACATCAAAGAACATCCAGCTTAATCCTGCTGCAGCCGCTGCTGTATTGGTGGTTGCAAAGGCAGAAACAGCCAAAGCGTTGGCTCCGAGTGCAGAACCCGCATTGAAACCAAACCAGCCAAACCAAAGTAAACCTGTTCCGATCAGTACATAAGGAACATTGGCCGGCGGTATTTCTTTATTTTCCATGTGCACTTTCCTGCGTTTGAGTACCAGGGCACCTGCAAGCGCAGCGCAACCCGCAGAAATGTGTACCACAGTTCCACCAGCAAAATCCAGGACACCCATTTTAAATAGGAATCCATCAGGATGCCAGCTCCAGTGTGCTAACGGCGCATAAACGATGAGGCTAAACAGTACGGTGAATAGGATATAGGAAGAAAAACGAATTCGCTCAGCCACCGCACCTACAACCAGCCCAGGAGTGATTACTGCAAACATCATCTGGAACATTGCAAACAGTATTAATGGAATCGTAGGAGCGAGGCTCCAAGGGCCCCCCGAGGTGACGTCCTTAAAGAACAGGAAAGTTGCCGGGTTTCCGATAAAGCCGTTAATCGATTCTCCAAAAGCAAGGCTAAATCCAACTACCACCCAAAGAACTCCCACCACTCCGGCCGCTACTATGCTTTTCATCATGGTAGAGATCACATTTTTCCGATGAACCATACCACCATAGAAAAAGGCAAGTCCGGGGGTCATAAGAAATACGAGCGCGGTAGCTACAATAATCCATGCAATGTCGGAGGAGTTGTAGGCTCCAGCCTTGTCTTCAAAATTGGGTAATACCGGAATAAATAGTGCCGCAATGGCCACCGCCGCCAATATCAAAAAGGGGGCAATCTGTCTGGGTGTTAGTTTTTTAATCATCACGATAAATTTTGGTTCACAAATTATAAAAATAAATATCTGAAATATTTCTCCTAAAGTATACATTAAAATGGAGATCCTGCTATAAAATATAAACATAATAATTTATTAG
>JAYSYY010000004.1:0-5906 GCA_043727215.1 Chitinophagaceae bacterium | reverse complement strand
GGAGGAAGGTATTCAATTCCTTTCCAGTGAAGGAAGCAGTTTGGTTGCCCATCACGACTTTTACCAATGGGCTTGCAAAATTCTTACCCACGGAGTCTATCTCGATTGTGTACTTGATGTTGGCCGTATCCGTCTTATGATCCGGGTAAGACCAGGTAAGGGATAAGGCTACATTGTTAGAATCTGCGGGAGCGGATGCCACTGTGGTGGCGGAAGCTGTCAGTACTGCCGCCTGGCCAGTACCGTAGTATGGAAGATCGTCCACCTTGTCGCAGGAGGCCATTCCAAATATCAACGCCATTGGCGCAAGGAACTGGAATATTTTTTTCATAATAGTATTTTTAAATAGCGATGTCAGACACCTTTGTTATTATAATTTGGTTACTGTGAATTTTCCTCTTTTAAAATCCACTACGATCTTATGCGCACCGCTCGTTGCAGGCGCTTTCATATCTCCGCCTTCTGCGCGGAAATTATCCCCGTTTACGTTGTTGGTATTGCCCGCACCATCAAAACCATATTTTGCAGACCAGCTTCCGTTTACAGGGAGAAACAGGTAAGATTCATTCGGATTTATGTTGATGGTAATTTCAAACAATGTAGGGTTTACTTTGGTGAATTCCTGTGCAGGTTCCGGTACGGGATTATTCCATCCGCCCGGTGTGGCTGCTCCAACCATAAATAAACGCCCGGAAGCGGGAGGTGCAACAACTGGTGGAATTTCGAAAGGTGTCACAGTATACTTGAGTACATTGGAAGCAAGTGGCACTGTATTGTTAGGCAAAGAAGCGGTTACCCGGAATTCCAACTGGTGGGGTACACCGGGAACAAGCAGCAGTTGGTTTAATAGGAAGCCGTTCAATTCTCCCTGTGTAAAGGTTTTAGTCAATTCCTTGGCAATGGTAATAGTTTGCCTTAGCGGACTTCTAAAATTCGCGCCGGTTGTATCTATCTCCAGTGTGTAAGTAACATCCTGGGAACTGAGGCCGGTATTGAAATTATAATCCGGGTTAGTCCAGTTGAAAGTAAGCGCGGGCAGGTTCCGGTTGATAAACGAAAGGGGAATAGCCGTGGAACTTGCCGTGAGTACGGGTGCCGTGCCTCCTTCAAACACGACCTGGTTCTCATCTTTTTCGCAGGAAAAAAAAGAAACGGCAGCCAGCAGGAATAAAAGTGATCTGAATATATGTTTCATATCTGTGTATTTAAAATTGAGTGATTAATAGCCTGGGTTCTGAACCAGGTTACGATTTGCGTTCATATCAGCGGACGGAATCGGGTAAATTTTGCGTGTACTGCTAACACCGGTTCCCGATGCAACACCACCCTTCCATGGCCACAGATAGGTTCCTTCTGTGAAACGACCAAAACGGATAAGGTCGGTCCTGCGATGTCCTTCCCAGTACAGTTCCCTTGCCCTTTCATCCAAGATATAATCCAGCGTCATATCAGCTGCCACAATGTTGCCACTGGTATTTCCGTATGCTCTCTGCCTAAGATTGTTAAGGTAAGTTAATGCAAGATTAGCGTCGGCTGTACCACCTCTTTTAAGTGCTTCTGCATAGATCAGGTACATTTCTGCCAGCCTGAATACGGCTACGTCCACATCAGAAAAAGCCGTATTGCTTGGAGCTCCGCCTGTACGGGTAAGGTTACGGTATTTGGTAACCGCATATCCATCCCTGAAAGATGAAACCGTGTCGATCTCAAGCTGCTGGCCACCTGTGAAGAATTGTGCTCTTTTATCAGTAGCACCAGTTGGATCTGTAAATTTATTTACAAAGGCCTTTGTGGCACGATGTCCAGACCAGCCTTCATTCACCCCTGAAGTACCAGAAACCATGTCACCGCCGATACCACCTTTTATAAGGAAAGTAGTTCCACCAAAACCCTGGGTTTTAGCCCCGTCGTAATTAATCGTAAAGATGAATTCTGAATTATTCAAATTATTATCTGCTAAAAACAGGTGGCGATAGTTTCCTAACAAGGTATAACCTGCATCAATTACTTTTTTAGCATAGGTAGCTGCTTCTGTATATTTTGCTGTGCCGGTATATACTTCTGCATTCAGGTAAAGTCTTGCTAACAATGCCCAGGCTGCGGCCTGGTCTGCGCGGCCATATTCATTGCTGCGGGCTGCAGGTAGGCTGGTCTCTATTGCTTTCAATTCGCTTTCTATATAAGTGAAAACTTCTGCCCTGCTTTTTTGAGGAGGATTAGCTCCGCCGATCTGGCTTTCTTCCGTTACGAATGGTGGATTGCCAAACAGGTCAATCAGCACCCAATATTGGAATGCACGCAGGAAACGTACTTCCGGGCGATAGAGGCGAATGGCATCTGCTTCTGCCCCGCTTATACCTTTGGAGGCGAGTTTCTCATCGGTAGCCTGCCTCAGGAATTCATTTACCAAAGTGATCTGGTAGATTGATTTATAATACACCCCGTGTAAAAACAGGTTAGCCGGGGATGTGTTCAAATTATGAAAATCAGGAAGGCCGGGATCACCCCATGAAGTAATAGCCTCATCGGTGCTCAGCTCCTGTGCATTCCAAAAAGTCCTGTAAAAATCGGCATTCTGGCCTTCATCAGATCCGGGGTAAAATACATCCGGAGCGCCGGCACCACCGCTGTTACCTGTTAACGCATTCGATCCGTAAATCTTTGCAAGCGATTGTCTAAAGCCCAATGGCGTGCTGTACACCACTTCCGAGGTTACATCGTTGGTTGGCGCCAGGTCCAGGTCCTTGGTGCAGGAAAGCAACAACCCTCCCAGTACCAGTCCGATCCCAGCGGTCTTAAAAATATTATATCTCATTTTTTTAAATTTAGTAGTCTAACAAAAATTAAAAGTCAAGGTTTACGCCCATTACAAATGTTCTTGGCCTGGGATAAAAACTATTGTCAATACCGCTGTTTATTTCAGGGTCAGTTCCTTTGTATTTAGTGATCACGAATACATTTTGCACACTGGCATTGAATCTCAGGTCAGCTTTATTGTCAAACACTCTTCCGAAATTGTAGCCTAGATTAATGTTATCCACCCTGAAGAAGGAAGCATTTTCCACGTAATAATCGGAACTGTAGTATTTATCACCCTCACCTTTAAATCCTGATACGAGTACTTCCGAAGAAGCGTTGCTCAGGTAGCCGAGTGGATCAAAGATCTTGCGGGTAGTGGCAGAAGCTGAAAAGATGTTGTTGTACACATAGTTTCCGAAACTTGCCCTGGCAATAAAGCCTGCATTCCACCTCTTATAAGCAACATTGCCATTAAAGCCCATGAATACATCAGGGTTTGCACTTTTGTACCTGTAAAGATCTTTTTCAGTGATCACGCCATCACGGTTGAGGTCCTCGAACAAGTTATCGATCGGTTGGCCACTTGCATCATATACCTGTTTGTATACGAAAAAAGAACCGCGGTTGTATCCAACAGAGTTAATAAGGATCGTTCCACCGGTACCACCTGAGCGGCCACCAAAACGCTGCCCTTCATAGTTTGGATCCTCTGTGAATGTAAGTTTGGTGATCCTGTTCCTGTTGTAGGTAGCATTAAAACCAAATTCCACGTTCAGATCTTTTTTACGTACGATCTGCGTATTCAACATGAACTCTACACCTTTGTTCTCCATGTTGCCTACGTTTGCAAGTGCGATCGGTGCAAAATTTGTTCCTGCAGATTGGTTCACCTGGTTAAGCAGGTCAGTTGTTTCTTTCAGGTAAAAATCTACGCTACCTGAGATCCTGTTGTTGAACAAGCCAAAATCCAATGCTATATTGCTGGTAGCTGTTTGCTCCCAGGTTAACTTATCATTGTAAGCTGTTGGACGATACATGTTGTAGAAGACATTGCCTAATTGGTATTGTGCTGTATTGTTGCTGAGCGTATAGTTGGCCAGGTAGGAATAGTTGCTGATCCCATCCTGCTGACCTGTAATACCATAACCTATCCGTAATTTAAGATCCGAGATCACTTTGCTGTTTTTCAGGAAGGCTTCTTCGCTGATTCTCCACGCCAGTGCTTCAGAATGGTAATTCAACCACCTGTTGTCCGGATTCAGCCTGGAAGAACCATCCCTTCGGCCATTCACAGTGATCAGGTATTTTCCTTTAAATGCATAATTTAAACGTCCGTAAAATGAGATCGTCCTGTTCTGTGGTTTGTCGAAGCCAAAGTTAGGATCCGAGTTTTTCCTTTTCGTACCATCCAGGAAATAATCCGCATAGCTGTAATTAAGGTAAGCGTTGTCATAGTAACCGTACCCTGCTGTAAGATCGAAACGGCTGTTCAGGCTTTTCAAATCCGAAGCATAACTCAGGTAGGCTTCTAACAATTTGTTTTGAATTCTCTGCTTGTAGGAATTTCGTTCGCCGCCTTTTCTTACATCATTCACATCCAGGTCTCTCATATACCCGGCCCGGAGGCTGTCATTCACGATGATGTCACCCGTTCCTTTTGCTATATCATAACCTACGTTAAAATTCGCTCTAAGGGCTGGAAGAAAATGAAATTTATAGTCCAGCTGTACATTCCCGATGCTCCTGTCCACATCGCTCCGGTCATCGCGGGCCATTAATAAGCCTACGGGATTAGTGGGCGCAAGCCCTTTCAGGCCGGTAGCTGAATTCGGATCAAGCCACTCGTAGTAGCCGCCGAACCGGCTGGAGCCAGTACGAACAGGTTTTGTAGGATCGAAGCCGACTGCCGTACCTATCGCACCCTCATTCGCGAACCTGGCCCTGCTGTTGGTCCCCTTGATATTAATATCAACTTTCAGGTGGTCATCCCAGAAGGTTGGGCTCAGGTTTACTGAGCCGGAGAAACGTTTAAGTTCTCCTGTTCTAAGGATTCCCTGCTGGCTGAAATAACCCAGGGATACCCGGTAAGGCAATTTGATCATTGCACTGTTCAATGTCCCCCCCACGCTTATATTATTATCTGTACCCAAGGCAGTTTGAAATATCTCATCCTGCCAGTCTGTGGTTGAAGTACCCAGTTGTGAAATCTGGGTAGGGTTACCGTTCGCTTTTACATAAGCCCGGAATTCATCGGCAGAAAGCACATCCAGTTTTTTGGTCAGCCTTTGGACGGATAACTGGCTGTTAAAATTGATCTTAGGCTTGCCGCCCTTTCCTTTTTTTGTTGTGATAATGATCACGCCATTAGATGCCCTCGACCCGTAAATAGCCGCAGCGGATGCATCTTTAAGGATGGTGAAAGTTTCAATGTCATTTGGGTTCACAAGTGCCAGCGAATTAGCAGAGCCGGCAATACCGCCGCCCGCAAGCTGCACACCATCGATGATGATCAACGGATCGTTGGAAGCACTTAAAGAGGCACCGCCCCTGATCCTGATCGTGCTGCCAGCACCGGGCGCACCACCATTGGAAGTAATGTTCACACCAGCCACTTTACCAAGAATAAGTTGCTCCGGCGAACTCACTACTCCTTTCTGAAAGTCTTTTGCGGAAATAGTAGTATTGGCACCGGTAAGATCTTTTTTTCTTGCCGTACCATAACCCACCACAACCACTTCATTCAGGCTGGAACTCGTGCCCGTGAGCGTTACATCATAGGTAGCTTGACCTGTCAAGCCAAGTTCCTGGGTAGTGAACCCAATACCTGAAAACACCAGGGTTCTTGCACCCGCCGGAACAGAAATACTGAAAGATCCGTCATTATTGGTGGGGGTAGCATTCCTGGTACCTTTAACCGTTACCGTTATACCTGGTAAACCGGCACCATTGGCATCCGTTACTTTGCCTGAAACCGACGTCTGAGCGTAAGCTGCATTCGTCCCTACAAATAAAATAAGGAATACACAGAGAGATTTGGAGAGTAGAAATTTAATCTTTCTCATAATAGCAATCGTTTGAGTTTAAAAGAATGTGTATTTTGTACACAA
>JAYSYY010000003.1:0-50954 GCA_043727215.1 Chitinophagaceae bacterium | reverse complement strand
ATGCTCTGCGCAAAGGCAACGAAATCTGCGTTTTTAGAAACGAAGTCTGTTTCGCTGGAGATAGTTATAACAAAACCTGTTTTATTGTCTACTGATGTTTTGGCTATCACTACACCTTCTTTCGCTTCACGGTCACTACGCTTAGCCGCTACTTTTTGTCCCTGTTTGCGTAACCAGTCAATGGCTGCTTCAAAATCACCGTTACTTTCTGTTAGTGCCTTACGGCAATCCATCATACCAGCGCCTGTGGCCTGGCGTAATTTGTTTATGTCTGCTGCTGTTATCGTCATAATAGAATCCTCCTGTCCCCCCCTGAAGGGGAGACTTAGATTTAAAGTTTCTAGATATTTTTAAAGAACTTTCTATCCATCGCTTTAACGACGAATATCAATATTCAATGGAGTCAGGTGCAGATTAACTTTAACTTCTCCCTAAGTAAAGTAAAAACCTTTGTGTACCGCTCCCAATTCCCTCTTGAGGGGGTCAGGTGGCTGCTTTATCTCGCACCACCCGGTCCACCTGCCGGCCTTCTGCCACCCGCACCAGGACCTGGCACACGACGTTTGGTCGGTGTGGTTCCTCTCGCACGTTTACCCCTGTCGTCTCCTTCACCTGCTTTCTGCTCAAAACGGCTTGCTTTGGCTTCTGCAGACTCTTCGCTTTCAGAATAATCATCATCATCCTTATCAGCCTGGCGTTCCGCCAAACCTTCTGCAATAGCAGCTGTAATATAGTTTACGATGATAGAGATAGATTTGGTAGCATCATCATTTGCAGGGATAGAAAAATCAACTTTGTTTGGATCGCAGTTCGTATCCACCATTCCAAAAGTGTTGATGTTTAATCTTTTTGCTTCTGCAAGAGCAATGTGCTCATGACCGATATCTACCAGGAACAGAGCGGCTGGTACACGGCTGATCTGGGCAATACCGCTTAGCACTTTCTCCATCTTTTCTTTTTCACGGGTAAGGGTTAGCCTTTCTTTTTTGTTCAGGCTTTCTGCGCTGCCGTCTGCAAGCATTTTTTCAATGCTCTGCATTTTTTTCACGCTCTTACGAACGGTATTGAAGTTAGTCAACATACCACCCAACCAACGTTCTGTTACGTAAGGCATGTTTACACGTTTAGCACTTTCCTGCACGATTTCCTTTGCTTGTTTTTTGGTAGCTACAAACATGACCTTTTTACCACTGCGTGCAATGGCTTTAAGAGCCGCTGCTGCTTCCTGCAAGCTTTCTACAGTTTTATTGAGATCAATAATGTGAATGCCTTTTTTTTCTGCAAAAATGTAGGGCAACATTTTAGGATTCCACTTTTTCTTTAAATGACCAAAGTGAACGCCTGCCTCTAGAAGCTGCTGTTGTAAGGAAGTGTTATTTTCCATTGTATTTATTTGAAGTAAATTATAAAATTGTTCATAGTTCATGGTTGATAGCTCACAGGTAAACTGCATTTGCAATGAACCATGAACCATCGGCAATGTACCCCTATTAACGTTTGCTGAACTGGAAGCTTTTTCTTGCTTTTTTCCTTCCTGGTTTTTTACGTTCTACTGCACGTGGATCACGCTTTAATAGACCCGCAGCTTTTAGGGCCGGGCGATAATCTGCACTTACTTCAAGTAAAGCACGGGCAATACCCAATTTGGTAGCTTCTGCCTGGCCTTTTACACCACCACCGGTAGCGTTTACAACCACGTTGAATTTATCTGCAGATTCTACCGTTTTTAAAGGCGCTTCTACCTGGTTTTGCAGGTAAACAAGCGGAAAATACACTTTATAGTCTTTGCCGTTTACTGTAATGGCACCATCTCCTTTGCTAAGGAAAACACGTGTTACAGCTTCTTTTCTGCGGCCAACTGCGTTTTTTTGCTTTTCCATTATTATTTATTAGAAATTTTAGTAAAAGTTAGTTCCTTCGGTTGTTGTGCTCCGTGTGGATGCTCAGCCCCTGCATATACAAATAATTTTTTGTACATCTGGCGGCCCAGGCGATTCTTAGGCAACATACCTTTCACAGCTCTTTCGATCACGGCTTCCGGCCTGCGCTTCAATAAATTTTTCGCGGCTTCACCTTTTTGCCCTCCGGGGTAACCACTAAAAGTTAAATACTCTTTGTCATCCATTTTATTACCGGTAAACTTCACTTTTTCACAGTGAGTAACGATAATGTAATCTCCACAATCAACGTGGGGTGTGTAATAGGCTTTGTTCTTACCACGGAGAACGGACGCAATTTTTGCGCACATACGACCAACGGTTTGATTAGTACCGTCCACAACGTACCAGTCGTGCTTTACGGTAGCCTCGTTCGCATGCTTAGTGGTGAAATGTAATTTGCTCATTGTTCTTTTTTTTAGATGAACCGGCGGCTATCCCCGACGGTTTTAAAATTTGGATGGCGAAGGTAGCTGTGAAAGGGCCAGATTTCCAACAATTAAGGCAAGTATTTTTTAGAGCACTTCTGTAACTTGCTGATTTACATTGAATATTTTGCACCCTTTTTTATTTCCGTTAGGTAATCTCAGGATTTTGGGTTGCAGATTCATCACCGGATCCCCGTCCTGCTTTCTTCAGTTCTAAGGCATTGCAGCTGTTTTGTTTCCTGCATTTCCCGGTTAACCTTCTAAGAAGGAGGTCAAAACGGGTGAAATAACACTGAATGGCACCTTAATATTAACGGTGTGAAAAACCGGCCCATTTGTATATATTGCAGAATATAGCAGTCCTTTCCTTACGGAGGACTAATCTTTTAACCCAAAACTTAAACGAATGTCAGCTTCCATTCCTTACCATTTAATGACAGATTTACACAACCTCTATCTGCAAGGGACCTATAAAGTAGCTTCTGCGGCAATCGGCAAAGAAGACACGAAAACAGCCTGGTTTGAACTGAATGCAGATATGAGAAAATTCCTGGAGAGTGTACTTAATACGGACAGTGGAGTTACCGGGCTTCGGATGTACTTTCTTCAAAACCCGGACACACAGGAAGAAATCCGTGGCGTGATGACACCGACAAAAAAGGAGGATATAAAACAACTATCTCTGGCATTTGTGGCTACCAGGCTGGAAGGCGGCAAAGAAGTAGACATTGAAACGGATATAGAACCGATGAACCACTCAAGCTTATGCCCAAGCTTCTGTCCATAATTAATGCAGATTCCCTTACATATCGGCTTTGAAATCGGTGCCTTTTTGGTGAGTTTGCTTTGTTATCGAACGATTAAAGATTCGCCGTTAGGATGGTTTATACCTTTTCTTTTTGGCCTGGTTTGTCTTGAGCTTGTTACCAACCACATGGCTTTTGTGTTAAAGATGCACACGGTACAGGTTTACAATTTCAGCATGCCAATTGAATATAGTTTTTATGCCTATCTTTTTTATAAGTTTTTGCAAGGAACAATGATAAAGAAGGTTGCCTTAGGTTTATTAATTTTTACCATTCTCTTTTCCGCCATCAACCTGGCCTTTGTGCAGGGATTCAGGTTGTTCAACACGGTAAATCAAATGTTGGGTTGCAGCGTTGTGTTATTTTTAAGTTGTTCTTTTTTCGTTGACCTTTTCAGGAGAGAAGAAGAGATCAGCCTGCTGAGAGAACCTATGTTTTGGATAGCTACCGGCGTTTTATTTTTTAACCTTGGAGAGTTATCTACTATTTTGTTCTGGCAATATACATATCAGAATCCAAATCCTGTCTATCCTGCATTTCTGCACATGATCAACAAGACTTTGATTTATGTTTTGTATACCTTTATTTCAATCGGGTTATTATGCACGAAGAAACCTTACCGTCAGACGTTAGACAAATCATCCTCGCCGGCGTATTGATTTTTGTATCACTTGCTTTATTCATCGTTTTTTTTACTTTTTTATTCAACAGCAGGAAGAACAAGCTCATCAGGGACAAGAGAATAATGCAGACAAAATTTGAACAGGAGTTACTACAGACCCAACTGGAAATACAGGAGCAGACACTAAAAACCATCAGCCAGGAGATCCATGATAACGTGGGGCAGGTTTTAAGCCTTGCTAAACTGAACCTGAACACGCTCCAGTTTTCTGAGGGGGAGGATAGACAAGTTAAAATCGATAATAGCATTTCGCTGGTCGGCAAAGCCATCAATGACCTTCGGGACCTGAGCCGCAGTATGAATGGTGATAAAATAGCGGACCTCGGCCTGCACGAAGCCATAGAAAATGAGCTAAAAATTATACAGAACACAGGGCAGTTTGCAACAAGAGTGACTGTTTCAGGTAAACCCTATAAATTGCAGCCTCAAAGCGAAATGGTAATTTTTCGAATTGTACAGGAGTGTCTCAATAACATTTTAAAGCATAGTAAGGCGAAAAATATATCGGCGGATATCGTCTACCAGCCCGGAAATTATAAATTAAATATCCGGGACGATGGCGCGGGTTTTGACAAGAAGGCCTTGACTGCTTCCCGGACCGGTATCGGGTTAAAAAATATGGAGAGTCGCGCAGCCCTCATTGGCGCTACTTTTAGAATTGACTCATCCATGGAGAATGGCACAGATGTTACCGTTGAGCTTGAACCCACTTTCCCTTCACCTTTAAGCTAAAAAGCATGGCAACTCTCGCATTAGTAGATGATCACATTTTGCTCCGGAATGGTCTCGCCGGGTTGGTTAAAAGCCTGGGCCATCAAGTGCTTTTTGAAGCAGACAACGGAAGAGATCTTATAGAAAAGTTACACCCGAAGTTGATCCCCGCTATCATCCTGCTGGATATTAATATGCCTGAAATGGATGGGTATGAAACAGCGAGATGGCTGAGAAAAAATTATCCTGGTATCAAGGTGCTGGCGCTAAGTATGTACGACAATGAACATGCCGTGATCACTATGCTTAAATGCGGTGCAAAAGGCTATATATTAAAAGACAGTGATCCCGCACAACTTAAAACGGCTTTAGCTGATCTTGAATCCAAAGGTTATTATTACAGCGACTTTATTAGTGGTAAACTCATTAACGCTATCAATAATTCCGAGGGAGAAGAAGCGGGCGACGAGCAACACGTTCACCTGAATGAAAGGGAAAAAGAATTTTTAAGGCACAGCTGCTCCGAGCTAACCTACAAGGAAATCGCGGAAAAAATGTTTGTAAGCCCACGTACGGTGGATGGTTATCGGGATGCACTTTTTGAGAAGCTCCGCGTAAAAACCAGGGTAGGCCTGGTGATGTATGCCATAAGAAATGGCCTGATAGATATGAATGAATGTTGAGAAGTCTAAGGTCCATATATGATGGGCAACCTCATTGAAAAAATCAAGTGGGGAAAAGAGAAAAAAACTGCGTCCCCACTAATAGTTTATGGTCCATGAACCAGACCTATGAACTATCGGCCAAAAACATTTTCCCCGTTGATATAAGTGGCCATGACCCTGGCCTTTAGAATAGCAGAAGATGCACATTTCATGAGGTCCGTATCCAAAATAATAAAATCTGCAGTTTTTCCTTTTACCAGGCTCCCTTTTTCCTCCTCCTCAAATGCAGCTTTTGCTGCCCAGATGGTCATGCCACGAATGGCCTGCTCGCGGGTTAATGCGTTTTCCATTTGGAAACCCCCGGCCGGAAAATCCCTGGCATCCTTCCGGACCACGGCTGCAAAAAAAGTTTTGAATGGGCTGATGGATTCTACGGGGAAATCGGTTCCCAGTGGCATCCAGCCATTGGTAATGAGCAACTGCTGGTAGGCATAAGCGCCTTTCATCCGGGCAGCTCCAATCCTGTCTGCAGCCCAGTACATATCGCTGGTGGCATGCGTTGGCTGAACAGAAGGAATAATATTAAACCGGGAAAAAAATTGAAAATCATTACTGTCTACCACCTGGGCGTGTTCTATGCGCCAACGCTTATCATTTTTACCATTTAGAACACGGGCATAAGTCTGCAATATCTGGCGGTTGCCGCTATCCCCGATTGCATGTGTACACATCTGCAGATTGCTTCCGGCAAGGCGTTGGGCTTTATCAAGGAAATAAGAGGCCTCACTTAATAAAAAGCCTTTCCACCCTTTCTGATCGTTGTACTCCTGCAATAAACAGGCGCCACGGCTGCCCAGCGCACCGTCGGCATATAACTTAAAACCTCCGACGGTCAATGCGCCTTTTTTATACCTTCCTTTTTTTATCCAGCGATCGTAATAAGATGAATCGTCTGATAAAAGTGCAAAAATTTTCATCTTCAGCAATCCTGATTGCTGCGCTTCTTCCAGCATCGTTACGGTATGTTCACTCACGCCACAATCGTGCACTCCCGTGAGCCCTTCTGCAAAACACTCAGCCTGCATCTCAGCAAAATAACGTTTGGCAAGGCTGTCAGATATGGCCGGTATTTTGGATTCTACCAGGTCCATGGCGTTATCTACCAACACGCCCAATAGTTTTCCATTCTTCACTTCAATACTGCCCCCTGCAACCTTTGTGCTCACATCAATTCCTGCCAGCCTTAAGGCCGTACTGTTGGCAATTGCTGCATGCCCGTCTACCCTTTTAAGGTAGACCGGCCGGTTGGGGAATAAGCTGTCTAATTGAGTATTGTCAGGATATTCTTTTTCTACCCAGTCATTCTGGTCCCATCCGCGGCCATAGATCCATTCCATCGGAGCGTTTTTGCTGTAAGAAGTAATTTTGGAAACTATTTCCGCCCATGAACTGGTACCTACAAGGTCACATTTCCACCTGTCTGTAGCATAACCGGTGAAATGGCAATGCGCATCAATAAAACCAGGGAAAACTGCTTTGCCTCCTGCATCCAGTGTTTCATCTCCCTCATATTTTTTTAAGAGATCGTCATTGCTGCCGATGGCAATAATTTTTCCATCCCGGATGGCCATGGCTTCTGCGGTAGAAAATTGTTCATCTACAGTGTAAATTACTGCATGATGAACCAGGAGTGGAACTTTTTCCCTGAACTTGCAGGAGGGAAAAGAAATTATAAATAAGGAACAAAAAATAAGTAATGAGAAAGATTTGAAAAGTTGAAATGGCATGAAGAGATGTTTTCCCAAAAATAATTAAAAAAAGTATTGCCATTTTTTAAAAAACGGGATTAAAGTGCGTGCATGTTTGTTACATGAAATGTTGCTCTTCTGGCAGCTTGATCAACGGGAAGGGGCTAAAAAATCTGAAGGATCAGAAAATAACATGTTTAATTCAACAGTTCATGTCCTGCATATTTCCCGGAGGCGAGCAATATTAATACCGGATTTATTATTTTGAATTTTCTCACTCCAGCTTTGCTGATTCCAGGATTTACTGCAACCAGTTCTTGTTTAATACCTCTTAGTTTTCTCCATTTGATACCAGCTGAGCCCTGGTTTTATAAATTCATTTCAACCGTATCTTTACGGTATGCAGTTTAACAGCATCATCAATGCCAAATTAAGCAAAGAAGCCGACCGGCCGCTTATGAAAAAAGAACTCTTACCCGTTAGTGATCGGTTGCAGAAATACCTGCACCAGTATGGCCGGGATATAGAGTTACCTATTGCATACAAAGATCTTTTAAACTACCGCTATACTACTTCCTTAAGAAATAAAAAAGGGAAACTCACTCATTGGGAAACGGCCGTGTACGATCTCAAAGAAATGGAATATTTAAAAGAAGGATTGATTAAAACGTATGCAGCATTAAAAACAGACGGAAACTTTAGTTACATTAAACACCTGGATGTGGAGCGCATAGATTTTTGCGAATTTGGAAACAGTGTGCCTTTCCGTATCAGGATCATTAACCGCATAAATGATAACTACGATCATTACTACATAAAAGCTGCCGATGCTTCCCGCATTTATGGGTTGGAGCTGGAGCATTTACTTACGCCCAACCGCATCACATTCCTTTACCATAAAAATACTTTGGTAGAAGAACATATACCCGGCATACCCGGAGATGTTTTTTTAGAAGATTATTTAAATCAAACGGAAACAAATAAAATACGCATAGCCAAAGAATTTGTAAAATTTAATGAGCGTTGTTTTGTGAGGCTCCTGGGCGATATGCGCAGTTATAATTTTGTAGTGGATATTACCCCGGATATCGAAGATTATCAATACCGCATTCGTGCAATCGATTTTGATCAGCAATCATATGAAGGAATCAAAAATTTATACCTGCCCCAGTTTTACAAAGAAAACTTTGAGTATGTAGAACTGGTGCTAAACACTTTAAGCCAGGATGTGATTGAACAATACCAAACAGAAGAACAAACCGCTATGGCTCACAGGGTGTTTGCAAGCCGGAAACAATTGATGGAATTGTCCAACATCATGTCCAAAGACGAGTTATCGGAAAATTATAAAATAAAAATGTTGCGGGAAGAATTGAATGCACATTTTAAAACCACGTATTTTTCAAAATGTACTACCATGGGTGCAATTGTAAAAAGGCAATTGAAATACGTTTTACAAAAATACCTGGAGCACCTAAAGTCTTCCTGAGGGTTTTGTAAATGCCCTTTACTTTTTGGTCCTGTTTTTACTATTGAGCAGTTTCTTTCCCAACGGGCAAATAAATATTAAAAACCGACCCTATACCAGGTTCCCCTGTGGCTGTCATAAAACCATTATGGTTGTGCACGATCTTTTTGCAAATAGCAAGGCCAATACCTGTGCCTATATATTCATTTTTACCATGGAGGCGCTGAAAGAGCTCAAATATCCTGTTCTCATATTGCTGCTCAAAACCTATCCCGTTATCTGCAAAACTGATCTGCCAGTAATCTCCGGGCCGCAGATCTTCTATAGAATATACCTGGTCGACCTCCACGTGGGTGGCTGAAATTTTTATGCTCACCGGCACATCAATCCTGGAAAATTTCAGCGCATTGGCAAGCACATTGGTAAACAACTGGTGCAACTGGAACCTGATAACAGGGAGTGTGGGTAAATCCCCGCATTCCACCCGCGCATTCTTTTCCTCAATCACTTCCTGGAAATTCGCCTTGACTTCCTCCAATACTGTATTCAGGTCGGCCTCCTCGAATGAAATATCCGACACCCTCGTATTCGAATAACTTAGAAGGTCATCGATAAGGCGTTGCATGCGTTCTGCTGCCATCATGATCCGGGAAAAATAATTCTTGCCCGACTCCGAAAAACTGCCTGCATCCTTCGCCATGATCATCTTGCTGAAAGACTGGATCTTCCTTAAGGGCTCCTGGAGGTCGTGCGAGGCGATGTAGGTGAAGGATTCCAATTCCGCATTGTTTCGCTCCTGCGCCAGTGTTTTATCTGCAAATTTTTCCTTCAACTCTTTTAAAGCCAACGACTGCTCAGTGACCGTAGTTTCCAGGTAGGCGTTTATTTCCCCTGCAGGCACTTGCATGAATGCTCCGGCAAAACCAAGGAACCCGCCATGCTGGTCGTACCTGGGCGCTGCCTCACCCCAAAACCAATGATATATCCCTTCCTTATTTCTTATCCGGCACCTGAGTTGAACCCGTTCCCGGTTGTCAAATCCATTAGTGTAAGAATGGAAAATACCTGCCGCATCTTCAGGATGAATAACTGACTGCCAATCCTCACTGGGCTCAGCTCCCAAACTGCGGCCGGTGTATTTCAACCATTCTGCATTCACAAAATCAAAAGTTTTATCCTCCCGGGATGACCAAACTAAAAGTGGGAGTGTATCAAACGCTTTATTATTTTGAATCATACTTTCAACTCTAGTGTTCATTCCTGCCTGCATTTTAAGTGATTGTGTTGGCCTAAAATATATATGTAGCCTGGTAAATACGCTCCCAAAGGATACCAAAGAAAAATATTTATTGTAAAGCCCTGAAATATTAAGCTATTACTTTAGTTTTATATCAAATTAACTGTTTACTTAATGGCACTTGTGTTTTTTCTTGCCGATGATGATGAGGATGACCGTATGTTATTCTCCGAAGCCCTTTTGGAAATTAACCCATCCATAAAGTGCATCATGGCAAAGAACGGGGAAGAAGCCTTATTTTTACTCACCAACGGGCTATTTGAACCCCCAGACTACATTTTTCTCGATTTAAACATGCCGGTAATGAACGGACTGAGATGCCTGGCGGAGATTAAAAAATTCGCTGAATTAAAACACATACCGGTCGTAGTATATTCCACTTCCTCCAAAAAAGAATATGAAGAGGAAAGCAGGAATCTCGGCGCTATGAATTTTTTTATAAAACCCCCTGACTTCACCGGGCTTACCAAATACCTAAAAACATTTTTGTCCTGAGTTTTTTCAGCTCTGGATCTCTGCGGTTTGTTTCACCGGCAATGAAACAATAAATGTAGTGCCTTCGTTAACCTTGCTTAAAGCACTGATGAAACCGTGGTGTTTTTCCACGATCTGCTGGCATAAGGTCAGTCCAATGCCATTCCCTTTATATTCGGCCTGCGAGTGCAATCGCTGGAACATCTCGAAGATCTGTTCAGCATACTGCTGTTCAAACCCTATCCCATTGTCTTTGATATATATCCTGCAATACTGCACCGGTATTTTTTCTTTACCGTTCTGCTCTTCATTAAAAAAATCTTCTGCGTTGATGCTTATGACCGGGGCAACATTTTTCTTCGAATACTTCAATGCATTGGAGAGCAGGTTAAAAAACAAGGGTTTCATAAGCCGGGGATTTACGGCAAGCTCTGGAAGTTTGCCAATTACCAGTTCTGCATTTTTTTCAAAAATAGTATGTTGGAGATCTTCCAGCGTTTCTTTTACCAATTCGTTTAGATCTGTATTTACAAAAAAATCCTTCTGATCACTCAATTTGGAAAAAGTAAGGATATCGTTTATGAGTTCTTCCATCCTTATCGCAGATTTTTGAATCCGGTTAATATTCAGCAAGCCGTCTTCATCCAGGTGATCCTTGTATTTGATATAAAGACGGTCGCTGAATGTCCGGATCTTCCGCAACGGTTCCTGCAGATCATGGGAGGCCATGAAAGCAAAGCTATCTAGTTCTTTATTGGCTTTTTTTAATCCTTCAATTGTAATTAATAACTTTTTATTGAGTTCGGTTACCTTTTCCTCAGAAGCTTCGCGTTCATTGATCTCGGACTGCAGGCTGTTATTAATAGCGATCAGTTTTTTTTCCTGCAACACGAGCTGGCTGTTTTTCTTGTAGAGGTCTACAAATACGGCCACCTTAGCCCTAAGCAGCCCGGGGTTGATGGGTTTATAAATATAATCTACTGCGCCGGTTCGGTATCCTTTAAATACGTTTTCTTCCCCATACGTATTGGCGGTGATGAAGATGATTGGTATATGCCTTAGTTTTTCCCGTTCGTAGATCAATGCCGCCGTTTCAAAGCCATTTAGATTCGGCATTTTTACATCCATAAGGATAAGCGCAAAATCAAATTCCACCAATAAGATCTTTAATGCCTGTCTCCCTGAATTGGCTTTGATCAACTCATAGCCATCCGTCTCCAATATGGTCTCCATAGAAAACAAGTTGTCTTCCCTATCATCCACCAAAAGAATTTTCTGCTGCATCAGGTTTGTCATTTATTTATAAAACCAAACACGCATCAGGGAAAGCAGCTGGTCGATTTTTAATGGTTTGGTGATATAGTCGGAAGCACCTGCTTCAATACATTTTTGCCTGTCGCCTTTCATCGCTTTTGCGGTAACTGCAATAATAGGCAGGGTACTGTTTTTATGTTCCCGCCTTATTTTTTGGGTTGTTTCATAACCATCCATTTCCGGCATCATAATATCCATTAATACCATATCCGTTTTAATGCTATCATCATTAATGATCTGGATGGCTTCTTTTCCGCTTTCTGCTGTGACCACGTTGATATTGTACCTTTCAAACACGGTGGTAAGGGCAAAAAGATTTCTCACATCGTCATCCACCACCAGGATATTTTTGCCGGTCAATATATCTTCCTTCATCCGGATATTTTCAACCACTTTCCGTTTGTCATGAGACAAGTCTTTATGATTTACATGTACATGCAGGATTGTTTCTTCCAGCAGGTGCTCCAGGGAATTTACACCCTTGAGCAGGATGGTGTTTGAAGAACGATTCAGTTCGGCCAGTTCTTTTTTATTGAAGTCCTTTGCGGAATAAACGATTATCGGGGATAACCTGGGTTTGATACCTGCAATTTTATTTACGAGGTCATTACCACTTACATCAGGCAGCGTATAATCCACGATGATGCAATCATATTGGATAGATTGAAGTTGGTTGATGGCTTTTTTGCCGGAGGCAGCAATATCCACTTTCATGGTTTCTCCTTCCAGCATCTTCGCTATCTGTGAGGAATCCAGTTCATTGTCCTCCACCACTAGTATTCGTTTAACTGCTTTTTGATTGAAAGTAGTGATGTCTCCAAAAAGTTCTTTGAGAGAATCATTGTCAAGTGGTTTCAACAGGAAACTCCTTGCTCCGCGTTTCAGGGCGAGGTTCCTGTTCTCTTCGCCGGATATAAGGTGAATAGGAATATGACGGTAATTAAGATCATTTCTCAGCAGGTCCAGTACTTTCCAGCCACTTGTATCGGGTAGCTTTACATCCAGGGTAATGGCAATTGGATGAAACCTGTTCACGAAATCAAATACCTCGATATAACTTGTTGCCACAACAGCTTTAAGATTGTTCTCATGCGCTTTTTCAATTACAATCTTTCCAAACCTCAAATCGTCCTCTACGATGAGGATCACCTTATCGCTTGCCACAATATTGGCACGGTCGTCCCCTGAGTCATTGATCATTTCATTTACAATACTCAGGTTCTTGGACTCACCTGCCCCTTCACTTGTGACACGGATCGAATGCAATAGCGTATCGATCTCCGTTGAATCCGGCCCCACCTGGAATGGTTGGTACCCGGCGTCAACAACCGACTTGGCGGCGATATTGGGCACTGCATCAGTGATCGGAAGGAAGAGGGTAAATGTGCTACCCTCCGTGGTATTGCTTTCCAATTCTATGGTACCACCAAGTAATTCAGCAAGACCACGGCTGATGGACAATCCAAGTCCTGTACCTCCATACTTGCGGCTGGTGGAACCTTCTGCCTGCTGGAAAGCTTCAAAAATGATGTTTTGTTTTTCCTGCGGGATACCAATACCTGTATCGCTGATGGCGAATGCCACTACTTTTTTCGCATTATCCAGGTTGGTATTGCCCGTCTTCCAGTTTTTATGCGCTCCGTAAATTTTCAATTTTACCTCACCTTTTTCGGTAAACTTAAAAGAGTTGGAAAGCAGGTTTTTCAGGATCTGGTTCAGACGCTGCACATCCGTTTCCATGGAGGAAGGAAGTGAGGAGTCTGTTTCTATGGTGAAATTTAAATGCCTTGCTTCTGAAATAGGCTTAAATGTAGTTTCCGCAAATGCGGCTATCTCGGCAAACCGAACCGGGGAAATATTCGCAGTAATAAACCCTGATTCAATTTTTGAAAGATCAAGGATATCATTGATTAGCTGGATAAGGTCATCCCCACAGGAGTGAATGGTTTTTGCATACCTGATCTGCTTATCATTGAGGTTACCTTCCGCGTTTTCATACAACTGCTGAGCAAGAATTAATAAGCTGTTAAGCGGTGTTCTTAACTCATGGCTCATATTGGCAAGGAACTCCGATTTGTATTTGGAAGTAAGCGTAAGCTGTTCTGCTTTTTCCTCAAGCGACTTTCGCGCCTCTTCCACCTCCCGGTTCTTATCCTCCACCTCATTTTTTTGCTTCACAAGCAGCAGCGCCTTATCCTGCAACTCATCATTTGTCCGACTCAATTCCTCCTGCTGTAATTTAAGCTCACCCGCAAGTGATTGAGATTGGGTCAACAATTCTTCCGTACGGGAGTTCGCTTCAATCGTGTTGATCACAATACCGATACTTTCTGTCAGCTGTTCCAAAAAGTCAATATGCGTTTCACTGAATACATCCAGTGAAGCAAGTTCGATAACGGCCTTCACTTTGTTTTCAAACAATACCGGCAGTATGATCAGGTTGGTAGGTTTTGCCTTACCCAAACTTGAACTGATCTTAATGTAGTTGCCAGGTACATTGGAAAGAATGATTCTTTCTTTTTCAAAGGCTACCTGGCCGACCAATCCTTCTCCTACCTGGAATTCTGTAGGAACATTTTTGTCTGATTTATAGCCATAAGCAGAGAACAAACTCAGTTTTACTGCCTGTGTATCTTCATTTTGATTTAAGATGTAAAATGCCCCATAGTGCGCTGTTACGACCTGCGCCAGTTCCGAAAGGATCCGCTGCGTTACTGTTTTAAGGTCTTTTTGTCCCTGCAACATTTGTGTAAACTTCGCAAGGTTGGATTTTAGCCAATCCTGTTCCTGGTTCCGCAGGGTTGTTTCCTTCAGGTTGGCAATCATCTGGTTGATGGTATCCTTCAATGCTTCCACCTCTCCTTTTGCTTCCACCCGTATAGTTCGTGTAAGGTCACCCTTGGTTACCGCCGATGCCACTTCCGAAATGGACCGCACCTGCGTGGTAAGATTTTGCGCCAGCTGGTTCACGTTCTCCGTGAGGTTTTTCCAGATACCGGAAGCACCCGGAACTGATGCCTGTCCGCCCAGTCGTCCATCCACACCTACCTCACGGGCCACGGTGGTTACCTGGTCTGCAAAAAGTGCCAGCGTATCAATCATTTCATTGATCGTATCAATCAGCTGCGCCACCTCACCACGGGATACGATCGCCAGTTTTTGTTTCAGGTTACCCGTTGCTACGGCAGTTACCACTTTGGCAATACCACGCACCTGGTTTGTAAGGTTTGAAGCCATCATGTTCACACTATCCGTCAGATCTTTCCAGGTACCACCCACACCTCTTACCTCGGCCTGGCCACCCAGTTTACCTTCTGTACCTACCTCTCTTGCCACACGGGTTACCTCGAAGGCGAAAGAGTTCAACTGTTCCACCATAGTATTGATGGTATTTTTTAAATCAAGGATTTCTCCTTTTACGTCAATGGCCACTGTTTTAGAAAGGTCACCGGATGCCACGGCTTTCGTAACCTCGGCAATGTTTCGCACCTGCGCGGTAAGGTTACCTGTCATTTGGTTTACCGAATCCGTCAGATCTTTCCAGGTACCAGCCACACCAGGTACGAAAGCCTGGCCACCAAGTTTTCCATCCGTACCCACCTCTCTCGCCACACGGGTTACTTCCGATGCAAATGCACGCAACTGATCCACCATGGTATTCAGCGTTTCCTTCAACTGGAGGATCTCTCCACGTACATCCACCGTAATTTTTTTACTCATATCACCATTCGCAACCGCAATAGCCACCTCCGCAATGTTACGCACCTGGGCGGTAAGGTTACCCGCCATCTGGTTTACAGAATCCGTCAGATCCTTCCAGGTACCGGCCACGCCGGGCACATTGGCCTGGCCACCCAGTTTACCTTCTGTACCCACTTCTCTCGCCACACGGGTTACTTCCGAAGCAAAACCACGTAACTGGTCTACCATCGTGTTGATCGTATTTTTCAACTCCAGGATCTCTCCTTTCACGTCCACACCAATTTTTCTTGAAAGGTCACCATTGGCCACGGCTGTGGTTACCTCCGCAATATTCCTTACCTGGCTGGTAAGGTTACTCGCCATTTTATTTACACTATCCGTAAGATCCTTCCAGGTACCCGCCACACCTGGTACATCTGCCTGTCCACCCAGTTTGCCCTCAGATCCCACCTCACGTGCCACACGGGTTACCTCCGATCCAAATGCATTCAGCTGATCCACCATCGTATTGATGGTATTTTTCAACTCCAGGATCTCCCCTTTTACGTCCACCGTAATTTTCCTTGATAAGTCACCTTTGGCTACTGCCGTTGTTACCTCTGCAATGTTCCGCACCTGGCCGGTAAGGTTACTGGCCATACCATTCACGGAATCAGTCAGGTCTTTCCAAACACCACCAACACCTTCCACCGTTGCCTGTCCACCGAGTTTACCTTCGGATCCTACTTCCCTGGCAACGCGGGTTACCTCCGAAGCAAAACCACGCAACTGGTCCACCATTGTATTGATGGTATTTTTCAACTCCAGGATCTCTCCTTTTACATCCACATCAATTTTACGGGAAAGGTCACCTGTTGCTACGGCCGTTGTTACCTCGGCAATATTTCGCACCTGGCTGGTAAGGTTCCCCGCCATGATATTTACCGAATCCGTCAGATCTTTCCATGTACCACCCACGCCTGGCACATCTGCCTGGCCCCCCAATCTTCCCTCCGAACCTACCTCACGTGCCACACGGGTTACCTCGCTACCAAATGAGTTCAACTGATCCACCATCGTGTTGATGGTATTTTTTAATTCAAGGATCTCTCCTTTCGCATCTGCTGTAATTTTCCGGCTAAGATCCCCTTTGGCCACCGCTGTGGTTACCTCGGCAATATTTCGCACCTGGCCAGTTAAGCTACTGGCCATACCATTTACCGAATCCGTCAGATCTTTCCACGTACCTGCAACCCCTTTTACTTGCGCCTGTCCGCCCAGTTTACCTTCTGTTCCTACCTCCAACGCCACCCGGGTTACCTCGCTGCTAAAAGAGTTCAACTGATCCACCATGGTATTCATGGTATTTTTTAACTCAAGGATCTCTCCTTTTACATCCACCGTAATTTTTCTGGATAAGTCACCCTTGGCCACGGCCGTGGTTACCTCCGCAATGTTACGCACCTGGCCCGTGAGGTTACGGGCCATCTGGTTTACAGAATCCGTCAGATCTTTCCATACACCGCCCACACCTTTTACTTTGGCCTGTCCGCCCAGTTTACCTTCCGAACCTACCTCTCTTGCCACACGGGTAACCTCACCAGAGAAAGAGTTTAACTGATCCACCATCGTATTGATGGTATTTTTTAACTCCAGAATTTCTCCTTTTACATCTACCGTAATCTGGCGACTCAGATCGCCTTTTGCAAACGCTGTTGTTACTTCTGCGATATTCCGCACCTGGCCGGTAAGGTTACTGGCCATCTGGTTTACAGAATCCGTGAGGTCTTTCCACGTACCAGCCACCCCTTTTACCTGCGCCTGACCGCCGAGTTTCCCTTCTGTACCTACCTCCAGCGCCACACGGGTTACCTCGCTGCTGAAAGAGTTCAGCTGATCTACCATCGTGTTGATGGTATTCTTTAATTCCAAAATCTCGCCTTTTACATCCACCGTGATTTTTTTAGACAAATCGCCCTTTGCCACCGCAGTTGTTACCTCGGCGATATTTCTTACCTGGGCCGTAAGGTTACTACCCATCTGGTTCACAGAATCCGTCAGATCCTTCCACACACCGGCTACCCCTTTTACTTTCGCCTGGCCACCCAACTTACCTTCCGATCCAACCTCTCTCGCCACACGGGTTACTTCCATGGAAAATAGGTTGAGCTGCTTCACCATGTCATTTACCTCCTTAGCAATCCTCGAAAATTCTCCCTGTAAAGTATGGCCGCCGATTTCGAGTGGCATTTCCTGGCTTAGGTTGCCTTTGGCCACCGAACTGATTACGTGCGCAATCTCAATGGTAGGGTGCACCAGATCTGAGATCAATGTATTGAGTGAATCCACACCCGTGCTCCAACTCCCTTTTGCACTGGGTACTTCTATACGTTGCGTCAATTTACCCTGCTTGCCAATGGTATTACCTGCACGGGTAAATTCCTGCATCATCTTTTCATTCAGGAAAATGATTTCGTTGAGTGTGTCGCAAATTTTACCATTTACACCCACCTGGTCGATTGGCATCCGTACGCCGAAATTGCCGTTCTTTACCTCGGTAAGTACACGCAACAGTTCACCACTGTTTAGTTCAGTGGCATATAATTGTGCTAAAGCGTCTGACACGGCGGGTACTTCCTTTTTTTTACGGGCCAGGCCCTCAGATGCTTTGGGATTGGGGATCAGTTCTGCTGAAGAACTTCCGTTTGTGGGATTTTGCGGCTTGTCTTTATTGGCCATAAGGCAGATTTTGAGTTCGAAAATGCTGGGTTACCTATAATGTATAATGATATCAATAAAACAGTCAATACCTGTTTGTTGACCTATCAAAAAGTTCGTTGGGCAGAAATCTTTGTTCACACATTTAATGCCAATATAAATCCTTTATGCGATCATTCCAGGCTACTTCGCTCTTCCGCCAGTTTTGAACTTTCCTCTTCCCCTCCATTCTTTCTGAAGGTGATAATGAAAGATGTGCCAATGTGTAATTTTGAATTCACCTCAATGAATGCTTTATGCGAACGGATAATATTCAAGGTAGAAGATAGTCCCAGCCCCATTCCGCTTGGCTTGGAAGTAAAGTAAGGTTCAAAAAGTTTTACGATGTTCTCTTCACTTATACCTGTGCCGTTGTCGCTTATCACGACCTTATAGTTTGACTGATCCTGGTCCACCACCACTTCAAGTAAACCCACGTCCTCATTCATCGCCTCGATGGCATTGATGATAATGTTAAGGAACGCAATCTTCAATTTATTGAAGTCGCCCATAATCATGGCCTCGCCGGATTTGTAATTTACGTTCAGGGTGATCCTCTTCAATTTTATCCTGTCCAGCGCTGCAGCGATGCTTTCGTCCAAAACAGATTGTAGTAATATCTTCTCCAAAACGATCTCCGTCGGCCTTGAGGAATCCAGCAGTTCAGTGATGAGCGAACTGATCCTTTTGCTATTCCTGTTGATAATATCCAGGTAGATTTTAGGTTCATCCAGCTGGATTTCCGGAACAAGTTGTTCCAGCGACAGGTAGATATTATTCAGCGGATTTCTAACCTCGTGAGCCAATGTGCGCACCAACCGCTGTGTAGCACTTAACTTTTCTGATTGCAGCGTTGCCTTCTCTGACTTTTTCAAATTCGTGATATCGTGTATCACACCCTGCATGTAAATATCTCCCTTAACATCTTTTTGACGGGACACTGACAAAATACAATTGATTTTTTCTTTGCTTTTGGTAAGGAGGTCCAGTTCTTTGTCCGTAACTTCTCCCTGCAGCATAAGCTGGTTTTTAATGACTTCCTTATCCTCTGTATTTTCCATTAATTCAAAAAGGCTTAATGTAAGCAACTCTTCTTTGCTGTATTCGGAAAGCAGGGTAGTAGCGGGATTAACGTCTTTAAATACCAGGTGTTCATCAGCTATAAAAACAGAGTCTTTCGACTTTTCAAAAAGGCTCCTGAATTTTTGCTCATTAGAGCGAAGCGCTTTAATAAACTCATACCGGCCCAATGCGTATCGAATGCACCTTTCCAGTTTTTCGGTGGTCAACTCATTTTTGATCAGGTAATCCACCGCTCCCACCTGCATAGCCATAATATCGATCTCGTTGCTACCCTTCCCGGTAAGCAGGATCATCGGCTCCTCGCATTTATTTTCCAGCGCATCTTTGATAAGGTCGAGCCCGTTTTTCGCTCCCAACCGAAAGTCCACAAAATAGATATCATGCCGGCTGCTGCATATCTTTTCCACGGCATCAGTGTAGGCGGCACACCATTCGATATTAAAGGAATACCCGTTATCTATATTTTTTATATACTCGCTTGTAATAAAAAAGTCATCCTCGTCATCATCAATGATAAGTATGTTCAGGGGGATTTTAGCTGGCGCCTTGTTGTGCATCTTAGGTTTCCTTTTTTAAGCGAAATTAAATACCATGGAGCATATTCAAGCTCCAATTACAATAATTATAATACCCCGTAGGACGAAAACCCGGTAATAAAATCGGCATTTCATTCGGGCTTTAAAAATACAGGAATTTATTTGTGGTATTGAACTAATCCTGCCGAAAAGAATTACAAAACTCTTTAAAAGTTTCCACATCAGTGATGCGGTTGAACATACAGCTTTTCACTGTACAATCTTACCCCGAAAGCTGTGGAGGTATTTTTTTACATTTGCCATCAAGAACTATTACTATGTACACCCCTGATCAAACGAGAAAGTTGCACGATGCCTCGTTAAAATGGCTCGCCCCGAAAGATAAAAAGGACGCTGCGAATCATATTGACGAATTGAGAAAAGTGCTTCGTTTCCATGAGTACCGCTACTATGTGATGGCGGATCCCCTGATCAGTGACAGTGAATACGATACAATTTTCAAACAGCTGGATGAATTGGAGGCGGAACACCCGGAAATTATTACAAAAGACTCTCCAACACAGCGGGTGGGTCCCGGCCTGGTCAAGGATTTTCCGAAAACAAGGCACCTTGTACCGATGTTGTCCCTGGAAAATTCCTACAATGCAGACGACCTGCTGGATTGGGACAGGAAAGCCCGGGTTTTGAGTGGGCTGGATTCTGTGGAATATTGCGCAGAACCCAAGTTTGATGGCGCCAGTGTTTCTCTTATATACCAGGATGATGTGTTGGAAAAAGGGATTACGAGGGGAGACGGGGAAACCGGGGATGATATCACCCCAAACATAAAACAGATTCGTTCTTTGCCATTGACAGCAAATTTCAGCAGGTATGGTTTGCAGCAAATTGAAATAAGGGGGGAGATATTATTAAATAAGAACAATTTTAATAAATACAATGCATCGTTAGCGGAAGAGGGGTTACCTCCTCTAGCCAATCCAAGAAATGCTGCGGCTGGAAGCCTAAGGATAAAAGATTCCCGGGAAGTGGGGAGAAGAAAGCTGGAGGCTTTTTTATACCATGTAAGTTATATGGCTGAAATGCCCGCTGATAGAGGGAAGCACAAAGAAATTTTGTTTGATAAACCTGCTACCCATTCCGGTATGTTAGAAATGTTGTGGGATCTTGGCTTCAGGAGCCCCGTAAAAGAAATGAAAGTGGTGAAAGGCATCAGGGGTATTATCGATTTTGTGGAAGCCTTTGAAGCAAAAAGAGATGAACTTCCTTACGAGATCGATGGCGTTGTTATTAAGGTGAATGACCTCGCTTTACAGGATAAACTCGGCATGACCTCACACCATCCCCGGTGGGCGATTGCTTATAAATTTAAGGCAAGGCAAGCTACGAGCAAATTACTTGGGGTGGAATTCCAGGTGGGCAGAACGGGCGCTGTTACGCCGGTGGCCAAGATCCAGGCAGCAGCCGTAGGAGGTGTCACAGTAACAAGTATCTCAGTGCACAATGAAGATTATATCAGCCAGAAAGACCTGCGGATTGGTGATAGCATATTGATAGAACGGAGCGGTGACGTGATTCCCCAGATCGTAAAATCTCTTCCTGAACTCAGGACAGGCAGAGAGAAATTCATAAGGTTTCCTACCCAATGCCCGGTATGCAGCGACAAACTTTTTAAACCAGAGGGAGAAGCTGTCTGGCGTTGTCTCAACATTAACTGTAAAGCGCAGGTAGTAGAGCGGATCATTCATTTTGTAAGCAAAGATGCAATGGATATCCGCAGTTTAGGGGATGCCAATGTGCGCAAATTTTATGACCTGGGATTACTGAAAGATGTTCCCGGCATTTATACCTTGAACTGGGAAGCCCTGAAAAAGCTGGAAGGTTTAGGGGCAAAGTCAATAGATAATCTAAAGGCAGCAGTAGAAGCAAGCAAAAGCCAACCCCTTCACCGGCTTATTTATGGCCTGGGTATTCGTTATGTGGGTGAAACCACCGCAAAGACCCTGGTACAAAAGGTCCATGATATTTTAGAATTTGAAAATTACAGCATTGACCAGTTGCAGCAACTGGAGGATGTGGGCGTAAAAGTTGCGGGCAGTATTCATGTTTTTTTTAGGAATAAGGATAATATACACATGCTTCGGCAGTTGCAGGAACTGGGTGTGAATACGGTAGCCAGTAAAACAGCCATGGTAGAAGGAAACCTGGACGGCCAGACCTTTCTTTTCACCGGCACGCTTAGTCAACTGAAAAGAAATGACGCCGAAGAACTGGTGGAAAAAAATGGCGGGAAAATCCTGGGCGGTGTCAGTAGCAAATTAAATTTCCTGGTTGTGGGAGGAGATGCTGGCAGCAAATTGGAAAAGGCCAGGAAAATACCTGCAATCAAAATATTGAGCGAAGAAGATTTTATAAAAATGATCTCAACTTAGTTAAATTAATTATTATATTTATACTTCGTCATCCGGTTGCAACCCCCTTCGTCCTTAATTACTAAGTTGGCCGGCGTTACTACTAAAAAATGAAGTCATGATAAAAAAAAATGAAGGAGAATCATGGAAACAGATCCAGTTTGCCGGCTATAAAAACCTTCGAAAAAAATATGCTGTTTCCAACCAGGGCAGGGCTGCCAGTTACGGAGAAGAAATTCTTGCGGATGGAAAACTTCTAAATGGCTCATTGACCTCCGGTTACCGCACATTGAACCTGCATGTGGAGGAGGGCAATGGTACGATCTATATTCACCGGGAAGTGGCACGGCTCTTTTGCCTGAAAAAATCGCCGAAGCATAAATTTGTCATTCACCAAAATCATACAAAAACTGACAACAATTATAAGAACCTTAAATGGGCTACAGTGGAGGAAGTGAGTACGCACCAGCAGAGCAGCCCTGATAAGATCGCATATAAGGAACGCCAGGCGAATCGCACCCGCGGTTTAAAGCTAAGTGCCAACCAGGTAAGAAGCATTAAAGGGGCGATCAATAACCCTAAAAGAAAACTTACGTATAAACAAATGGCAGAAAAATACGGCGTGAGTGAAATGACCCTCTACCGGATAAAGAGCGGGGAAAACTGGGGCCGGATCTGATTTTTTTGCCTGGAAGAGTTTCAAAGCTATCCCTCACCGGATGGCTTTTTTATTTTATTCATTTACTACCTTGCAACCGCTATGATCCAAAAAAACACGCTCGATTTTTTAAAATCGCTGAAAAAAAATAATAATAAGCCTTGGTTCGACACGAATAAAAAAGCCTATGATGAAGCCAGGGTTGCATTTATGGAAGCTACAACACAGGTCATTGCTATCCTTGCGAAAATAGACGGCGACATAGCCCATCTCACTGCAAAAGATTGTTTGTTTCGCATGAACCGGGATGTGCGGTTCAGCAAAGACAAGCGGCCTTACAAACATAACATGTCGGCTTATTTCAACAAAGCCGGGAAAAAGGGAAATGGTGCCGGGTATTATGTACACATAGAACCTGGCCAAAGCTTTATTGCTGCCGGAATATGGATGCCGGAGACGGAGGATCTCGCCCGGATCCGGCAGGAAATAGACTATAATTTCATAGAATGGAAAAAAATACTCGCCGGCAATGCTTTTAAAAAACAATTTGAAAAAGGTATGGATACCAGTAACAGCCTGGTGCGTCCTCCCAAAGGATACCCAGCCGAAAATCCGGCCATAGAATTTTTGAAATTAAAAAGTTTTGTTGTCACGAGGCCTTTTAAAGACGCTGAGTTAATAAGCCCGGAGTTTCCCGCAGCGCTTGCAAAAACATTCACAGCTGTGAAACCGCTGGTGTCATTTCTCAACCATGCACTCAATTAAAAAAAATGGCCAGTGATAAAAATCACCGGCCTTGCTTACCTCTGAAACCACAAGAAAAAAATTTTGAGGCTATATAATAAATTACAATTAATGGATGTTTTTGGGATAATGGTTGGGAAGTACTGTTCCCTGCTGTGCTTTAGATAAGATAATATTGGAGAGGCTATTTATAATAGAGCAGGCGGTAAAATTAATACTTTTCTTGAATTTTTAATTTTTATTTTTTATTTATTTATTCTGCGGCGACATTTATCGGTTTTCCGGTAGGGAGTACCCCATTTGAGGTAGGACATTTTTCAATAAACAGGAAACAACCTGCCTGTTCAGATTTTCTATTCCGGGGTTAACGGTTATCGGCGGGGTTGTAACCCGCCTATAATGATTGGGCGGTGAGCATCGTGGCCAAACATTTCCAGCAAAAAATACCAAAAATCTTTTTAAAAAACTAATATCTGTTAGTTTTGCTGCAAATGGCAAAAATTAAATCAACCGCTAACGGCACAAAAAAAGATGCCATCATAAAAAAAGCTGCCGCCCTTTTCAGAAGCAAGGGTTTCAAAGCCAGTTCAATGCGGGAATTGGCAGAAAAGATTGGTGTGGAAGCCCCAAGCCTGTACAATCATATAGGCAGCAAGAGCGATTTATTGGAAGCCATTTGCTTTAAAGTGGCCGCGGATTTCACCCGGCACCTGGGGTCTGTAGAAGAGAGCCCGGATCCGATCGCTATAAAAATAGCCCAACTCGTTCGTTTTCATATTAAAATGATGCTGCAGTATTTTGATGAAGTGTACGTGGCCAATCATGAATGGAAACACCTGGAAGATGTTCACCTAGGCAACTTCCTGCAGGAGCGTAAAAACTATGAAAGCAGGATGGTAGATCTAGTAAGGACGGGCATCGCCAGGGGAGAATTAAAAAATCTGCATCCTCATGTGGCAGTGCTTACTATTTTGTCGGCTGTGCGGGGGCTAGAGTTCTGGCAGAGGCATAAAAAAGAGATCAGTGCAGAAGTTTTAGAGGCCAACATGGTGGACCATTTACTAAAAGGATTAATAAAATAAGATGGCAGTACATTTTCATACGCTCATAGTGAAGGATATCAGGAAGGAAACTGCGGATTGTGTAACGGTTTGGTTTGAAGTACCGGAAAACCTGGAGACAGCATTCCTTTTTAAGGAAGGCCAGAACATTACCATCAAAGCCAATATTAGCGGGGAGGAAGTCCGCCGCTCCTACTCTCTTTGTACGGCCCCCCATGAAAAGTCCATTAAAGTGGCCATCAAAAGAGTAGACGGTGGACTGTTTTCAAAATTTGCAAATGAAGGACTGAGAATTGGGGATAAATTGGAAGTGCTACCGCCCGTCGGGAAATTCAATTCCAAACCAAGCATTGGAAAACCCGGGAATTACCTGGCAATTGCAGCAGGTAGCGGCATCACCCCCGTGATCTCAATAATAAAACACAGCCTTCAATCGGAGCCCGGTAGCAGTTTTACTTTGCTCTACGGCAACAAAAGCAGAAGTTCCATTATCTTTTTTGAAGAATTGGAAGCCTTGAAAAACAAATATATAGAGCGCTTTAGCTTTATCAACATTCTCAGCCGGGAGAAAACTGATTCGGCTATTAACTATGGGAGAATTGATGCAGGGAAGTTAGGGTCACTGCAATCGTTGCTTTCTTTCCGCTTATACGACAGTATTTACATCTGCGGACCGGAGAAATTGATATTTGGTGCCCGTGATTTCCTGGCCCAAAAAGGTGTAGCGGCAAACAAGGTGCATTTTGAACTTTTTACCAGCCCTGGTCAAAGCCAGGAAAAAAAGCAGGCCGTTACCATGGCTGTTGAAACGGACCAGGGACCAACAAGCAATATTTCAGTAAAACTGGATGGCAGAAGCTTTGATTTTACCCTCGGCCGCCAGGGGGAAGCCATACTGGATGCGGCACTCCGGCAGGGAGCTGACCTTCCTTATGCCTGTAAGGGAGGTGTATGCTGCAGTTGCCGGGCCAGGCTTGTGGAGGGACAGGTATTCATGGATGTTAACTATGCCCTTGAGCCCGAGGAGGTAGCCCAGGGTTTTATCCTCACCTGCCAAAGTCATCCCATTAGCCAAAAGGTAGTCGTAGACTTTGATGTTAAATAATGAGTTCGAAAACTAACAATTGTTAGTTTTTATTTAATTTCACCATCAAATGCAAGTTTTATGCAACTACATGAGTTAGAAAATGCTTTCCAGGATAAGATAAACCAGGAAATCAAGATCGAGCCAAGAGATTGGATGCCGGATGCCTACCGCAAAACAAATGTGCGGCAGATCAGCCAGCATGCCCATAGCGAAATTGTGGGAATGCTGCCGGAAGGAAACTGGATCAGCCGTGCACCATCGTTAAAAAGAAAAGCCATCCTCATTGCTAAAGTGCAGGATGAAGCCGGGCATGGCCTTTATCTCTACTCGGCAGCGGAAACACTGGGCACCAGCCGCGAGCAAATGGTAGACGACCTCAATAGTGGTAAGGCAAAATATTCAAGCATATTTAATTACCCTACATTAACATGGGCAGACATGGGTGCCGTCGGGTGGCTGGTAGATGGGGCAGCAATATTAAACCAGGTGATGCTCTGCCGCACTTCGTACGGCCCTTATGCACGAGCAATGGTGAGGATCTGCAAAGAGGAAAGTTTTCACCAGCGCCAGGGTTTCGAAACATTGCTGGTATTAAGCAGGGGAACGCCGGAACAAAAGGCCATGTGCCAGGATGCCATCAATCGCTGGTGGTGGCCCAGCCTTATGATGTTTGGACCGAAAGACAGCGAGAGCACCAACAGCGATCAAAGCATGAAATGGAAAATTAAAAGAAAAACAAATGATGAACTCCGCCAGAATTTTGTGGACATGATCGCGGAGCAAATAAAATTATTAGGCATGACCCTCCCCGACGCTGACCTGAAATGGAATGAAGAGAGAAAACATTATGATTTCGGGGAGATCAACTGGGACGAATTCTGGAGCGTAGTTAAAGGTAATGGCCCCTGCAACAAACAGCGATTGGAGGCCCGCCGCAAAGCGCATGAGGAAGGGGAGTGGGTGAGGCAGGCAGCAATGGCGTATGCAGAAAAGAAGATGAAGCCCCAAACCCCTGAAGGGGCTTGGGCAGCTGCTTAACAAAACAAACAATTTAAGAAAATGAACATAGCCATCAAAAAAAATTATTACGGTGATATCCCGGAGGACACAGGGGGCGCTGACTTAAAGAGTTCCCCGGTTCCTACTGCAGAGGGCGGAGGGGTCATGGGCATGGGACCGTGGCCTTTGTGGGAAGTATTCATCCGCAGCAAACAAGGCCTTGACCATAAACATGCCGGAAGTCTGCACGCAGCAGATGCGGAAATGGCCATTGAAAATGCAAGGGATGTGTATACAAGAAGGCAGGAAGGCGTGAGCATTTGGGTGGTGGAAAGCAAATACATCCATGCCAGTAACCCTGATGATGCAGAAAGTTTTTATACCCCTGCGGAAGATAAAGTGTACCGGCATCCAACTTTTTATGAACTGCCGGATGAGGTGAAGCATATGTAGGAGCAGGTTGATTGGTTTAGTGGTTGAAGAGTTGATAAGTTGACTGGTTGATAAATTGGTAGTTTACAATTAAAGTTCCGTTATGAATGAAAAGGCACATCAGAGCTTTACAGAACTGGAAGTATGGAAAAAAGGCAGGGACTTAAAAAATGAATTAAAGAAATTAACTGATACCTATCCGGGGGAAGAAAAATTCCGACTAACGGATCAGACAATTCGTTCTTCG
This sequence comes from Chitinophagaceae bacterium, assembly GCA_043727215.1. Taxonomy (GTDB): domain Bacteria; phylum Bacteroidota; class Bacteroidia; order Chitinophagales; family Chitinophagaceae; genus Ferruginibacter. The sequence continues at coordinate 23,731 of JAYSYY010000003.1, read as the reverse complement.
AGGTGCATTACAGCTACTATTGCAGAAGGTCATGGCAGGTTTACATATAAAGACCAGGTTCATTTTTGTATTATCGCAAGAGGTTCATTGAGCGAGACCTTTAATCATCTTATTGATGCAGCAGACTGCGGGTTTATCAACAAGGATCAGCAAATTTATTTAAAATCAAAATAGAGGAAGTGGAGCGCTTATTAAATGGTTATATCTCCTACCTCAGAAAAAATATTGATTAATGAAGACTTCCGAACTTATCAACCAGTCAACCATTCAACTGACAGACTTTACATTACAGCTGGCGGATACCAATCTGATACTTGCACAAAAAAACGGGGAATGGTGTGCACATGGCCCGATACTGGAACAGGACATTGCCATTACAAATATTACGCTGGACCTAATCGGACAGGCGAGAAATTTTTATCAATACGCGGCTTTGTTGCAAGGTGGAGACAGCACAGAGGATAGCCTGGCTTACCTGAGGACAGAAAGAGAATTCAAAAATTTATTGCTCACGGAGCTGCCAAAAGGCGACTGGGGGCAAACGATCTTACGCCAGTTTTTCTATAGCGTTTATTCACAACTGTTATATACAAAATTATTTGATGGTCATGATAAGCAGCTTTCAGCCATTGCCGAAAAATCATTAAAGGAAGTGGCCTACCATGTAAAGTGGAGCAGCGAATGGGTAGTGAGGTTGGGAGACGGCACAACGCAAAGCCACGAGCGGATGCTTCGGGCCCTGGAAAATTTGTGGCCATATACCGGAGAATTTTTTATGCCGGCAGGTTATGAAAAAGATATTGTGGATGTGCATCTCCTACAAGAAGCATGGGAGCAAAAAGTTTCTGCTGTGCTTAGTGAAGCCACCCTGCCTGTTCCCCCAGCTACTTATATGTATTCTGGTGGTAAGGAGGGAACACATACCGAACACATGGGATTCATCCTCTCCGACCTGCAGTACCTGCAAAGGACTTATCCCGGTGCAAGTTGGTAACGCAGTCCCAGCCGCCCAAGGGCTAATCTACAAATGAAGACCAGCGAAAATCATATCATTCAATCAGCGCCAGAAAAAAAAATTTGGCAAATACTGGAAACCGTCAGCGATCCGGAGGTTCCTGTTTTATCCATCATCGATCTTGGGATTATACGAAAAATAGAGATTTACAACGAAGTTCAACAGCCCCCTTCAGGTGGGTTGGAGGTATTTATCACACCTACCTATTCCGGGTGCCCTGCAATGGATGCGATCAGTATGGATATAAGATTAAAACTTGCAGAATACGGGTATAAAAATGTAAAAATTACTTCCATCCTTTCTCCTGCCTGGACCACAGAATGGATGAGTGAAGAAGGAAAACAAAAATTAAAAGCCTACGGAATTGCGCCACCTCAATACGCCGCGAATAAAATCAACCAGGATGAGCCACAAATCGAATGCCCCCAATGCCACTCCCCCGATACAAAACTCCTGAGCCAGTTTGGATCTACCGCCTGCAAGGCATTGTACCAATGCAATGATTGCAGGGAACCATTTGATTATTTTAAGTGCCATTAAGCAATGCGCTTTTAAAATTCGACGTTTAGAAATAGTAACTTTAAGGCGACATAATTTTTACCCATGGACTTATCGATCTATTTTGAGGAAGCTGCACAGGTATTGTTTGCTTTCGTAATTGGCGCTATCATTGGCCTGGAAAGGGAATTCCGGAGCAAACCGGCGGGCTTTCGTACCATGATATTAATTTGTGTAGGTTCCTGCCTGTATACTATTCTTTCCAAAGAAGCAGCAATTGGGAGTACAGATCGTATCGCCAGTAATATCGTAACCGGTATTGGTTTCATTGGCGCGGGTGTAATTTTTAAAGAAGGCATCTCGGTAAATGGCCTTACAACGGCCGCATTGATCTGGATCACTGCTGCGCTGGGAATGGCTATTGGCTATCATAACTACACCATCGCAATAGTGGTATCTGCCATCGTTGTTATTGTACTTTTTATCCTGGAACCTGTGCAACGTTTTATTGAGCGTTTTCATAAAGTAAAAGATTACAGGATCCGCTCTGCCAATATTGGGCCTGCATTTAAAACCGAACTTGAAACTTTTTTCAAAAACAGCAAAGTAGATTTTCGCTGCGTGAAAGCTGCTAAAGAAAATTTTGAAGTGTTATATTTATACCGCATCAGTGCGCCAGACAGGAACTATGACAAAGTGGAAGACTTTCTGATCAGGCACCAGGATGTAAAGAGCTTCGATGTATAATTTTTCTCATTAATGCACATACAGATGTCATCCATTCTCTTCGAAACCAGGAACCAGGTTGGGGTTATTACTTTAAACCGCCCGGATAAATTTAATGCCTTTAACAGGGAGATGGCGCTTGAACTTCAACACCGGCTGGATGATGCTGGCGCGGATAAAAATGTACGGGCTATTTATCTCACCGGCAATGGAAAGGCTTTTTGTGCGGGCCAGGACCTTGGTGAATTGCTGGGCCAAAATCCTCCTGGTTTTGACGTGATCCTGGCAGAACACTATAATCCTATCATCAATCGAATCCGCAACATAGAAAAACCAGTGGTATGCGCGGTAAACGGTGTGGCCGCCGGTGCAGGGGCCAATATTGCGCTGGCCTGCGACATTGTGGTAGCCACAGCCTCGGCTTCGTTCATACAAGCATTTAGTAAAATTGGATTGATACCAGACAGTGGTGGCACTTTCACATTACCGCGATTAATCGGCTTTCAAAAAGCCAGTGCGCTTATGATGCTGGGCGATAAAGTTCCGGCCGTAGAAGCAGAACGGATCGGCATGATCTATAAGGTATTTGAAGATGCGGTATTTGCTGATGAAAGTTTTAAAATTGCTGGGACGCTTTCGCAAATGCCAACGAAAGGACTGGCATACACGAAGATGGCTTTAAATGCTTCACTCAACAATTGCTTAACAGAACAGTTGCAAAAAGAGGATGAACTACAGTACCTCGCTGCACACACGGCTGATTACAAGGAAGGCGTGAGAGCGTTCATGGACAAAAGACAACCGGTCTTTAAAGGCGAATAGAAACCCCTAAATCCCCTAAAGGGGACCTGGCTGCATTCAATTAAAAACGTTATGATGGACACAGGGAAAAATGTCTTTGCAGAAAAAGTGGTTGCCCACATGATGGAGCACGACTTATTCAGTCAATGGCTGGGTATTTCTGTAATTGAGACCAGGGAAGGCTACAGTAAAATTAAAATGACCGTGCGGCCGGAAATGATCAACGGCTTTGGCATTGTACATGGTGGTGTGGCTTTTTCTTTGGCAGATAGTTGTTTTGCATTTGCCTGCAACAACCGGAATGTGTTGTCTGTGGCATTAGACACAGCAATCAACTTTACCAAACCCGTTCATGTAGGTGATGTACTCGCCGCTGAATCTAAGGAAATACATAACGGGAAAAGCACGGGCTTGTATCAAATCACGATAAAAAATCAAAATGACCATGTAGTAGCTGTTTTTAAAGGGACCTGTTTCAGAACAAACAAATCGCTGATTTAATACAGCAGAAGCTTTGAACTGCGAAATACAGGTAGTAACTTAATGCTACCTAAACTATCTGAAATGAGATCAATATCCTTTTGGGCCAGGTACAACCGAAACTCCGCAAGGTTTTTCATCGTACTCATTAAGGGAATATTAATTTTCCTGGCTGCTTATGCCGGCATTTTGTTTTCTAAAATGCAGGTGAGTATTTCGCCGCTTGCACTGGTATTAGCAATTTTGACTTCTATCCTTATTTCCATACTGTATCCACAGAAGAAAAAAGTTCAAAGACGGGGATTCTACCTGCGCCAAAAACTGTCCGACTTTCTTTTGGCAGCCTGTTCCTTCGTTTGTTTTACTACGATTGCAAATAATTTAGAGTCCGTATCCCCCTCTTCTTTTAGCCTATATGCAAGCGTGCCTGTAACGGAGCCTACTGCAAAACAGATACTTTCTTCACTTTCCTACAGGGATAAAAATTCACTTAGCAGGCTTGAAAAAAGGATTTTAAAAAAAGAATTTAAGCACCAGTTAGGGGTATATGCTAAAAGTAAATTAATGGGAAATAATGAGAAAGCGGAAAATGCCGCCCTCATCATACTTACAATAGTAGCAGCCCTTGGGCTTATGGCATTACTCGCAGCGCTCGTATGTAGCATTTCCTGCAATGGTGCCGACGGAGCTGCGGTTTTGGTGGCTATTTTAGGAACGGCGGCTATTGTGTGGGGTGTAGTGGTGGTTATAAAAAGGATAAAACGTAAACCAAAAAAGAAAGAAAAGAACATCGCCGTTTCCCCTGCTTAAGGAAGGTATTGACAATCTATTTTTTATTTTTGTCAAAACAACTTATGACATACGAATTCAATCTTTACAAACCCGTTATCCACATATCTTCATTCATTCACCCAAATTCAACGATTACGGGCAATGTGATCATCGGGAAAAACTGTTACATCGGTCCCGGTGCTGCCATCCGTGGTGACTGGGGACAGGTCATCATAGAAGACGGTTGTAACGTGCAGGAAAACTGTACGATTCATATGTTCCCGGGTGTTACAGTGTTATTAAAAGAAGGCGCACATATTGGTCACGGCGCCATCATACATGGGGCCACTATTGGCCGCAATTCACTGGTAGGCATGAATGCAGTTGTCATGGATAATGTACAATTAGGGGATGAATGCGTGGTAGGTGCCCTGTCATTTATTAAAGCAGGCGAAGTGATTCCTGCCCGGAGTGTGGTCGTGGGAAACCCCGCAAAAATTGTGAAAGAGGTGAGCGACGAAATGCTTGGTTGGAAAACAGCAGGTACCCGCCTTTACCAGCAACTACCCGGTGAAATGGCGGATAGCTGGAAAGCATGTGAACCGCTGAGGGCCATACCTTCGGACCGTCCCATGCAACATCCTGTGTACAAAACCTGGAACGAAAACAAATAATTATTTGCGGGTATCTTCCCACACCAGTTTTTCATTGGTTCTTAACTGTTCGAAGTCCGGGAATTTACCATCTCCCCTACCCGTGATACCGCCATCAGGATGCCCGATCAATTTACATTTGCTATCGTACAGGTCACTAAAAAAATCACAACAGGGCGGGGTAACGTAATACACGGTTTGCCCTTTATACGTATAACTATAAATTTTTCTCGGAGGGTTCTGTTTTTCCTCGTTTTTGAAGCCTGCGATCATTTGTTGTATGCAGGCCGAAGTATCCGTTGAAGACCCCATGACAGCGCCATCGGCAGGAGTAGTTGTTACATTAGTTTTCTTTGGCCCACAGCAACTTGCTATGATGACACAAAACAGGAGGAGGGTATTTTTCATAACTGCAATTTAATGTTTACGGGTAGATTGGCTAAATTTTTCTGAACTTTGCCGCTCATGGAAAGATCAAATTTTGTAGACCAGATAAAGATTTTCTGCCGCAGCGGACATGGCGGAGCGGGCAGTAAGCATTTTTTACGGAATAAATTAACGGCAATGGGAGGCCCCGATGGCGGGGATGGAGGCCGTGGTGCACATATTATCCTTAAAGGTAATACACAACTCTGGACCCTGCTGCACCTGCGGTATTATAAAAATGTGCTGGCCGAAAACGGGGGCAATGGTGCAGGCAATAATTCCAGTGGAAAAACCGGGAAAGACATCATCATCGAAGTTCCGCTGGGCACGATAGCCAAAGACGAAGAAACCGGGGAACTTGTAGCAGAGATCCTGGATGACGGGCAGGAAGTGATCCTGATGCAAGGCGGCCGTGGCGGATTGGGCAACAGCAACTTTAAAACCTCCACCAACCAGGCACCGGAATATGCCCAACCCGGCGAAGAAGGTGTGGAGGGTTTCAGGATACTGGAATTGAAAGTGCTGGCGGATGTTGGTTTAGTGGGTTTCCCTAATGCAGGAAAAAGTACGTTGCTCAGCAGTATTACCGCGGCTACACCAAAGATTGCAGATTATGCCTTTACCACTCTGGTACCGCAACTCGGCATGGTGGAATACCGCGATGGAAAAAGTTTTTGCGTGGCAGACCTGCCCGGTATAATTGAAGGTGCCGCCGAAGGAAAAGGTTTAGGACATCGCTTTTTAAGGCATATTGAAAGAAACTCCATCCTTTTATTCCTGATTCCTGCGGATAGCCCTGACCACAAAAAGGAATTTGAGATCCTTCGGAACGAACTGGAACAATATAATCCGGAGATGCTCCAAAAAGATTTCGTGATCGCTATCAGCAAATCAGATATGCTGGATGATGAACTTAAAGCAGCTATTGAAAAGGAGTTGCCTAGAAAGATACCTCATGTCTTTATCTCATCCTTTACCAACCAGGGTCTTACGGAATTGAAGGATCTTTTATGGGAAACCATGAACAGCCTTAAGCTGTGACAGTGGCGTCATCCTTTATATGATGAAGCATGTTTCATAGGATTTAAAACTGTGCTACAAAGGACTCCACGAAAACACCAGGGGACGGTCTAAATGATTTACATTTATGCCCTCAATTTTATTGCTCTAAACGAAAAGATCAGCTATGCCACAAACCATCATTGCAGGAATAGGACATTACGTTCCTAAACAGGTGATCACCAATAATGATCTGCTTCCCTACATGGATACTTCTGATGAATGGATACAGGAGCGTACGGGGATCAAAGAACGTCGTTACGCCCACCGTACAGAAGAGACGACTGCCACTATGGGAGTGGAAGCCGCAAAATTGGCTATCGAAAAAGCAGGCATCACCAAAGATGAGGTTGATTTTATCATTTTTGCTACCATCAGCCCGGACTATTATTTTCCAGGCTGCGGTGTTTTATTGCAACGAGCCTTACAGATGAAAGAAATAGGCGCACTGGATATCCGTAACCAATGCAGTGGTTTCGTGTATGCCTTATCGGTAGCTGACCAGTTCATTAAGACCGGCATGTATAAAAACATATTATTGGTGGCCAGCGAAAAACATTCTTTCGGCCTGGACTTTAGTACAAGGGGAAGAAATATTTCGGTGATATTTGGTGACGGAGCGGCAGCGGTTGTATTGCAACCGACGGACGAACCTGGACGCGGCATCCTAAGCACCCACTTGCACAGCGATGGTGAAAATGCAGAAATGCTGGCTATGTTTAATCCGGGCACCCATGCCAATCACTGGATGAAAGAACCCCTCGCCGATTTTGATGAAGCACCCGTTGGAGAAATGTTCATGAGCCATACCATGATAGATAAAGCACAGAATTTCCCTACAATGGATGGCCAGGCCGTATTCAAAAAAGCGGTAGTAAAATTCCCGGAAGTGATTTTGGAAGCGCTGGGAAAAAATAACCTTACGCCTGCTGACCTCGTTTTGTTGATACCCCACCAGGCCAATCTCCGCATCGCACAATTTGTGCAGCAAAAACTGAAGCTGCGGGATGAGCAGGTATTTAATAATATTGAAAAATACGGCAACACCACTGCTGCTTCCATCCCGCTGGCAATGTCGGAAGCTTTTGCGATGGGCAAAATTAAAAAAGGCGACCTGGTCTGTATGGCTGCTTTTGGCAGTGGGTTTACATGGGCAAGTGCGTTGATGAGATGGTGAAAGAATGTTGAACGTTGAATTTTACGAGGGATTGAACATGCATTTTCTCACTCAAAACTCATCGTAGCGTTTTCGTCGCGACGAAGGAGCATCAGAAAAACAAGATCCCGAACACTTTCGGAACCAATAAAAACTCACAACCCCGACATACATGTCCCGCAATTTCATCTACTTCATCAACCCCATCTCTGGGACAAAAAACAAAGACCTGCTGCTGAAGATGCTCGAGACCAGGACAAAGGAACAGGAGATCCCTTTCCAGGTGTTGGCCACCAGCGCCGATGGCAATTATGGTTTTCTCCCCGACAAAATCAAATTGGAAAACATCACTGATATAATCGTGTGTGGTGGAGACGGTACAGTGAACCAGGTGGTATCTTCTTTGCTTGGATGCAATGTAAACATCGGCATTGTTCCCATGGGCTCGGGTAACGGCCTTGCACTTGCCGCAGGCATTCCCGCAAACAGGGCGAAAGCACTGGATATTATTTTTAAAGGCCACTCTGCTTCCGTGGATGGTTTTTACATCAATAGTGCTTTCAGTTGTATGCTATGCGGGCTGGGTTTTGATGCACAGGTAGCGCATGATTTTGCAAAACAATCCAAACGTGGCCTGGTCACTTATGCCAAACAAACTATTAAAAATTTCATGGCTGCCAAACCCTATCGTTTTAAACTGAAAATGGCAGGAAGGGAAATTGGAGAAGAAGCCTTTTTTATCAGCATCGCCAATAGTGACCAATTTGGTAACCATGTTACCATTGCACCGCAAGCCAGTATAAGCGATGGCCTGCTGGACATTATTATTGTAAAAAAGATGAGTAAATTGAGGCTCGTCTATTCCCTCCTGAAACAGATCAAGCTTGGGAGGATCACCAACACTGAAAAAAAATTCCACCAGGACGATATCCTTTACCTGCAAACTGACAAGTTAACGATCAGTAACCCCATGAATGCGCCGCTCCATATTGACGGGGATCCTGCGGCCACCAGTTCTCAATTTGAGATCAGGATTCTGCCTGGCGCCTTCTTTCTTTTGCAACCATAAACCCAGGCAATTTCTATCTTAATGCTACAGCAATTTTTTTGATTGCCGCAGCATTCACATCGCTGTAAAACGAGCGGATGATATCGCGTTTCTCCCTTGCGCCCAGGTGGAAATTGAGAGTGGCTCCGTACTCCTGCTTTTCAGGTTTATAAAAGATGGTGATCTTTTGAAGCAAGGAGTCATTGTTTTGGTTAAAGTAACTAAGGGCATCAGACTGCAGGTACGATTGCATTTTAAACCAGTTGTGCTGCAGCATAGTGGCCGGGGTCACTATCATGTCTGTAACAGTACCTTCCCCGTTTTGTTCCCAATCATCCTCCATCCTGTCTCTGAGTTGTAAGATAATTACGCCGCCCGTATTTTCCTTTATCCATTCTTTAAAATTATCTATGAACCGCAGGCTGGTCTCCATTCCCACGTTGTCCCGCAAACCCGCATCCATTACATCAATTACGGGATTACTCGGGAGCCACACATTCGGCAATACGTAAGGAAAAGTGGCATTCATCCGCATGGCTGATAATACCCGTAGATTCAGTGGACGCTGGCTGTGGAAGAGCGCCGCAAAATCCACTGCATCTGGACTCACAGTGGTATCGCCATGAAATATTACAGGTTTCATCATAAAACTCATGGGCTGTGTGCCAACAATGAGTTTACGCCCGTCTGTTTTTATCACTGCATTAAAAACAATAAGCGGTATCCTCGCGGCATGCTCGTCCGCCGCAAGATCTTTTAGCTGAATGTTTAAGACGCCGCTGGTATTATCACTCAATTTTTTTTCAAAGGCATATCCCCTGTCCTTGATGTAGCGGTTATCGCTCACCGAAAATTTCTGGATCGGGGCAAAAATATCTCTTGCGATCATAGAAGTAAAGACCGGGTTCAGGAGGTCGTTGGTGATGTAACTGTTATATGCAGGGTTGCTCAAATGAATAGAAGAGCCCTTTTGCTTATACCGGTACAACTCACGGTAATAAGTAGCCGCCAACATTCCCCCACTAGCCCCACTCATCAACACTGTGTGCTGCATCAATTTACCCTGGGTGATGCTATCCAGGTGCTGCAATGCATTCATTACAAAGGCGGCACTCCGTAAGCCTCCCCCACTTACGTTGAGCAGCACCATAAGGGGCTTTGCCTTCGCCTGTTTGTTTTTCCAGTTTTGCAGTACTTGCAGCATGTTGTTCCTGTCTGCATTCAGCTTTGGCGAATCACAGAGCGCCTGCAGGTGTTGTTTATTATACAATGGCCGGCTTCGTTTGGCTGTATAATCCAGGCCGTAAGCCTTATTTCGCAGGTCGATCAGATCCTTGCTATGCAGAAAGTTGATGACCAGCAATAGTATGATTGCCGCAGGCAGGCTCCAGCTTTGCAGGAAATAAGTCAATGACCCGATAAACGCGATCATCACCGCGAAAAATATAAGAATACTCGCCGCCGCAGGCATTTCAAATAAACGGACCTCCAGGAAAAAACCTACAGTGATCAAAAAAATAAAAGCAAGTAGTATACAGGCAATGGCAGCTATATGATGCCGTTTGAAAATACTGTCGAGGAAATCCTGGCGGTAATGGCCTACATTACGGGTCTTGTGCAGCCGCATCGACGCAGAAAGGTAATAGTTCACTTTCAAGCCAAAATCATCCGACAGGATCTCGCGCTGCCGGAAAGTTTTCTTGAACAATTCCGGGTTACCGATTATTGCAGCCATGCTGCGGCTAATGGTTCTGCCGGCCCCAAAAAAATAGGCAAAAGAAAGGGAAGTCAACATGAATATACCTAATACGATCCCGGAAATGATCGCTGCGATCTCGTTAAAGTTCATCAGTTCCTTATAGCTGTCGAAGCTGGCCAGCTTGATAAAATAAAAAACCAGGAAAAGCAAGGGGAACAATGCATTATTGATGCAATATTTCAGAAAAGGATTGCTGGTGGTTGCCAAAAACTTAAACCGCTTGCTGTGCAGGATAAAAGTGGTAATATTCCAGCTCATGATATAAACGCCCCACGCTATCCCCGTTATAAATGCACTGAGCATATTCACTGAGCCAAGGTACTCGGGCGCAAAGAATAAAGCATCTGCCCCGAAATTTTTTAAAAAATTACTGGCGATCGTACTACCGAGGATATACCAGAAGAGTAATAACACCTGGTATTTTCTGAAATGCAATAAAAAAAGCTGGACAGGGAAAAAGTAAAAGATATTGCGAAGCAGTAGTTTCATAAAAAGCCGTTACTTAAAAATACTACAATTTTTTTTGCAGCACTAATTTAAGCAGCCAGCCCCCGGCGTTTTACGGACAGATGCAATAGAGCGGCGCCGCACAATACAATAACCATCGCCACAAACTGGTGCGAAACACCCAGCCATACCAGGGACATTTTATCAGCAGCATTCAGCACAGTCAAAATACCAAGCACAACCTGTGAGATAAATAATACCAGGAAAAGATTGCTAAGCTTTGCAAACAGCCGGTGATGTATTATTTTTTTTGATTGAAAAAAGTACAGTCCTACAAAAAGTAAAAGCAGGTAAGCCAGACCCCTGTGAATAAAATGGATCATGATCGGGTTGTTTACCAGGTTTTTTGCAATCGGAGAAAGTTCAAACAACGTAACCGGCAAGAGACTGCCATTGATATCGGGCCATGTAGGAGCACTTGCTGCAGCTTTAAGTCCTGCCATAAATCCGCCGTAAGCCAATTGGAAGAATAACAACACAAAAATAAAATATAAGTATCCCCTGATGTTTTTCTGGTCCACCTTTACCTGCATTGATGGCAGGAGGCTGTAAGCGAACCAAGCGGTATAAAACAAGAGGATAGTTGCAGCCAGTAAATGCGTCGTAAGTTCCACATGTCCCACATAAAATTTTTCAGGTACAAGGCCGCTTTTTACCATCAGCCATCCCACCAGGCCCTGTAATGCGCCCAACAAAAAAAGAATGATCATAGGGAAGACCATTTCCCTGCTGAATTTTTTCCTGGCAATAAAATAGATAAACCCTGCAAGGAATACTACACCCAGCAACCTTGCCCATAAACGGTGAAACCATTCCCAGAAAAAAATAAACTTAAAATCACCGATGGAGAAATGCTGGTGAACGTATTTGAACTGGTCGGTAGCACGGTATTTATCAAACTCCAGTTGCCAGGCCACATCGTTCATGGGCGGCAGTGCGCCGGTGAAAGGCTTCCATTCAGTAATAGAAAGCCCTGATTCGGTGAGCCTGGTGATACCGCCTATCAGCACCTGCACGATGATCATCGCTACCCCAATCAGCAACCAGATGGCTACCTGTTTGTTATTGCGCTCCTGTAAAGTACTATTCATATTTCCCTGTAAAGTTACTTTGCCACTGTTGATAAAAATCCGTGAAAGCCTATTTAAAAATCCCGGATATTTGCCCGCAGATGTTACTTCCATTTTTACATACTTTACAAACCGAAGCCGGGGTAGACGAAGCGGGCCGGGGCTGTTTCGCCGGGCCGGTTTTTGCAGCGGCTGTTATTCTTCCAAAAGATTTTTTCCATCCGTTATTAAATGACAGCAAAAAGCTTAACGAAAAAACGAGGGATTTGTTGAGGCCGGTCATCGAAAAAGAAAGTATCTGTTATGCGGTGGCTTCGGTAGATAATGAAGACATAGACAGAATCAATATTCTACAGGCCTCTTTTAAAGCCATGCACCTGGCTATTGCCCGGTTAAGGTGGCAGCCGGGATGTCTCTTAATTGATGGTAACCGCTTTAAGGCATACCAATCTGTTTCGCACCACTGTATCATAAAAGGAGACGGCATTTATGCATCCATTGCGGCCGCCAGTATTTTGGCCAAAACCTACCGTGATGAATATATGCGGCAGATACATAATGAATATGCATATTATGGCTGGAATACCAATAAAGGTTATGGTACAAGAGCGCACCGCCTGGGTATTGAACAAAACGGGCTGTGCAAATACCATCGGAAAAGTTTTAATATTTTTGCTGAACAGGAAACGCTTTTTGATTGATCTCAAAAGGTGGTTGGTATAGTCAATGATGATTATTGAATGGTGAAAGCTTGTGGGTGTGTAAATCCGGGTAGCGGTGGCAAAGGGCATAAGGCAATAGTCACGAGGTAAAGTGACGAACGATCATTGTAACGGTGCACAACCGGCAACCAGCCTACCCGTAACCCGCAACTCCTAAATTATCTCCTCCCCTGATTAAACCATCCCTCCCGTCGCGCGTCTTATCTCCGCACACGGCAAAAAAGCCGACCTTGTAAGACGCAAATTTTTGTTGTTAGTCATTTCCGCGCCAGTGGGCGGATGTTCCCACTATAAATTAATGGGAGTGCAGCTGGTCATTCTAACGGCAGGTGGGAGGAACTGAAAAAACCCCGGGACAAGTGCAGGCTTATGCTGCCAGATACGATGAGGAATAGGGGGATGAAGGGTCCCATAAGCGTTCGGGATGTTGTTTTTCTGACACTGCCTTTCGCGTCGAAAAAACTGAGATGAGTGGTGACTAATGAAATTCAGGGAGTGAATGCAATATCTTGGAAGACGCTACCCATTGACCCATTGACCTAATCTACCCATTCCCCTAAGCCCTGCCGCAACATAATGTGTTCATCAGTTGTGCAATCTATTACAGTACTAGGAACTATTCCCCCAATTCCACCATCTACAACGAAATCCACCAGGTGGCCGATCCGATCCTGGATAATTTCCGGATCAGTATAATCCTCCACAAATTCGCCGGGAAGCGACGCACTCAGCAAAGGATGATCAAGCGCATCCAGAATAAAACGGCAAATTTCGTTGTCTGGCACACGGAGGCCGATCGTACTTTTTTTATTCTGCAGAATTTTAGGCACCTGCTTGCTTGCAGGCAGGATAAATGTGTAAGGTCCCGGCAGGTAATGTTTTAAAATCCTGTAAAGTGGCGTATCAATGCTTTTGGTGTAATCACTCAGGTGGCTCAGGTCCCGGCAGATAAAGGATAATTGCGCTTTTGCGGAATCTACATTTTTAATTTTGCAAATACGTTCCACTGCTTTGGGCTGGAAAATATCACATCCTAATCCATAAATTGTATCGGTAGGATAAGCTATTACCCCGCCATCGAGCAGGCATTCTACCAATTGTTTGATCAATCTTGGTTGGGGGTTATCAGGATGAATTTGTACTAACATGTTTTACAAGGTTACATAAATTATACCGTTGTTATAAGTTAAGAATGATGAGTTAAGAATTATGAGTTAAGAATTATGAGTTGCGGGTTGTCCCGAAAGATGCGGGACCACCCCCGAAAGGATCGGGGCAGGCAGTCGCTTTGAAAAACTACGACGGGTTGCGGGTTGCGGGTTACGGATTTGGCAGCGTCACAAAAAAGGTAAGTCCCTTTGTCGATTGACCATTGCATCCTGAACAGTGCATGTTATTCATTGTGTTTCGCCTAATGCCCTATTCACCTATTGACCCATTGACCCATTGACCCATTGACCCATTGACCCATTGACCTTATTGACCTATTGACTTATTGCCCCATTCACCCCTTAACAAACCCTCCTTACTCACAAACGGCCATGGACCATCGACCATGGACTATTGACTATTGACTATTGACTATTCACACTTATCCGCTACTTTTGCAAGGTTTTTAGAAAAAATAAAACAATAAAAAACAGATATGTCTTTAATCACTGTTGGCACCATGGCCTTCGACGCAATTGAAACCCCGTTCGGAAAAGTAGACCAGATCGTGGGAGGCTCAGCTACCTATGTGGCTTATGCAGCCAGCAATTTTATAGAACCCGTTCAGCAGATATCTATCGTTGGATATGATTTTCCTGAAGCTGAAATGGCAGAACTGAAAAAAAGAGGCGTTCAGACGGAAGGTGTGGAAGTTGTTGCAAACAAAAAATCTTTTTTCTGGAGTGGGAAGTACCATATTGATATGAATACCCGTGATACATTGATCACAGACCTGAATGTACTGGAAGATTTTAACCCTGTTGTGCCGGAGAGTTACCAGGGAGCAGAATTCCTTATGCTGGGCAACCTGATGCCTAAACTGCAGCTTGATGTGATCAACCAACTGAAAGTTCGCCCAAAACTCATCGTGATGGATACCATGAATTTCTGGATGGACATTGCGCTGGACGACCTGAAAGAAGTATTGAAAAAAGTGGACGTATTGCTGGTAAATGATGGCGAAGCCAGGCAGCTAAGCGGAGAAGTATCCCTTGTGAAAGCGGCCCGCTCCATCATGAATATGGGGCCTAAATTCCTGATCATTAAAAAAGGGGAACACGGCGCTCTATTGTTCCATGAGAACCACGTTTTTTTTGCACCTGCCCTACCACTTGAGGAAGTATTTGACCCAACCGGTGCGGGTGATACCTTCGCCGGAGGTTTTATTGGCTACCTTGCGAAAACAAAAGACATCAGCTTCGAAAATATGAAGACGGCCATCATTGTAGGTAGCGCAATGGCAAGTTTTTGCGTGGAAAAATTCGGGCCGGAACGCCTGAAAGAGATCACCAAAGAAGACATTGACCAGCGCCTCAGTGAGTTCGTTCAGCTGGTAAATTTTGATATTGATCTTGTTTAATTTTTTGAGTAGCCATTTTTTCACTTCAATTGAATTACCTCTAACAAAATGGATATCATAATCCTGATTTATCTCTGTATCAAGATCGGTCAAAAGGCGGTCCTAAAGGGTTTGTCCCCCGGCCGGTGGAGATTGTACACCATCATTGCCTGGGTTAGTGCAGAGGTACTGGGATTTATGCTAGGGGTTATGTTATTTGGCCAAGGCAACCTGTTTGGCCTCTTACTTTTTTCCTTCGCGTGTGCAGTAGGTGGTTACCTCATCGTACGGTATCAGTTTGATAAGATCCCTGGCCCGGAGTAAGTGCCGGAGTGTTACCTCTGCTATAAAGCGCCACCGGTATTCCCGATGACTTTTTTATGCAAATAGCGGTGTAAAACCAATCTTATTTTTCTTAAAGATTCACTTGCAGGATCATATTTATTGCCCGTATAAAGCGCTCCTTTGCAACCCTGGCCGTCCAACACCTTTGATAGTAGTGATATTGTTTCCTGCCTTCCTCCATTTTTTCTGAGCCAGTTTTTTCGTACAACAAGGCATACCCTGCGAGCCGGTTCATTTCAATAGCAGGTATGGATTCAAACACATGCGCATTATCCGGCGTTACCTCCCCGTAGTTTTTCTGGGTATGCTTGCTGGTGAAAGATGTAAACCTTTGCAACCGTCGCATCTGATTTTGTGAAACCTGCTCAACAAGCTTTACGCTTGCAGGGCCGTGGCCGGCAGGCACAATTGCCTGGGCATATGCGAGAGACGTGGTACATGCAAATAAAAGCGCAATGAAACACTTCATAAAACGGGTTGAAAGGGTGTACTAAATAACTACTTCGCATCGTTCACAAACCTTCAGCAGGTAATAGTACGCAATACATTACCAAAATCCTATATCCCTCCGGGGTGATCCGATAAAAAAAATGTCCTAACCCTGTAAAAAGACTTTAGCTTTAGCCCGATTCAGGTTATTCATTGGCAGGCCGGGGGAATTCCACCCACACATCATCGCCTGTCCTGTCAATGGGCAGTTGATTCAACCGGTCGTACCGCCGGAGATCGATCCAGCGATGACCCTCACCGAAAAGGGAATACCGTCTTTGTCTTAATATTTCATTGATCAGGCTTGCCTGGTCTGTGGCACCGCTATAATTTGCCAGGCCCGCTGCCCTGCGGATAATATCGATGGCATTTTTTGCATTCACTGTGTTGTTCAATTGAGCCTGCACTTCGGCGTATAACAGGATCAGCTCTTCGTTCCTGATAATCGCGATGGGCGCCGAATTGGTTTTATAGATCCAAAGATCATAGTCACTGGATAAACCGTCCTGGGTACCGGTGGCCGTGCGTCTTGCGGTTTTTGCTGCTACCCTTGTATCTCCAGCCTCTGCCTGCGGCACAAAATCTTTTTGCACTACCCTTGCCTCCCCAACAGCATTCAACGGGAAAAACTGGGGATTCAGCAGGTCCCCACCCGCTGTAGAGAACTGGTAATAAACGCCATCAGTTAATGAACCGGTAAGGCTCATAAATGATTCAGACAAGGCCGTATTGGCAAGAGGCCAGTCTTTCCGGTACACTGCCACACGTGCTGCCAGCGCCCTGTTGAACTTTGAAAACTCGCTGGCAACCCGGCTGTATAAACTGGTGCTAAAGGGAAAACTTGCCGTATTTGCTTTAAGGTCAGTATTGGCTGTATTAAGCAGGTTTTGTATCGCATTAAGCGATTCATCTTTGGATAAGAACGGGCCAAGGTTATTCGGGTCCGCCACATCCACGCGAATACCATTGTTATATTGCAGGTTGAAGTTCAGCAGCAACTCGTAAGCCTGTATTGTTTTGGCATAAGCAATACCTGCTCTTCGCTGGTCCTCGGTGATAGCTGCCCTGGTGTTCTGCAGCGCGCTGATGAGTATATTGGTATTTTTTACCACCCGGTACCGGGCTGCAAATGGATTTGTAATGTAAAAGGTATTATTATCCAGTACCGCGTTCCCTTTGCCCAAAAGGTCGGAAGTAAAACGTGGGTCTGATGTAGAATACCTGTAAATCTCCCTCCCGATAACACCAACATCATCAAAATAAAACCCGAGGTTGATACGCATGCCCCCTTCTGTACCATCTACCAGGTTTTGTATCTCGCCGAGTGAGGCATTCTGCGAGATGGTACCTGCACCCGGGTTATTAGGATCCGGAACGGGGTCCACCTTGCAGGAGCTGATGAACATCCCGGTAACCAGGAAATACAACCCGGCGTGTTTTGCGATTTTATAAAATGTATGTTGCATAAATATTTTTTTAGTGTTTTAGAAAGTAACGGAAACATTAAAGTGTACGCTTTTGGACGAGGGGTACGGGGTTACTTCCACGTTACTGGAAATAGCGTTTATGCCAAAATTGGATACTTCCGGATCATAGCTATTGTACTTAAAACGATTGAAGAGGTTGCGGCCGGAGAACCCGACTTTTATCTGGTCAATTCCCTGGATAAGGTCGTCTGGTAAGCGGTAACTCAGGCCTATTTCGCGCACGCGGAAATAGGTGGCTGACTCTACCCATGGCCCGGCCGTAGAACCCAGGGCGGCTAACCTGTAAGGTCCATCGGCCAGCTGGCCACTTGCATCAAGTGTCTTATCATCATAATCGGGTGACGTTCCATAAATATCACTGAGCAAAGTGGTAAGGTTGATGTTTTTTCCACCCTTTTTCCAATGAGATAAAACGGTTAGTTCAAAATTTTTCCATGTAACGTTGTTAGTGAAGGATAGCTGGAAATCCGGTTCCGCATCGCCAAAAACACCAAGGCCACTTTCGGGATCTTTCACGTCATTTGGCCCGGCAATACCCACAACCTGAGTGGGGCTTTTTCCTTTCTGGATCCGGTAAGTACCGAGGGTGGCTCCAAAGGCCCCGATATTAAATGCAGGTACATCCAGCCTGGTGACTTCCGCTTTATTTTTCCAGAAACGGGTTTGAAGGGTCCATCTCCAGTCACCACCTGTGACAGGGACCAGGTTTAACCCCAGCTCAATACCACGGTTACGGATAGCTGCTACATTTTTGTAGGCATTGGAAAACCCGGAGGAGGTTGGCGACTGCACCAGCAGTATCAGGTTATCCGCCTTTTTGATATAATAAGTTCCCTCAAAACTGATGCGGCTTTTAAGAAGGGAAAAATCCACCCCAAACTCCAGTTCTTTCTGTCGCTCGGGTTCCAGCAATTCATTTCCCTGGTTCAAGCCGATCAAAGACCCGGTGGTGCCATTAAAAATAGCGGGCACCAGCGGTGTATATATCGCGCCGAAAGGCGCAAAATTTCCGGACTCTCCATAAGCAGCCCTGAGTTTAAGTTGGCTTACCTGTTCTAGATTCCAGAAAGGCAGGTCACTGATGTTGAAGGCCACGGAAGCTTTTGGGAAATAATAAAGTTTTTTAGCATCCCCGTTGCGGCTGCTCCGGTCGCCCCGCAGGCCGGCAGTCACAATTACAATGTCATTGAAGTTCACTTCTTCCTGCACAAAAAATCCGCGGTCTTTCTGAATCGTGCGGGCTTGTTCTACCTGCACAGCGCCGGCCTGGTTCACATTGGTTTGTGTACCGATCAGTTGCGTAGCAGTGGTGAGCACATTGTTCAAGTTCAGGTCTTCTGCCGTAAGGCCTCCCTGTGTGCGGAAATTCAATTTACTGCCCGGCGTAAAATTATAAACCGCAATAGCATTCATATTGGAATTGCGCGCAATGGTCGTTCCATAAGCTGAGAGACCATTGGTACCATTCCCATCTTTCTCAAACTGCAACTCCTTAGGGAATATTGCAATCGTATTCAGCGTGTAATAATCTATACCGCCCCTGGTAATGATCTGGACATCATGTTTATCATTTTTAAACACTTTAAAAGTGGCAGTGCCTCCCAACAAATTCCGGTTTACCTTTTCACGGTTGGTGATCAGGTCGCGCGTCTGTAAAAAATTGGATGGTGCCAGTGGATTATTGGGATAATTCCCGTTGGGATCGGGATAGAGATTCGCCCACCAGGGCGTGGAAACATAAGAGACGCCCATCGTGGTACTGGTATTGTCGTTATTAAAAAATCCCCGGTCTGCCTTTGATTCCACGTAATTAAAATTTAAGGCCAGGTCCAGGAAACTGAAAACTTTCTGATCGAGGTTGATGCGGAAAGCCATTTTTTCATACCCCGTATTTTTTACAATGGCCTCATCATTTTTATAAGTAACCCCGGCAAAATAAGTGGTTCGGTCACCACCCCCGCTGATGCTAAGGCGGGTGTTGTTCATTAAGCCCTTGTGACCGTATAGTTCATCTTCATAATCATAAATTTTGCCCTGGCCAGCGTTATAGAGGGCCAGGCCTGCAGAACCAAATGCCGCCCTTGCTTTTGCGGTGTCCCAGCTACGGCCACCGAGTTCTTTTAGCTGCCATTGCACCCCTAGGGAATGTGACAATTCCACTTTCGGCCTGCCTGCTTTTCCTTTTTTAGTGGTAATGATCACCACACCCCCAGCTGCCCTTGAGCCGTAGATGGCTGCCGCGGAAGCTCCTTTCAGTATCTCCACCCGCTCGATATCTTCGGGATCCAGATCTGCGATCCTGTTGGAAGGATTGTCCTGGAAATTAGTGCTTCCCTGGCCCGCGGCCCTCGACACTGCGTTCAGGCCGGGATTGATAGAGGAGTTATCATAATAAACACCATCCACGATAAACAACGGCTGGGAATTACCTGCGATGGAAGTGATCCCCCTCAGTTTTACAGAAATGCCTCCGCCGGGTGCACCGGAATTAGCGGAAATATTGGCCCCCGTAAATTTTCCGTATAGGGCGCCATCCACAGTGGCCTGCGTAGTAGTACCGGTTAATTCCCGGGCAGATACAGACGAGACAGCGTTGGCCAGGTTGGCCCTTTTCAAAGAAGTGCCTAAACCTGTTACCACCACTTCATCCAGGTTCCCGATATCTGCGGAAAGAGAAACGGTAATGGTGTTATTGTTCTCATCTACCGGTAGAGCCTGGGTCTTGTACCCGATGTAGGAAATATCAAGTGTGGCTCGTTTACCAGGAAGAGCCAGGGAAAATTTACCGGCCAGATCTGTTGTAGCCCCGGCGGTGCTACTGTTCCTGACTTTCACCGTGGCTCCCACCAGCGGTGCATTGCCGCTGCCCGTCACGGTGCCGGTTACCGTAAACTGGGCTAAAAGCCATAACGGGGCCAGAATTACCCCTGGCAACAGCAGAAAATGCTTTTGCAATTTTTTCATAATGTATAGTTTTGATGTCAGGCAATAGAAGATACTAACCCGCCCATGTTTTCACTAACATGTGAGGGAATGCATTTTGTGGTGTTAAAATAACCGGAGGCAAGACCGAGTTGAAAGATTTGTTACTCAAGGGTTTTAAAAATCCGGGGGGCGCAATCAGCTGTATAAAAGTAAAAAATAAAAGTTGAGATTTCCAACAATATCGGCGTCTTTTCCTGCCGTTTTTTTTGAATCGTTACCGTTATAATTTCCCCTTCCGCAGCCGATGGGTGGGCTGTAAAATAAAAAAGCCTGTACTCGTACAGGCTTTCAACTGAATATATAGATCCGTTCTATTCTTTTTTCAGGCTCTGCCTGTAGGAAGAAAACCAGGTAATTTTGCCGTTCTTCAGGGCATTAACATCCGAAAAGTAAGCCGAATCTACCCTCCCGGATTTGTAAGTATCCACTTCTTTGTACCAGACATTAATAAAGTCCGCGCTGTCTTTAAGTGCGTGATTTTTTAACCACACATCCATGGTGATCACAATAGAACTGATGCTATCCCGGTGCGCTGTCCACACTTTCATCAGGGAATCTGTGAGGCCGTTAAACTTAAAACCGTCTGACCCATTCACGGACATACTATCCCCCATGGTTGCACGAAGTGCTGCCAAGTCGCCGGTTTCCCAATATTTATAACTGTTTAATACAAGCAAAAGATCGGAGTCCGACACATTATCTGTAAACTCTGTAGTATAGCCCGCCGTGTAAGGATAGGCCAGGTTACTACTCTTCCCGGGAGCAACGGTTGTTGTTTCTTCTTTTTTTGAATCACATGCTGCCAAAAGAATTGTAATGGTAAAAAATGACAAAAAGATTTGTTTCATGCTGGTTAAGTTTTGGTTTTATAAAAATGAAAAAGGCTTTGGGATCCTGGGTGTCAGATCACACTAGGAGGTAAAGTAGATATAATAAATTTAAAAACCAACTGCAAGTACTCAAACAGTTGCTGGTAAGCTAAAAGACTGATAAAGATCATAGTTTGTAAGATATACACTCCTTACCTTCTGTAAAATTTTTAACCATGAAACATTATCATATTATTTCCAAGTTAGCAATTTATATGCTTTCGCTTGTATTGATCCTTTTTGGAATCTTCCATTTTACTTATCCCCGGGATCTTATGGCTTATGTACCCTCTTCGTTGTATGGAGGCATCGTATGGGCGTACATAATTGGCGCTGCGTACATCCTCGTGGGTATTTCTTTTGTGACCAACCAATATGTAAAATTCACGGGATATATTTTTGCAGCCATGTTGATATTTTTCATACTGGCCATACACGTACCTAATTATTTAAATGCAGGCGACCAGGAAATGCGGCAACTGGCACTAATAAGTATCCTGAAAGATTTTGCAATTGCTGGTTTTTCTCTGCATATTGCGGCCGGTGCTTTTCACCAGCATTTTCATTTTGAAGACAGTGATTAGCTATATTTGTGTTGCGCGGCGAATGGAGAGGCAATTCAAAGATTGGGGAGGAAAAGTATTCCCGCTAAAGCTGTTTACCCGCGGAGAATTTGCCCGGGTGAGAAATAGTATAATTTTACATTATCGGGCTGTTAGCTCAGTTGGTTTAGAGCATCACGTCGACAACGTGAGGGTCGCTGGTTCGAGCCCGGCACAGCCCACCTGGAATTCTTTATAGAATAAGAAATAAGGAATGAGAAAGTTGAACTTTGCTTGATTTGAGTTTTTCACGCATTCAGAAGGGACGCCGGAGGTTTTTTAGCCAGGAGCACAAAGAGAAAAAGAGAATAAAGAGATAAGCCGGAGGTTTAGCCCGTTTGTTGGTTACGACAAACAACCCATCGGCTGAGGAGCCGTTGAGAAGAAAAGATATAAATGGGAAGCCTGCAGAAAGCCGGACCTGGGGCCGACGGCGCATCAATACACATTAATTACGCAATTCAAGATATTTACCTACGGTATAGGTTTCAGGCACACCAGCCTCCAGTAAACCTTCTCCAAGATCTTTTTCTGTATAGATAAACTTCACCGTTTTTTTAGTGGCTGTTTTTTTCCTGGTCATACCCAGTTGGTTGGCGCGGGAATTATTCATGATAGAAAACCCGGGAACACTCTGCTTTTTCATTTTATAGATTTTGCATAACCGGCTTGAAAACCGTGCCAGAGTAAAAAAATTTTCCACCGTTTTATACACACCGCCTTTGTTTAACCTTTCAGGCCTTATCATTTTTTCACATATTTATGTGGTGACGGCATATGTGTTGGCAACGTTTCTTTGCCACCATAAAAGTCACATACTCATCATGAAGTCATTTTTCCTGTACCTACTTTTCCTTGTGCTGTTTGCCCATGCAGCATGCAGTAAAAAAGATGTAAATGTTTACCCTACAAAAAATTTCCAGGTCTTCGACAATTACTTCCTCACCCACTTTACCGGGTACAGGTTATATACATCAACTGGGGAAATAAATGACCTATCAGTGGTGCAGGATTACGCAACAAGGTTCTCACAGTTCTTCTACCATCCTGCAGCAGCCTTTTTTTTCCCCCAATACAAAAGTTTTTCATTGCACACAGAAGACAGCCTGCTGGCCACGGGCATTGTTCCCGCCGGGGAATTAAAAAGAACCCACACAGGCACCTATGATATTTTCAGCAGTACCCGGTTAGTACCGGTGAACGATACCAATGCTTTATTCCTGCACATCGGGCAGTACCGTTTGCATGAGGTGGTCAACTTCCCCGGATCGGCTTACCGGTACGTGGAATTGCAAAGCCCGGCTTATGCGATAAAAAAACTGCAGGATACCCTGTTCCTCCCGATGATCCGTTATATCGTTACCTCGCAACGGGATAATACATTTTCCTTTTCATCTGACCTGCTCAACAATGTGTTTGACCCAGCAGGTGCCGCCATGCTCAAACCATATGATACCCTCTTACTTCAGTCTTTTGATCTCGGCCTCCGCCGCACCCGGTAAACTAAGGGTGAGTCACCCCAAATAGGGTGGCCCACCCGGCCCACGGAGCAATACAGATGTTTCATTTCAAACCTTTTTGAAAAATATGCTTCGTTCCTGAGCATGACAGGGCACGGTTGTGATGGATTTAGAAAGTCCGTGAAGTTGAAACTATCTGAAAAGCCAATACTTCGTTCGTCAACAACTTTCTTACTTCTTTCGACGCCGCTGCTG
>JAYSYY010000002.1:0-51051 GCA_043727215.1 Chitinophagaceae bacterium | reverse complement strand
CTTTCCGGGGTTTAAAAATTGTACACATCAGCGATATACACAGCGGCAGCCTGCTGGATAAAAAAGCAGTGGAAGCCGGCGTAGAAAAAATATTAAATGAAAAACCTGACCTTATACTTTTTACCGGCGACCTGGTAAATGATAAGGCCACCGAAATGGAATTTTTAAAAGATGTTTTTGCAAAACTAAAAGCGCCAATGGGCGTTTTTTCTACACTGGGCAATCATGATTATGGCGATTATGTTCAGTGGCCTATTGATGGCATAAGCAAAATACAAAATCTTGAAAATCTTAAACAGGTACATGCAGATATGGGCTGGCGGTTATTGATGAATGAGCATGTGGTGCTGCAAAAAAATAACGAACAGATTGCTGTACTTGGTATAGAAAACTGGAGTGCAAAAAACAATTTTCCTAAACACGGTAAAATGGAACTGGCTTATGCAGGTACGGAAAAATATCCTTTTAAAATATTGATGAGCCACGATCCCAGCCATTGGGATGCAGAGGTAAATAAAAAATATACCGATATCAACCTTATGCTTAGTGGCCATACACATGGTATGCAGTTTGGTGTAGAACTGCCTGGTTTTAAATGGAGCCCTGTACAATACATTTACAAACAATGGGCTGGTTTATATGAAGGCGAACAACAAAAATTATATGTGAACCGTGGTTTTGGTTTTATTGGTTACCCCGGACGGGTAGGGGTGTTGCCGGAGATTACTGTTATTGAGTTGGTTTAAAATGGTCAATAAGTAAAGATGCCACGCTAAAGAACTACTCTATATTGGCCAGGTGCTTCTTGCCAAAAAGGAAGGCGTAAATGTAACAGGCTATTTTGTGTGGACACTGATGGATAATTTTGAATGGGCCGAAGGGTATCATCCAAGGTTTGGTTTAGTGTATGTAGATTTTAAAACGCAGCAAAGAATTATAAAAAACTCAGGCTTTTGGTTCAGCCAGTTTTTAAAAAATTCTGTAACAGCATCAGAAGAAAAATTAGAAAAAGGGATACAAAAAATGATCGGTAAATAGGAATTTAAATCTCCCGGGTTGGTATCAAGCTACTTAGTAAATATATAACTGCAGCTAATATTTATTATCTCTGAAAATTAATTTACAGGGATAAAATAAAACCCCGGAATTATCCAGGGTTTTTTATTCTAAGAATTTTTATTTTCTCTCGGAGAATATATTCTTTTTCTTCCTTCCGCTCTGTCACTTCTTCCGCCTGCAAAGCCTTCATCAGCGGCTCTTTTAAAACCACCATCTGCTTCATTCATTCTCACCACACGGTTATTGTATCTTTTGCCGTCAATAGATTTTATCATTCTGCCTGCATTTTCTTTATCTACTTCCACCCAACTGTTCATATCTCTCATATCTATTTTGCCCAGCACTTCTTTTTTAAGATTGCTTTCATCTAAAATAAATTGCAAAAAACTGGCTTTGTAAAAACCATCTTTGGTACCTAAATTTACAAACAGGCGGGTATAACCATTATCTCTGCGGTTAAAGCTGGTGCGATCCTTACGGCTGCTGTCGTCTCTTACTACACCATCAAACCTTTCTCTGCTGCGGCCCGCATCTCTTGAGTTTAAGTCTTCCGCATTTTCGTAATATTTAAGAAAATGATCAAACTCAAGAGCGGCTACTCTCTGCAACACTTCTTCTTTGCTTACATTTTCAAATTTTTTCATCAGGTCTGGCAGGTAGGTCTCATAATCTCCGTTAGAAATATCGGTGCTGATGAGCTTATCCATAAAATGAAAAAACTGTTTGCGGCAAACATCCTTACCACTGGGTATATCTAATTTATGAAAGGAAGCATTCACCATTTTTTCAAGGGTTCTTATTTTAAAAGTTTCCCTGCTGTGACAGATAGACAAACAGATTCCAGTTTTGCCCGCCCTGCCAGTACGGCCGCTTCTGTGGGTATACACTTCAATATCATCCGGCAATTCGTAATTTATTACATGGGATATGCCATCTACATCAATACCCCTTGCTGCCACATCGGTAGCAATTAATAATTGCAATGCTTTGGTACGAAACCGGCCCATTACCCTATCTCTTTGTTGTTGCGTAAGGTCACCATGCAGGGCTTCTATTTCGTAACCGGACTTGGCTAATCTTTCGCTTATATCCTGCGCATCAGCTTTGGTACGGGTAAAAATAATGCCGTACATGCCGGGGTTAAAATCTATCAGGCGTTTTAATGTTTCATAACGGCTATGCGCAGGTGCTACAAAAAACTGGTGGTCAATATTTACGTTACCGCTGTTCTTTTTACCAACTGTAATTTCTTTCGGGTTCTCCATGAAGTTTTTGGCAATCGCCCTCACTTCCGGTGGCATAGTGGCGCTGAACAACCAGATGCTTTCCCTGTTGATCGTATTTTTCAACACAAAATCGATGTCATCGCGGAAACCCATGTTCAGCATTTCATCCGCCTCATCCAGGACCACGTATTTAACTTTCTGCAAGTCAATAGCTTTCCTTTCAATAAGATCGATCAGGCGACCCGGGGTAGCCACAACGATCTGTACACCTCTTTTCAGGTTGCGGATCTGCATCACGATAGATGCTCCACCATATACGGCCTCGCTCATAACACCTTTGCTGTGTTTCATAAAATCCACCAGGTCATTGGTAATCTGCAGGCACAGTTCCCTCGTAGGGCACACGATCAGGGCCTGGGGGAATTTGTCTGCAGGGTTTATCAGCTGCAACAATGGTAGCCCAAATGCAGCTGTTTTACCAGTTCCGGTTTGTGCAAGGCCAACAAAATCGGTCGTGCCTGATAGCAAAACGGGAATAGCTTGTAGTTGAATGGGGGTAGGTTCTGTAAAACCAAGATCCGTTGTTGCCTGTACGATATTTTCGTTGAGGCCTAATGCTTCAAATGCATTCATTGTATTAATAATTTTTAAAAATAAAGACCGGTATTGCCCTTAGCAATAACATAGTGGTCAAAAAAAAAGTTTTTGATGGTCACATGTTATGCGTATGGCCGTTGGAGAGAAAATAACTGGATGGTATAAACGAAGCGGTAATACCTGCTATCAACAGCATCTGAGCATGTCATGTAATTCTCAGAAAATCTAAAATCGGCGCAAAGGTATGGATTTCCCTATTATAAAATAGAAATACTTTAAACTATGCCAGTAAACCAGGGTCTTAACTCAGAAATGTTTGTTAAGCTACCACATTTTTTTTGAATGTTTTATGATTGGCATATAACTTGAAAAATGTTCTTGAAAATTTTACACATGAAAAATAAAATCCTATTTGCAGTTCTATTGCTTTCCCTAAGCACTACAGCAGCCCTGGCACAGGGCTTTAAAATTGGTGTAAAAGGCGGTGCTGACATACACAAAGTAGATGGCCAGGCCTTTAAAGATAAATTCAGCTATGGTTACCACATCGGTGGTTTCGTTGACATCGGCCTCACAAAAAAATTCGGTATCCAACCCGAGGTTTTATTCAGCCAGGTAAATGTAGATACCAGTGAGAACTTCAGTGATGTGTATGCCTTCAATTCCGTTTCGAAGGTTCAGTTGAAGTACCTGAAGATTCCAATACTACTGAATTATAATCCAAATCCTTTTGTTTCCCTGCAGGTAGGCCCGCAGTTTGGTATCCTGATAGAACAGGACCAGAGCCTGTTGAAGAATGGCCGGGAAGCTTTTTCCAAAGGGGATTTCAGCATGCTGGGCGGTTTGCAACTGAATATTTCCAAGTTAAGAATATATGGCCGTTATGCAGTAGGCCTTAGCAACATCAACGATATCGACAACCAGGAGAAA
Organism: Chitinophagaceae bacterium; assembly: GCA_043727215.1. Classification (GTDB taxonomy): domain Bacteria; phylum Bacteroidota; class Bacteroidia; order Chitinophagales; family Chitinophagaceae; genus Ferruginibacter. The sequence continues at coordinate 47,239 of JAYSYY010000002.1, read as the reverse complement.
TGGAAGAACCAGACCATCCAGGTAGGGGTTGGTTTTGCACTTTAATAAATTATTGCCTGAGAATCTGTATCTGCCCGTCTGTGCCCAGTTTAATAACGGTGCTGGGTGATGCAGGTGTTAAATCATCCCGGCGGTGTTGCACTATATAGTCAACACCGCTTTTTATTTCAGCTTCAATGTCCTCGTAAAAGGATGGGGGAGGATATCCTGATATATTTGAAGAGGTGGAAACGATCGGTTTTCCAAATTGTTTGATAAGTTCCCTGCAAAACGGATCTTTCACGATCCTGATACCTATGCTCCCGTCTTTATTGATGAGATTCCTTGCAAGGTTTTTGGCATTTTCATAAATTACCGTGGTTGGTTTGTGCACTCCTTTTACATAATCAAATATCACAGGTTCCGGATGATCTGTGTAATTAAGGATATCCTTTTCATCTGCGACCAGGATGATCATGCTTTTTTCCTCGTTCCTTTTTTTTACAGCAAAGATCTTTTCCACGGCTTCTTCATTGCTGGCGTCACATCCAATACCCCACACAGTATCGGTCGGGTATAGAACGATGCCGCCTGCGCGCAATATGGCAACACAATTTTTTATGTCATCATCAAATAACATTCGCGGTAGATTTTAGCAGTTGAAGAATCGTTGATGCAATAAACTCCTCATCCAGTTGGATTAAACACTCAGGTATACCAAATTGTTTGCAGGTATTGTTCACACAGGGTTCGCAGGATAATTTTCCCAGCCGGATAATGGTTCTCTTATCCTTGTTGAAAGGAGCGGTATTATTTTCATTGCCGGCGCCAAAAAGTACAACGGTATGGGTTTGCATGGCATTACTCACATGGGCCGGACCGCTATCGGTGGTGAGCACGAGGGCGCTGCTGCCTAGTAAGTCCAGGAGTTCGGGCAGGCTGGTCTTGCCTGCCACATTCCGGATGCCTGTTGTATCGGCGAGGCCATAATACACCGCGTCTACAAAGGTTTTTTCTTTTGCGCTCCCAACCAGGACTATATCCTCTTTAACAGCGTTTCGGATGGTATTCACCAGGCTGATGGCTTTTGTAACTGGTAATCTCCGTGATACTGCTTCCGAATTGATATTGATCACCACTACATCTTTCCTGTTTCCAGCAGGCTGAACCAGTTCAACCGGCGGCACAGGGATACTTGTTTTTGTGAATTGTTCCAGCAGGTTAATGTATTCTTCGACCCGGTGTTTTCCCTTTTTTTTGGTAAATGACCGGGTGAGCAAAACTGATCTTAATTCTTTTTTGAACCCAATGACCTTGCGTGATCCTGTGGCACGGGCCATAACTGCCGAAGACATAGAGTCTGGCAAACAAAAAAACAGGTCATACTTTTGCTGCCTTCGAAGCATACGTCCATAGGACCATGCTCCTTTTAGGCCCTTGAAAACTACTTTATCAAAAACAAACCGCTGCCCATGGGGCGGGAAATAGTCCAGCAAAAAATCTATTCCCTTTTTGGTTACCAGGTCTAGCCGTGCATCGGGGTATTGCTGCTGCACCGCTTTCACGAATGCTGTGCTCATAACAAGATCGCCGAGCCAGTTGGGAAGGCGAATGATGATATTTTTTACAGTCTGCATGTATTACTGATCCGATGGCCGGTACCTCTCAGGCGCTGGCCGATTTGAAAATATGCCGTACAAGTGAATGACTCCTACCAGTCGGGACAGGCCAGAGATGATGAATATTGAACAAATGTTTGTACAAAAATGAACTTTTTTATTTACTAAGTTTGCACAAATATTAAAAAATGAGTTTGAAAGAACAGGTACAACAGGTTTGGGAAAACCGTGATTTACTAAAGGATGAGGAATACATCCAGGCCATAAAAGATGTGATTGAAGAAGTGGACAAAGGCAGGTTGCGTACAGCCGAACCTGTTAGCGGCGGATGGCAGGTGAATGAATGGGTAAAGCAGGGGATATTATTGTATTTCGGGATACAGCAAATGAAAACGTACACACTCCCGCCTTTTGAGTTTTACGATAAAATGAAGCTGAAGAGTAATTACAAGGAGCTTGGAGTAAGGGCGGTGCCACACGCGGTAGCACGTTATGGGGCCTACCTTGCAAAAAATGTAGTGCTCATGCCATCTTATGTAAACATCGGGGCCTATGTGGATGAAGGCACGATGGTGGATACCTGGGCAACCGTTGGCAGTTGTGCGCAGATCGGGAAAGCTGTGCACCTCAGCGGCGGTGTTGGTATCGGCGGCGTTTTGGAACCCTTGCAGGCCAGCCCGGTTGTCATTGAAGATGGTTGTTTTATAGGCAGCCGCTGTATCGTGGTGGAAGGGGTAAGGGTAGAAAAAGAGGCAGTATTGGGGGCTAACGTGGTACTAACCCAATCTACCAAGATCATTGATGTGAGTGGGGCGGAGCCGGTAGAAACGAAGGGTGTTGTACCTGCCCGGAGCGTGGTGATACCCGGCACTTACAATAAGAAATTTCCCGCAGGGGAGTACGGCGTGGGCTGTGCACTTATAATCGGCCAGCGGAAACCAAGTACGGATCTTAAAACAAGTTTGAATGATGCACTGAGAGATTTTAATGTTTCAGTGTAAGGGCTTATATTTGCAGCCCATTATTAACGTTTAACGTTTAAATCGTTTAACGTTTCCCCCGGCTTGGGTATCTCAAATTGGCAGGAAACCTTAAACGTTCAAACCTTAAACGCGAAACCTGGAAACTGCCCAGATGGCGAAATTGGTAGACGCACTGCCTTCAGGTGGCAGCGTTCGCAAGGATGTGCAGGTTCGAATCCTGTTCTGGGCACAAAAAGACTCAATTTTATTTGGGTCTTTTTTATTTTATTCAAATCAATTAGCGCTTGTTCGCCGGGAATCGGCTTTCCGCAAGTTGCATCCGCTTTTTCTCCTGGTCTTGCAAATAAAAAAAAGGCAGATTTGTCAACCTGCCTTGCAACTGCTACAGGTTACATCCTTTTACAACTATTATTGTGTAGCAGCCTATCCAGAGGTCATCATCCTTGAAACGGTTAGCAGTTTTTATCCTGCGTTGCAGCCAGGTAGTTTACTGCCGTTTAAACAGCTATCTCTGCCCGCTTTCCCGCCCGGACTGAGTCCGGATCTGGGATAAAATTACATTAACAGATGTGGGGCGTTAATGATGACGGACATGCTTTTTGATGATTGTGGTTGTGCGGCATGAGGGTAATTTGCCATACCTCATCTGCTGGCGATTAAGCAATGAGCCAGGGTGATCTTAGGTACCCATCCATCAGGTCAAGGTATTTTGCTGCTGTGATGAGGGCTTTTTTCTTTTCGGCTTCATCTGGTGCAGACTTTGCCCGAAGGCTATTTACTTTCGCCCTTATGTTTGCCCGGTAACTTTTGTAATAGATGAAAAGACTGCGATCCTCCTGTGTTTTTATCGCAGGGAATCTTGTGGTATACTCCTCCATAAATAAGGCAGACAGGTCCTGCCGGCCGGCAAAATCGAGGTCCATACAAAGGAAAGCCACTTCATTCAATACATCAATTTCCCGGAGATCGTCATTGAATTCAATACAATCAAATGGCTGTGGAGCGGGTAATAAAAAAATATTCCGGGAGTGAAGGTCCCCATGGCAATCCCGGAAAAATCCTTCCCTGAGCCTCTCTTTCAGCCTGGCTGTATGGCCTTCAATAAACCGGTTTGAAATTTCAATTGCCTGGCGGATAAGTTCACTTGTACCTCCGCCTGTTTCATCAGCAAGGAATGCAGCCTGGCCTGCAAGGTCATTAAACATTTCCTGTACGTCCAGGTAATTTTTCTCCTTAATGACAACAGTGGTTTTATGAAAGGAAGCAATTTTTTTTGCAAGTTGGAGAATCTCGTCTTCGGTCACTTTATTTGCAGAGAGGAGTACATCCATTTGTTTTGCTGTATCCATTTTAAACATCCTCACCGCATAATCGATGATTGCCCCATCACCACTTCCAATGCCGTATCCCTCCGGGGATGCATAAACTGGTAACACATTGATGTAAATGTCCTGCGTGAGCCGTTTATTTAGTTCAATTTCCCGTTGGCAAAAATGCTTCCGGAGTGCCGGGGTAGAAAAATCGAGGAATGAATATAAAACGGGCTTCTTAATTTTGTAGACGTACTGATCGCATAGGATTACCCAGGATATATGGGTTTCAATTAAACGCCGGTTATTTTCGTTCCCCGGAAAATTTCCTTTTGCAAGCAGGCGGTTGATCTGTTCATTTGTCATGGTTCTGTTGCAGGTATACTGCGGCTTTTTGCAACATGTTTTTGATGTTGTTATTCGTAGACTCCAATAATAAATGCCGGCCGTTCAGGGGGGTCCATTGTTGCTGAATTAACAGGTATACATTGAAATCCGCCTCACTGTGCGGCCTCCTGTTTTTTAATCGTTCCCGGATAATATTTTCATCTGCCTTCACTTCAATAAAGACAATATTTTCTCCGCCAGCTACTTCCCTGGTAAACTCTTTCCTTTTGGTTTCTTTGTGAAATGTTGCGTCCAGTACAATGGTCCTTTTCTGCAGAAGGGCTTCCTTCATTTTTGCCAGCATCGCGTTATAGACGGCATTTTTCTCCTCATCTGTGTAGGTCCTGGTTCTGAACATTTCTTCCCGAAGGCGATCGCTGTTCACATATTCCGCCCGGATCATCCGGGCAAGACGCTCTGCAAAGTAACTTTTGCCTGAACCAGGTAGCCCGATAACGATAACAATCATTCCTGGAAGTTTTATTACTGATGGAACCTCGCTGCTGATTTACCAGTTGCGAAGTATGCTTAATCAAATTAAATATATGTATGCAACCATTATGTTACAATGATCTAAAGCAATACCTTCCATGATTTATATTACCCGGTTCATAATTATGAGGGCCTTTCCACAATTGTTGAGTAAATTCCCCTTTCAGCCCTTCTTAACATTTTTATGGTTATTTTTTTAGGCCATTTTCAGAAAAGTCGTAATTTCATACTTCACTAAATAAAAAGAAGGTATTCATGTCTACAGATAAATCATGGACGCCTTCGGTTATTCTCGCGTAACCGGGCTTCTCCGTAAAAATAATCTGGGCTTTAAGAGCCGGCCATCAACTTTTGTTGATGGCTTTTTTTTTATTTGAACAGTTAAAGATTTATCTTTTTACATCTCTTTGATTTTCATCATTATTTGGTTTTTCTGAATTTAACCTGGTGAACAATACAAGAGGCATGTTGTTTGATTATGGACATGTATAATATAAACCTGGTAATATGGCAAATATAGCTGAGCCTCGCACCCTTTCTGCAAAACAAAAAGAAATAGTGATCGTGAGGGCTTTCGATCTTCCCGTTAGTCTGGTCTGGCAGGCATGGACTAACGCTGAAAGTTTAAAAAAATGGTGGGGACCCAATAATTTTACTTGCACTTATTCAGCTATTGATGTGAGGATCGGCGGCAAATACCTGCTTTGTAAGCGTTCATCCCTGGGCGAGAAAATATGGTCTACAGGTACCTACAACGAAATTGTGCCGTATAAAAAAATGGTTCTTACCGACAGTTTTTCTAACAATAAAGGCCACATGATTCCCGCTGCTGATCTGGATATGCCGGGAAAATGGCCCATGATTCTGTTAATCTCCCTCTGTTTTGAACAGGTAGGGGATGCCACTAACCTGGTATTAACACACGAGGGTATACCTTCAGAAATATTTTACGAGTGTGTGCGGGGTTGGAACCAGTCATTGGATAAGTTGGAAGCGGCAATGAAAACCCAGTTGCAGTAAGGTCTGATCGAGGAAAACTTTAATGGGGCTTGCTGCTACTTAAAAAACAGTTGGCGTAGTCGCTCATCCGTATAATCTTTAACGGTGAGTAACACATTCTTGTATTGATCAAATTCATTGTCACGGTGCAAAGTAGTCACCGCAATACATTTCATTCCTGCATTTAATGCAGAGGCTACTCCCTTGGTGGAATCTTCAAATACAATACAAGTTTCAGGTCGGGCCTGCAATCTGCCAGCACAGGTGAGATAAGTTTCCGGGTCGGGTTTACTCAAATGTACTTCATCGGCGCTCACGATTACCTCAAAATAGCCGCGTAGGTCCAGGTGGTCTATTACAAAGTCGATATTGGTCATTATGGCGGCTGAACCGATAGCCATCCCGATCTTTAGCTCCTGCGCTTTCTTTAAAAAGTTATCGAGGCCGGGCAATAATTCCAGGTGCGGTTTATAGGTAAGCTGGTATTGTTTTTCCTTCTGCAGGCTCATGTCCCTTATGTCCTGTTCACTAAAGCTGGCCGGGTATATTCTTTCCACGATCTCCTCATTTTTGCCGTAACACTCTTCCTTCATTTGTTCCCATGAAATAGGGGCTCCCCAATCATTGAATACCTGGTGCCAGGCCGTAATGTGGTAGTCCATATCATCTACCATGGTACCATTCAGGTCAAATAAAAAATGTTGCTTGTTGCTCATATCTATTGAGTGGAGAAAAGAATCGCCCATGCGATGTGCATTCACTGCAACCTACATGGGCGACCATCAGAAATTTATTTTAATAATAAGTCTTGCTATCCTGTACTACCAAAATTTGGCATACAGTGCAATGATGAGGAGTAAGGTAACCACGATCAACGCAGTTGTTTGTGGTTTTAACCGGAACATCTCCTTGTCCAGCTCAAATGCTTTCGGATTTACCTTAGGTCCGGCCATGCTTATTATAACCATTACCAGCATGGTGAACATAAATGCCAGGCCCATACAGATATGAAAAGGAATTTCAAAACCACCTTTGCCATTGGGGTAAGCGGTGTAAAGCAATGTATCGTTTCCAAAAAGACCCGGTGCAAATTCATTGAACAAGACCGATAATAAAAATCCGGTAATCAACCCTGCAATGGCAGCAGCCCCCGTTGTTCTCTTCCAGAACATACCAAGTAGGAACATCGCAAAAACACCCGGACTGATAAAGCCTGTATATTTCTGGATATAGGTGAAACCGCCCACACCACCAATGCCCAGCACATCACTCCAGGTAAACAATACAGCAAGTATCATTGCAGCGAATACTGCAAACCTGCCAATGTAAACCTGTTGTTTTTCACCCGCATCTTTCTGGAAATATTTTTTATGAATATCCAGTGTGTAGATAGTGGATATGCTGTTGACCTTGCCTGCAAGAGAGGCAACGATAGCCGCCGTAAGCGCCGCCACGGATAAACCTTTAAGCCCTGTAGGTAAAAAGGTAAGTACTGCTGAATAGGCACCATCTTTTCCACCAACAAGCTGTGGCAGGTGGCCGCCCTGGTATAAAACATATGCAGCGATACCGGGCAACATCACGATGAGCGGCATTAATAATTTAAGGAAGCCGGCAAAAAGGATACCTGTGCGGGCCGTTTGCAAATCCGCTCCCAGCGCCCTTTGCGTAATATATTGGTTACATCCCCAATAGTTCAGGTTGATGATCCAGATACCTGCCAGGTAAGAAAGTACACCCGGGAAAGTGAGGTATTTACTGATATCATTCTGGGAAGACTCAGCCGTAGGCCTCGGTATGATCATTTTAAAATGGTCCGGTGCTTCCCGCATTAATACTTTAAATCCGGCAATCGCATTTTCGCCTACGCCGAAATATTGCCCAACGGTTGTGAGGGCAATATACGTGGTGACCAAACCACCAATGATCAATACGGCCACTTGTATTACGTCAGTATAAGCTACCACTTTCATACCGCCGAGGGAAATGAGCAGGGCAAATACTGCAAGGCCCACCATAATCACATGCAGGTATTCTCCGCCGGCAAGGCCGTTGATGGCTACTGCACCCAGGTATAAAATAGAAGTAAGGTTTACAAACACGTAAAGGAAGAGCCAGAAGATAGCCATGATCAGGGCGGTGGATTCATTATACCTTGTCTTCAAAAACTGGGGCATGGTATAAATATGGTTCTTCAAATAAACGGGAATAAACCAAACCGCAATGATGATCAAAGCGATGGCAGCGATCCATTCGTAGGCGGCAACTGCAATACCAAGGAAAAATCCTTCCCCACTCATGCCGATAAATTGTTCTGCAGAAATGTTGGAAGCGATCAGTGAAGCTCCAATGGCCCACCAGGTTAATGTGCCTTCCGCGAGAAAATAGGCTTTGGCATCATGTTCATTTTTTTTCCGTTTGCGGTAGATACTATAGCCATAACCGGCTACTACAATAAAATAAATAATAAATACGAGGTAATCGGCAAAAGCAAGATTCTTATCCATGCACAGTAGTTTTGATTGGTTTAAATAAACTGATTTTTAAATGTATTGAATTGTTGTGATTTATCTGTAATAAACTTCGCTCCAGCGAAGCTCATTCTTAAACTGGTACAGGTCTGTTTGTTTGCCGATGCGCACATATTCTATGCCTGCCATCTCCGCAAAATCTTCCATATGCTCCGAGGTTAGATTCTGGCTATAGCCGGTATGGTGCGCACCACCGGCCAATATCCAGGCAGCGCAACCGTCATTCATGTTCGGATAGGGTTTCCATAGTACGCGTGCCACAGGCAGTTTCGGGAGATCGTGCACTGGTTCCACCGCTTCCACTTCATTTACCAGTAAGCGGAACCTGTTGCCCATATCAATAACCGAAGCATTTAATGCCGGGCCAGCTGCGGAATTAAAGACCAATCTTACGGGGTCTTCCTTTCCCCCAATACCCAATGGATGAATTTCGCAGGAAGGTTTGTTGCTGGCTATGCTCGGGCAGATCTCCAGCATGTGCGAACCGAGTACCAGGGGATTGGCCGGGTCAAAATGGTAGGTGTAATCTTCCATAAAACTGTTGCCCCCTTTCAGCCCGGTACCCATTATTTTCATCGCTCTTACCAGTGCAGCTGTTTTCCAGTCGCCCTCACCTGCAAAACCATAACCCTTTGCCATCAGCCTTTGTGCAGCGATGCCTGGTAATTGTTTCATGCCATGCAGGTCCTCAAATGTATCACTGAAACCTTTGAAATTTCCCTGCTCTAAAAAATACTGCATACCTACCTCGATCCTGGCTGCATCACGAAGGGACTGGTATTGTTTGCCTTCTTTTTTTAAACCATCCGCCACATGGTAAGTATCAAAATATTCCTGTGTGAGTTTATCTACGTCCCCGTCACTTACTTCATTGATCACTTTCACGAGGTCGCCAATGCCATGCGTGTTCACGCTATAGCCGAATTTCATCTCTGCTTCCACCTTATCACCATCAGTTACCGCCACATATCGCATGTTATCCCCAAACCGAACAAATTTTGCGCCCTGCCAGTCGTTCCAGCCAGCCGCAGCCCTTGCCCAAATGTTTATGCGTTCTATGACTTTGGCGTCCTGCCAATGCCCGACCACAACTTTTCTTTTAAGCCTCATGCGGCTCATGATAAAACCAAACTCCCTGTCGCCATGGGCACTTTGGTTCAGGTTCATAAAATCCATGTCAATATCGTTCCATGGAATGTCGCGGTTGAACTGGGTGTGTAAATGGAGCAATGGTTTATGCAATATTTTTAATCCACCTATCCACATTTTGGCAGGAGAAAAAGTATGCATCCATGCTATGATGCCAATACAACTCTTAGAAGCATTCGCTTCCACACATACCGCATAAATTTCCTCGGGAGATTTTACGGTTGGTTTAAAAACGATCCTGACCGGGATCTCTCCATCCGCATCCAATGATCTCGCTATTTCCTGCGAATGCTCCGCTACTTTCTTCAGTGTTTCCTCACCATATAGGTGCTGGCTGCCGGTGACAAACCAAACTTCGAATTCTTTTAATGATGTCATTTTATCGTTTTTAATATGTTTTTTATTGCTTCTTTTGCCGTAGGGAATAAGAAATAATTGAGCTACCACAGAGACTTTGCGAATCGGTGCTTCTTCTTTCTACACGGTGAATCAACAGGCTATTGGGATATGACATCCACTGAGCTTACCCGCTCCGGGAACCATACCATCATTTCACCTTTACCCCTGTTTGCCCAGGCGTAGTAGGGGATAGCGGTGAATGGTTCTGTTGTGGTAGCGACCATGTTCCCTGATACATTTATTTTATTCACCTGTGATTTTAAAAGCATTACACCATTCAGCAACCTGGCTTCAAATACCGTGGTAAACGAGGCGGCCGCTGGAATAATTATCGTCGACACTGATCCGTTATTGTCCGGCCATTCGGCACAATATATTAACGGACCTCTTTGCAGCGCTACCTTACCAACGTCCTCTTTTAATTTATCACTGGCTTTTACCCGGCGCACTTCCATCGGCAGTTTTACTTCCACTATATCATTTTGTTTCCATTTCCGGTTAAGCACCGCATAACCCGTCCTTGTTTCATATTGCACCGGTTGCCCGTTAACAGTGATAGTTACCTTCGATTCAGACTTTGATTGAAAAGTATACAGCTCAGAAACAATGGCTTCATTTTTTGCCCACCCCGGTATCCGAACATTTAAATTAAACGGCATTGTTCCTTTTTTGGGAGACACGATAAATTTCAGGTCGCCGCTCCAGGGATAGTTATTTTGCTGCTCGATAGCCACTGCTTTCCCTTGCACGCTCATGGATGCATTGCTGTTGATGAATAAATTTACAAACACCTCGTTACCTTTTTGCGCATACACATAACCCGGAACAGACGGCAGCAGCCTTGTCATGTTAGTAGGGCAGCAGGAACATTCAAACCAGCCGGCCCGCTCACGCTCAAGGTGATTATGGTTAAAATTATTTTTCACCTGCATGGCATTGGTATAGAAAAATGATTTGCCATCCAGGCCTACACCCGAGATCAATCCATTGTATAAGATCTTTTCCAGCACATCAATATATTTTGAGTCGCCATGTAATTGAAACATCCGTTGGTTCCAATATACATTTGCGATAGCTGCACAGGTTTCATTGTAGGCAGTGGCATTTGGCAATTCATAATTATCACCATACCGCTCACCTGATCCAACAGCACCGGCCCCGCCCTGTACATAGATCTTTTTACTCACCATATTTGTCCAGATGCTATCGATCGCTTTCAGCAGTTGGGTATCACCTGTTAACGCCGCAACGTCTGCTACAGCAGCATACAGGTAACCGGCACGTACGGCATGGCCAATGGCCTCTTTCTGATCCACAACCGGTATGTGGTCCTGCCAATAAGCACCATTTTTAAAGGGGTCCCGGTTTTTAGGATCATAGCCGGTGTAATGGCCGCGCTCTTCAATAAAATATTTTGCCGTAGACAGGTATTCCGGTTTGCCGCTAATGCGATATAATTTTACCAGGCCCATTTCCACTACCTGGTGGCCAGGTGCCACTCGTAATTTTTCTTTGCCAAAAACTGAACACACAAGGTCTGCATTTTTTAATGCGATGCTGAGCAGGTTTCGTTTCCCCGTGGCTGCAAAGTGTGCGGCCGCGGCCTCGTATAAATGGCCGGAGTTATATAACTCGTGGCTCATATCCCGTTCTTTTTCCCAGCGTTTCATGCCCGACCATGTATGCGGATGCAAAGGGTCAATGGTTCGTGCCGTATAAAGGTACCCATCAGGTTCTTGTGCTTTGGCCACTTTATCAATGAGTGAATCAATATAGATCGATAAATTTTTATCGGGAAAAAGGCTGAGGGAATAGGAAGCGCCTTCAATGGTTTTATAAATGTCGGTATCATCAAAAGGGAATACCGTGCAGAATTTTCCGGTTTTTGTTGCCGCCATTTCAAAGTTTTTTACACGGCCGGTTTTTTCACAACGTTCAAACGACGCCGGGATGGTAACCTTATGGTTCACTTTTATCCTGGGCAGCCAGAAGTTATCCGACAGGTGAATACTGGTAAATGGCACAGCCGTAAAAGGATAATCTTTTTGCTGCGCAACCACATTGGCACAAAAGGCTAATGCTACGGGGAATAATATTTTTTTACCGTTCATTTTATGCCGGGAATTTTTATTGCCCATAGTAACTGTCGGGTCCATGTTTGCGTTCAAAATGTTTTTGTCTTATAGCGTCTTTCAGCCTGGGTGCTGAAGGGTTGATCTGCTCCGTTAACAAAGCTGTTTGTGCAATAAACTCCAATACGGCACTATTGTGAACCGCTTTAGCGGCGTTTTTACCCCAGGTGAATGGTGCATGGTTTCCTACCAGTATCATTTCCACTTCCTCGTAATTCAATCCTTTTTCTTTAAAACAGTTGATGACCTGGAAACCAGTTTCGTATTCATAATTTCCTTTTATCATTTCATCACTCATCGGCGCTGCGCAGGGAATATCTACCGTATTGTAATCTGCATGGGTGGTCCCAAAAATGGGAATATCTCTTTGTGATTGTGCCCATGCTGTTGCGTAAGTGGAATGCGTATGTACGATACCACCGATCTTCTCCCAATGTTTGTATAGCACTGCATGTGTTTTTGTATCGGACGAGGGACGAAAAGAACCTTCGATGGTATTGCCTTCAAAATCCACGATCACCATTTTTTCAGGGGACAGATCTTCATAAGGCACGCCACTTGGTTTGATGGCAAATACGCCGAGGCTTCTGTCTACGGCACTTACGTTACCGAAAGTGAATAATACCAATCCTAATTTTGGTAACTGCATATTTCCTTCGTATGCTTCCTGTTGTATATGGGTATAACGGCTCATGCGGTATGTAATTCTAAGGGTGATTTGGAAGGAGAGGTTAAATGTTGTTCTGTAAAAATTCCTAATTGCTTGTAGCGCTCGTACCGTTGTTGATATACAGCTACTCTTTCCGGGTTTGGAAAATATTCTGCATCGAACCCTTGCCCCATTGCCGCCATCGCTTCTTCCACTCTGCTATAGATACCTGCCACTGTTGCTGCAAACATTGCAGCACCTAAAGCACAGGTTTGTTCAGAGCGGTGAATACGAATGGGCATATTTATTACGTCCGCCATCATCTGCATGATGAAGGGAGATTTTTTGGCTACACCGCCCATACCAATCAATCCCTTCACAGGTATGCCCTCCTCGTTAAAACGATCAACAATGGCTTTAGCGCCAAAGCACGTAGCTTCCACAATGGATCTGAATACAGATGCCGCATTGCTCCCCATACTGAGACCGGTAATGGAAGCCGTCATTAACTGGCTGGCATCCGGTGTTCTTCTTCCGTTAAACCAATCTACCGTTAATTCGCTGCCTGTATCCACCGGTATCTGATCTGCTTCTTCACTCAACTGGGATATAATAGCATCTGAAGTTTCCTTAATCAGCTTGTCTAGTTCTTCCTGGGGAAAAGCAGTAGATTTTGACAGGATGTTTTGTAGTGGCCAAACCAATAAACTCTTGAACCAAGCGTATGCGTCGCCAAATGCAGACTGGCCTGCTTCCATCCCGATCATACCCGGTATAATGGAGCCGGGTACCTGCCCGCAAATTCCCTTAATTAATTTATCTCCTACTTCATTCGCAGGCGCTACCAGCATATCGCAGGTGGATGTGCCCATCACTTTACTCAGGTGGTACGGCTCTATCTGTCCGCCAACTGCTCCCATGTGGGCATCAAATGCACCCACACCGATTACTACATCTGCCGGTAAACCTAGCCGGGCAGACCATTCGCTGCTTATCAATCCCACAGCCTGATCCGCAGCATAGGTATCTTTAAAAAGTTTGGAAGTAAAGCCATCCAACAACGGATCCAGGCTTGCGAAGAATTCATTCGGAGGAAGACCATCCCACTCTCTCGCCCATAGCATTTTATGTCCTGCTGCGCATACGCCTCTTTTCATTTGGTGCACGTCTGTTCCGCCGGTTAATAAAAATGGCACCCAGTCACAATGTTCTACAAAAGAATATATGGATTTTCTCACCTGCTCATCATTGCGCAGTACATGTAGGAGTTTAGACCAAAACCATTCAGAAGAATAAATGCCACCGACAAATTGTAAATAGTTGGTGCCAAATTTTTGGGCATGTGCATTTATCTGCGATGCTTCATTTACGGAAGTATGATCTTTCCACAAAACAAACATGGCGTTGGGATTGCTTTCAAATTCTGGCAGCAATGCCAGCGGCGTTCCTGTTTTGTCCACAGCTACAGGAGAAGAACCTGTGGTATCCACTGATATTGCTTTTACATGAGCAGCAACTTCAGCGCCGGCCTTGCTCACACAATCTTTAATGGTAAATTCCAATCCTTCTGTATAATCCAGGGGATGTTGACGGAACTGGTTTTCAACCGCATCACAATACAACTGTTTTTTCCACCGGGGATAGTAGTATACAGATGCGGCTATTTCTTTACCGTTGTGAGCATCTACAATAATGGTTCTCACGGAATCTGTACCATAATCTACTCCTATTACATAGGCTGCTGTCTGGCTCATAAATGTTATATTATTGTTTCAACAAATTCTTTTCTTTTAATGGCTTCCCGCACTTTTTGCACGATGCTTTGTGCATTCAACCCATACTTTTCCATGAGTTGTGCAGGGGTGCCACTTTCGCCAAATGAATTGTTTACGCCTACCATCTCTACAGGCGTGGGTAATTTCCTGCTGAGCAACTGGCATACAGCATCACCCAGCCCGCCATTTAGCTGGTGCTCTTCTGCGGTAACGGCACAACCTGTTTTTTTAACGGAATTTAATATGGCTTCTTCATCCAGCGGTTTGATGGTGTGAATATTAATGATCTCGGCATCTATGCCCTCCTGCTCCAGTATTTCCCCGGCCTGTATGGCTTCCCATACCAGGTGGCCTGTTGCAAAAATGCTTACATCTTTTCCTTCATTCACTATCCATGCTTTGCCTATTTCAAATTTCTGATCTGCATTAGTAAATACGGGAATTACCGGCCTGCCAAAACGCAGGTATACGGGACCGTTATGTTCGGCTATAGCGATCGTAGCCGCTTTGGTTTGATTGTAATCACATGGATTGATCACCGTCATTTCGGGCATGGCACGCATCATGGCCAGGTCTTCCAGTATCTGGTGAGTAGCGCCATCTTCTCCCAATGTTAATCCCGCATGCGATACACAGATCTTTACATTGGTTCCGGAATAGGCAACACTTTGCCTGATCTGGTCATACACTCTTCCTGAACCAAAATTAGCAAAGGTGGTAGCATAAGGAATGTATCCTGCAATAGCCAAGCCCGCTGCCACACTAATCATATTGGCTTCTGCAATGCCGCATTGGATAAAGCGGTCGGGGTTCTCTTTTATAAATGCATCTAATTTTAGAGAAGCAACTAAATCCGCGCACAACGCTACCACGTTCTCATTTGTTCTTCCGAGTTCCGCTATACCTGCACCAAATCCTGAACGGGTATCTTTTTTTTCTGTGAAGCTGTATTTTTTCATTTGTTTATAATTTATTTTTTTCCTCACCCTCCATCTCGCCCGATAGCTATCAGGAGAGATGGAGAGGAACTGGCTGTCTTTAATAAAACTTTGTCCTACCCATTCTACTAATTTTCTCTATTCAACATAGAATCTGTCATTGACAAGTTTGCAAATTTTATATACTTGCCCTGGTTCCCCCTTCAGGGGATGGAGGGGGCATAATCTCCTTCTGTTTCTGTTAACTGTTGTAATGCCGTTTGCAGCTGTTCGTCATTAGGTGCTGCCCCATGCCATTTATGTGTACCCATCATGTAATCCACACCATAGCCCATTTCTGATTTCATTAAAATCAAAATTGGTTTACCATTTCCCTTTTTTTGTTTTGCTGCGGCCAATGCATCTAAGGTCAACTGCATATCATTACCGTCTGCTAACTCCACTATATCCCAACCAAAGGCTTCATACTTTGCTTTCAGGTCTCTGTTGCTCATGACAGTTTCAGTAGGCCCATCAATCTGTTGTTTGTTCCAGTCTATGACGGCAATAAGGTTATCCAGTTTATAATGCGCTGCAAACTGTACCGCTTCCCAAACCTGTCCCTCCTGTTGTTCTCCATCTCCCATCAGCACATACACCGTGCTGTCATCTTTTCTTAAACGTTTTGCCTTGGCTGCACCGCAGGCTACCGATAGGCCCTGGCCCAACGAACCTGAAGCTACGCGTATGCCTGGTAAATGTTCATGCGTGGCAGGATGTCCCTGCAAGCGTGAATTTATTTTGCGAAAAGTTGAGAGTTCTTCAACAGGAAAATATCCACGCCTTGAAAGAACTGAATAAAATACAGGCGAGATATGGCCATTGGATAAAAAGAAAAGATCTTCATTTTTTCCGGCACGTGAAAAGCTGAGGTAACCATCTTCGCCTTTTGTTTCATTTATATTCATTTCATGAAAATAAAGTGATACCAGGAGATCTGTACATCCTAATGATCCGCCCGGGTGGCCCGACTGGCAGGCATGTACCATACGTACGATATCGCGTCGTACCTGCGAAGCAACATTGTTTAATTCTTTTAATTCTAATTTCATTTTTGCATTTTTTGAGCGTCTTCTAAAAATTTTGCCAAACCAATATCAGTAAGCGGGTGTTTTAATAATGCCATGATAGAATCCAGCGGGCATGTACAAACATCTGCTCCCGCTTCTGCACATTTTATAATGTGCAACCCGCTGCGGATGGAAGCTGCAAGTATTTCTGTTTTGTATCCCTGCAACTGGTAAATGTTGGCAATCTGCGCTATCAGTTCTACACCATCCCAGCCACTGTCATCTATTCTTCCAATAAAAGGAGATACATAAGAGGCGCCTGCTTTAGCAGCAAGAATAGCCTGCCCCGCGGAGAATATTAATGTGCAGTTAGTGCGAATGCCATTATCTGTAAACCATTTAATTGCTTTTACGCCCTCCTTTATCATGGGCACTTTTACAACGATATTTGGATGAATAGCTGCCAGGATTTTTCCTTCTCTTACTATGCCATGAAAATCTGTTGATATTACTTCTGCACTGATATCGCCATCTACAATTGCACAGATATCTGCGTAGTGTTTAAGCACGGCAGCTTCTCCAACAATTCCCTCTTTAGCCATCAGGGATGGGTTGGTGGTTACACCGTCTAATATTCCCAGCTCATTAGCTTCTTTAATCTGCGCCAGGTTGGCTGTGTCTATAAAAAATTTCATAATTGGTTGTATTGATTATTATTAATTCACTAAAACCTTATATTTTGTTACGGTGTGGTATTTTTCTCCGGGCTTCAGGAGCGTAGAAGGAAAGGCTGGTTGGTTTGGAGAATCCGGGAAATGTTGTGTCTCCAGGCAAAGGCCCGTGTGTTTTTGAATGGCTTTACCATCACTGGATTTTATCGTTCCATCTAAAAAATTACCGGAGTAAAATTGAAGTCCCGGTTCTGTTGTATACACTTCCAGTTTTCTACCTGTTGATGAATCAGATAAGGTGGCTACCAGTTCCATATCATTGCCTTTACGGTTCAGTACAAAATTGTGATCGTAACCACCATCTACAGCAGCAATGCGTTCCCCGATCTTATGTGCCTGTAAAAAATCAAATGGCGTTCCTTTCACCTCTTTTAATTCGCCTGTAGGAATTAACCCTGCATCTACAGGTGTGTATTTATCAGCGTTTACCTGTAATGCATGATTTAAAATAGTGTTGTTCACATCACCGGTTAAATTAAAATAGCTGTGGTTGGTAAGGTTAACAGGTGTTGCCTTGTCTGTTTCTGCCGTGTAATCAATCCGCAATTCATTATCATCCGTTAAAGTATATACAACGTTAATTTTTAAATTACCCGGGTATCCTTCTTCACCATCCTTACTCAGGTAGGTAAGGGTTAGCGAGGCAGAACTGTCTGCAGCAGGTTTAGCATCCCATACTACTTTATCGTATCCTTTATTTCCGCCGTGTAAATGATTTTTTCCGTTATTGGCCGCTAGCTGGTAAGTGGTTGTATCAATTTTAAACTTTGCATTGGCAATGCGGTTGCCATAACGACCGATGGTGGCACCAAAATAGGGTGGTTTGGCCATGTAACCACTTAAGCTATCGAAGCCTAACACGATATTGCTTTTGCCTTGCCTGTTATCTGCTACGATCCAGGAAGTAACAGTAGCACCATAAGTAGAAATTTTTACCTCGTCACCATTTTTATTTTTGAGGGTATACAAATAAACAGGCTTACTGTCTGTTTCACCCCAATCAGCTTTAGTTATTTTTGTTGCCTGGACTACTTTTCCCGTTTCTTTTTTCTCGCCCGTATTGCAGCCGGTAAGGCTTACAAGCGAAGTGACAGATATGAACAAGGCATTCCTTAATCTTTTCATTTAAACGTTGTTTTTTAGATGATTTATTTTTTTCAATTAATTTAATTTGGGCCATCCTTCCTTATCCCACCCCAACGGGTGAATGATCAATTTCGATTTTCCTTTATCGGTTGCATCATATCCATGATAAACAATATAATCCTGCTGGTTAAGACGGTATACGGCATTATGCCCTGCACCATACCATTTCTTATTATCGCCTTCCACTACCAGTGAACCACCACCGGCTTTCATCGGGATCCCGTTCTTGTCCAGGTAGGGGCCGGTAATTTTTTCACTTCTGCCTGCCACCACTTTATAATCGCTTTTTTCTCCCCTGCAGCAATAATCCCAGGAAGTAAAAAGATAATAGAAATTATTCTTTTTAAAAATGAAGGGAGCTTCAATGGCAGCATTCCCTCCCGAAGAATCCGGTAAATCAAACTTGCGTGGCCGGCTGGCGATCGTATGCCACTCCTGGGGTTCCGCAACCGACTTTAAGTCTGCATTCAGTTTCACCAGCTTGATGCCGTTCCAGAAAGAGCCAAAACTTAGCCAGGGAATATTTTGTTCATCCACGATAAGGTTGGCATCAATGGCATTCCACATATCCCGGCCGGGAACAGACTGGATCAGTTTTCCCTGGTCCTCCCATTTATAATCTGCAGATAAAGGATCTAATGTTTTATTAATGGTTACACCAATGCAGGAAGTATTTTTTCCAAATGCCGACACCGAGTAGTAGAGATAATATTTGCCATTATGGTAACTTATATCGGGCGCCCATATATGTCCTTTAAAACCGGGCACTGCTTCCACCGCCCATTTAGGTGCAGCTTCAAAAACAGGTTTTTCTTTTTTCCAGTTTTTTAGATCAGCAGATGTGAAAACGGAAATGCCAAAACCAGTGCAGAACAGGTAATACGTGTTGCCCTGTTTGATCATTACGGGATCATGCACAGGAGTTTGCTGCGTAGGCGATATCGTTCCAACACGCACCTGTTGCTGGGCGGTTGCTGTAAATGCACTTACTAAAAATCCTATGATAAAAATTTTCCGCATATTTTTTACTGCATTTTTATTCTGAGTATCGTTAAAGAATGTGGTGCAGAAGTATAGTCAAACTTTTTACCCTTTATGATGATGGTCGATTCTTTAGGAGAAACAATGGTGGGTTGATCAAATGAATTTACACGGTTCAGGTCGTTGTCCTGCAATACAATCAATTTACCAAGCTTTCCTGGTTTTTTTATTCCTTCCATTGACAATGTATTTGTTTGTTCTTTATGGGATACATTCACCAGTTTAATGATGAGCTCATTACTGGCGGCGTCTGTACTGGCCGATGCATACAAACTATCCTGCCCGGCTATCACATCATTGTTAGCAGAGATAGGAACGACTTTGGAACCTTTATTCAGGGAGAATAATTTCTGTACATAATAATCCGGTGTGCCGTAAGATTGAAGGTTGTCAACCCAGATCAGGTCCGGTGTCCATTGCCAGCCATCTATATGTGCAAACAGCGGTGCGTAAGATGCCATGTGCACTACTTCTGCATTGCGTTCAAGTCCGGTCATAAACGCGGCTTCCGTAATAGCAGTGAGCCAATTGTTCCTGTTGTTTACACTAACCGTTTTATCGCTTTGTGCAGCCCACTCACCTGCAAATATTTTTGATCCGCTTCTTGGATAGCTGTCATACCTTTTTGCATTTTGTAAAAACCATTCCGGCCGGCGGTAATAATGTTCATCGATCAAATCAGCATTCATTTTTCTTAATGCTATGTTGAGTGAATCAAAACGGCTTCCATCAGGATCTGTTCCTGAACTTGTAACCAGTTTGATGGATGGGTATTTTTCTTTGATAGCTTTTTGAAAGATCTTTAATCGCTCAATGTATTGAGGCCCCCAGTTTTCATTACCGATACCGAGGAACTTTAAATTAAAAGGAGCGGGGTGTCCCATTGCTGCTCTCACTCTTCCCCAGGTGCTGGCAGCATCTCCATTTGCGAACTCCACCAGGTCCAGTGCATCCTTTATGTATGGATCAAGCTGGTCAATTGGAACAACTTCCGCAGTATTGAACTGGCAGGCCATACCACAATTGAGAATGGGCAGGGGTTCTGCTCCAATGTCCTCCGCCAGTTGAAAATATTCAAAGAATCCCAGGCCAAATGTTTGAAAATAATCAGGTGCAGGGCGATGTGCAAATTCAAAGTTCCACCTGTTGATAATGAGTTGTCTCTGGTCTATTGGTCCAATTGTTTTTTTCCATTGGTAACGCTGTGACAGATCAAAACCTTCTACAATACATCCGCCGGGAAAACGGATAAAGCCGGGTTTCATGTCGGCCAGTAGCTTCACCATATCGGCACGCATACCACCGGGCCTTTTTTTCCAGGTGTCTCCCGGGAATAAAGACAGCATATCCAAATCAATTGTGCCACTGCCTTCAAACCATATCCTGCACTGGGCCTTTAATTCCGTAGCCGTGGCATTAAAACTTGCTGCCTGTTTTTTCCAGTCAGCAGATGGCAAGGGTTCTGTAACGGTGCTTCCTATTATTTCATTTTTTGCATTCAGTAGTTCCACATGCATTTTTACCCCAGGGGCAGTTGTGCGGTATAAAAACGAAAAATCATAACGCAGGTCTTTTTTAATTCCCATGCCACGAAAA
Source organism: Chitinophagaceae bacterium (assembly GCA_043727215.1). Lineage (GTDB taxonomy): Bacteria > Bacteroidota > Bacteroidia > Chitinophagales > Chitinophagaceae > Ferruginibacter. The sequence goes on along the minus strand of JAYSYY010000002.1, from coordinate 26,334 downwards.
CCTTCATTGGTCATACTGACGTTTCCCTCTTTGGCATTGTTTAAGATCACCTGAAGAAAACGGGGATTGGCAGTATTATCTTCCTGCCTGTTCTGAACGGTTACGGCGCCTTCCACAAAAGGTTTCTGTTCTACTTTCCAGCCCATGAGGGGCTTAAAAAATTCAAAAGAGCGGTTCTTCACCAGTTCTGCATAAATACCTCCATCCGCACCCATGTTAATGTCTTCGAAGAACACACCCCACATGGTTGGTTGAATAGCTGCAATAGGTTGGTTGGCTTTTACAGTTATGATCTTTTTTGTTTGCGCAAAAGAGGAAACTGTAAGCACTGTTAATGTAATAATGGCAAGGAAATATTTGAATTTCATAAAACGCTTCAATTTAGTAAAGTATTATTGTTGTGTCGTCCTGTAGAATCCTGATACAGGTCGATTATTTTTTCTTACCCCATATAGCGGTTCCCTGGTTATTGAGACCGGTAAAGATGATCGTATTCTTTTTATTTTCCCAGTCCCTTCCCTTCTGTACAAAAACCTTATCGGTAAATCCATTAGACCAGTTTAATTGTAAGAGTGGGGGAGTGTAACTCCATGTATTGGCTGCGCTGCCATTTAAGGTGCCATTAGTAGCAATCGTTAAGTTCACGCTATTTTGAAAATCAGGTGAGAATTGTTCCACCGAATAACCGGGAACAATATTGTAGCCCAGGACAATTTGTTCCCAGTCACCGGTAATGTCGGCCTGCGAGATCAATGAGTCTTTTTCCAAAGCATATCTTTCGGGGGAGGCAACCGGCCATCCGTCTGCTGTCCAGAATAATTTGCGTACATGAAGGTTCATGTAATATTTATCAATACCCGGCCTTCCCTGGTGTGCAATAAAATACTGGCCATTGCCATCACTAAAGGCTGTGCTGTGTGCTACGCCCTGCCATCCGCTGTGCCCTGCAAATTTGTAAGGGGCAATGATCATGGGCCCGTGATCAACATTTGTATTGGCATCCACGCCATTAAAATCAAAAAAAGGGCCACCGGGGTTGCTGCCTTTCATCACCCTGACATTGTATTTGGTCTCCAGCCAGTCGTAGGCAATAAACAGATAGTATTGATTTAATCGTGCGTTGTAAATAATATCAGCGCCTTCTATATTGCCGTTGTAGCGTCCGCCGGTGAATCCACGGTTTGCAATACGTACACCCTTATCGTTATTTGCAAAAGCCAGGCCCGTGGCGGGATTTAACTTCAATGAATAAATACCGTCCCAGGCAGAACCGTAAACCATCCAATGCTCACCATTAGCTGCAACAATAACAGATGGGTCAATTGCATTGGTTTGCACAGAAGCGTCGTTCCTTGATGTGACAGCAATTCCCCTTTCCACCCACGGCCCTTCGGGATTGTTTGACGTGGCTAATCCTATGACACTTAACCTTGGCAGGGAGCAGGTCAATGAATAATATAACCTGAACTCTGTTCCCGCTTTTACAACACAGGGCGCCCATAAAGAATTGAAAGGAGTACCCCCACCCTGGGTAATAAAGGCAGATCCCATAGCAGGCAGGTTGTTGAACACCCATCCCACATAGGTCCATTGCACAAGGTCTTTTGATTTTCTTACCTGTAACCCCGAGCGAACGTCTATCCCGTAACCTACGTCGGTGCTATAAGAATAATAATAATCACCCTCTTTAATTATTGCGGGGTCATGCACATTGTGCGGCCCCCACTGGAAAAAATAGGCAAAAGGGGCAACACTCGCATAGGTATCGTTGATCGAATTAATATCGAAAGATGGTGTTACTGGTGGTACAGCAGGGGGTGTAACTGGTGGCGTTGTGGAAACATCAGCTTTTTTGCAGGACGCTAACAGCAGCACTGTGCAGGCAACAAAGAAAACAGTTTTTAAATAATTTATTATTAGCATAAAAATTTATTTAAGCGTAAGGACCACTACCGAAAATGGGGGCAGCTTTACCTGTAAAGAATTATTGGAAAGCTTTGCGTTCTTAAAATCTCCCGGTTCAATTTTATTAGGGACATTGAAGGAATTATAATCCTGCAACTTTTTTGAGGTGATGATCCTTCCTGTTAACGTTGTAAATTTTGCTCCATTTATGTCAATGCTTATAACCTGTGATTTAGCAGCATCAATATTTACCAAAGATATATGGGTGAGCCCACTATTGTCTTTTGATGCTGACACAGAAACGGCGGGTAATTTTTCATTCCCTAAAATATAATCGTTGGATGTTATTTTAACCGGGATCATAGTGGCATCCTGGTGCACATTGTACAACTCCATCACATGGTAGGTTGGAGTGAGGATCATTTTTTCTTTATTGGTGAGAATCACTGACTGCAACACATTTACAGCCTGTGCAAGATTTGCCATTCTTACCCTGTCGCAGTGATTGTGAAAAATATTCAGCGTTACACCGGCTATCATGGCATCTCTCATAGTGTTTTGCTGGTAAAGAAAACCGGGATTGGTGCCCGGTTCCACATCATACCAGCCGCCCCATTCATCCACTACCAGGGCGATTTTTTTCTTCGGATCATACTTGTCCATAATGGCCGTATGTTTTGTAACGAGTTCTTCCATGCGGAGGGCCGACTTCATGGTAGCAAAATATTGCGCCTCGCTATAATCGGTAGCGGAGCCTTTTTCACTCCACTTTACATTTGCGTAATGATGCAAAGCCACTGCCTCCAGCATATTAGAAGGGATATCACGCATCAGCACTTCTGTCCAGTTATAATCATCTACATTAGCACCCGATACCACACGAAACAGGCTGTCGCTGTTTGTCCAGTCTGTCATGAAAGTTGAATACTGTTTGTAGATATTGGCATAATATTCGGGTTTCATGTTGCCACCACAACCCCATACTTCATTACCCACACCCCATATTTTTACGTTCCATGGTTTTTCTCTTCCATTCTGAACCCGCCATTTACTCATGGGGCTGGCCTTGCCATCAAAGTTTACGTACTGCACCCAATCAATTAATTCCTGTACTGTGCCACTACCTACGTTGCCTGCCAGGTAAGGTTCTGCGCCGATGCGTTCACACATATTTAAAAAGTCGTGCGTGCCAAAACTATTGTCTTCTGTAACACCACCCCACCAGCGGTTAATGATCGCCGGCCTTTTACTTTTTTCACCCACTCCATCCTTCCAGTGATACGTATCGGCAAAACATCCGCCCGGCCAACGGAGGTTGGGTACTTTTAGTTTCCTTAATGCATCAACGATATCATTGCGCACGCCGTCGGTGTTAGGTATTATTTTATTGGTATCTCCCACATAAAATCCATTGTAAATACAATTGCCTAAGTGCTCGGCAAAATGCCCATAAATATTTTTATTAATTTTTACTTTGCCTGAATCTGCCTGCAACAATATTTTATTTTGCGCATACAAGGTTGAAGATGCAAGCAGGAGACCAGCCAGTATTGATATTATTTTCATGATAATTTTTTTATACACTACATAAAAAGTATAGTTGTAACAGGGATACAAGTCTAAAAAACAATGCATCCCGGGAGATGAACACTAAATTTTTCCCGGGATCCATCGGATTTTTCATATTTAATTATTTTTTGTTATTGACAGGTTAATAGCCTGTATTTTGACTAGAGCCGGGATTGTTATCTATTTCAGTTTGTGGAATAGGATAATTTTCCCTGCCTGGTAAATACGTATTCATTTCAGGGTCATTGGCTTTAAGCAATGCTAATGTAGCGGGATTAAACAGCCAGCCCCAGCGGCGTATATCATCAAAACGATGTCCTTCTAGGCAAAATTCCAGTAGTCTTTCATGAGCAATCTGGTCCCTCATCTGGGCCTGCGTCATGTTTGGTTTCGCTGTTGCAAGATCCGGAAAACCAACTCTTGAGCGAACCCTCTGGATGTAAGGATAAGCAGCTGCTGGTTGATTGGCTTTTTATTTGCGACTGGGCCTGCACATAACCAGAGAGCAGCAGTGCAAAAAGAATAAGGGTCAACCTGATCATTTTTTTTGGTAAGAAGGAATTTTTCCTTTTCATAATGCGTCTTTTTTAATATTAATAATCTTCAATTGTACATTTAATATTATTCGCAAAAATATTTTAAACGATCACCGGGTTTGATGTACGGCTACACTGGTGTGCATACAGCCAGGGGGTACATTATTCCACGGATCAACGTTTAATAAAGGCATTCGCAGCTTTTTTAATATTAAATAGCGTGGCTACTGCCTGTTGAAACTGGGTATGAGGAAAAAAAGCAAAAGGAAATTTGTTCAATAAGGGATAGCGAACTATGAAGGAGTTAGATCTGTTATGCAATAATGAAAAATAGAAACCTCCAGTGCATGTGCTTAAATTGTAAACAGCTTGCACAAAGGCCATGTTCCTGGTTTGATGACTGACAATATACATATAGCAAAGCTTTATCCTGGAAGCAGTTCGTTTTTAGAAGCACGAACTTTTAATCGAATTACTTATCGAAAGTAATATTTTTTTTTAATAAATGTCATATTTACAATTATTTTTTAAAAATATTTTTTTTCAGGTATTTTTACCGAGAAAATGATGTACATTCTTAATTAATTACTTTGCTTCATATGACCAAGTATCAAAAACAAACCCGCTTTCTTACAGCAGTTGATTGTATTGTATTCGGGTTCGACGGACTAAAGCTTAAAATACTGCTGATAAAAAGGGCATTAGAGCCTGAAAAGAATAACTGGAGCCTTATGGGTGGTTTTATCCAGCCTCAAGAAAGTGCGGATGAGGCGGCGGTGAGGGTCCTGAAGAAGTTAACCGGTCTGGAGGGTGTGTATCTTGAGCAGTTGCAAACCTTTTCCAAACCTGATCGGGATCCAATAGAGCGGACAATTTCAGTTGCCTACTTCGCACTGATAGATACTCATCAATATGAGAAGCAGATTACCGATGAATACCACCCTGAATGGTTCCCGCTGGATAAAATGCCAAAGCTGATCTTCGATCATAAAAAAATGGTGGCGCTGGCAAAAGAAAAATTGCGGTATAAAGCAGCTTTACACCCCCTTTTATTTGAGTTGCTTCCACCTAAATTTACTTTACCACTGCTGCAGAATCTTTTTGAGGACGTATATGAAACGAGTTTCGACAAACGAAATTTCAGCCGTAAGATAATGTCTACAGATCTCCTCCTAAAACAAAAAGAAAAAGATAAAGCGAACTCAAAAAAGGGAGCTTTTTATTATAAGCTCGATAAAAAACACTACCAGAAAAACTTCCACAAATTTTTGCATTTTATCCGGTACGATAACCCGGCCGCCGGCCAGAGCTGAGCAGATTGCATTTAAGCCAGGCAACTTTCATTTGCCCATTCCCTGTTGTCGATTGTCAATTGCCTATTGTTAGTTGTCAGTTGCCTATTGTCAGTTGTCATTTGCCAATTCATCATAAGAGGCATATTGTTTGTTATCTCCTTCCATAGCCGCTTCCGGCATTATAAAAGTAACAAATGGCAATACTTCAAAAGATAGTACCCCATTTCTGGTTCAGCGATGAAGCCGAAGAGGCCGCGGCCTATTACACCTCGGTTTTTCCCAACTCGGGCATAGGTGATATCACCCGGTACGGAAGCGAAGGTTTTGCCATTCACCAAATGCCCGAAGGTAGCGTGATGACAGTGGAGTTTGTACTGGATGGCCAGCAGTTTGTTGGCTTGAATGGTGGCCCCATCTTCACATTTAATGAATCCGTATCATTTATGGTACTGTGCGGCAGCCAGGACGAATTGGACTATTACTGGGACAACCTTTCCGCAGGAGGTGATGTGAATGCCCAGCAGTGTGGTTGGCTCAAAGACCAGTTTGGATTATCCTGGCAGGTAGTGCCAACGGCTCTGCCTTTAATGTTGAAGGATAAGGACTATAAAAAATCCCAGCGGGTGATGAAAGCCATGCTGCAGATGAAAAAGATCGATCTGAAAACGCTGGAGCAGGCATATGAGGGCAAAGGCACAGCGTTTCCCGAACCAGGGAGCACCTGAGCAGGCGACTTTAAACCGCTATCCTTAAAGCTTGCGGTTTATGGAGAATTGAGCCTATTTTCCTGCAGCACTTATAATGATTATCACAACGTAGACCTTGTTTACTATTTTCCAAAGTTTGTTTTCCATTTTTATTTTTTATAAACATCGTGCACTTTAGCTGTGTTAGGTAGGGTTCGCAGCATGGAATAGCTATTTTTTCTGGGTGAGATGGCCAGGGGAGCCTTTTACCGCCAGCCAAAACAGTATAAACAAACTAACAAACAATTCCATTATGACCTTCCTCTACTGTGCGGTTTTTCCTTCTGATAACCTATTTGTTTGTCTCGTCGTATCACTGAACCGTATCGCAGAACACAGGCCGCGAAATCCTTTTTTCTTAACAAAACAGTAACGTGATTACAGTTTAAATTTCTATGTTTAGCACAATAAATGGTCTAATTTGTAGTTAATCCATTATCCTAACTACCCCTCTACCTGCTGCTACTTACTTTCATTATTTTTTTAAACGAATTTATCTATGAACACAAACAATCAAACCCCCGCTATCCGTTCTGCAGTAGAACAAACTACCCACAATGCCACAACCTGGATCGGGCACCGCAAGCACGACAACAATAACCTGGCTACGGGACAGACTTTTTTATCGCCCTCTGAAACTGACCTGGAAAGTATTGAAGTATATTCCAGTATCGTTACAAAACCCGGAAAGGTGACAATGACGGTACATAGCTTTGATGCACAACAGAATAAGTGGGGGCCAAGTCTCGGAACCGCAACAGTTGAATTTACCCATAATTGTAATGGTAAATGGATTCCTTTCCCGATTCCCGGCCTTCACCTTAGTAAAGGAATGACGTACGGTTTTAAACTGGAAAGCAGTGAAACATATGTAGGAATGGGGGAAGCCGCCGGAAGTGCCAAACAACCCCTGTTCAATACCGGTAAAGAGTTCCGGTTTGTAAACAATGCCCAGGCACCCGATGCGTTCTCTTATTTCAGCCTTGCGTTTAAGGTGAAAGCAGCCTAAGAGAGGTCAATAAGTTAATAGGTGAATAGGCTACAACCTGCGAAAGGTTTTTCGGGGGGTGGCCTATTTGCATTTTGAACAGCCTGCGACATCTTTTTATTTGCCTTTTTTCCGGGTTAATTGATATCCCGCTGAAGCTTCGTTTCCAGTCAATAGTTCTGATTAAAGCGGCTGCAATATTAAATTGCTTCTTAACGTGCGACAAACTTTGAACTTTGAACCTTGAACCTTGTAAATCCATGAACCAACAACCAACAACCAAAAACCAACTCTTAACTCCCCAACTGCTCCTGCATCTTCCTCACCCTGTCTTCCAGTTTTTCTGATGTCATATTTTCCCGCAGGCTATCTACTTTAATCGGGAAACAAAAAGGCGTAAGGCGTTGCGGGAACTGCAGGAGGATCTTACTTTTTTGGATGCGTTGCAACATATTTCTTAAACGGGGTTCATCCATTTGTTGTTCCATTACTTCATTGAATGCCTGGCGAAGCAGGAGGTTACCTGGTTCATACTGCGCGAATACATTGAACAGGAGAGAGGCGGAAGACTGGAGGTGCCGTTGTTTTACTTTCTCGCCGGGCATACCCTGGAAGATCAGGCCGCCAATAACGGCAATGTCGCGAAATTTCCGCCTGGCCATTTCCGAGGCATTCACTGCAAGCTGTATATCTGCAAAAAGATTTTCCGGCGAAAAAAGTTCATACACGTTACTGTCGTCAAGCGGGATTGGCTGGTCACTTAATAATTCAAAACCGTAATCGTTCATGGCAAAAGAAAAACTAATCGGGGTGATCCGCCCTATCCGGTAGGCGAGCAAGGCGGCCATTGCTTCATGCACGAGCCTGCCTTCGAAGGGATAAACAAAAAGATGAAATCCATCCCTGGTTTCAATATGTTCTATCAGTAACTCATCTTCTTTGGGAACAGCCGACAGTTCCTTCTGCAGGTCGATAAGGGGTTGCAGCGCTTTTAACTCCGGGTCCTTTTCAGTAAATTTTTTTCCGGATGCAGAATCTGAAAGTTTTTTGCGCAGCATGATCCCCATGTTTGCGCTCAAGGGAAGGCGACCACCCATCCAGCTCGGGATGATCGATTTTTTTGCCGTACTTTTTTTTACGATGCCGGTCATATCCTTTATCATGATAAATTCCAGGTTTCGTCCACCGAGGGTGAACACATCCCCGGGATTGAGCCGGCTAAGAAACCATTCTTCTATTACGCCAATGTACCCGCCGCTGAGGAATTTTACTTTGATCATCGCGTCACTCACGATGGTGCCGATGTGCAGGCGGTGGCGCATGGCAATGCGGCGGCTGGTTATTTTGTATAACCCCTCAATGACCTCCACTTTTTTATAATCATCATATTGTGCCAATGCCACACCACCCAGCGTGAGAAATTGCAGCAACTGGTTCCATTCCTCTTTCGTTATGTGGGAGAAACAAAAGGTAGATTTTATTTCCGGAAAAATTTCGTCCGGGTAAAAACCATCCGACACGGCCAGTGTGCTCAGGTATTGCAGCAGCACATCAAAACAAAGTAACATGGGCGGGCGGCTTTCGATAAAGGCATTTTCCACAGCTTCTTTTAGGGCAGCGGCTTCCATCAACTCCAGTGAATGCGTTGGTAAAAAATAAATGATGCTGGAAGCGTCCGGCTGGTGGCCGCTTCTGCCTGCACGTTGCAGGAAACGGGCTACTCCTTTTGGAGACCCTACCTGCACAACGGTTTCCACCGGCCGAAAATCAACCCCGAGGTCCAGGCTGGAAGTGCATACTACCGCGGCCAGTGTGCCGGTGTGCAGCGCGTCTTCTACCCAAAGGCGAAGTTCCCGTTCGATGCTGCCATGGTGCAGGGCGATGATGCCTGCCAGGTCCGGGTCCCGGTTCAGCAGTTCCTGGTACCAGCGTTCACTCATGCCGCGGGTGTTGATGAAGAGCAAGGTCGTTTTATGGCTCCTTATAATGGGCAACACTTCATTCGCCAATCTTATTCCAAGGTGACCGGCCCACGGGTATTTTTCAATTTCATCGGGGATGATGGAGTGAATTTCAATCTTTTTTTTATTGGCGGCTTTGATGATCCGGTGTTCCTGCCACAGGCTAAGTTTGTTGCCTGCTTTACCTGTTGTTGGTTCGAGCAGTGTTAGCGGCGACAATAATACATCCCTTGCTTCTTCCAGGTTGCCGATGGTAGCGGAGATGCCCCAGATGGAGAGGGAAGGTTGAATGTTGAATTTTAAATTTTGAATGGATTGTGCTGAAGGTTCTGTTGATCCTGGTTTGGCATTATTTAATTTTACAGCAGCGAGATCCGCTAATTCCCTGTTTTCCCCCAATGACCAATGACTACTGACCAATGACTTTTTAAAAAGTCCGACTAGACGTGACAACGCCAACTCCACCTGCACGCCTCTCTTACTGCCCATGAGTTCGTGCCACTCATCTACAGCAATTATTTTCAATGACCGAAAGGCTAGCGGGTAATCTTTCTGCGCCAACAGAAGATGCAGGCTTTCGGGGGTGATGATCAGCACTTCCGGCACATGGCGCTTTTGTTTGGCGCGTTCGCTTATCGGTGTATCCCCATTCCTGATACCGATTTGCCAGTTTATGTTCAGTTCACCGATCACTTCCTCCATTGCACGGGCTATATCTTTTGCCAGGGCCCGGAGAGGGGTTATCCATAACAATTGCAGGCCGCTGTTTTTTTTGGTTTGATAGCCTGTCGGATTCTTATTGATAAATTGAATGAGTGCGCCTAAAAAAACGGAATAGGTTTTACCGCAGCCGGTGGGAGCATTGACCATGCCCGAGTGCCCAAGTTGTATTCCCTTCCATGTTTCCTGCTGGAAGGGAAAGGGACGGCGGTCGTGGGAGGCAAGCCAGTCAGTGACGATCTTTTCCCCGGGCGTTTTTTTCATGCTTTACAAAAGTAAAGAAGAATTTTTGCGCAAATCGAGGGGCCGCTGTAGTTGATATACTACCTGATGTAGGACTTTTCAATGGCAGCCACTGCACTGAACACCACTTTGCAATGCAGTGATGCATCAGGTATAGCAACAGCACAGGCAACGTTCCCTGTAGCGGGTGATAACTGTGATGCCAATGTTGCAAACATTGTAAAAGTATCCGGCGCCTTTGTAGCGGGATCATGTCCGCAGGCTGGCACCTATACCAATACCTGGACAGTAGCAGATGATTGCGGCAATGTATCAGCAACGTTCACCCAGGTGATAACGATCATAGATAATACAGCACCAACCTGGACAACAGCAGCCACTGCACTGAACACCACTTTGCAATGCAGTGATGCATCAGGTATTGCAACAGCGCAGGCGATGTTCCCTGTAGCGGGTGATAACTGTGATGCTAATGTTGCAAACATTGTAAAAATATCCGGCGCCTTTGTAGCGGGATCATGTCCGCAGGCTGGCACCTATACCAATACCTGGACAGTAACAGATGATTGCGGCAATGTATCAGCAACGTTCACCCAGGTGATAACGATAATAGATAATACAGCACCAACATTTGCAAGACCAATAGATGTCACAATCTTTACTTCGGCAACCTGTACTTATGTTGCTAGTGTGATAGCAACAGGAGATGTAACCAATGAAGCAGATAACTGCTCAACAGGATTAGAGGCTACATATGTAGATGGAACACCAGTATCACTTGCTGGTTGCCAGGGTGGTTACACGATTACAAGAACGTGGAGCCTTAAAGACAACTGTGGGAATGCAGCGGCTAACCAAATACAGACAATAACAGTAACGGATAACACAGCACCTACATTCACCCGTCCTGTAGATAAAACGATATATGCTAATGCTACTTGCACTTATGATGCAGGTGTAACCGCAACAGGCGATGTGATCAATGAAGCCGATAATTGTTCGACCGGTTTACAGGCAACGTTTACAGATGCAATAACAGACGGCCCTTACCTCGGATCAAAAGTGATCACCCGTACATGGAGCCTAATTGACAACTGCGGCAATGCAGCAGCGGAACAGGTACAAATCATCACTGTCACAAACACAGCACCTGTAATTACTTCTGTAACCGGCCCTATTGACCCTGTTGCACTTGGCGGGACTATTACCATCAATGTTAATTATATCGATAATAATGCGGTTAAAGCTGAAATCAGATGGGATGATGGTTCACCGACACAAACTATTACACCTTTAACGCCTAATACTTTTGCGGTAACACATAAATTTTTAAATCCTGGTGTTTATTCTGTTTTTGTGAAGGTTTTTGATGGCTGTAATGCAGTTACTTCAGAATACGAATACCAGTATGTAGTAATCTATGATCCAAACGGCGGCTTTGTAACAGGTGGAGGATGGTTTAACTCTCCTCCCGGAGCCTATGTGGCCAGTCCATCGCTAATTGGGAAAGCACACTTTGGTTTTGTTTCAAAATACAGAAAAGGATCTAATACTCCCGAAGGAAATACAGAATTTCAGTTCCAGGCAGGCAATTTAAACTTCGCCAGTACATCCTATAATTTCGGGTCTTTGGTTGTTGCCGGTGCGAAAGCCATTTATAAAGGAACAGGTAAGATCAATGGCGCAGGTAATTATGGTTTCATGGTTTCCGCAGTTGATGGCCAGGTTAACGGAGGTGGAAACATTGATAAATTCCGTATTAAAATATGGAATAAAGATGTGAATGACGCTATTGTTTACGACAATAACCTCGGCATGGACGAAAACGACGCACCAACAACTGCCCTGGGCGGGGGTTCTATAGTAATCCATGAAGCTAAGGGCGGCGGTAATAATTTTGTGAACACCCCTGCTCCCGTTGTGATATCAGATGCCGTTGCGATAGAAGAAGACAAACCTTTTAAAGTAAATGTTTTCCCTAATCCTGCTACTACTCAATTTAAAATTGAAGTGGAAAGTGACAGGAAAGAACTTATTAATATTCGCATCTATGATGTGACAGGCAAACTTGTAGAAGATATCGTGAAAGTAAACAGGAACAAAGTGGTGTCCGTAGGTAGTAAACTTGGAGGTGGCAATTATTTCGCTGAAATTACACAAGGTAAAAACCGCAAGGTTGTAAAATTGATCAAGTTAAATTAGGTTTCAGTCTCAGTCCAATTGCTAATGAAGACCATTTAACATCTTATTTGAAAACAATCAAATTGAGAGCCATCCTTCTGGGTGGCTCTTTTTTTACGGGGTGGTAATATGTTGGCCGTTGTATGTTTCCAGGATCTTTTTTAAATCCTCCAGCGTATTGATCTCCTCCACCTTTTTATCCTTCCTCCACCTACTCATCCGCGGGAAGCGCAGCGCTACGCCGGACTTATGACGATTGCTCGCGGCAATGCCCTCAAATGCGATTTCAAAAACAAGCTCGGGCTTAACTGTACGCACCGGCCCGAATTTTTCTATGGAGTTTCGTTTTACAAAATTATCTACCTGCGCAAATTCTTTATCCGTGAGGCCGCTGTAGGCCTTGGCAAAGGAAACGAGTTTATCACCATCCCGTACGGCAAATGTATAATCGGTGTAAAGGTTGCTCCTGCGGCCATGGCCTTTCTGTGCATAGATCATCACGGCATCAATCGTGAGCGCGTCTATCTTCCATTTCCACCAGTCGCCTCTCTTACGGCCCACCTGGTAAATGGAATCTTTTTTCTTGAGCATGATGCCTTCGCTGCCCATCTCACGTGAGCGGCTACGGGTAGTAGTTAGTTGCTCCCAGTTCTCAAAATCAATAACAGGGGAGAGGTGGATAAAGGGCTGTTGCAATCCCCGGATGATTTCCGACAGCATGCTGCGCCGCTCCGTCAACGGCAGGTGGCGGATATCATCCCCGCCATGCTCCAGCAGGTCGTAGGCAATAAAACCGACGGGAGCTTCCGTCAATTGTTTTTTGGTAATATTTTTCCTGCCGATCCTGGTCTGCAATGCCGAGAAGGGCAGGGGTGTAAAAATATCTTCGGATGCCGAAGGGGCCAGGCTGATGATCTCGCCGTCTATCGCGATACCATCTGGTAAAAGATCCACCAACACGTTATATTCGGGGAACTTTTCCGTCAGCATTTCTTCTCCACGGCTCCACACAAATATTTCCCCCGCTCTTTTGATGATCTGCCCGCGGATGCCATCCCATTTCCATTCGGCCTGCCAGTCTGCAGGATCGCCCATGCTGGTTACTTCTGCTTCAATTGCATAAGCCAGGTAAAAAGGATAGGGCTTGGAATCATCCGCCGCATTGTGTTCGGTGCTCAGCAGTTCATCGTAGCGCACCGTTGCAGGATCCCAGTTGCCCGTGATCCGGTGGGCAATAATTGAGGGAGAAACCTCTGTTGTTTTCGCAATGGCATTGACCATCATCTTTTGTGAGATACCGATACGAAAGCCACCGGTGAGCAGTTTATTGAACACGAAGATCTCGTTGCGGTTCATCGTAACCCAACTTGATTTTACAAATTCTTTTTTTTCGAAGTCTTCTTTTTTGCCAATACCTGCAATGGCTTGCATGAAATAGGAAAGGGAAAAAGAAGAATGGGTATCAGCGCCATCTTCATTTACGGGAAGCAGCAGTGCAATGGTTTCAGCCAGGTCTCCTACGGTATGGTAACTTTCTTCAAACAACCAGTCGGAGAGCCCCGTCACTTCCAGGCAACATAGTCTTAAGATAGCCGAGTTCACTGATCTTTTAGGCCGGCGCCCGGTAAACAGGGCGATCACCCAAACCTTATCTTCATCACTTGCCGTGCTGAAATAATCCTGGATGGCCTGTAATTTTTTATTGGTCTTGGTGCTGGTGGCCAGCAACTGCACGAGTAAAGCAAATTCTTTCATGGCTCCGGGTTTTGTGTGGAATCGGGGATACTTTCTTCTTCTTCATTGCCAAAAGCTGTTTTCACTTCACCTGCTTCTATGCCCAGCTCATTAAGGTGACGGCTAAACGCAGATTGAAAACCATGCGTCGCATAAACTTTTTGGGCGCCTGTTGCTTTTACGGCCGACAGTAATCCTTCCCAGTCTGCATGGTCGCTTAACGCAAAACCTGCATCGGCATTTTTCCTGCGTACATTACCTCTTACCTGCATCCATCCACTGCAGATACCGGTGGCGTAAGGATAAAATCTTTTCATCCAGGGCGAACCCTCTGCACTTGATGGCGCAATGACTATACTGCCTTTTAATTCGTCTTTCGTGGTTTCGGGTGTTACCCGTTTCACTTCCGGAAGATCCCAGCCGCTGTTCACCAATGCCTGGTGAACGTTATATACCGCTCCATGTGCATAGATCGGTAAGCCGGTTTCTGCCAGGGGTTTTAATATGCGTTGTGCCTTACCAAGGCTATAAGCAATGAATACACTTGTTTTTTGTTCTGCCTGGTTGGCTGCGATCCATGTTTTCATTTCATCAAAGATCAGGGCCTGTTTTTTCCATTGATAAATAGGCAGCCCGAACGTAGATTCCGTGATGAATACATTACATTTTACGGGTGCAAAAGCGGTGCTGATGCCATCATCCTCCGTTTTATAATCCCCGCTCACCACCCATACTTCACCCTGGTATTCCACTTTCACCTGGGCAGACCCGATGATATGGCCGGCGGGATAAAAGGAAATGTTCACGCCATTCATGGTAACGGTTTCATACCAGTCCAGGCTTTGGTATTGATTCGGGCCGAGCCTTAACTCCAAAATCGGTTTTGTGAAATGCTGGCAGAGATAAACTTTATTTCCCCACCGGGCATGATCGCTATGGGCATGCGTGATGACGGCATAGTCAACGGGCTTCCAGGGGTCAATGTAAAAATTGCCCTGGCGGCAAAACAAGCCTTCTTCAGTGAATTCAATTAATGGCATAAAAAAGTTGAATAAAATTACTCTGCAATAAAATCTATACAGGAATCGCTCCAAATATTTCATGTGGGGGCTTTGCCGTGGTGGAAGGAGTGGGAGGCGGCCAGCAAAACGAATGGAAACATTGCGGGCCGAAACAATGTGGCCCGGGAGGCTAAAGAAAAGTTACGATTGTTTTAAGCAAAAGCAACTTCAATTAGCCCTTTTAATAAAACGCCGCGTCTATCACAGAGGAGGGTGTAAACGCGTCATTCGTCACCTGCTTTTCACCGGGCAAAATATAGCGCATACGAATGCCCGTTAGCACAAGGCTACCTGTTGTGCACTCCACTGACAGCTGAATAAATTGTTCTTCTATCCGTTGTTCATTATAAGGTACCGACAACAAATAACCGGCACTGCCCTGGTCGTGGCCCTCGGGCAGCCTGCAACTGGCTGCACAGATGTGAATATCCACCCGCTTTGTATGCGCAGGTGCCGCAATGTTTCGGCTGGGAGTAAAAGCGGGTATATAAACCTGCAGCAGGTTCTCCGACAGTTTGCTTACCTTAATGGCCACCCGGAAACGTTCCCTGACCCCCTTTTTTTTATTAAAATTATGTTCTCCCAGTTCCGGTATCGGCCACAAGGGCTGCATCCCGTTGGCTTTCAGCAACTTCATACAGCGTGCCAGGGCACCAGAGAAATCGTTTTGCATGTCCTTGTCCTGCTTGTCTGGCAGGATATCCCTGAGGAGCATCCGCAGGCTCTTACCTGCCGTAGATGCTTTTCCAAAAATATTACTCCAGCTTTTTGTAGCGGTACTCCGCCTTACCTCCTTAGCCGCCGCCCGCGCAATCCATTTATCTGCCCGTTTGTAAAAGACGATATTACCCATTCGGCCCCTTAGGAAGTTTTCCACCTGTAACGCCATCTGTTTTGTTTTAAATGCTTGAGCAAACAATTATAACTGCCTGTAGACCATGGATAGCAGGCCAGGTTTACAGGGCCGGCAAAGCATTGGCAACAGCCCGCGTGCACCTGGTATGCCCCGGGGGCTAAGCGGTCTCTGCACCCTACCAACTCCTACCCTTCACCCACTCATCTGCGCTATCTCTATGCCATTTAGCACAGAGATAGCACAGAGATACCAGGTTTGGTACTAATTTAATACCAGCAATTGATAAAGACAAGGGGTAAACAAAATAAATTTTCCTCCTGGCTGCTCCCACTATGTGTAACCGCGACAGCTCCAGCAAGGATAATTGAAAGGGGGCAGGGGTAGGTTGCTTTGTAGAGGCCTCCCCGGGGCTGTGGTTGTTGTTGAAGTTGTTTGGATGCTGGCGGGTGCGGTCATAATGTTGACGCTGTTGTCCCAATTTTGTCTGGACAGTAACGAACCATAGACCAGGTCCAGGTGAACCAACAATCGCTTTCGGGGCGCAGGTCACTTTTCATGGGGTAAGACCGCAAGTAAAGCTGTGGTGAGATGGGACTGGTGGAAGCGGGTACGGCATCGCTATAATCAACGACAGATAGGAGGTATTAATAGCTTCTGCCGGGATTTAATGACCAGGCGGGAAATAAATAAAAAATTTTATTCTTTTTTCATTTACTTAAAGGGATGAAAACCGTACTCCTACAACCATTGCTACATCGCAATACAGAAAACATCGGGATTTATTTTGAGAAGCATGCCGGCTTGCAGCAACTGGTGCGCCGCCAGCCCGGGGCAAAATGGAGCCAAAGCCACCAATGCTGGTATATCCCACTGGGGCAGCAAAATTACCAGGCGCTGCAGGAAAGCCTGAAACCTGTGGCGAGGGTAAACAATACCGCATTGCGGGCTTACCTCTTAAAAAAGCAAAAGGTTTCGCAGGTGTCACCCGCACCGCAAAAGCCTGTGGTGAACAAATCAATAGCTACTACAAAACCTGTGGCACAAACAAAAGCCTGGGCACTAAGTACTGCCAACCTGCAGGCATTGACCCTCTTCGTGCAAAGGCTGGAGTTGAAAGCTTACAGCCCGTCTACGATCAACACTTACCGCAACGAGTTTATGCAACTACTAAAAATATTGAAGCAAACACCTGTAGACAGGCTTACCACAGATGACCTGACGCGATATATGGTCTTCGCCATGAAAGAGCAGCATATAACAGAAAACACAGCGCACAGCCGCCTCAATGCTTTAAAGTTTTATTTTGAACAGGCATTAGGCAGGGAAAAGTTTTTTTGGGATATACCACGTCCGAAAAAACCACTACTGTTACCCAAACTCCTGAATGAGGATGAGATCCGTCGCCTGTTTAATGCTTTGACCAATAAAAAACACAAAGCAATGCTGTTTACCGCATACAGTGCCGGGCTAAGGGTAAGCGAGATTGTAAACTTAAAACTAACTCATATAGACAGCAGGCGCATGCAAATATTCATAGCCTGTGCCAAGGGTAAAAAAGACCGGTATGTAAACTTAAGCCCGGTGCTGCTGGACATCCTTAGGAATTACATAAAGACTTTTCAGCCAAAGCCCCGTACCTACTTGTTTGAATCCGGGCAAACCATGCAGGCTTACCCCATCCGTACCGTGCAGCAGGTGTTTACCAATGCAAAATTAAAAGCAGGTATAAAAAAGGATGTGGGCGTTCATAGCCTGCGGCACAGTTTTGCAACGCACCTGCTGGATAAGGGTACCGACATAAAATATATAAAAGACCTGTTGGGGCATTTTGATATACGCACTACGGAACGATACCTGCACGTAAGCAAACAACAGCTGGTGAATATCGTAAGCCCTTTTGATGACCTGTGGAATGAGGAAAAGCTGGAGTGGTGACGAGGACTAAACATATTAACTTTTTTGATAACGGGCATTTACGCTATAAACAATCTGACATGTATATCATCAAGCTATTGAAGGTCAATAGCTGTTTTCAGTAAGTTGCGTCTTATAACATAAATACACGCGTTGTGCGTCATGCTACCGAATTTGCAAGATTGAAAGAAAACTTTTATCACTAACATTTAAAATAGATTCACATGGAAAAAACGACACAACAACCAAACCCTTCTAATATCATGCAGATTGGTTTGGGTTTCTGGGCTTCCAAAGTGTTACTTACTGCTGTAAATGCAGGACTGTTTACTCATTTGGCAAGGAAACCGCTTTCATTAAAAGAAATTAAAGTTCTGTTTAATTGGAACTGTATGGACAGGCATGCATCCGATTTTCTGGATACACTCTATGCACTTAAATTTTTAATAAGAGAGGGAATAGGTGAAAATGCAATTTACTCTAATACCGTTGATACAGACTTTTTCCTGGATAAACAAAAGCCTAGTTACATTGGAGGAATTTTAGAAATGGCGAATAACCGGTTATTCCGATTTTGGGCAAACCTGGATGATGCAATGAAGACAGGCAAACTTCAAAACGAAGCAGCGAACAAAGGTGAAAATCTGTTTGAAGCGATATACAAATCGCCTGAACTAACCCGAGAATTTGTACATGCTATGACCGGAATCCAGGTGGGTAATTTTATTGCCTTCGCTAACAAATTTGATTTTTCAAATTATAAAACCTTATGCGACATTGGAGGTGCAGGTGCTATGTTAAGTATACAGGTAGCCTTACTCAACCCTCATATCTCATGCAATAGTTTTGACCTTCCACCCGTTAAACCTGTTGCTTTAGAAAACATTGCTAAATTCAATCTTAACGAAAGAATTACCACTACGATTGGTGATTTTTTCAATGATACATTTCCGAAAGCCGATGTAATAGTAATGGGTAATATTCTTCACGACTGGAGCGAAGAAAGAAAACTATTACTGATTAAGAAAGCATACGATGCCCTGCCTGAAGGAGGTGCTTTTGTAGCAATAGAGAATGTGATTGACAATGATCGAAGTCAAAATGTTTTCGGACTTACCATGAGTTTAAATATGTTAATTGAAACAGAAGAGGGTTTTGATTATACACTTTCAGATTTTGAAAAGTGGGCTAAACAAGCAGGATTTAAAACAGTAGACGTGATTCCTTTAGCTGGACCTTCAAGTGCTGCAATTGCATATAAATAAAGCTTATTTACATGTGGACACCGATTAATAAGAAGCACGAACGCACAACAGTAGGTTTGGCAATAGGCTGGCAGACGGAATAACAATCAGCTATAAATCACTTTCAGCAATAGTTCCAGCAGACGTTAGTAATGTAGCTTTTAGTTTTTATCTTCATCTTTAGTAACAATATTCAGCTTTGGTTCCGGGCTTGACACTATAAAATACCAGCCCATCGCCAAGCCTTGAACGTTGTAGGCAATTGGATAAACAGTATTCAGGGTGATTAACATTCAAACTACCAGCAATGAAAAGTATACTCTTTATATTAGTTTATTTCACATCAACTAATTTGTTATATAGCCAATTTGATTTAAAAAAATATAATGCTCTTGTAAACTGCGGCGACTCTCTTTTTGAAATTAAAGAGTATAAAAATTCCGCCCGCTGCTATTCGGCTGCACTTCATTTAAAAAATGGTAATGCACCTTGGGTTAGATGGGCAACTTCCCGAAGTTGGGCAGCTGCAAACTCGCCAGACAGTGCTTTTTATTATTTGGACCTTATTGCGAATGAAAACAGGCCTACACTTCCTTTGTATGGTGATATTTTAGCCGATACTGCTTTTAAATTTTTACATAATGATCAACGGTGGCCTCGATTTAAAAATAAAATGATTTCAAATTATAGAACTATAGCGATTTCATTTTCTGAAAGAATTAGAAGCAGGCAATGGACAAACTCCACAAATAATGGATACGATGCAGCAAGAGCATGGGCTGCGGCAAATGAAAAGGATAGTGCATTCTTATATTTAGACAAGATTGTGAATACAAATTATAATGTGTTTATTGACTATCCCAAATTAAGAGATGACAAATACCTCTCATCACTACATAGAGACAATCGATGGACACCAATTTTAGAAAAACTTAAAAAAAACTGGAATTGGATAAGAACAAAACATTCGTTTACTGGTCCTGAAATCGCAATGGTTGCGACTGTTGACTCCAAAGGCAGGTTTTTAACGGACGATGGTAAGGGAAGTTATCAAAATGGTGTAGACAAAGTGAAGTCTTTAGACCAACATGCTTACAATCTTGAAATTTCAGGACATCGGGTTTGGTACGAATCCGGGAATCGAAAGGATTTATCATCCCGCTATATGGTTCTGGACCTGAACAGCCCTGTCGAGGGAACTGGATCTGTTGCGCAGGGCATCATCGAAGATAATGACCTGGAGTTTCATGTACTGTATAAGATCGATACGATGGTATCTCCCCAGGTGGTTTATAGCTTTCGTGAAATTCCCGTGGGAACGACTATGGAAAGTCATCGCACCGAAATAAATTTCTATATCAACAACATCTTACACACCCTCACGATGGGCCCATGGGCCTTTGGCAGAAATAATGAAGCAATTGCACATAATGGAAAACTATCAGGCAATGGCACAACAAAAGTGCTGGTGACACGGCATAGTGAAACAAAATATACAATAGTAGCTCCCGATGACAGTATCGGAAGGCTTTGGCAAACTCAAAACATGACAAACCCAATTGATATGGGTTTATTTAAAACCGGCTTCATGATTCACTTACAGAAACAGTAGATAAGAGGAAAAGCAAACTGCCTACAACATTGGGTTTTATGCAAGTTGGGCTTGACCTTGTAACATCAGCTAATTGCAAATCCCAGCTTCAGTTCCAGCAGACGAATATCTATAAGCGTTTGTACTTAACTTCATCAAGATATTTTCAATCAGCAGCAGTTATGAGCAGACGGAACACTAATACCCAACCTGCATAAAGCCCTGCCCGTTGTGCGAAATTGCACTGGTTAAACAAACTTTGGATTAGGAAATTTCTTAAATTTAGTCTCCCTTATCACTAAACTTCTTGTATGCAGCGCACAAACTTTTTAAAGCTCTGTTTAACTCTTGGCACTTTTGTGTCTGCCCCGTTTACTCTGTATGCCCAAGCAAAAGAAATGAGGAGAATTAAAAAAGGATTTAAGGTGGACGCAGGTAAAGACCGCTTTGGCAACACCAACACTCCTTTTGATGGAGATAGCTTTTTTACTAAAGTCTCTACGAAAGACACAGATGGCGACCTTTATGTGTTTGAGTCCACACGATTGACAGAAGGAGGGCCTGCCCTGCATTACCATTATGACCAAGACGAAATGTGGTATGTCCTTGAAGGAGAGTTTCTTATTAAAGTGGGTGATAAAACCTATGAAGCGAAAGCAGGAGATACTGTTTTTGGTCCCAGAATGGTGCCGCACAGTATGGCTAAAGTTGGGAAAGCCCCTGGTAAACTACTGATGATTTTTCAGCCTGCTGGTAAAATGGAGGAGTGCTTTAGTAAGTTAAGTGCTGGTGTAACCAAAGGCATGACACCTGAACAAAGAGATAATTTCAGGAAAGAACATGGCTTTGAACGAGTTGGTGGACCAATCACTATTCTTAAGCAGTAATGGCTGGTTACCCAAACGCACAACATGGTTTTGCTGCAATAGGTGCTGAAGAATATGTGTTCAACTTATTACCTTTAATTATCAACATGAACAAAGTGAAGCTGTGGTTTTCCAAATTCACCTACTGACAGCAACACCCTTTCCGTTAGCCGCAATTTACTCGCCGCTTAATACAAAATAAATTATGAAGCAATCGAAACTCTATCTTACATTATTAATTTTTATTAGCAGCTTACATACTTGTCTTTATGGACAAACAAGCCATGTTGTAAAAATAATTACAGGAAGTACTAACAACAGGCTGGAGGTGATAGACTGGGGAGGAAAGGGGAAGCCAATCTTATTCTTGACAGGGTTAAGTAATACAGCACATGTCTATGATCATTTTGCACCCAGATTTACCAAAGACTTTCATGTCTATGGCATGAGTCGCAGAGGATACGGAATGTCCGAACAAACTAATGACGGTTATGGAATTGACACCCTTGCCAGTGATATTCTTGCTGTAATAGATGCATTAAAACTTGATAAAATTATTTTGATCGGTCACTCGATTGCTGGTGATGAAATCACAAAATTTGTAACGCAACATCCCAATAGGGTTTCTGAAGTAATCTATCTGGACGCCGCATATAGCCACGTCAACTCTGGAAAACTGCCTTTCCCTTCCCTCCTGAAAAGAACAACCAGAGACAGTACTTCAGTTCAAAGCTTTAATAATTACCTTAAAAGAGCCAGAGGATTTACATTTCCTGTAGATGAAATCAAACATCAATATGTATTTTCCGAAAAAGGAATGCTGGTAAAAACTGTGACCTCAGCAACGATAGGTAGAGCAATTGTACAAGGTGTGACGTTACCAAATTACAGTGCAATCAAAAGCCCTGCTTTAGCTATTTACGGGCAGCGAAATACTGCACAGCAATATTTCGCTGCATTTCCTCTTATGGATTCGGTCAACCAGCAAAAGGCAATTAATGAATTTATGCCTGCATGGAAAAGCTATTACAATGAGGAAATTAGCCGTTTTAAAAGTGAAAAGCCCGATGGTTGGGTAAAAGAAATCCCTGGTGCTGACCACTATGTCTTTCTGACCCATCCAGACGAAACCGAAAAATTAATAAGAGCTTTTCTTAAATAAAAGATTAATGCGGCTAACAGTGTGTCTTTATGAAATTGTGGCAGGAGGTTAAGCATTCAACTATACATCGGTATTTTGCTTTTGTGGTTAATTGAAACTTACGTTTTTCAATTGCCACAACTTCATAAACACTTTAACGTTATGTGCGACGCTACCATTAGTGTTCCCTTGGTGGAAGCTTCAAAAAAAATAGTAACTTTATAAAAATCGAATCATGTTATACGGACAGATAAGTATTGACCCTGAAATCATGAGTGGTGCTCCTGTTTTTGCGGGAACACGGGTTCCTATACAAACCATGTTTGATTATTTAGAAAGCGGCGACGATCTCGAGATGTTTCTTGAAGATTTTCCATCAGTTACTAAAACAGCGGTCATCAATGTATTAGAAATGGCTAAAACTTCTCTAACTTCTGAAAAGGTTCTGAATGAAAATTTTGCTTGATGAAAGTTTACCTACAAAACTTTCTGAATTATTTGGAAGTGAGCATGAAGTTCTTACTGTACTAAATATGAACTGGCTTGGCAAGAAAAATGGAGAACTACTAGGATTAGTTATGGAAAACAATTTTGACGTTTTTGTTACGGCAGATCGCAATCTTCCATACCAACAAAATTTAAAAGCCATTACTTTTATACTGGCAATACTTTGCGGAATAAATAATAGGCAAGAAACATACATTAACTTGATTCCTAAACTTCTGGGCTTACTAAAAACTTCAGAGTCTCCAAGTGTTATCGAAGTATCTTAGGTTTGCCGCACGCACATAACACGCGGTTTGCTGCTATGCTGGCGGACGGAACAACAATCAGCTTTTGTACTTGCATCAGCAAATATCGGGCGGACCGATCGTGGTCTGCATTTGTTGTTACCTTCATCATTATTAAATCTATTTGGCTTCGGGTGCCGGGCTTGACGCTAAGAAATGCCAGCACAGCAGCAAGCCACCACGTTATACGCAACTCCGCAAAATGATCTACCGTTTGACAATCCTTTTTTTATGCTTTTTATTGACAAGTTTTTTTGTAGGAAACGATAAGGTGTTGTCTGAATATTCTAGACTTCAGAAGTTAGAAAATCAGGCATTGCGGAATAAAGTTGGCAGAGTTTATTTGAGAGACTTGACACGCAAAGAAGGATGCAATAAAACAAGAGTTCAGTATTTAGGTGTTGTTCGCACCAAAAATGGAAAATCCTATAAAATATTGACGTCGTTTTTTGTTTTCAGTGCTAGTTCTACATGCCATGGAACTAGCAGAATAAAGATTTTTGACATGCAGAACAGGTACATTGGAGAATACAATGTTGGAATGCCGGAAGCCTTGCCTGATGCAATGAAAGACAATAAACTACTTTATTTAGAAAGATTAAACTTGTACATTAGAAAATATTTTAGCATTGGTTCAAGGCTGGACGTTCAATGAATACCGCCACATCGCCAATGCTTCAACGTTAGCGGAAATTTAATTCGGAGATACTCATCCTTTGAGCAATTAAAATTTAAAGCATTATGATTTTTAATTCAATTGTAAAAGAACGCCAACAACCATTGAACGAAAACTATATTATAGATCCTAAGGCTGCATGGATTACTGATGTGGCTGTGATTGAAGGTAAAAATCTTAGTGATCCTTTTCATACATCTGTTTGTATTAATGATGAACTTAAAGTTGACTTTCCTATAGGGGTTCATAGAGCAGTTGGTGGACACCATGATTTCCCTAATTCTGGCGATTTGCTATGTGCTGCTCTGGCATCTTGTTTTGAAACTGCACTTAGGCTAATTGCAAACCGTTTACAGATTGTCATATATAAAACTAAAGTTAGGGCCACTGCAGATGTTGATGTACGTGGGACTTTGAGAGTTGATATAAATGTGCCAGTATGTTTTCAGACAATGGGATTGAAAATTGAAGTTACCCTCAACAATTCTGTTAAAGAAGAAATGGGAAATAAGTTAATTAAAGCTACTGAGCAAAGTTGTATAGTGCTACAAACGTTACTTAAAGGAACACCAGTTCTGGTTGATGCGAAAATATTATATTGTGATAATACGACTATCTAATAAACTTCCGCTAACATGGGTATTGCTGCAAGTGCGGCTTGACGTTGTATCAATGGGCATTTTATCACAATCAACATCAGCCGGGCAGGACAAGCAGCGCTGGGCTTTTGTTTGTTAACTTTTACTTTTTTATCTTTAATCATCAACGGTTCCGGGCAGGACAAGCAATGAATTCCACACCTGCAGCAATACCTGTTCGTTAGCGGCTATTTGTTCGACATCCTAAAATATATGAAACATCAAAACTTGACAAAATCAAAACAATGGAAAAGACAATTCTTTTTATTTTAATCACAATCAGCTTTTTTGCTTGTAATCAACCCTCAAAATCGCCAGTCAATTCGGTTGACACAAACACATTGGACACAACCTATGAAATAAAGACTGGTGGTTCTAAGATGATACAGGTTGACGGCAAGTACAATGTTTGGACAAAGAAAATTGGTGATGGGAAAATAAAGGTCTTGCTTTTGCATGGAGGACCAGGATTTACACATGACTATTTTGAATGTTTTGAAGACTTTTTACCTAAAGAAGGAATTGAATTTTATTACTACGACCAATTAGGGGTTGGCAATTCAGACATACCAACGGACACTTCACTTTAGAATATTCCTCGTTATGTAGAGGAAGTAGAACAAGTAAGGAAAGGACTAGAATTGGAAAATTTCTATTTGTTGGGACATTCATGGGGCAGTATGTTAGCAATGGAATATTTACAGAAATACCAAAGCCATGTAAAAGCTGCCGTATTATCTAATATGACTGCTGGCATTAAGAGTTATGTAAGCTACAGTAATAAACAAAAAAATGAGTTTCTTTCAAAAGAGGAATTGGCAACCTTTGATTCATTAGATAAACGTAAACTTTATGACTCCCCTGAATACCAAAACTTATTGATGAATAAACTTTATACTCGTAATGTTTGCCGAATGCCAGTTGAAAATTGGCCAGAACCATTAATGAGAGCATTCAAAAAAGCTAACCATTCAATTTATGTTCAAATGCAAGGTGTTGACGAGTTTCATGTTACTGGAAATTTTAAAGATTGGGAAATGTGGGACAGGCTACCCAATATCAAAGTACCAACGCTTGTGATTGGTGGCATGTATGATGAAATGAATCCAGAAGACATGAAAAGAGAAGGTCAACTCATTCCAAACAGCCGTACGTACCTTTGTCCAAACGGAAGTCATTTAAGTATGTATGACGACCAACAAAATTATTTTACAAACTTGGTTGCGTTTTTAAAGGACGTTGAAAATAATAAGTTCGTTGCTGATAAAAAGTAAGCCTACTAATGTGGACATATAAAAACAGCCGCTAACAAAAATTATTTGCAAAAGCAGGGCAGGACAATGTAACATCAGCTATGTGCAAGCATCAGCAGCGGTTCGGGCTCGACGTTTAATTTTCAGCTTAAGTCAGTAACTTCAACAGTATATTTTAAAATGGGCATTTGTACCGGGCTCGACAATCAATGAATTCCCTGCCTTCGCAAATACTCGAACGTTGCCAGCCATAGGTGGACGTTCCAGTAGATTAACAAAGGACACAAAAAACATGAAGTAAACATTTACGAAACTGCATAATTATGGTATCCCTCCGTCTAAGTACATGCCATAATTGATCCGGTCAATCGATATGTTTGTTCCTTAAAATAATTTTATGGAAGTTAAACAAATTAAGCGATCAC
>JAYSYY010000001.1:0-226536 GCA_043727215.1 Chitinophagaceae bacterium | reverse complement strand
AAGTTGCAAATTTAAGCATTTCAGCATGAGTTTTGCAGGCCGGTTGGCCGCTTTTAGATTTTATGAAAAAAATAAAATATTATTACAATACTCATTCTCTACGCTACGAAAAACTTGTGATGCCACTGCGGGTGAAGCTGCTCAGGATCTTTGGGTTGCTCTCCGGCCTGGTTGTTGGCTCAGCCATTGTCATCTACCTTTACAACCGTTTTTTCCCCCGACCCATCGACATCGAGTTCAACAAAAAATACGAGATCCTCCGGGATAATTACAATGCCATCAACGGGAAGGTAAAAAATATGGAGCAACAACTCGCTGTACTGGAAAAAAGGGACAACGAAGTGTACCGTTCCATTTTTGAGGCGAACCCACTGCCCGATAGTGCAAGGGCGAAAGCCATTGAACAAAAAAAGGAACTGGATAAAGTGAACGTGATGGGCGATGACGTTCTTGGAAAAAATATTGCCAGCCAGTTAAATACCTTGAGTGCCAGGATAGCTTTCCAGATGGATAGTTATGGGGGGATCGAAAAACTTATCAACAACCAGGAAGCAAAGCTGGCGAGTTTACCTGCTATACAGCCGGTTAGCAATAAACAGCTGAACCGTATAGCAAGTGGTTTTGGTATGAGGATTGATCCGGTTTACGGCACGCCCAAGATGCACAAGGGGCTTGATTTTACAGCACCACAGGGTACGCCCATATATGCAACAGGAGATGGAATCGTAAGAACGGCCGGCAATTCGGCAAGCGGATATGGCAATCATGTGGAGATCAACCACGGGTATGGGTATGAAACCTTATATGGGCATATGGTGAGAATAAAAGTGAGGGGAGGCCAAAGGATAAAAAGAGGCGAGATCATCGGATGGGTAGGGAGCACAGGTAAAAGCACCGGCCCGCATTGTCATTACGAGGTAAAGATCAACGGGTCCAATGTGAACCCGGTTTACTTCTTCAGCAATGACCTGAATGCGGAACAATACGACCAGTTATTAAGGCTGGCCGCTACAGGTAGTGCAAGAAGTTTAGATTAATTTTATACGATCATGGGTGTTCAACAAGCCAGTTTAGACTTTTTTAATACGCCACCGGAAGTGCAAAAGCCGGTGGAGAAGCAAGCTGTACCCCACCAGGAGTTCAGCCCCCCAAAAAATCCGGAAGCTAGGAATGAACCGCTGACACCGGCTGCAACAAAAGAACCGCAGACTCCAGATTCAGTCCCAGAAAAACTGCCGGAACCCGAACCAACGATCAACCAACCCGTATTTCGGCACGAGCCGGCACCAGCCATCATCGAGGTACCTGAGCCTGGGTTGGAGAAAGAGTTACTGGTAGTGGATGAAGAAGTAAGGGAGATGGAGTTTGTCATAAAAGAAAAAAAAACTGTCGTAGTTAATACCGGCAAAAAATCTACCCGCGGCAGGATGAAACTGAGCGAAATGGATGTGCTGGTAGACCTCGTGGATGTACCTGACGATGAAGTTTTGTTTCAAAAACGGTATTATAATATCGGGGCAGTTTCTGAAATGTTTAAAGTAAATATTTCTTTGATCCGTTTCTGGGAAAATGAATTCGATATTTTAAAACCGAAAAAAAATGGGAAAGGCGACCGTTTGTTCCGGCCGGAAGATGTTAAAAACCTGCAGTTGATCTACCACCTCCTGAGAGAAAAAAAATATACGATAGATGGCGCAAAAGATTTTTTGAAGAAGAACAAAAAAGCAGAGGATAGTTTTGCAGTGATTGATTCATTAAAAAAAATAAGGTCATTTTTATTAGAACTAAAATCAAATTTATAGTTACCCATGAAAAAATGTTATCTGGTTGTGCTCGCTGTTTTCGTGCTCCACAATGTTTTTGCCCAAAGCCCTTATCTCTCTTCTATAGACCCGAATCATGCCGATCAGCATATATTGAATGGTATAATTACCAAGTATGCGCTGCAGAATGACAGCACTTATAAATGGTATGCCAGCAGCCAGGATATCTATTCTCCTTCGCAGGAACTGGTAACCAGCCTGGTAGGAGCAAAAGGAAAGTTCCAGTTTGTTGTATTCGGGGGAACCTGGTGTGAAGACACCCAATTTATCCTGCCCAAGTTTTTTAAACTCCAGGAGCAGGCAGGATTCCCGGACGCAGCTATCAGTTTTTTTGCAGTAGATCGCAATAAAAAAACCGTCGGCGGAATTGCTGATGCTTTTAAAGTACAGAATGTTCCAACCATTATCGTAATGAAAGATGGTAAGGAACTGGGCCGGGTAGTAGAATATGGTAAAACCGGCCAGTGGGACAAAGAAGTGACCGACATGCTTAAATAGGCAGGCGTTTACAGGATGGGGCTGCTTTTTGGCGCTTCCCCTTCCGCCCCCATTATATTAATTGTATTGCCTGCAGAAGCAAGTTCCATTTTTTCTGATTCGATCATGTTCATCAGTTCAAGATTGACGCCTTGCTTTACCTGGTTAAATTCTGCCATGGTAAATGCCGGGGTAAAATATTCGATGGTAATTGTTGAGCCGTTCTTGCTATAATCTGTAAAAAAGATAGAATGCTTGCTAATGCCAGGCTGCGCTTTTTCGAGCAGTGTATTGGTTTTTGCAATAAAACGCTCGATATCTCCCACCTTTGTTTTGTCAGAAAATTCAAGTTTTATTTCCGCCCTGCGATCTGTTCGCATGCTGTAATTGTCCACGACGCTATCTACCATTTGTTTGTTTGGTACCGTTACAAGCGTTTTGTCTGCGGTGCGGATCCTGGTACTCCTTAACCCGATGCGTTCAACCTTTCCCGTTACTGTGTTCACTTTTAAAGTGTCTCCAACATAAAAAGGCTTGTCGAAAAAGATAATAAAAGAAGCGATGAGATTCTCCAGGCTTTCCCTTGCAGATAAAGCCAGCGCGGCACCGACAATACTAAGCCCGGTGAGCAGGTTACCGATATTCTGATTAAATGCAGCTTTAAGTATGAGCAGGATTCCTGCGATAGAAATGATCACTTTTATAAAATCCCGAAAAAATACCACGAGCTGGTCATCGCCTTTATCCTTTGTGAGACTCGCTTTTTGCGACAGGATCAGCGCAACGAAATCAATGATGCTCAGCACCAGCCGCATAAAACTGTATATAAAAATGAAAATCGCTATTTTTTCCAATACCTCCCTGAAATTGATTTTGTAAATCGAAAACTCCCAGGCAGAGGGAAAGTTCAACATGCTGAGTGCGATGATGGTAAGGGTGACAATGATAAACCAGCTGAGCGGCCTTAGAAACAGTTCAGCAAATTGCTGGCGGCTGATCATTTTCCAGGTGCGGCTTATGAACATGTAGGAAAGGGAAGCAAAACTGTGGGATAATAATTTTTTCAGTAACACAACGCCAAGGATCACCGCGCACACCAACAAAAGGCTTAATATAGTATTGTCCAGCATTTTTTCTTGTAAAAAATCCATAACGCATCAATTTAGGTCAGAGTACAGAATAGATCGCCAGTCCATCTTTTTTTAACAGGTAAACTTTACCATTCATTGCCCGGATGGTACTGTAGTCCTTAAAGAATACAGGCAGGGTGTAGGTCCTGAGGGACATGGATTGCAAGGCATAGCTAAAAAACTGTTTACCCGAAAAACCAGCCAGCCCGTTGGCTCCAATGCTGATGTTCTCCCAACGAAGGAAGGGAAGATTGTTTTTAAAGGTGCCATAATAATCAAAAACGTAAAATCCTTTTTCGGGGTCATAGAGGTAAACAAAATTATTCGCATCAATGATCTTTTCCGGGGCGGGCACTTCATCCAGGAGCAGCCGCCAGTCCGTCGTTTCACTTAATAACTTACCCGCCTCATCAATTTTTTTCAGTTTAAGATCCTGTTCGTCAAAGAGCCAGATGTTATTGTCGTAAGACGTGCCGACCGTTTTCACGCTAAATATATTCTGCTGCCGGAAATTAATGGTATTACGTGGACTCAGCAGCCTGTCCAGGATCACAACCGTGGCAAAATTTTTATAATACAGTAAAACTTTAAGAGGGTTCGTCACATCCAGCAGGCTGGGATTACCGTATTTTTTTACGTCATTAAAAACGGCAATGGAATCCCCTCTGGGGTTTAATTTTTTCAACTGGTTGCCTGCAGTTACCAGGTAGATATTATTCAGCATGTCTACATCCATCATGGAATAATTTCCCGGGATAAACTGTTCTAAACGGAAACTATCAGCAGAGGTTGGTGCAGCAATGGAAGGTTGGCTGGCAACTGGTTTAGTCTGGGCACAACTGGTTAAGTTGAATGCCCCGATGAAGAGGATGATATGGGCCAGAATAATTTTCAATACCTAGTTTTCTTTGTAGTAGCGCAACTCCAGGTTTTTGCCATCAAAAACCGCGTAGCTGTCATATTTGATCCATTCCCCCAAATTAATATACCTGCAGCCGTTCATTAACTCAAAGTCAATCGGGAGGTGTCTGTGGCCAAAGATAAAGTAATCGTATTGCTTTTGTTGAAGTGTATCCTTGCAGTAAGTGATCAGCCACTCCTTATCCTCACCGAGGAATACTTCATCTACCATCCCGGTTTTTGCCCGGCTCTTACGGCTGAAGTAATTGGCAAGTCCAATGCCGATATTGGGAGGTAATAGAGCAAACATCCATTTGGAAGCGGGGTGGCGGAATACTTTTTTAAGCATTTTATAACCCTTATCTCCGGGGCCTAAGCCATCGCCGTGGCCGATAAGAAATTTTTTACCGCCAAAAACGAACTCTTTTTCCTCAAAATAAACCGGGATGTTCAGTTCATCCTGGAAATAACTCTTCATCCACATATCGTGGTTCCCAACAAAAAAATGGACAGCAATACCACTGTCAGTGAGTTCGGCAAGTTTGCCAAGGATTCTTACATATCCTTTTGGAACAACTTTATTATATTCGAACCAGAAGTCAAAAAGGTCACCAACTATGAATATTTCAGCAGCATCCTGCTTAACGATATCTAAAAAGCGACAGATCTTTTTTTCCCGGGCCAGGCTGATTTTTGCATCCGGCGCACCCAGGTGAAAGTCAGAACAAAAATATATTTTTTTTGAATCCAGGGTCATCAGGCAGTTTAGGGTTTATTTTTTTCCTGCAGGTACTTTAACACATCACCCGTTTCAATCTTTGCCATATCAGCCACATCACGGTTGTACCAGTAAACCCAGGCATGGCTTGCCTGGCCGTGCTGGAATACTTCGACGAGTTCCCGGCGATACAAAGCAGTTTCCCCGGCCTCTACGTTAATACCTTCATAATCGTCTAACTGTTCCATAGCCCAGTTAAATTCTTCGGGGTTGTTAACAACATATAATTCACCGGTGATAAAATGATCTGCAGTTGTCGGAACTGCAACGGGATTGTTGCCATTATCGTAAAAATTTCCTTTCACAACAGCCTCACCCAGGAGGTGAAAATATTGCGTGAGGTATTTATACATAGGATTACGGAAACCGCTGCGCAGCGAGCCGTAAACAAACAATTGGTAAGTTGGTGCAGCCATCGATGAAATAATTTAAGAGGGGTAAGGATTAATTTTCTACCAGGAAGCAATATACTTCTTTTGGGCCATGCACTCCAGTCACCAGCGTTTTTTCTATATCGGCGGTGCGGCTTGGGCCGGTTGCGAAAGTTACAAATGAAGGGAAGTTAGCAGGGTATTTTTCTTTCAAAAAATGGAGAGCGTCTGTGATATCATACAGTAGCTGGCTATTGTATGCAACACAAATGTGTACGGGCGCATATGCACTTGCGGTGCGGCCACTTTGTTGGGCACTGCTTAAGACTATACTGCCGGTCCTGGCCACCAGGTACTCGCAACCCGTAAGGGCAACATCACAACCAGCGAGGTCTTCACCAGGCTCCAACCCAAACATGTTTAACAATTTTTCATCCCTGCAATAAATATTTTTCCATCCCTGCTGCTGCACGAGCCGTACAAATTGTTCCCGAAGATCATTTTCATCTACGCAGAATGCAAACTTCCCCTGTAGCTTTGTAAACTCTTCCGCAAATACAATTGCATCATCCTCCTGCTCCTGGGGGAAAATACTTTCCGCACCTTCACTGTCAGGAAAAGGCAAAGGCACCGGATTACTCAGTGCCTGCCTAATTCTTTTCAGTATTGCTTCTTTTGCAGGGGAAACTGCTGCCATTGTTTGTTGTTAAATCGAAGGAGGATTTTTTAAAGTTTCCGGTAACGATGGAGAAGGTTCTTCGGTAACCGTTTCTTCGGGTTCTATCTCCAATATTTTTTTCTCCTCATACGGTCGTTTGCCGATCAGTGCTTCCACATCACTTTTAAACAAGACTTCTTTCACCAACAGTTCCTTCGCCAGCTTTTCTACATCCAGGCGTTTTTCAATCAACAGGTTTTTTGTTTTTACGTAAGCTTCATCAATCAGTTTCCTCACTTCCTGGTCAATCATTTTACCGGTCTCTTCACTATAAGGTTTAGTAAAATAATTTTCCTGCTGGGGGTCATAAAAACTGATGTTACCCACTTTGTCATTCATACCATAAGTGGTCACCATGCTGTAAGCGATTTTTGTTATCTGCTGCAGGTCATTGCTGGCACCCGTGCTTATTTTACCAAAGAAAATATCTTCACTCGCCCTGCCGCCCAGTGTCATACAGATCTGGTCTATCAACTGGTCTGTATTGTACAGGTATTGTTCTTTTGGTGTGTACTGCGCATAACCCAGCGCCGCTGAACCCCTCGGTACGATGGTCACTTTTAATAACGGGTAGGCGTGTTCCAGGTACCAGCCACAAATGGCGTGGCCAGCTTCATGGTAGGCAATGATCTCTTTTTCTTCAGGAGAAATGATCTTGTTCTTTTTTTCTAAACCACCGATCACCCGGTCTATCGCATCCTGGAAGTCACTCATGTCCACAGCTTCCTTGTTTTTACGGGCGGCGATCAATGCGGCTTCGTTACAAACATTCGCGATATCCGCACCCGCAAAACCCGGGGTTTGTTCAGCTAATTTATGGATATCCAGTTTCTGAGAAATTTTGATAGGCATCAGATGCACTTTAAAGATCGCTTCACGACCCACAAGATCCGGGCGGTCAATAGTGATCTGGCGGTCGAAACGCCCAGGGCGCAGCAAGGCTGTATCCAATACATCCGGCCTGTTAGTGGCTGCCAGGATGATAATACCAAGGTCAGTTCCAAATCCGTCCATTTCCACCAGTAACTGGTTCAGGGTGTTTTCTCTTTCGTCGTTGCTCATCATCACATTTTTACCCCTGGCACGGCCAATGGCGTCTATCTCGTCTATGAATATAATACAAGGTGCTTTCTCTCTTGCCTGTTTGAAAAGGTCCCTTACCCTGCTTGCACCCACGCCTACAAACATTTCCACGAAGTCACTACCACTCAGGCTGAAGAAAGGAACCTGTGCTTCTCCCGCTACGGCTTTCGCCAATAAAGTTTTACCAGTACCCGGAGGGCCTACCAATAAGGCACCTTTTGGGATCTTACCACCCAAGGCTGTATATTTTTTTGGATTCTTGAGAAAATCCACAATCTCCATTACTTCCACTTTTGCTTCATCAAGGCCAGCTACATCATTAAAGTTGATATTTACCTTTGTGCCTTTTTCAAACAGGGTGGCCTTGGATTTTCCGATATTAAATATGCCCCCCGGTCCACCGCTTCCGCCTGGTCCACCAACTTTACGCATCATCATCACAAAAAGAAATCCTATTAGCAAGATCGGTAAAAGTGTGCTGATGATCTGGCCAAATACCTCTCCTTCTTCCGTGTAAACCGGCAGGATCCGCTTTACAGCCGGGTTCTCTTTATAAAAAGTATTTAGTTCTTCCCCAAAAGCTTCATCCTTTACCACGCTAAAATAAAGTTGGGGTGCAGGTGTTTTTGTCAGCAGCGTGAATTCCTCTTCATTCAGGAACGTTTTGTAATAGGCAGCCTTCTTCAGGAGGCTGTCTTTGTTCAGGAAAAGCCTTACGATCTTTTTATTCCTCACCACTACCAGGCCGGTCTTCTCTTTTGCAACTTTGGGATCTTCTGATACATCCCCGGAGCGCAACACCTGTTGGTAATGCACCGGGTTCATTTCTACTCCTGCGCTGCTTACGTTCCTTATCAGGTTATACGCTATGATAGATAAGAAAATGATCCCATATATCCAGTAGATGTTAAACCTGTTCTTTCTCTTTTCCGGCTCTTCACCCAAAGGGGGAATATTATCGGGGCTCGCCTTTCTTTTATTATTTTGTTGGTTCATGTTCTGTTGTGACATTACTTAATAGTTTCAGGGAAATTTTATAATTATTTATCAGGGTGTTCCATTCCAGGGGCATCACTCCACATTTCCTCCAGTTGATAAAATTTCCTGGGTTCGGGTAGCATAATATGTACTACCACATTTACATAGTCTATAAGGATCCATTGCTCGCCCTGCCTCCCCTCATGTTTATAAGCAGATTCCCCGGTGTTTTCTTTTACTTCAAACTCTACGTTATCTGCAATTGCTTTTATTTGTGTAGGATTGGAGGCTTCACATATAATAAAAAAGTCTGCCACGGCCTCATGAATTTTTCTAAGGTCAAGGCTTATAACGTTTTCGCCTTTTTTTTCATGAATGGCATGAATGATTGCTTTGAAAATTTTGCTGCTTCTAGTTAGCCGGGTAAGGCTGTTTTTTTTACGGCTCTTTAATGCGTCCAGATTGTTCAAACGGTAATAAATTTATTTAAATTAATAAACATGGAATTGGCCATGCCGGGAAAGCTAAAAATATCTAGCTTGCAAATTATACCAAAAATACTACTTCTTTTTTACCTGTATCTGTATAATGAACGAAAGCCCATTATTTAATATTCTTGACACGGTGGATAGTACCAACAACTATGCCATGGCAAAGGTTCATGAAGGATTGGCGAAGCACGGAATGGCGTGGTTTGCAGCGGTTCAAACGGCCGGAAAAGGACAGCGTGGAAAACACTGGTTGAGTGAGCCCGGCAGCAGCGTGAATTTAACGATTTGCCTACAACCCACTACTGTATTCACTACAAATCCCTTCTACCTAAGCGCAGTTGTTGCGGTCGCATGCGGCGAATTCCTGGAAAAACTGACTGGGCATATTTTTTTTTTAAAGTGGCCGAATGACCTTTATTGGCGTGACAGAAAGACAGGCGGCATCCTGATTGAAAACAAATACAGCGGTAGCGAATGGAACTGGGCGCTGGTGGGCATCGGTATAAATGTTAACCAGTCACGTTTTGATCCGCAGCTTCCCAACCCGGTTTCGCTACGCCAGTTGGCGGGCCGGAAAGACTTAAAAACCGTAACCGTGGCCCAGGACTTACATGCCTATATAATGGCAAAAATCCACCTGGCCGAACGGCAAGGTTGTGATGCAAAACTGATGACAGCTTATAACCGCGCACTTTATAGGAAAAACGAAACAGTAAAATTGAAAAAGGGCAACGCAACTTTCTCTACCACGATCAGGGAAGTAAACAAATTTGGCCAATTGGTCACAGAAGACAGCATGCCACGCATTTTTAATTTCGGAGAGGTGGAATGGTTGCAGCCTCCTTATTAGTCCAGGTGTTCCGCCTCCCGGGCCTCCACCTCAAATTTATTGTTGGAATAACCGCGGCGGATGCTTTCCAGCAGGTATTTCCAGATAAAACCAAAAAAGCCGTGTTCCTGGTACTGCCGGACATGGCACAGCTCATGTTTCAACCAGCAGTCGTTCCTTAAAAAGGCTTCCCTGGTCGTGTTATGCAGGTAGATCGTGTTGCCAAACACAATAGCTACCCCTGTTGCATTTAGCTTCCAGGCGGCGATCCGTGCGATCCAGCTGTTCTCTTTGACGCAATATGAAATTTCATGAGCCATTGATGCCTGTTTGCTCCCAGGACCGCAGGATCTCCTGTGCATGTTCTTTGTTCTTTGGCCGGAGGAATACTTTTTGAATCCTGCCTTTTTCATCTATGAGAAAAGTGGTACGATGCAGTCCCATGTATTTTCTTCCATATAACTGCTTTTCACCCCAGACACCAAACTTCTCAATGATCGCGTGTTTAGGGTCGGCGATCATGGTAAAAGGTAAGTGGTATTTGGCTTCAAATTTTTTATGTTTCGCGGCTCCATCCGGGCTGATGCCAATTACTTGAATGCCCTTTTGTTGTAAGGCAGCATAGTTATCCCTGATATTGCAAGCCTGGATAGTGCAGGTCGGTGTATCATCTTCCGGGTAAAAAAATAAGACCAGTTTTTTGCCTTTAAAATCTGCAAGGGATACCGTATGACTGTTTTGATCCATCCCTTTAAAAGCCGGGGCTTTCTGCCCTTCAGTAAGAATTGCCATTTGTGAAATTATCTGGTGAAATTGTATGTTTTCTGTGTGATATTCCCAACCTGGTCTTCCACGGTTATTACCATTTCGTGCTGCCCCGGTGGGCAATTTTCATCGAATTTATAAATGAAATTTCTGCCTTTATCATTACTGAACCGGAGCCATTTTCCATCCAGCCTTGCGGTAAACTTCCCGATCTCTTCCGTATCATCCGTCACCACAAACAGCAACCGGGACAACCGCGCAGCATTCATTCCATTGGCAAAACCAAGTGGCCTTACAACGGGTGGGGTGCTGTCGATCAATAACTGGTAGTTACCAAATTCCCGGAAAGCAGCCTGGTACCAGCCGTTTTGGGCGATCGCTTTTTTGTAATCTTTTTTGGCCCCGGCAAAACGGTACATTACTACCCGGCCTGTATCTGCAGGGGTGAAGTCGCCACGGATGGCTAAATTAAAATAAGTATGTACCGGCACGGTGGCATTGTGTACCTGGTAGACCGGCCGGCCTTTTATATCCCTGGTTTCATTAAACCTGAAAGTAAAGGAGTCATAGAGGGCGTTCTCCCCGAGGTAAAAACGTACAGATTCGTTTTCAAATACATTCATAAAACCCGGGTGAAACTGTTTCTGGTATTCCCCGGCAGCGGCGGTCCTTGCAACAGAATTCCCCTTGGACACAATACTGAATCGAACGGTGGAAACATTACCTGCGGGGTCACCTACTTCGATACGGATGGCATGTTCTTCTTCGTTTTCAAAATCGATCACACCGTTGCTTTCATCTGTTTTATAGATCACGTTATCGTTCCCGGGCAATTTAGATAAATGCTGCAAATAGGAGCCGCCGTTTGCCCTCAGTTTATAGTCAATATGGGCATTCAGGTACCGCGTCTCCAGGTAGCTGATGCTATCCATCTGGAAACCTGCAATGGGTTCGTCATTATCGTACAATAGCGCCTGGTAAATGCCATTTTGATTTGTAGAGCCTGTGTACCGGTCATAAGCCGTAATGGCAAAGCTGACCTTTTCTGTATTCACGGCGATTTTGCCGCCTGCCGGCACGTACACACCATTGATCAGCCTTAGCGGGTAGAGCCTGGGTGTTTGTTCATAGGTGCTGAGGCACCTGTCATACACGGCCAGCCGCAATACAGAGGGTGCAATGTTATCTGTCACAGGCAAACCCATCAGCAGCGGGTTCAGCACTTTATCCGTCTTCGTGTCCCGGATTTCGAAGTGGAGGTGTGGGCCCTGTGAGCCCCCGGTATTTCCACTCCAGGCAATGAGCGTTCCTTTTTTAACCGGGAAAAAGGCAGGGGGAATATCCAGGAAAACTTCCCATCTTTCGAGCTTGTATTGTTGCTGTTTAATATAATTTTCCAGGGCAGGATAAAAATCATTGAGATGGGCGTATAAAGTGGTCATCCCATTGGGGTGGTTGAGGTAGATGGCCCTGCCAAATCCCCAGGGTTCAATCTTCACTTTGGCAATATAACCGTCGGCTGCAGCGTAAATGGGCTTGTTTTCCACCTGCTCCGTCCGGCAATCTAATCCCATATGATAATGATTAGGCCTCAACTCTCCAAAATTTGCTACCAGGGCTTTGATAGCACCCACCGGCCATTGAAAGTATTGCTGGGGGTAATTCTTTTTTTGCAAAAACTGGCCGAAGCCGGGTAAGGATAAAAAAATAGTGAAGGTCGAAAGGAAAAAGGTTGTAAGGAATTTATTCATAATGCTTGGTTCATGTGTCCGGGTTTGCTCTACACATATAATACCTAAAATTCTGATGGGGAATATAAAACTGGTTTATACGAAGTTACAAATAGAGCCTGTTTGAATAGGCAAACGAAATGTTTTTTATAAAAACCTTAATACCCGGATCAAAAAATTGCAATGCTTTTTATTTTTTACAAGTACTTTTGCACGCCGCCCAAAAACGGCTAGTCTCCCAACATGCCTAAAAACAATTCCATAAAGTCAGTTTTAATTATTGGTTCAGGCCCTATTATCATCGGGCAGGCCTGCGAATTTGATTACAGCGGTACCCAGGCCGCCCGTAGCATCCGGGAAGAAGGAATTGAGGTGATACTGATCAATAGTAATCCAGCCACCATTATGACTGATCCGATGATGGCAGATAAGGTATACCTGCTGCCACTCACCGTGGAAAGTATCGAACAGATATTAGAAGAAAATAATATTGATGCCGTTTTGCCGACGATGGGTGGACAAACAGCACTGAATTTATGCAAGGATGTAGACGAGCTGGGTATCTGGGAAAAATATGGCGTAAACCTGATCGGGGTAGATATTAAAGCTATTGACAAAGCAGAGGACAGGGAAAAATTCCGTCTGTGGATGATTGAAATGGGTATCCCGGTTTGTGAGGCAAAAATTGCCAACTCTTTCCTGGAAGGAAAAGAATTTGCACAGGAGATAAGATTTCCGTTGGTGCTTCGCCCTTCGTTTACACTTGGGGGTACGGGTGGCGGCATTGTCTTTAAAAAAGAAGAACTAGATGAGGCACTGAACAGGGCCCTGACAGCAAGCCCAATTCATGAAGTGCTGGTGGAAAAAGCAATTTTAGGATGGAAGGAATTTGAGCTGGAACTTTTAAGGGATAATAACAACAACGTTGCGATTATTTGTACGGTAGAAAATTTTGACCCGATGGGTGTGCATACCGGTGATAGCATCACCGTGGCCCCGGCCATGACACTGAGCGATACTGCATTTCAGTTGATGCGCAATACTGCGATCCGGATGATGCGTGACCTCGGCAATTTTGCCGGTGGATGTAATGTGCAGTTTGCCATGAATCCACAAACAGAAGAAATAATTGTAGTAGAAATCAACCCAAGGGTGAGCCGGTCTTCTGCGTTAGCAAGTAAAGCAACAGGTTATCCTATTGCAAAAGTTGCTGCAAAGCTGGCGATAGGGTATAACCTGGATGAATTAAAAAACCAGATCACGCAATCTACCTCGGCTTATTTTGAGCCGGCGTTGGACTATGTAATTGTAAAGATTCCCCGATGGAATTTCGATAAATTCAAAGGTGCTGATGATACACTCGGGTTCCAGATGAAAAGTGTAGGAGAAGTGATGGGCATTGGCCGCAGTTTTGCCGAAGCCCTGCAAAAAGCCTGTCAGAGCTTAGAGAATGAAGCGGTAGGGTTAGGTTATTACGGTAAAAGCCTGATGCATGCAGATGAATTGATAGAATATATCAAGATCCCTAAATGGGACCGCGTCTTCCGCATCAAAGATGCTTTGATGGCGGGGGCCAGTGTGAAAAGGATTTGCGAAAGTACCCTCATCGATCGCTGGTTCATCTACCAGATACAGAAGATCTGTGATTGCGAAAAACAGATCGCCAAATATGGCTTGAATAATCTGCCCGATGATTTATTAACCGAAGCAAAAATGCTGGGTTTCAGTGATGAGCAGATCGTACGCATCATGCAGGAAGAAGATGCTGATAAAATTTATGAACGCCGGAAAACGATGGGCCTTACGCGGGTGTTTAAAATGGTAGATACCTGCAGCGCAGAATTTGAAGCAAAAACACCTTATTTCTATTCTACTTTTGAAAATAAAGCGGAAGGCAATAACCACCTCGCGAACGAATCGATCGTTTCTGATAAAAAGAAAATTATTGTTTTGGGAAGTGGTCCCAACAGGATCGGCCAGGGTATTGAGTTTGATTACTGTTGTGTGCATGGGTTACTGGCCGTAAAAGAAATGGGTTATGAGGCCATCATGGTCAATTGTAATCCTGAGACGGTGAGCACTGATTTTGATATCGCCAATAAATTATATTTTGAACCCGTGTTCTGGGAGCATCTGTGGGAGATCATAGAACATGAAAAGCCCGAAGGTGTCATCGTACAGCTGGGTGGGCAAACCGCTTTGAAGCTTGCAAAAAAGTTACACGAGAAAGGGGTTAAAATTATCGGTACCAGTTTTAATGGTATGGATATAGCAGAAGACCGGGGCCGTTTCAGTGACCTGCTGAAAGAACTAGGCATTCCTTACCCGAAATATGCAACGGCTTATAATACCGATGAAGCGATAGAAGCTGCTAAGGAAGTTGGTTACCCGGTGTTGATCCGGCCGAGTTATGTAATTGGCGGGCAACGCATGAGGATCGTGATCAATGACGATGAACTGGAAAAGGGAATTTTGAGCCTAATAAAACATTTACCGGGCAATAAGATCCTGATCGATCATTTTCTTGATCGCTGCCAGGAAGCCGAGATAGATGCCATTTTCGATGGAGATGAATTTCATGTGATGGGTGTGATGGAACATATTGAACCAGCGGGTATACACAGCGGAGATAGTAACGCAGTACTCCCCCAGTTTAACCTGTCGCCGCTCATTGTGCATACCATGGAAGAATACGCTGAAAAAATAGCAAGGGCACTGAACATTAAAGGCCTCATCAATATTCAGTTTGCCATTAAAGACGGGAATGTTTTTGTTATTGAAGCCAACCCGAGGGCAAGCCGCACCACGCCATTTATTGCCAAAGCATACCAGATCCCTTACCTCAACATTGCCACGAAGATCATGGTAGGGGAATATAAAATAGCTGATTTCACCTTTGAGAAAAAGATGCAGGGTTTTGCAATCAAGGAACCCGTTTTTTCTTTCAATAAATTCCCTGGTGTGAATAAAGAACTCGGGCCGGAAATGAAAAGCACGGGGGAAGCTATCCGTTTTATTAAGGATCTCAGGGACCCTTATTTTCGCCAGTTGTACAAAGAGCGGAGCATGCATTTGAGTAAGTAGGAAAATACCTCAAAACCTATTCAAACTAAACCCAGAAGGGCTTAAGACCCTATAGGTTTATAAACTCCTTCAAAAAAACCTGTTTTCTTTTTTACATCAACCCGCTGCTTTTGAAACTGGATAAATTGTTCCACTGATTCAAACCATTCAATAACTTCTTTTCGGGCTATATCTGTGTTTTCGTTTGAAATAAGGGCCTGGTAACCAACGTATCTCCAATCACCTATTTTTTGGTGAGATGATGAAGCATAGCGTTTTTATGAATGTAAAAAACAAAACTGGTGATATCATCACCATCAACATCCATTGACCTCTTTAAAAATCTATAAACAGCGCCCCCTTTCGGTCAAACATTTTGTTATACGCTTTTGCGTAACCATTTAACCAGTTGGTAAATTGTTCCATAATAAAATCGGGGATGAGTTGTAGGATTATAATCCTTCCCTTTCTTCAGTTTAAAATATTCTTCAATGACATTCCCGGCCCTTATTTTTACAATTAAATGAAAATGATTCCGCATTAAAAAATAGGTCCATAATTGCGCTACGGGTAAAATATATTCTTTCATTTTACGAAGAAAATACCGGTAGTTATCGTCATTCCGAAAAAGCTTTTCGTTTCCCAACCGCCCTGTTACAGAGATGGAAAAAATTATCGGGTAATAAGGGTACGTATTGGTTGGGCATAAAACAATTTGCTCTACTAAAATAATATTTTATTTGATTTTTTGGGATAAACCTATGAGGTCTTTGAAACCTTATAAGTTTGTGCAGGCAATGTTTTAAACCTTATAACTGTGAGTTTAAAATATGATAGGTTTGTGCATCCAACAATCATCACTTCATTTTATGCATCGTTACTTCATCATCAACAAACCCCGCAATATGGTCTCGCAGTTTGTGAGTACTCATACGGTGAGATTACTCGGCGACCTTGATTTTGAATTCCCGGAAGGCACGCATGCGATTGGCCGGCTGGATAAGGATTCTGAAGGCCTCCTGCTGCTCACCACCGATAAAAAAGTTACCCGTTTATTATTCCTGGCAGAGCAACCGCATCTGCGCACCTACCTTGTTCTGGTGCAGAATCAGATCCTGCCTGCAACATTTCAGCAGCTACAGGAAGGCATTCTCATCAAGATAAAAGATGGGGAAGATTATATAGCCAAACCCGCTGGAATTGAGGTCGTAAAAAATGCCGCCGAACTTTACCCCTTTGCACCTGACCAACGGGAAAAATATGCGCATACATGGCTGCTTATTACGCTTAGTGAAGGAAAGTACCGGCAGGTAAGAAAAATGGTATTGGCTGCGCGCCATCGCTGCCTTCGCCTGGTACGGTTGTCTATCAGCGATATTCAGCTCGAAAATCTAAAACCCGGGGAAGTAAGGGAAATAGACGCGGCCTCGTTTTACGGATTTCTCGGTATTTAAAAGTGAAATATCACTTTGATTTTACGGAGCCCATTTCCTAGATTTATCAATGCATACCCCCTATCAGGTTCCCATCTGGAAAACAGCCCCGCTTATACGGTTGCTGCTGCCACTCATAGCAGGAATTATTTTGCAATGGTACCTCCAGTTTAGCCATTTTTTAATCCTTCTTTCGTTGGGTTGTTTTGCCGCCGGTTTTTTGGGCATGTATTTTTTTTCTCCCACAGCCGCTTATTATCTCAGGAAGAGCCGGGGTATTATCTTTCAGCTCATGGTCGTGGCCCTGGGCGCCTGGGTTACATGGCAAAATGATAGCAGGCACCAACCTGGCTGGTATGGACATTTTTACAACGACAGCTCAATGCTGCTGGCAACTATCAATGAACCGCTGGTTGAGAAACCGAATTCCTATAAAGCAGAAGCAAAGGTGACCAACCTTATCAACGGGCACAACAATACGAGCTGCACCGGGAGGATATTATTATACTTTTCAAAAGATTCCGCAGCGCCTCAATTAGTATATGGGCAGGAAATTCTCATCATTAGGCCCCTGCAGCTAATCAAAAATTCCGGCAACCCGGGTGCTTTTGATTACCGGCGTTATGCGGCTTTCCAGCAGATCTTTCAGCAGGTTTTTTTAAGGCCTGTCGATTGGACAGCGACCGGGAGAAAGCATCCCGTG
Source organism: Chitinophagaceae bacterium (assembly GCA_043727215.1). Lineage (GTDB taxonomy): Bacteria > Bacteroidota > Bacteroidia > Chitinophagales > Chitinophagaceae > Ferruginibacter. Next base: position 209,264 of record JAYSYY010000001.1, on the reverse strand, counting down.
AGGTTTCGTTCATTTTTATTTAAGGCCCGGACTTTCGTTTTGGCAACATTGCAAAAAAATATCCGGGATAAAAACCAGCAACTTGGCATCGCAGAAGCATTGCTTATAGGGTACAAAGAAGACCTTGATAAAAAACTGGTGCAGGCTTATAGCAATACCGGGGTGGTGCACATCATCGCTATCTCCGGCCTCCACCTCGGCCTGATTTTTTTTGTACTCACCTGGATGTTTAATCGTATACCAGGGTTAAAAAGATCGAGGCATGTGAAGGTTATTCTACTACTGGCTTGCCTTTGGCTTTTCTCACTGCTTACCGGTGGTTCCGCTTCTGTGCTCCGGAGTGCAGTAATGTTTACGGTCATAGTGATCGGTAAATATTACGTCCGTCAATCCTCTATATACAGTTCGCTTTCTGCCTCGGCATTTTTTCTCTTATGTTACAATCCCTATTATTTGTGGGATGTCGGTTTTCAACTGAGCTACCTGGCCGTGATTGGGATTGTGGCTTTGCAACAACCCCTTTACAGATTGCTCTACTTTAAGAAACCTGTGATACGTTATATATGGAACATGGTCTCTATAACTGTAGCTGCACAGGTAGCAACCTTCCCGGTTTGCATTTATTATTTTCACCAGTTTCCAAACCTGTTCCTTTTTACCAATCTCCTCACCGTTCCCTTGTCTACCATCATCCTTTTTGCAGAGATCTTCCTGGTGCTGGCAGGCACTCTTGATGTTATAGCAAATACTACTGGCCTGGTTATTTCCTGGCTGATCAGCTTTATGAACTGTATTATTTTATTTTTTGACCGGCTCCCCTTTTCGGTCACAGAACGGGTATATGCTGATCTGTTTACAACCTGGTTTTTATATTTGGTCGTGATAGCTGGGTGTGGGTGGCTACTGGCCCGGAAGGCCTGCCTGCTCAGGATGGCCTTGCTCGGCCTGGTTTGTTTTTCAATATTCCATGCAGCAGCCAACATAAAGTCCATGCAGCAACGAAAAATAGTGGTCTATAATATTCCGCGGCACCGTGCGGTAGATTTTATTGATAAAGAAAAATATCTTTTCTCAGCGGATAGTGCGCTGGTGCAGAACAGCTTTCTCCAGGATTTTCATCTCAAACCTGCAAGGCAGGCATTGCAGGCTCAGCAGCAGTCGTCCAATCTTATGCATGTTAAAAATCAGGGTGCTTACTGGCAGTTTTATGGCAAGAAATTGCTTTTCCTGGATAGCAGCCTTACGATCACCGCTTCGGATCTCCCGGTTTTTATCGACATATTATTGTTAAGTCATAATCCCCGCGGCCGGATAAGGGATATCCAACCTGCTTTAATCCCCGCCATTATTGTGTTTGATGCTTCCAACGCTGTTTGGAAAATAGAAAACTGGAAAAAAGAGTGCGAAGAACTAAATTTGCGTTTCCATTCGGTTCCGGAACAGGGGGCGTTTATGTTAGAGCTCGTGGAATAGTTAATGGTCATGCATTAGGGTTGTCAGCCCATCGAACATGTACCATAGACCTTCTTAGGGATAGAAGCTTCCTGCTGTTCTCCGAATACAACATACAATTTCAACCATCAAAAACGGCTACGGGTTACGGTCTGTCGATTATGGCCCCTGCACTTCAAACTCCTCATGCAAAAAAAGATTCAATCAGCACTTATCTCTGTTTTTTATAAAGACGGACTGGAAAAAATAGTTGAACAACTTCAAAAGAATGGTATCACTATTTACAGTACCGGGGGCACGCAGGATTTTATCGAGAAACTGGGTGTAAAATGTGTGCCCGTAGAATCGTTGACCAGTTACCCATCGATCCTTGGCGGAAGGGTAAAAACCTTGCATCCATCGGTATTTGGGGGCATCCTGGGAAAAAGAAATGACGACACGCACCTGGCGGAAATGAAACAATACAATATCCCTGAAATGGACCTGGTCATCGTAGATCTTTATCCTTTTGAAGAAACGGTGAAAAGCACAACCGACGAGAGCCTGATCATTGAAAAAATTGATATTGGTGGCCCCTCTATGATACGTGCGGCAGCAAAAAACCATCGCGATGTGGTGGTTGTGGCTGCTAAAAATGATTATGGTTTACTGGTAGAGATATTATCGAATCAGCAGGGTGAAACCACTTTGGAACAGCGCCGGATGTTTGCAGTAAAAGCATTTGATGTGTGCACAGGTTATGATACCGCCATCTCCGCCTATTTTAATGGCATTGCAGTGGAGACACCTTTTAATAAGGAAAAGAAAGCACTGCGGTATGGCGAGAACCCACATCAGCCTGCTCATTTTTTCGGCAACCTTAATGAAGTTTTCAACCAGTTGAATGGGAAAGAACTTTCTTATAACAACCTGGTGGATGTGGATGCCGCTGTGAACATTATTAAAGAATTCGGTGATACAACTTTTGCTATTATTAAACATACCAATGTGTGCGGCGTGGCGTTGGCAGCGGATGTAAAAACGGCGTGGGATGCGGCATTAGCGGGTGATCCCGAAAGTGCTTTCGGGGGGGTGCTGGTTTGCAATAGAGAAATTGATGCCACAACGGCCGCAGCTATCAACGATATCTTTTTTGAGGTTTTGATCGCACCATCTTACGTGGAAGACGCGCTCCGCATCCTTCAATCAAAGAAGAACCGGATCGTCCTGCAATTAAAGGAAACTCCCCTACCTGCCATTCAATATAAGTCATTGCTGAATGGAATTTTATTACAGCAAAACGATGAAGGCAATTACAGTGAGTGGAAAGAAGTAGGTGGACGTGAAACGACCGCCAGCGAAAAAGAAGACCTTGTTTTTGCCAACATTGTATGCAAGCACCTAAAAAGTAATGCCATTGTACTCATAAAAAACAAACAATTGGTTGGCAAAGGTTGTGGGCAGACGAGCAGGATTGATGCGCTTCGCCATGCTATTGAAAAATCGAAGCAATTTAATTTTGACCTGGCTGATGCGGTGCTCGCCAGCGATGCATTTTTCCCCTTTGACGATTGTATAAAAATCGCACATGCGGCCGGCATCAAGGCTTTTATTCAACCTGGGGGTTCAATAAGGGATGCGGATTCAATCGAATACAGCAAAAACGAAAACCTTGCGATGGTGATCACCGGGATGAGGCATTTTAAACATTAAGCTGGCAGGAACAACATGGTAAAAACAACCGGTAAAGGCAGGGGCTATATCGCACTGGTAACTACCTGCACGGTGTGGGGTACCACCTGGGTGGCCAGTAAGATGGGCGTGATGACGATACCCGCTTTGCAAATGGCCTACCTCCGGCAGTTGATTGCAGGTATATGTTTCGTTGGTTTTTTTATGCTTTACAAAAAATTGCCTCTCCCCACGGCCAAACAGTTTCAGTGGATACTGGTTATGTCCATATTAATGTTTGTTTTCGCCAATGGCCTCAGCACATGGAGCCTGAAATGGATCTCCTCAGGCTTAAGCGCATTGATAGGCGCATTGTATCCCCTCAGCGTAGTGATCATTGAAAGGTTATTTTTCAAATCAAAACGGTTGACAGCGCTCACTTATATCGGCCTTTTTTTGGGGCTCTCAGGTGTTGGGATAGTGTTTTATGAAAACGCGTTCGAAAACCTTACACCATCTTTTATTATCGGGATCTCATTGTCGTTGTTGGCCATGCTTAGCTGGAGTATAGGTACTATTTTTCTTAGCCGCAACAAGGCCAATATCAATCCTTATTATGGTACAGGCTGGCAGATGCTGATCAGTTCTGTAATACTTTTTGCGATGGCTGAACTTACCCAATCAACGGTTCCCCTTACCGACATTCCGGTCAAAGCCTGGCTCGTGATTATTTACCTGGTACTTTTTGGGTCCATCCTTGCTTTCGTGGCTTTTATTTACTCCATGAAAAAACTGCCTGCTGCAGTCGCATCACTTTATGCCTATATCAACCCGCTTGTAGCGATGGTTATAGGGGCGCTGGTGGTAAATGAAAAACTCACGCTGAATATTTTATGGGGTGCTATTGTTACCCTCCTCGGTGTATACCTTGTAAACCTCAGTATCAAACGCGGAAATACGAAGATCATCGCGGAAGCTGAGATATAAATTTCGCATAACTTTCCTTCCATCCATTGAATTTTTTCGCGGCACCCAGAAAGTTGTTGTGAAAAATAGTGATCAGCTGTCCACGGGCTTTTTTACATTGTTCCGTATAAAACTCTAATTCCTCAAAAGACGCTTCTACATCCTGTTTTTGCTCGAAAAAACTATTGGCATCCATGAAACAAAAGGGGAATAACCGAAGCGACGTTACCGATTCTGATGCCAGGTTATACCAATAAAAAGAGGACGCCACGGATGCCCTGAAACCATTGACACTTCCGTATCCCATACTATAGTCCTCGGTGATGCCGATCTCTATCAACCGGCTGAAGGTCTCTGGGAATGCAAATTTGATATAGTGCTGCCGGCTTCTAAAAATGGGTTGGTCGCCGGATGTTTCTAAAATCTTCTTCTCTTTTTTAAGCAGTTCCGGGTTTTCGTTGCTTTTCCAGGAAGGATGAACGCCGATCTTATACTTTTTTGCGTGGCGTTTTATCAGTTGCCACATATTGTGCTCATAAGGTGAAATATTTTTATCGTACTTGCTACGGGATGTTGCTACCAGGAAAAAATATACAGGGTCGGGCTTATATTCATGATGAAGATCACGCAAAAATCCGTAACAATCGTAGGGATCCGCTTTGATGCGGCTCAGCACGGACAGCCGTTCCAGGGAAGGCGCCTTCAAAAAACCACCAATGTTGCGAAGAAGACCCTTGCCTCTGAAGGACCACGCGATGTCAATATCATAGGTAGGGGTATAACTGAAAGTCGGCCCGTTAATTGTCAGTTGGGGAAATTTATGCTGCAGGGCTTTGCCAAAATCCTGTATCCAGTAATTGACCAGTGGAATTTGAAGAAAACCCTCGCGGAAAGCCAGTGAATTTTCATGTGCATACCGGCCATACAGGTCTTTATTATGCGGTAGCCACTCCTCATACCTGCTAAGTAAGTAGAAGGATGCTGCAAAAATATCGAAAGGAAAATCGCTGTTGCCAGTTTGAAAAAAAACCTTGTACCCATTAGAAGGGAAACATTTAATCTCTTGCTCCCGGATATCACCTTCAAATAGTAATGGATGGTTTTGCAGTCTGAAAAAATTAGCTGCAGCTTGCAGGCTGCTGTAATTTATACCTGGACCATCGTAGCTTTCAAACCCTTCCAGGTTGGTGGTAAGCGTGACGGTGATACCCAGTTGCTCCTGGAGAATAAATTTGCTGATGTATTGCAGCCTTTTGCTGACACGCTCGGAATAAATGAGCATAATTATTAGAATAAAAGCCCGGGAAGGCCTGTATGAAAAAATCTATTTTTTAAACCTTTCTTTCCATAACTGGTTAAAAGTTTTTTGGCTGAAATCAAGGTCAGACCGGTTTTTCTTCCAGTCTTTAAATAAACCATTCACTATTTTGTTTTTAAGGGTCCCGGTTCCCAAATTCATCAGGCCTCTATTCATACTTGCGATCTTCCATAATTTCCACGCACTACGTTCTGTAAAACTGGTCAATCCTTCTTCAACGGATTCTCTCCTGTTTTCAAGCAGGAGTTCATGCAGGTTAATCTTTACAGCACACACTTCTGTGCAATTGCCACAAAGCGAAGAAGCAAAACTCAGGTGTTTAAAATCAGCCATCCCTTGCAGGTGGGGAGTTATCACGCTGCCGATGGGCCCGCTGTACGTAGCGCCATAAGTATGCCCACCAATGTTCTTGTACACCGGGCAGGCATTGAGGCAGGCACCGCACCGGATACAATACAGGCTCTCGCGCTGCACAGTATTTTTTAGTATATTGGTGCGGCCATTATCCAGCAGGATCACATACATTTCTTCCGGCCCATCGGTTTCGCCGAGTTGCCTTGGGCCGCAGATAATACTGTTGTAGGACGTTACTTTCTGGCCCGTGCCAAATGTACTCAATAGCGGCCAGAACAAGGCCAGGTCGGTAAGGGAAGGAATAACCTTTTCGATTCCTACAACCACTATATGTGTTTTTGGAAAAGCACAACTGAGCCTGGCATTTCCTTCGTTTTCTGTTACCGCCACAGCCCCTATATCGCTCACAATAAAATTAGCCCCGGTGACCCCGACTTCCGCCTGCACATATTTTCCCCTCAAAATATTCCTTGCTACAAGCGTTAATTCTTCCGGGCTTAAATGGGAAGGGGTGCCTAATTTTTCGGCAAACAACCTGGCAACATCTTCCTTGCTTTTATGCATGGCGGGCGTCACAATATGGTAAGGTGCTTCGCCATCCAGTTGTTGGATATATTCGCCAAGGTCTGTTTCGATGCTATCTATTCCATTTTCCGCCATCGCCTTATTAAGGTGAATTTCTTCGGTGACCATACTCTTGCTCTTCACCAGGGTCCGGCAATTTTTTGCCTTGCAGATCTTAAGTATCTCTTCAATTGCCTGGTTGCTGTTTTCTGCCCATAAGAGTTTGCCCCCGCGTTTTGTGAAATGTTTCTCAAATTCCTCCAGCTGCTGGTCCAGTGTTTCTATCGCCCGCCATTTTATGTTCTTTGCACGCTCCCTTACCAGGTGCAGATTGCTGAATTGTTCCTTTCCTTTAGGAACTGCATTGTTGTACCTGCCGATGTTAAAATTGATCGTGCGCCTGTGCTCAAGGTCTGCCGACTTGATGGTGCTCTTTGCTAAAAATGTTTCAGATGTTAGAGACATTGTTTGGTAATTACCTGGCTAATTAAATGAATCACATGATCAATCCCACAAGTAAAGGTATCTATTCGGGTGCAAATGGGAAGCCTCCGCCTGCTTTCCTTTTCATTTTGGGGCTGTTTTTGTAGAGTTAAAAAAGCAGTGCCCTGGTATCTTAACAATCGGTTTGGTCACTTTCTGTAGATTGATGTTAGTCCAGCCCTGCAAGCCCCATTTGTTGGGCACAGGATAGATCATTTCCTTATCAATAAGGCAAAACACCGATTGGTCGGCTGCCGACAATTTCACACAGGCTCGGGACTGATCAGCCGAAAGCGTAGCAAATATTCTCCTTCCAATCCGGAAGGAAGTCTTTTCAAAATGCGGTAGTTCTAAAGCGCCGGTAAACGACAGGGCCATTTTTCTGAAATTATCAACACTTATCATCCGCGGAAGGTTTACCTAAAGAGATTGCTACTGCCTTTTTGGCTTATAGAGCCACTTAAAAGGCTAACCCTGCCAATATCTTAATAAAAAATTAGGGAGTGAGAAATATCCACATTTCTACATTGTAGTATTGTTTTTGCTTTAAGAAATTAAAAACTATTAATGTACGCCATTAAGAATATACAATTTACCAACCTGTATAAAGTGAACGGGTATTTAAAGGAATTTAATTTTAGGAAATCCAACGCAAGCCTGGAGGGTACTGTAAGTGTGGATACGATAGATGAAAGGGGCAACCGTATCATGTTTTTTATGGAAAAGAAGGATGCGGGCTGGAGTATCCTCCCCCAGGAATTGCCCGATTGGATCATTGCACAGGAACCTAAACTGGACGATGCCTTAAAAGCTGAATTGGGCGGCTAATTACTTTATTACACCTAATTCTTTTCCCACTTTTGTAAATGCAGTGATGGCCTGCTCCAGGTGAGGCGTTTCATGTGCTGCGCTTAATTGAACCCTGATGCGGGCCTTGTCCTTAGCTACCACAGGGAAAAAAAAGCCGATAACGTAGATACCTTCTTCCAGTAACTTCGCTGCAAAATTCTGTGCCAGTACCGCATCATATAACATAATGGGGACAATTGGGTGGTCACCCGGCTTTATGTCAAAACCAGCTTCCGTCATTTTGCTGCGGAAAAGGCGGGTATTGTTTTCCAGTTTATCCCTTAATTCAGTGGTGCTGCTCAGCATATCCAACACAGCAATAGATGCGCCTACAATACTTGGAGCCACGGTATTACTAAATAGGTAGGGGCGGCTGCGCTGGCGTAACATTTCTATCACTTCTTTTTTTCCACTGGTAAACCCGCCGCTGGCGCCGCCCAGGGCTTTGCCGAGGGTGCCGGTGATAATGTCAATCCTTCCCATTACCCCGCGGTATTCATGTGTTCCCCGGCCGGTTTTGCCGAGGAATCCTGAAGAATGACATTCATCTATCATCACGATCGAATTGTATTTGTCCGCCAGGTCACAGATCTCATCTAACCTGGCAATGGTTCCATCCATGCTAAAAGATCCATCGGTAACAATGATACGTGACCTGAGATGGGCGCTTTCTTTCAGTTTAGCTTCCAGGTCTTCCATATTGTTATGGTCATAACGAAAACGCTGGGCCTTGCATAATCGCACACCGTCAATGATAGATGCATGGTTCAGGGCATCACTGATGATGGCGTCCTGCTCGTTAAAAAGAGGTTCAAATACACCGCCATTGGCATCAAAGGCTGCAGCGTATAAAATAGTGTCCTCTGTTCCCAGGAATTCCGCTAGTTTTTTTTCCAGTTCTTTATGAATATCCTGTGTTCCACAAATAAAACGCACGCTGCTAAGCCCATACCCCCTGTGATCTACTGATTTTTTTGCTGCCGCTAACACTTTGGGATGAGAAGAAAGCCCGAGATAATTATTGGCACAAAAATTTAAAACAGTCTTGCCATTTACAATTATTTCAGCGCCCTGGGCACTGCTAATGATTCTTTCATTTTTAAAAAGACCAGCTGTCCTGATTTCTTCCAGTTCCGAACTGATACGGCCTGCAAAACTCTTATTCATATAGATACCTGCTAGAATGTGAAAAATATCCCGCAAATCTACTTGAAAATTCCAGAAGGTTGACAGCCTGTATTGGCAGTTCACCAGGGTCTGTTATCAATTGCATGCTTCCGGGAATTTGTGCGCCGCTTTGGAGGATTGTTAAAACCGCGCCGTTTTTTTTAACATCGGGAAGAACATATATGTAACTTTTTAAAAGTATTTTCGTTCTACTTCTTAAAAGATGCCATGCTGCTCAAAAAAGAAATGCTACTGTTTTATTTACTGATCATTTTTTCTGCGGCTATAGTTGTGGCTGCAGATCCAGTACCGGCGACCGCACCGGTTAAAGGGAAATGCTGTAAAGCTCCGAAAAAACATAAGGCAGACCTGACAACCCCACCATTATATTATATCACCGAAGGGCTTTTCCGGCTACACGCATAATTTTTTTTCAAGTCCTGTAACTTTCTGTAACTGCACGGCGTATTATCTAAAACCAAACGGAACTTTTACATTTGTTGCTGTAATTATTTTATGACTGAGAGAGAGTACAATAACTGCGTGAACCTGTATGCTGACAATGTATACCGGTTTATCCTGAAAAACCTGCGCAACGAGGAGGACGCGAAGGACGTGGTGCAGAGTGCATTTGAAAAACTCTGGGTTACAAGGGACCAGGTAGTAAATGAAAAGTGTAAAAGTTATTTGTTCACAATCGCCTATCACCAGATGATAGACTTTATACGGAAACAAAAAAGGATCCAGTTGAAAGATGCGTTTGGAGAAATGGCTATGGGCACAGGAAATATCCATCAAAATGCCAGGAGGATCCTGGAGGAGGCACTTGGCAAACTGAGTGAGATACAACGAAGCCTCGTAATGCTGAAAGACTATGAAGGGTATAATTACGCAGAGATCGGAGAAATAACAGGACTGAACGAGAGCCAGGTGAAGGTTTACCTGCACAGGGCCCGGCTTCAGTTGAAAGCCTACATCGTGAGAGTGGAAAATGTGTTGTAAAAAACAGTAATACAAAACCGGAACCAGATGGTTCCAACAAGCGAAAATGAATATTAACCTCAATAATTACGAATCATTTTTTCTTCTTTACGTAGACAATGAATTGTCTGCAGCGGAGCGAAAAAGCGTGGAGGAATTCCTGGGGAATTATCCATACCTGCAGGGAGAGATGGATCAGTTGAAGGAAACGGTGCTTCCGATGGAATCAAAAAACTTTGATTTTAAGGCTGGTTTGTTAAAGCCCGTATTGACAGAGGAAGCACAGCTGGACAACTTATTGCTGCACCTTGACAACGAATTAGGGGGAGAGCAAAAACTTCAACTCGAGCAGGAGCTGTTAAAAGATAGCGAACTTCAGAAAGAGTGGGCCTTACTTAAAAGAACCAAATTGGATCCAACGGAGCTTGTCGCCTTTCCTGATAAAACAATCCTTTACCGAAATGAAAGTGGAAGGCTTGCAATTAGCAGGTTTGTGAGATTGGCCATAGCAGCAGCGGTTGTGGGAGCTGGAATTTTTTTAGGAATGAATTTACTGGATAAAAATGTAGCCTTGTCAGATGAAATGGCAGTCAACCCTGTTCAACCAGTACCGGGGGGCGTTAATTCAACTGGAACTGCAGTGGATAGTAGTACCAGCTTTGCTACTACAGCAAGCGAAGAAATCAAGGCCAAGCGAGCTACAAGCGGTAACCTTGTCATAGATCAACCTGTAGCTGCTGCGAAAAAAATTGTGCAGGACAACCCAAACCTCGAGAACCTCAAAATGGCAAAGAAAGAGATTGCTACGGCTACTAGCAATGAACTTCCCAACAAAAAGCCTGTTGAAAATGATGACGTTGAAAGAGTGATACGAAGGGCTTTGCCCTCGAACCAGGAGATCGTAAGGATCGATCTGCCTGAAAATAATGAAAGTCGAAACAGTTCGACCATTGCTTCCGTGAAAAATATGCCTACAATTTCCGATGTTAATATTCAACAGGTAGAAAATCTATTTGCAAGAACAGCTGCCTTTGATAACGATGACAATAGCGACAACCACATTTTTATGATGGATGAGGACAAAGTATCCCGGAGCAAAGCCGCAGGATTTTTAAAAAAGTTAAAAAGAACTGTAGAACGTACCACGAAAATAAAACCCGGCAACAGCTTAAGAATTGCGGGATTTGAATTTGCAGTAAAATAATCACATCACATAAAAAGTATATCATGAAAAAGTTTACCCTTTTATTGGCCACCGTATTGCTTTCCCAGATCGGTTTTGCCCAGGAAGACAGCACAAAAATTTCCATACCAGCTGATACCACCCTGCCAGCAGGAAGAAACGATACCATTCGTATTGGGAACATCCTCATTATCAAAAAAGGCAAAAAGACAACGGACGATGACGGGGAGAATGTGAACATAACGATGGGAAGAAATAACTATGAGGGTAAAAAATCCTCAAAAGTCAGCACCAATTGGGGTGTATTGGATATTGGTTTTTCTAATTATGAGGACAAAACTGACTATACGAATACAGGTACTTACCTTGTGAACCAACCAGGGAGCCCCTCCCTTGGCAAAAGTGATTTTAAGCTTCGTACCGGGAAAAGCATCAACGTAAACATCTGGTTTTTTATGCAGCGGCTTTCGCTGATCAAAAATCATGTTAACCTGAAATATGGCCTGGGCCTTGAGTTGAATAACTACCGCTATAAATCTTCCTTGAGCTATCGGGAAAACGGGGTTATTCCATACAGTGGCGGCCAACAAACCAATGAGCCCTTTATCTTCAGGGATTCGGTCGCATTCAGCAAAAATAAGCTGGCGGCGGATTATCTTACTGTGCCCTTTATGATCAATTTTGCCAGCAATCCACACAGCTCCAAAAAAGGGATCAGTGTTAGTTTGGGTGCGAGTGCAGGGTATCTATACAGCCAGCGTAACAAACAAAAAAGTGACGAGCGGGGGAAGGATAAAAATAAAGGGGAATATGACCTGGAAAGATTCAAGCTTTCTTATATAGCAGAGCTCGGGCTTGGACCGGTAAGATTATACGGAAGTTATAGCCCGAAATCAATGTATGAGCATAGCCTTAACCTGCGGCCGTACACATTAGGCCTGCGGTTTAGTAACTGGTAAATAATTTTCTCTCGCAAATACCTTTGCCTGTCCGGAAATATTCAGTGTGCAGGTGAAGGTATTTTTATTTGCACTATTTTGCGGCATGCAACAGCCCTGGTCATGTAAAGCAAAAATTCCGTCCTTTGCTTCTAAGCTAGAGACGTTGCATATAGATTCCCTGGCCATCAGCGATTATTGCAGGCGTTACCTGTTCCATCTCCAGTCGCACCACCTATATTACCTGGCTATCTATGCCCAAGTACTTGATAGCCTGATTCAACATTCGTTAAAAAAAATTGAAGAGATTTCCCTTGTTGATTATGGCGCCGGCAATGGTCTGTTGGGCATTTTTGCAAAACACTGTGGTGCAAAGCAGGTGATCTTATGCGACCAGGACGGGGATTTTGTAAATGCCTCCAGGCTTACAGCGGCAGCGCTGGTTATCGGAGTAGACAGGTTTGTAACGGGTGAGATGAATGCACTTTCGGATGCAGTTCATGGATCGCCTGTGGATGCAGTCGTTGGCACAGATGTGATAGAACATATTTATAGCCTGGATGATTTTTTCGCCGGTATCAAAAACATAAATGGCCAGATGCTCACTGTTTTTACAACAGCATCCAACCCGGGAAATTATTTTAAAGTACTGCAATTAAAAAGGCTGCAAAGAAAAGATGAAGAGGATGGCAGTGATCCCACCGATTTTGTGCTGGCTGGTGCGGAAAAGCATGATTCCTTTTTGCAGATCAGGGAGCGGATTATCCGGGCGGATTTTCCTGGCCTGCCTGCAGAACAATATATTTTACTGGCAACACAAACAAGAGGACTAATCCAGGATGACATCCGCAAAGCAGCAACAGCATACCTGGCGAAAGGGGAACTTCCTGAGCCCGATGCGAAATCCTGCAATACCTGCCACCCCCTAACGGGTAGCTGGACGGAACGGGTTTTGCCACTGGAAGAGTATAACCGGTTGTACAAAAAATATGGATTTTCCCTGGAAGTGCGAAGTGGGTTTTATAACGTTTACGGGAAAGGCTTAAAAAAAATAGTAAATAAAATACGCAACCTTGTTATAACATTAACAGGTAAAAATACGGCTCCTTTTATAACTTTGATTGGGTTCAAAACACCGTAGATCCACCATGATTTTGTTAATTTGTTAATGTTGTGCACATCTGCAAAATAATAAAGCATGGCATAACGTTTGTCTCTTAAAGCACAAATCTTTTTAACAAAAATGAAGCACCGTCTTTCCTCCGCCTTGCCCGCTTTTTTATGCTTATTTTTATTAATGGCATTTATTCCAAAAGACGCAACAACTACCATACTGGCAAATAGGCCATCCGGGAAGATAACTCATGTCGTAAACCGAAATCCTTATTATATCATAGTTGACAAAAGCGAGTATGAATTGAAAGTTTTTGACGACGAAGGCTGGTATGCTACTTACCCGATCGTGTTTGGAAGTAAGGACCTGAGCGACAAAATGAGGGAAGGAGATAAACGCACTCCAACCGGGAAATTTAAGGTCATTCTCAAAAAATACCATCCTAAATGGGGGCCGGAGTTATTACTGGATTACCCGACACAGGAAAGTTACCGCAGGTTTAATGAAAGAAAACAAAAAGGCCAGATCCCCGCTACTGCAAGAATCGGCAACGGCATTGCTATTCACGCTACCCGCCCGGGTGAAGAATGGACGGTAGATAACTTCTATAACTGGACCGACGGTTGTGTTTCGGTAAAATATACGGAAATGAAAGACCTCTTCGAGTATATCCCTGTGGGGACCCTGGTGACGATTCAGCCTTGAATTATCCTTTTCCAGGTTAGCTGGATTTTCCTGCATTTTTCAACTTCTTGTATAGCTGATTAGTTACATTAGTAGCATGAAAAATATATATGATGACCATGCGGATATCTACGAAGCGATGTATAGTACTTTTATGAATTATCCCGCAGAGTATGCTTTTTATCAAACGATCCTGGAACAATATAAATGCAGGTCCCTACTCGAAATTGGATGTGGTGCGGGAAACCTTGCTGAATTATTATTAACGCATCCCTACCAATACATCGGGTTGGACAGCAGTGAGGATATGCTGGAGCGTGCCAGGCAAAAACTTCCGGGACAAATTTTTATTAAAGGGAAAATGCAGCGATTCCACCTTCCGCATAAAGTGGACGCCTGCATTTTTACAGGACGCACGAGTAGTTATTTGCAAACAAATAATGATATAAAAAGAACTTTTGACTGCATTTATCAAAACCTGGAAGAGGAAGGCATCGTTATTTTTGATATTATAAACGCCAACCATTTTATAAAGGTAATAGCAGATAAAGAGCTATTTATTCATGTGGCGGGTTTTGAAGGTCGTGAATTTTACAGGGAGAGCAAATGGATAAATAATCCTAAGCAATTGTGGTCTTTTGACTGGTATTCTACTTATTATGAGAAGCTGGCGAATGGAAGAAAGAAAAAATTATTTGAAGAAAATTCCTGCATCAGGGCATTCACTAAAGATGATATGCAATTGTTCCTGGAACTCAGTGGATTGACCCTTTTAAAAGTCTTACCTAAAACATCCTACGCTTTTGAAACCCTGGTGTTTATTGCACAAAAGAATGCGCTAAAGTAAATGATATCAGTATATAAAAAAAGCCGCCCTTATGACGAGCGGCTTTTTATTTTATAATAATTTAAAGTTTAAAACTCAATGAAGCTCCAAACACCGTTCCCAATTGGGAAAACTGTGAGCCATTATATCCCAGGATCCTGTAGCGACCGCTGAAGGAAAGAAATCCTTCCAATAAACTTTTATCAGCAGCGTTATCTAGAACAGCCTGGCCTGCACTATTCAGGGCTTTTAATTCCCACTTAGGTAAGAGGTTGAAAAGGTTATTTACTGTAACAGATGCTGATATTTTCGGAGTGATATTGTACCCGATATTTAAATCAGTAACAACTGCCGTCTTAAATTCTTGCGTGATATTTAACATATCACTACCACCATTGTCCAGGTCCTGGAAGTTGGTTTTTCCAAACATGGTATTATTTAAATTAAAATTCCATTTCTCCAGGGCATAGTCTACTCCTAAAATTACTTTTGTTCTTGGACGGCTTTCCGTTAATAAAGAGCGGATCTGGACACTTAGAATGCTGGAACCAGCGGCTTTGACAGCACTTGGTTCATTAGGGCTACCAACTATTTCATTCTTCAAAGTATGGTTGCCCGCCAGGTTAAATCCAAGTTTTCCTTTTCCTAATTCCAGGTTCCTGTAGCTGGCTACAAAATCCAATCCTTGCGTTCGGGTTTTTATGCCATTGATGAAAAATTGTACTGTTTTTACACCAGCTTTTTGCAGAATATCAAATAGTGCAGTTGACGGGTCGCTGGTAGTAATAGAAGAACTATATACAATCCTGTCCTTAATCTCGATATTATAGTAATCCAGGGTAATGCTCAGGTTCTTGGTCGGTTTTAAACCAAGCCCCAATGAAATGTTGGTTGATTTTTCAGCTTTTAATTTTGGGATACCTAACAGGAAGGCCTGCTTGCTGATATTATTAAACAAACCAGATAACTGGATAGTACCTCCCACAAACGCTGCCTGGGTGCTTTGCTGGTAGATCTGTTGCAGACTGGGTGCCCTAAAACCTGAAGAAACAGAACCTCTTAAAACAATTTTATCATCCAGGAATTTATACCTGGTCGAAAATTTAGCTACGGTGGCAGAACCAAAGTCACTGTAATCTTCAAACCGTACCGTACCGTTCACTAAAAAATCCTCTGTTAGATCTAAACTTGCGTCGGCATAAGCGCCAAGGTTAAAACGTTTATATGTCCTGGCATTTTCTTCCCTAAATCCGGGGAATGAATTCGCCCCTTCGCCTGAATAGGAAGCTGTATCACCTGCAATGGTAGTAAATGTTTCAGAACGAACCTCCGTCCCAAACCCAATGCTAAACATATCACTAAGATTTTTATTGATATCAAAGTTGCCTACCACATGGCTGAATTCATATCCACCGGGTTTAAAAGAAGTGGGGCTGTTGGCACCCAGGCTACGATTGATGGTATTATTTACTGAATATCCCTGCTTATTCCCACCGAAAGTCGCACTAACATCATGTTGCCACCCATTGGTTTCGGTTTTATATCCAAGGGTAGCATTGTAATCATCCAGGTCACCTTCAAAAGTAGGCTCGTAACCAATATACGTAGTACCTGCAGCATGCAATAACCCAAAATCATCTCTCCAGTACGGGGTACGATAGTTGGCATTACTAAAAACCTTTTTAGCCACATAAGCAGCATTTCCATATAACATTCCTTTATCTCCTACGGGTAAACCGGCATTGATTAAGACTTTTGCAGCGTTCACCTCTCCCGTGCCATTCCTGTTGCCGCCGGTCGGATAAATATTTAAGAAATCGATAATTGCTTTGTTCACAGGAGCAGTATTGGATTGTGAAGGATCCCCAAAAGTTGCAATTTCTGTAGGAATATCTATAATACCCGACCGGATAGCATTATTTTGTTTGCTAACGGCCAAGGTATAATTTACAAAACCCCTGGTGCCGAAATTAGCCCCGCTGTTAAAAGAGACACCATTTGTAAAACCATCTCCTTCTGATGTAATACTGGAAGTAAAATTGAGCGAAGAATAATCGTACCTGTCTTTGAGCGTAACATTCATTACACCTGCAATGGCATCCGAACCATATTGGGCACTCGCTCCATCCCTAAGAATTTCTACGTTTTTTATAGCATCAACGGGCACAGCAGAAAGATCTGCCCCTACTTCGCCACGCCCGGGTGCAAACTGTACATACAGCAGGGAACTTAGATTTTTCCTCTTACCATTTATTAAGATCAAGGTCCGGCTGGGACCCAGGTTTCTGATTTCGTAGGGATCAATTAAAGTAGTGGCATCATTCACAGGCGTATTTACAGTATTAAATGAAGGTACGCGATATTGTAAAGCCTTATCAAACGAAGGCTGGCCGGTACTTTTCAATACAGCAGCATCTACATTGTCTACGGGCAAAGCGGTCGTTGTAGAGGAGCGGGGCCTTGTCCTTGAACCCACTAATATGATATTTTCTGATTGTTCTCCGCTGGGTGAAAGATCAACATCTAAAACCTTATTCTCTCCAGCATCCAGCTTTACGCTGATGGTTTTATTGATGTACCCTACATAACTAAATCTTACATTGTATGTCCCCGGGCTTAGGGCCAGGGAGTATTTTCCATCCGCTTCTGTTATTACACCTTTTGAACCTGCTACACTTACGGAGGCTTTGTCCAACGGGACTCCCCCTCCTGTAACAGTGCCAGCGATGTTCTGGGTAAATCCATTAAACGAGAGGAATGTTAGCAACAGAAATGTTAGCAATAAATTTTTTGTTGTCATGATAAGTTATTTTGGTTACTATAAACATAACAAAAAATTTACATTAATTAAACATCTGTGCCTGGAACGCGAAGGAATAAGCATCAAGATCTATCTTTCTTATCTTTTTAAATCCTGCGGCTTTTAAATATTTTTTTATTTGCCCCAATGTGAACCGCTGGCTCCAGAAACCTTCCCTGGTGGCGGAAAAAGAATCTTTTGGATCTGTAATCAAGGTCATTTCACATTGTTTATAAAAATTTTCCTGTTTTAATCGTGTAGCAGGGTTTTGATGATAGCAGCTGCCTAAAATAACCATGCCTTTTTTTTTGAGCATCTTACTGGCATTGGTCCATAGAGTAGTGAAAGCGGGATTATTTTTTAATGAAAGACGTTTAATCGAGGGGTTGTAAGTGGAGAAGTCAAAATTGTGGGGGTAAAAGTTACCCGGTGTAAACCAGGTAGTCATAATGACGTCAAATTTTTTCCCAAGTGTTCTGATGTTTTTCGCTTCCATTGAAATGATAGAAACTTTATTTTCGAGTTTCCATTCCTTTACATTTTGTTGGGAAATGGAAAGACAATTCTCATTGTTATCAATCCCGGTATAGGACTCAATGCAATTCCATATTTCAGGGATGCCTGATAAATGTTTTATGATCCTACCGGTGCCCACTCCAATATCAAGGATGGATAATCTTTTCTTTTTTTGCCGGTACAAATTGTAAATGGCTTTTTTTATTTGTATCAGTTCACTCCACTGGGTTTGAAGTTGTTCCTCTGGAATAAAGTCAGGAGAAAAAGATTTGTTGATTTTTTCTTCAGAATCGTAAATGTTCATGGAAACTAATTGTCTGCCGAAGATAAAATATTAATTTTTTAATTTGCCGACGGCCTTTTAAGATCAGTGCTCAATCATTCTCCTCCAGCAGGAAGATCGCCTCCACGGGTTTATTAAAAAGCCTGGAAATCTTGAGGGCTAATACGGTGGAGGGAACGTATTTATTAGCTTCCATTGCATGATCGTCTGCCGGCTCACACCTATCTTATTGGAAAGTTCCTCCTGCGTAAGGTTGTGGATGGCCCGCTCTATTTTGATATTATTTTTCATTGGATGAGGATTTAGCGTTTCTATGTAGCACAAAATGGAACCTGCTAATGAAGAGCAGCAGGATTGTAAACATATTGTATACCATCACATCCATGAAGGGAGAATCATAAATAAATAGCAGTGCCAGCAGTAGTGAAAGATAATTGATCCCCACTGCCCATAAAAGGGAAGCGAGCCTGGTACCTGCTATGAATTCGTCTTTTATTTTTTCCCTGGAAAATCCTACCATCAACGCACCAATGATACACAATACAGCAGTAAGCGTATTGGTGATATTGCCATCCTTGAGTTGGAAGTATTCCCGGTCACTCAACGACCTGTCAGAGATGATGGCAAGGAACGTGGTGTCCAGCCAGTCTAACGCGAAACCCGTAGAAACAATATAAATGCCTAAAATGATAGATGGGATCAATAGGATCCATCCGACTTTTTTATACTTATTCGGTAATAGCAGTTGATCTTTCCTGTGTGATTTACTTTACATGAAGTAAAATAAACTTTCCCTTTATTAAGGCCATTTTAACAATAGATCGCTATTTTTCTTGCCAGGTGTTTGTGATGTAAATGAGGTTACCATCACCATAACTTAAAAACCTGAATTGGTTTGTGAGCGCATGTTTATACATTAGTTTCCAGCTACCCCCAATGGCTGCGGCTACCAGTAAAAGCAGGGTGGACTGCGGTTGGTGGAAATTGGTAACGAGTTGATTAGTGACCCGGAATGAGTAACCCGGGGCTATCAACAACTGAGTTTGGGTAAAAAGTCTTGGATGGTTATGTCGTTTCATCCATTCCAGCAATGATTGTAACGCCACAGAAGGCGGTATACAGGAAGCCGCCATTGGTTCCTGGTATACATCCCACTGAGCCAGCTGCAGTACAGTTGCGGCCGGATTGTGCTGTGCCTTTATTCCCAGCCAGTAAAGCGATTCTATTGTTCTAAGTGAAGTGGTACCCACGGCTGTAACGTTTCCGAGGTTTTGAATAAGGTCTTCTATGAAACCCCTTGTCACGTCAATGTATTCGGCATGCATCTGGTGACCCGCCATGGTAGCAGCTTTAACCGGTTTAAAAGTGCCGGCTCCAACGTGGAGCGTAACAAATGCCTTTTGTATGTTTTTAGCCGGCAGCGCTTCAAGTATTTTTGGAGTGAAATGAAGCCCTGCTGTCGGGGCAGCTACAGAACCCTCGTGTTCGGCAAAGATCGTTTGGTACCTGCTGTGATCGGCCTGGTCCGTATTCCTTTTTATGTAGGGCGGCAGAGGTACGTCCCCTGCAGCTTCAATGACTGCAGCAAAACTAAACGATGCAGGCAGCCAGGATAATTGTATGCTGCAGGCATCCGGAAGTTTTTCGATCATTTCTGCGCGAAGCAGTACCTCCTTTCCATCTACAAGAATTTCCTTCTCAAGCGGTTCATTTTTCCATTTTGCGGCGCCTCCCACCAGGCATTTCCACTGTACTTTGCCCGTGGCGCTCATCACACTGTTGTATTCAGTGATATCTCCCTGCGGTTCCAGGCAAAGGATCTCGATACCTGCACCTGTACTTTTCTTAAATCTTACCCGGGCGTTGATCACCTTTGTATTGTTGAAAACCAGTAAACTGCCCTGGGGGAGGAATTCAATAATATGTTTGAATTTGCTTTCTTGTATATTGCCTGCCCTGTATACCAGTAGGCGGGAGTCATCTCGTTGCAGGAGGGGGTGAAGGGCTATGCTTTCATCCGGTAATTCATAGGTATAATCCTGTATGGAGATATTAGCTGGGT
This sequence comes from Chitinophagaceae bacterium, assembly GCA_043727215.1. Taxonomy (GTDB): domain Bacteria; phylum Bacteroidota; class Bacteroidia; order Chitinophagales; family Chitinophagaceae; genus Ferruginibacter. The sequence continues at coordinate 189,074 of JAYSYY010000001.1, read as the reverse complement.
TCATTTGAGGAGAAACGCTGTTACTTCACTGGTCCACTTTGAAGTTTCTTTTTTACAAAGGGACTCATGGGCACTATTTTCATAAATCACCATTTTTTTTTGGCTGCTGATATTTTTAAATATTTTCTCTGTCTCCTCCTGGGTTACGCGGGCGTCATTGCGGCCGCGCTGCAGCAGCACCGGGCATTTGATAGCACGGACATATTCATAAGGTCTATGATGAAATGCCCAGAAGCCATGTATGGTACCTCCCCAGAATGTTAGCAGGGTACTAAGAGGTTCAGGGGGTAACCTCATTATTTTTAACCGGCCCCTTACTGCATCACTAAGGGAAGCAAAGGGCATGTCAAGGATCACTTTTTCAGGCTCCAAAGAATATTCATGGATCGCTTTTGTGATAGTTGCAGCGCCGAGGGAGGCCCCAAATAAAATGATATTTTTTTCTCCTTTTGCCAGCAAGTGATCATAAGCCAGTTTAATATCTTCTGCTTCATAATAGCCAATTGTACAGGTATTACCTTCGCTCCCCCCATGTGCACGAAAATCGAGTAAAAGGGTGTTGTAACCAAGGGATGAAAACACCGCTGCTTCCTGCAACATCGATGATTTTTTGCTGCCATGACCATGGAAGATAGCGACCGTTCCGCGGGCACCGGGAACTGTTTTTCCCCAGGTCTCCAGCCTCAGGCCGCCGGCAGTAGTAAGGTGGGAGACCCGGAAACCACTATCCGGTGCAGAATTGGGTTGTTTGGCAAGATTAGCGCCCATAAGGATCTCGCTGCTAAGGTCCCAACCAGATTTGTCAGCCAGTTTTTTGATTACAATTTCGCCCGCTTCATAAAAATGGGTGAGTTTGTATGCATGAAAAAGAAGGATCACATTCAGGATCACGAACAGGACAAGCAGCCCTTTAGCAAGCCTTTTGGTAAATTGTTTCATAAATCTGCGCTCTCAGGGCCAAAAATAGTCCAATCAAAGTATAAACGGTGGAATTTGGATACCGATAAGGGTTAATTTTACGATCCATTATTCAAAAACTTAATCATGATGCAATTGTTGAAGAAAATGCCTCTCGTCGTCTTATTTTTTATGACAGCAAGCGTTTGCGCACAACCTTCCGGGTTCGAATGGAAGCAAGCTACCTCTGGTGGGTATACCTATAAATACGTGACCAATGATCCTACCAAAGCCAGGTTTTACAAACTAAAAAACGAGCTGACTGTCATTTTGAGCCCAACAAACAAAGACCCGCGGATCCAGTGTTACGTTGCTGTGAAAGCAGGAAGCAAAACCGACCCTGCAACTAACACAGGGCTGGCCCACTACCTGGAACACATGGTTTTTAAAGGCACCGATAAATACGGTACCCTGGACTGGTCCAAAGAAAAACCTGAGTTGGACAAAATCAGTGCGTTGTACGAGTCCTACAACAAAACGACCGACCCGGAAAAACGAAAAGAGATCTATCGCCAGATCGATTCCGTTTCAGGCGTTGCCAGTAAGTATGCGATTGCCAATGAATATGATAAGATGATGAGTTCCATGGGTGCTCAGGGAACCAACGCTTTTACCTCATTTGAACAAACTGTATACACCGATGACGTTCCTGCCGCCTCTATAGATAAATACCTGGCAGTGCAGGCCGAACGCTTCAGGGATCTGCAGCTGCGGATCTTCCATACTGAACTGGAAGCAGTTTACGAAGAAAAAAATCGTGGACTGGATACCGATAGCCGCAAAGTATTTGAAAAGCTATTTGCCGAGTTATTTAAAAATCATAATTACGGGTTACAGACAACGATCGGCACAATAGAACACCTGAAAAACCCCTCATTGGTGGAAATCAGGAAATATTTCAATACCTATTATGTTCCCAATAATATGGGGATCATCATGAGTGGTGATTTTAATCCTGATGAACTGATCAAAAAAATTGACCAGGCATTTTCTTACATGCAAAAGAAGCCTCTGCCCAAATACACTTTTAAACCGGAAGTACCCATTACTGCACCCATCGTGGCAGAAGTAGTAGGCCCTGATGCAGAAAACGTAACCATTGGTTTCAGGTTACCCGGCAACAAATCAAAAGATGTATTGCTTGCAGATCTCGTTGGCCAGATCCTGACGAATGGCAAGGCCGGGCTGATGGATCTGAACCTTGTAAAAAAACAAAAGCTTCTAAGAGCAGGCGCTTCCGCTTTCACGCTGATAGATTATGGTATCCTCTACATGAGCGGAAATGCAACACAGGGCCAGTCTCTGGAAGAAGTGAAAACATTGATGCTGGGTGAAATCGAAAACCTGAAAAAAGGAGACTTTGATGATAACCTTATCACTTCAATCATCAACAACCTTAAAAAGAATACGATCCTTGCATCCGAAACCTATGGATCCCGGGCAAGTGACCTGATGGATGCTTTTACCAATGAACTAGATTGGAAAAATCAGGTAGCTTATGTTGACCAGTTATCTAAAATATCCAAACAGGATATTGTTGCGTTTGCCAATAAATACTTTGGTGAAAACTACGTGGTGGTGTTTAAAAGAAAAGGGGAAGACAAAAATCTTGTGAAGGTTGAAAAACCTGCTATCACTCCTGTGGAGACGAACAGTAAACAACAATCGATTTTCGTCAAGGCAGTGAACAATATGCCCTCCACACCGGTGAAACCTGTATGGATAAATTATGATAAAGACCTGCAGAAAGCGGCCGTAGGCCCCGCAAGGTTACTGTATGTGCAGAATAAAGATAACAGCATCTTCCGCATGCGCTACCGCATAGATATTGGCAACTGGAATGATAAAAGACTGGGTGTTGCTGCGCAATACCTTTCATTCCTTGGCACAGATAAAAAATCTACAGAAGATATCACGAAGGAGTTTTATAAAATTGCCTGCAGCTTTAACGTTAATGCCGGTGCAGAATATACCACAGTTGTGATTGAAGGACTGCAGGAAAATTTTGAAAAAGCAGTGGTTTTGTTCGAAGACCTGCTTGCCAACTGCAAAGCTGATGAAGCGGCACTGAAATCTTTGAAAGCGCGTTTAACAAAATCAAGGACCGACGCCAAAGCGAATAAGGGAGCGATATTGAACGGGCTTAGCGCTTACGCCAGGTTTGGCGCAAGCAATCCCTATAATTATGTACAGAGCGATGATGAGATCAATAACCTTACAGCTGCGGAGCTGGTGACACTGTTGCAGGATCTTACAAAGTATAAACACCAGGTGTTGTATTACGGTCCTCAACCGCTGCTGGCTTTAACGGCGTCTTTGAAAAAATTACACAGGATTCCTGCCTCCTTTACAGCTGCACCTCCAAAAAAAGTATTTACCCCTTCGCAACAAACCAGTAACCAGGTCTTGTTTGCTGATTACAACATGGTGCAGGCTGAAACCCGCTGGATAAGAAACAATGGTTTATACAATCCTGACCAGGAAGCCGTGGTAAATATGTTCAATAATTATTTTGGTGGAGGTATGGGCGCACTGGTATTCCAAACGATCAGGGAATCAAAGGCATTGGCCTATTCCACTTTTGCATTTTATGTTACACCGGATAAAAAAGAAGATCCTTTCTACACACTGGCCTATGTGGGGAGCCAGGCGGATAAATTTAATGAAGCAGTGGTAGCGATGAACGAATTGCTGAACGATATTCCTGAGATCCAGTCGAATCTTGAGTTTGCCCGGAGCAGTATTAAAAAAGATATTGAGACGCAACGCATCACCCAGGACGGTATCATCCTGAACTTCCTGGATGCAGAACAGAAAGGGTTAACAGAAGACCTGCGCATCAAAAAATATGCAGCGGTAGATAAGATCGGTTTTGCCGAGATCAAATCTTTCCACAGCCAGAACCTCGCTGGCAAACCTTACACTTACGCAGTGGTTGCATCAGAAAATAAGGTTAAGACAGAGGATATGAAAAAACTGGGTGAAGTAAAAAAGTTGAGCCTGCAGGAAATCTTCGGGTATTAGAAATAAAATAAATATAAAAAAGGGCCATCTTTCGGGATGGCCTTTTGTATGCTTATAATTTTCCGTTTTTTATTTCATCAACTATGCCCGGATCAAGTAATGTAGTTGTGTCGCCCAGGTTCTGCATTTCTCCTTCCGCAATTTTTCGCAGGATCCTCCGCATAATTTTCCCGCTACGGGTTTTAGGCAAGCCATTTACGAACTGGATCTTATCCGGTTTGGCAATGGCGCCTATGATGCGGGTAACTGTCTGCAAAATATTCTGCCGGGTGAGGGCCGGGTCTTCCTGGTGGCCGTTATAGATCACGTAAGCGTAAATGCCTTGTCCTTTTATTTCGTGAGGATAACCTACCACAGCACTTTCTACCACGCCGGCGTGCATATTAATGGCGTTTTCCACTTCTGCAGTTCCAATGCGGTGACCACTAATATTCAGCACGTCATCGACCCGGCCGGTTATCCGGTAAAAACCGTTTTCGTCTTTCAGAGCACCATCACCGGTGAAATAAAGGTTGTTGTAGGTTGCAAAATAATTGGTTCGGCACCGTTCATGGTCGCCGTAAGTGGTCCTTAGAATAGAAGGCCAGGGAGCCTGGATGCAAAGATTGCCCTTCAGGTAACCGTGTTCATCTTTGCTGGTAACTTCATTTCCCTGGTCATCCACAAGAATTGGCTGCACGCCGGGCATAGGTAGTGTTGCCCAACTGGGTCTTGCAGGGGTGATGCCGGCAAAGTTGGATATCAAAATGCCGCCGGTTTCGGTCTGCCACCAGGTATCCACGATGGGGCATTTTTTCTTGCCTACATGTTCATCATACCAATGCCAGGCTTCTTCATTGATAGGTTCGCCAACCGTACCTAATATTTTTAAGGACGAAAGATCTTTTCCTTCCAATGGGGCTGTACCGTAACTCATCAGGCTTCGTATAGCTGTAGGAGCGGTGTACAATACGTTCACCTTGTGTTTGTCCACGATATCCCATAACCTGCCGGCATCGGGCCATGTGGGGATACCTTCAAACATCATACTGGTGCCACCTGCGCTGAGCGGGCCATATACGATATAACTGTGGCCGGTGATCCAGCCGATGTCAGCAGTGCAGAAAAAAACATCGCCTGGATGGTATTGAAAAACATTTACAAAAGTGTAGTTGGTCCAAACCATGTAACCAGCAGAGCTATGCACTACGCCTTTCGGCTTGCCCGTGCTGCCGGAAGTATATAAAATAAACAGTGGGTCTTCTGCATCCATTTCTTCTGCCGGAAAGGAGATCACTCCCTCTTTTTCGATCTGAGATTCCGCATGTTCCATTTCATCCTCCCACCAAACGTCCCTGCCTCTCAACATGGAAATAGGTGTGCGGGTGCGGGTATAAACAATCACACATTTCACATTTTTATTCCCAATTAGCGCATCGTCGATGATGCTTTTCAGGGGGATGTCTTTTCCGCCACGGTAAGCACCATCACATGTTACAATGAATTCAGCACCGGCATCATCCAGCCTGTCTGCAATACTCTGTGCACTAAAGCCACCAAAGATCACGCTATGAATGGCGCCGATCCTTGCACAGCCCAACACGGCATATGCCAGCTCAGGTATCATGCCCATGTAAATACAAACACGGTCTCCTTTTTTTACACCATTATTTTTTAATACTTGTGCAAACTGGCAAACCCTTTTGTGCAGCCTCGTATAAGTAACTGTCCTCACTCTTTCCTCCGGGTTGTTAGGTTCCCAGATGATTGCAGGTTTATCCGCCATAGCAGGCAGGTGGCGATCGATACAATTTTCAGTGATGTTCAATTTACCGCCAATGAACCACTCAACTTTCGGATCCTTAAAATTCCACTCCAGTACTTTGTCCCATTTTTTCTTCCATAAAAAATGATCAGCAACCGAGGCCCAGAATCCGTCCGGATCACTGATGCTTTTTTGATACGCTTCAGTATACTCTTCAAAACTGCTGATCTGATATGGATACGACATAATGGAATTTAATTTGTTGGGAGTACAATTTAAAAAATCTAAACCACATGAAGGCAGAAAGATAATTTTCAAAATATTAGACGTCATAATGACGTCTATTGTATCATTGAAAGCTGCTGAAGGATGCCACCTTCGCCATTTTTACTTATATTGAACCCATGAATCAAACACAGTCCTCCAAAGGGATAGGCAAAGTAATATTTTCTTCTTCTCTCGGAACATTGATCGAATGGTATGATTTCTATATTTTCGGGATGCTTGCTAAAACGATCTCAGTCCAATTTTTTCCGGAAGGCAACAGTACAACGGCGTTACTGAGTACCCTCGCAATATTTGCTGCTGGATTTTTAGTACGGCCTTTTGGCGCCCTGGTATTTGGCCGGTTGGGGGATATGATAGGCAGGAAATCAACGTTTTTACTGACCCTGGTCTTAATGGGCGGTTCCACTTTCCTCATCGGGTTGGTGCCGGGATACAAAAGTATTGGCATGGCAGCGCCCTTATTGGTGTTGCTGTTAAGATTGGTGCAAGGCCTTGCGTTGGGCGGTGAATATGGGGGTGCGGCCACTTATGTGGCAGAACATGCACCGGATAACCGAAGGGGTTATTTTACCAGCTGGATTCAGACCACGGCCACCCTTGGTCTCTTTGTGGCATTGGGGATCATCATGTATGTAAAGAGTAGTATGAGTGAAGCGGCTTTTAATGCCGAATGGGGAGGATGGCGTTATCCTTTCTGGACTTCTATATTGCTGGTGGGTGTTTCTATTTACATCCGCTTAAAGATGAAAGAGTCGCCGATGTATTCCCAGCTTAAGGAAGAAGGAAAGGTTTCAGTAAATCCATTAAAAGAAAGTTTCGGGCACAAGGCCAATTTCAAGATGGTACTATTAGCATTATTTGGTGCAGTGATGGGGCAGGGTGTGATCTGGTACACGGGGCAGTTTTACGCGCAGTCATTTTTAGAAAATACCGTGAAGCTGGATTTTATCCAGAACCGGGAGATCATGTTATGGGCTATCGGTTTGGCCACGCCGTTTTTCCTGGTGTTCGGGGCATTGAGTGATAAAGTCGGGAGGAAATGGATCATGCTTACCGGTATGCTCCTGGGCGTGCTTTTTTACCGGCCAATCTTTAATGAATTTTTAAAAGAGACGGATGTGCAAGAATGGATGGCTTCAGACCATAGGATGGTTAAAGAAAGTATGGCAGTGTCGATGTCCGGGAAGGATTCGATTGTCACAACTTCTACCGAGTTTGAAACCGCCGAACATGCAAAGTTCACGAGTGTGGTAACAGATACCCTGAAGCCCCAGCGGTTGCTGAACAATATTGCACTTCCGTCGGTTAACAAGGCTGTTTACATTAATAAATTAGTTGACAAGCCAACCTATTACAAATTTATTTTCCTGGTATGGATCATGATCATTTTTGTAACCATGGTGTATGGTCCCATCGCTGCCTTCCTGGTTGAGTTATTCCCGACCCGCATCCGGTATACTTCAATGAGCCTTCCTTACCATATTGGTAACGGGGTATTTGGGGGGCTGGTTCCCTTCATCGCCACTTTGCTCTCTGCAACCTTTACTACAGATCCCCTGGTTGGATTATGGTATCCTATCGGGGTAGCAGCACTGTGCCTGTTGATAGGCACTATTTACCTCAGCAATAAAATAGATCCAAACGTAAACGATTAAAACCTGTTGCCGGAGGCACAAAAAAACGAATATGAATATCTTAAAACGAATACTGGGTTACTGCTGGATGCTCATTGCACCCATTGTCATCTTCCTGCTTGTAAAGGGGGCATTTTCTAATATCCAAAGCGGGGGCACAAAAGATATCAACCAGCCTATTCCCTGGATCATCATCATCAGCATTTTTACACCCGTAGCCCTTGGCTTATTTATCTTCGGTTACTACTGTTCAAAAGGAGAATATGATCACTTGCCGGAGAGTTCAGAGGAGATCTGAGGCCTTCATACCTGTTAGATAGCATCCTGCCTGTACGTGATTATAAGCTGAACGATCAGGGCATTAAAGCCTGGTAGATGGTTTCATGTATTTTGGGCCGCACACTCATCTTTAGTAAAGCATCGCTTCCGGAAGGATGCACCCTGTTGCTCAGGAATACATATACCAGGTTATTTTCAGGATCCGCCCATGTGCAGGTGCCCGTAAAACCAGTATGCCCAAAGGTTTTGGAGGAAGCGGATAAAGTAGGGTAGGGCTCTTTGCGGGTATTATTATCCTTTTCCGGCTTATCGAAACCATAACCTCTCCTGCTGATATTACTCTGGTAGGCGGTGAACAAATCGACCGTTTCTTTCTGCAGGTAACGCTTGCCGTTATAAATGCCTCCATTCAGCAGCATCTGCATAATGGCTGCGATGTCATACGCATTACTGAATAAACCAGCGTGGCCCGCAATCCCTCCCAGCATAGCCGCCCCCGGATCATGCACATCGCCGCGGATCAACTGCTGCCTGAATTTGGTTTCTTCTTCTGTTGGCACGATCCTGCTTACCGGGTGTTTCTGTAACGGTTTGAATCCAATGGAAGCCAGGCTCATCGGGTTGTAGAAATAGCTTCTCACATAAGCATCCAGCGAGAGGCCGCTGATCTCCTCTACGATCTTGCCGAGGAAAATAAAATCGTTGTCGCTGTACACATACTTGTCAGCAGGGCCCAGCGGGCTTCGTAGTATTCTTTGTTGGATAGTATCCAGCCAGTTCGCTGACATGTAGAAGTGATCTGCTACCCTAATGCTGAAAGCTTCTTCTTTTTTATCAGCATAAATTCCGGGCAGGGGATTGCCCGCAGCGTCTAGGGTTTCCCTGTAAAAGGGTATGTAAGAAACCAGGCCAGCCTGGTGGAGAAGGATCTTACTGATCACTAAATTTTCTTTATTAGTCTCTCTTACGGCAGGAAGATAATCCCCTAGTTTTTTATTCAGTTCAATTTTGCCTTCATCATACAATTTCATTACAGCAATCGTAGTAGCACAGATCTTTGTTACTGAAGCCATGTCAAATACTGATTCAACGTTAAGTGGTTCCGGATTTACATAATTTGTATTGCCATATGCCTTTTGAAAAGCGATCTTCCCGTCTTTGAGTACCAGCACTACACAGCCCGGGGCTGCTTTTTGGTCGATAGCGTCATAAGCAATAGAATCTATCTTGTTGATTTGCGCCACATCTAAAAGAGCAGGGTTGGTGGAGGCGGATTTGTCCTGTGCCGTAATGCCAGTACCATATGTAAGGTTATCACAAACGGTGACAGGGAGCACACCTTTAAATGGAAGTTTGCCCTGCAACATATCTGCAGCTACCTCCTGGATGATGTCGTCATCTTCATAACACACTACGAGATTTTTTATCCCGCACCAGTTTTTTGCAGCATAAGCATTTCCAAACTGCATCACCAGACTACCAGGTTTATTTAGTTGGTTTACCAGTGCTACCTGCGTATCATTTAACCCGAAGTTTGCTGCCGGCGTACGGGAAAGATTGTGCACAGCGATCACGATCTTCTTATAATCCTTGCTTAGCCGGTTTACAAAACCGCCGATATCCGCTTTTGATTTTATTTCATTTTCTGCGTAAAATACTGCTGCATTATAGTCAGCCTTCATCCGGCGCGCCAGCGCATTTTCCCTGGTTGTTCCGATGGCCACAAAAACAACATCTCCTTTTTTATTATTTTTCCAGGGTGCCAGCGGAAAAAAAGCGTCCCCGGATCTTGCAGCAAGTGTAATTGCATTTCCCGCTACTAATTTTCTCATAGCGGGCACACCAGCATTCAGGTCTGCAGTAAGGTTGACCGTATTAATGGGGGTATATTTATCCAGCCCGTATTCATATTTGGCCAGCAAAACTTTTTTACAATGTTTTTCAATATCTGTCCAGCTTAGTGCCCCCGCCGCAATTGCCTCTTTTATTTTTGTAATGGCCAGCGGTACATCACCTGGCAGGCAAAGCATATCATTGCCCGCAATTAATGACTGAACAGAAGCCTCTCCATCAGGATAGAATTTTTTTACACCCTGCATTTCCAAGGCGTCGGTAAAGGTTAAACCCTGGTAACCTATATTGTCCCGCAATAGCCCATTTATGTTCTGTGGAGAAAGTGAAGTTGCCCGGTTGGCGGTTGTATCAATAGCAGGAATATATAGGTGCGCTACCATCACGCTGCCAATGCCGGCATTAAAGATCCTGCGGAAAGGGTACAGTTCCAAGGAGTCCAGCTGGGCTACGGTTTTATTAATCACTGGAAGGTCATAGTGGGAATCCACACTTACATCGCCGTGGCCGGGAAAATGTTTTGCGCAGGCCATTACACCCACATCCTGCATACCGCGCATATATTGAATGCCATAGTCCGCCACCTTATATTTGTCTTCTCCAAAACTCCGGTCATTGATAACCGGGTTATTCGGGTTATTGTTCACGTCTACCACCGGTGCATAATTAACCTGTATACCCACACGCTTGCACTGTTCACCCACCAACTTGCCATATTGGTAAACAACGGTGGCATCCTGCATAGCGCCCATCATCATCTGGCGAGGTAATGGTAGTACACTGTCGGTCATCCGCATGCCAACACCCCATTCTCCGTCGATACACATCAGGATCGGCGTTTTTGCCTGGGCCTGTAATTTGTTCATGATCCCTGCTTGTTTTACAGGGCTACCCTGGAAAACGCAGATGCCGCCAATATTATATTTTTTTATAAGGTCACTGACCTGGTCGTCGAAAAAAGTGACCTGTTTTGTTTTGCCATCTATAGTAGAAAGCCGGACGACCATAAGTTGGGCAATGCGTTCTTCATTGCTGAGGGTTTTGTAAACGCTGTCGGCCCAGGAGGCTGCCCCCGGATTTTGTGCGGCCGATTCAAAAGATCCTGAAAGTAAGGTGCAGGCAATCAAACAAATAATTTTCATCATGCGGCTTCTGTTTATCCCGCAAATTAAGAAGATTTAGCTTTTAAGGGTGGTGAATGACTAAATTTAACTAAGTAGCATAACCGGAGTAAACTTGAATCATTGCGGTTTAACCGGTATTTTTGCCACAACTTTAAACAGATAACCTTTGCCCGATATTATTCAATTACTTCCTGACAACATTGCCAACCAGATTGCTGCAGGTGAGGTCATTCAAAGACCAGCCAGTGCGGTGAAGGAGTTGTTGGAAAATGCCGTGGATGCGGGAGCAGATGAGATCAGGTTGCTGATCAATGATGCGGGCAAAGCACTGATACAAGTGATTGACAATGGAAAGGGCATGAGTGAAACGGATGCCCGTATGGCATTTGAGCGGCATGCTACTTCCAAGATCAGGAGTATTGAAGACCTTTTCCGGATAAAGACGATGGGTTTTCGCGGTGAAGCACTCGCAAGTATCGCGGCCGTGGCGCAGGTGGAATTGAAATCCAAACGAATGGAGGATGATGCAGGCGTGTATATAGAAATAGAAAACAGCCTGGTGAAAAAGCAGGAACCCGTTGCCATGGGCACCGGTACCAGCATCGCCATGAAAAACCTGTTTTTTAATGTGCCGGCCCGGCGAAATTTTTTAAAAAGCAATGCGGCAGAATTAAAACACATCATTGATGAGTTTATTCGCGTCGCTATGTCTTTCCCGGAATTATTTTTCTCCCTTAGCTCGAACGGGCAGCAGGTCTTTCACCTGGAAAAAGGGTCGCTCAAACACCGCATTGTGCAGATATTGGGTAACAGTTACAGCTCCAAACTGGTAAGTGTACAGGAACATACTGACTATATGAATGTCATCGGTTTCGTTGGCAAACCGGAAACCGCCAAAAAAACCAGGGGCGACCAGTATTTTTTTGTGAACAACCGTTTTATCAAAAGTGCCTACCTTAATCATGCTGTCATGAATGCATTTGACCAGATGATCGCGAAAGATAGCTACCCGATGTATGCCTTATTCATCGACCTGGATCCCGCGCAGCTCGACATTAATGTGCACCCCACAAAACAGGAAATAAAATTTGAAGACGAGAAGATCGTCTATGCATTTGTGCAGAGTGCAGTAAAACATTCCCTCGCACAATTCAGCATTACACCAACGCTGGATTTTGACCTGGATGCTTCCATACAAAACCTGGACGCTATCCACCAGCCATTTACCGAACAGAAACAATCAAGCGCCGCATCTTCTTCCTTATACCAAACCTTTTCGCAAAAAAATCAGGCACATTTTATTGAAAATAAAAGTGAACTAAAACACTGGCGGGATTTTTATGAAGGCCCCGTTAAGGATGCAGAACCTTCCATAACCGACAGAGGATTCAGCGTGCAAAGTGAAACGGTGTACAGCACACCAATCCCTTCTTTTACAAAACAGTTGACGGATGATTCAGGCGTAAAAACAGATAACCTCCTCCAGTTACACAATTCCTATATCGCCGTGCAGAATGATAAAGGGTACCTGCTGATCAACCAGCAGAATGCCCATGAAAGGATATTATATGAGCGCTACATGAATGCCGTATCCGGCGGGGGTATTGCAACGCAAAGGAGTCTTTTTCCGGTTACCATTGATCTCACACCTGCCGATACCAGCTTGTTGACGGAACTAATACCTGATCTCCAGCAGCTCGGTTACTTGTTAGAGCCCTTCGGCAGCCACACCTTCGTGATCCAGGGCACGCCTTCTGACCTGGAGGCTGGTAATGAAAAAACAGCGTTGGAAAAAATGCTGGAGCAATACAAACATTTCAGCAGCGACCTCAAATTTTCGAAGCGGGAAAAACTGCTGCGCTCTTTAGCATTGCAACAGGCCATCAAAGTAGGTCGGCCTCTTTCTCAGAAAGAAATGAATGTATTGGTGGAAGGGCTTTTTGCCTGCGCCACTCCCAATAGCACCCCTAATGGTAAACCAACCTACATGAGTTTTAAAAAGGAAGAACTGGACAAGATGTTTGGTCGCTAGAACCGGCTTGTATCACTCAATATTTATCACGAATCTCCTGCAGGAATTTTTCTACAGCCCGGCGCACGGGAGTTGCACTCGTCTGGTAATTATTAGCCAGCACAGAAAAGATCAGCAACTTATTTTTTTTGGTAATGAGGTATCCACTAAGGGCACAATTATTACTGAGCGTGCCTGTTTTTGCGAAGATAAAGCCTGCATCCCTTTTATAGTAGCTGCTGATAGTTCCTTCACCCCCTGTTGGTAAAATGTTTTTCATCCGCTCCCATCCAAATTCGCTTTTCATTTTATTTAAAATGTACACAAAACTTTGTGGGGTGAATAAATTGTACCTGCTGAGGCCGCTTCCATCTACCCATTTTGGTTTCTGGGGTATATCTTTGAGTTCGGTTTTTAGTAAAGTGTCTATCACATCCCGGTCACTCATGTAACCTAGTTTCTTATTGCTGGCCATCAGTAGCGTTTGTTCCGCAAAAAAATTATCGCTGCGGTGCATCATGGGCACAAACAGAGAGTCAGCAAGAATCGATTTGATTTCGGCGGCGTTTGGCAGCTGCCCGGTAATAACCTGTAAGGATGTACCGGGGATGCCAAGCGAATCAAGGAGCATTTTCATTGCTGCTGTAGACATCTCTGTTTTAAATGGAATTTCCTGGCTCGTAAACTTACTCCTGGCCACGGTAAGTTGAAACTTATTGCTGTGTTCACTTCTGTGCAAAACGAAGTTACCTTCCGGAGGTATAACCATGTATAAATTTTCTGCAAAGGAAGAAGGCGTCGATTGCAATTTACCCCCGACTAACCGGAAGGTTGCCAGGTTCCCAAAAACGGGGATTGCACTTCGCTCCACCATGTAACTGCTTTCATAATCATCCCATGCCCAACCATATCCCAAGGGTTTAAAGCCGTCTGCGGAATTTATCCTGAATGAGATTTTTTTATTTGCTTTTTTCAGAAAAGATAAAACAGGCTGGTAGGTAAAACCTGGATGCAGCAACGTGGGATCACCCGTTCCTTGCAAAATGATACTATCAGGTTTTTCCGTATATTTTATTCCCACCAGACTATCCCCTAAATACTTCATGCCAGCATATAATGAAAACAATTTTGTATTGCTGGCCGGAACAAAATATTTTTCTGCGCCATGGTTGTACCAATATTTTCCAGTAGCGGGTTCGTAAATACTCACGCCGATATGTCCCTGGCTGATAGCGCTGTCCTTTAATAGAATGCTGGTTGCTTTTTTGGAAACCTGTTTGGAAATTGTGCAGGATGTAAATGCCAACAACACATAGGAAAGAAGAAATAATGAAAGCGCGAAATTTTTTTTCATTTGAAATATCATTTATCCAGCTAAACTCTGGGATTTGTTCTTTTCCATTACCAAATCATCAAATCACCAAATCATTTTAATTCCTCTCCTGTACCCTCAGCCATCTTTCAGGTATTTCGTTATTGCTGGCCTTTAGGTAATCATTATGGCTGCAGGCGATAAAAGCCTTGTCCGGCATCTGCATCCACCAGCGGTTGGTTCTTTTGCTTTGCAGGAACACGGTGTCCACTTCAGTAAAGGCGGTATGGTATTCGTTAAAATTGTGCCGTTCATTTAAATTTGCCTCCTGCCTGCACCTGTTTTTACCGTCGATAAAATACCATATCATTTGGGCGATCTGCCTGGCAGTAAGCTCCTCTACATCATCCTGTGGCCGGTAGCCGTAAATTCCTATCGTGTTGAGCAGGTTGCTCAGCCCGGCATAACGGGTAAGCATACATGCTTCTACGCCGGAAAGCCCGTTCGGACATTTTTTATTGGCCGGGGCATCACTGTATTTTATGGCGCTGATATCAAAACTAAGCATATGGCTGTTCCTGAGCACGGGTTCCATGTCTTCGATATCTGCTGTAACGGTGCCAACCCTGTAACAGTCGAACCTGAGCTTGTCCATGGTCTCGAGCATACGCGGATGCACGAAGTAACTTTGAAAAGCTATATGGTTGTAATGTTTCACCATCACAGGTTCGCTGGTGAGCATATCCATTAGAAAGTTTTCACTTCTGATAGGGCTTTCTCCCCTTAGGTCTATCATGGCATCTACCCCTGTCGCTTCTATTTGCTGATTCAGTTCAATATAAGCTTCGTACTGCGCAAGCGTGACATCATGGGAACCACCAATCAACAGAACCGTTTTATTCCTTCGTATTAATTCCACCAATACTGTTTTGATGGCAGCGTAACTGTCTTTAATTGAAGCCCCCTTTTTTACATTTCCAAAGTCTGCAATTTTTACTTCGGTATGCCAGCAGTGAAGTTGATAAAGATGTTTGCGGATAACATTAGCTGCATTGTTTTCTGCTTCAAAAAATCCATGGCCTCTTGTTTCTGCCACTCCTAACAGTACAATATCGATATCTTCAATATCGGGTAATTCTTCTTCATATATATTGATATGTTTAGCAAGCTGGCCGTCGGTATATCCTTCATCGTCATTTATTTCCTGCAGCGCCACGGGCTCCAGGAATTCTATCAGGTCTAACATTAAAAATCTGGTTTTGCGGCAAACCTAACAGAATATTGGCAGATTAATGAGACCCGCAAAGTTTTTTTATTAATAAACCCGTGTCGCTGAAATTATTACTGAAAGTGCTTTTCCGCATATATTAATTCATGTATTTCCACTAAATTCAAGCTGGTGAAACAATAAAAAACTATAATACACTATCGTTAACTTTGCAACCACATTTAATTATATGACCATGCCAGATAAACAAGCCGTACTAAGTGAAGTAGTGATAAAGTTTGCCGGCGACAGCGGCGATGGAATGCAACTGACCGGCAGCCAGTTTACCAACAATTCGGCTATGCTTGGACTGGACCTGGCTACTTTCCCAGATTTTCCTGCGGAGATCCGGGCCCCGATCGGTACGTTACCCGGCGTAAGTGGTTTCCAGCTCCGCTTTAGCAGTGACCGTATATTCACCCCTGGCGATGAATGTGACGTGCTGGTGGCAATGAACGCGGCTGCACTCAAAGTAAATCTCAAAGGCCTAAAAAAAGGCGGGAAGATCATCGTGAACACGGATGGTTTCGACAGCAAAAACCTCCGGCTGGCTAATTACCCGGATGGTGTAAACCCGGTTGAAGACAACAGCCTGGAAGGATACGAAGTGATCCGGATGGATGTGACCAAAATGACCAGGGAGGCGCTGAAGGATATCCCAATGGGCACAAAAGAAAAAGACCGGGCTAAAAATATGTTCGTGCTTGGATTTTTATACTGGATGTATAACCGGGACATGGATAATACAATTGCTTTCATCACGGAAAAGTTTGGGAAAAAGCGGGAGATCATGGAAAGCAATATAAAAGCGTTGCAAAGCGGCTATAATTTTGGCGATACCACTGAAACTTTTACGGATCGCTATTCCGTGGAAAAAGCTAAAATGGATCCCGGAGTTTACCGTTCCATTATGGGTAACCAGGCACTCGCTTATGGCCTGATCGCAGCTTCCCAAAAATGTGGTCGCCCGTTGTTCCTTGGATCCTACCCGATCACCCCGGCATCTGATATCCTGCATGAACTCAGCCGGCACAAAGCTTTTGGTGTAAAAACCTTCCAGGCTGAAGATGAAATTGCAGCAATAACTTCGGCTATTGGAGCCAGTTATGGTGGCAGCATCGGCCTTACAACCACCAGCGGTCCGGGCATGGCACTTAAAGCAGAAGCAATGGGCCTCGCTGTAATGCTGGAGATACCCCTGGTGATCTGTAATATCCAGCGGGGTGGGCCCAGCACAGGATTACCTACCAAGACAGAACAAAGTGATCTTTTGCAAGCATATTACGGGCGCAATGGGGAATGTCCTATGCCCGTTATCTCTGCCAGTACACCCAGTGACTGTTTTGAAGTGGCGTACGAAGCAGTGCGCATCGCTGTTCAGCATATGACACCGGTTATTTTATTGAGTGACGGATATATCGCAAATGGTGCCGAGCCCTGGAAGTTTCCTTCCTCTGCAGACCTTCAGGCTTTTGAGGTTAAATTCAAAACAGAACTGGGGCATGGGGAGGAAAAATTTCACCCTTATCTCAGGGATGAAAAACTCGTGAGGCCCTGGGTCGTACCGGGTACACCCGCCCTCGAACACCGGATTGGTGGGTTAGAGAAACAAAATATCACAGGCAACATCAGTTACGACTCGGAAAATCATCAGCTGATGGTGAAAATAAGGCAGGAAAAAGTCGATAAGATCTCGCAGTTTATCCCAAAGCAAAAACTGGATAGTGGTGCAGAGACAGGAAAGGTCCTGGTGCTGGGATGGGGAAGTACTTACGGAGCCATAAAAACCGCCTGCCTCGAACTGCAGGCTCAGGGGCTTTCCGTGTCTCATGCGCATCTTCGGTATGTGAGGCCATTCCCGGAAAATCTCGGGGACATGCTTAAGAGTTTTGAAAAGATCATTATCCCGGAGATAAATAACGGGCAGTTACTAAAAATTATCAGGGATCAATACCTTGTTGATGCCAAGGGGTATAACAAGATCATGGGTATACCAATCACGAAAGGGGAACTGATTGATTTCATAAAACAGGAACTTTAGAAAAGCGAAACCCGGTGAACCCGGGTTTTTTTATTTAATTCTTTGCCTTCCTATGTTAAGTCCAATCTTTAGGTTAAACGTGAAGTAGCCATCTTTTTGAGTGATATCCCCTCTTTTTTTTCCAGGCCATGTTTGCGGTAAATATTCACCTCTTTGCCGGTCATGTAACAATAAGGCATTGGCTAGCCTGTTGCCCGACAGGTGATTAAAAAATACATTGGGATCCACATAGTCCGTACTTACGTCGTCCAGGTAATCCGTATTCGTGAACCGGTATAGGAATTCCCCCCGCACGTTTAAAAAAGAAGTCAACTCATATTTCATCCCAATACCAACAGGAAGCGTAATTCCGTTTAATTTATAGACTTTTCTTTCCGGGTATTCGGGAAATCCCTGCCCTTCGGTGCTTAGGGGTTGCAGGTCTACCCAACGATTGCTCAGCCTGGTTTGCGGGTTGAATGAAAAATAACCGACTCCTATCATCAGGTAAGGAGAATACAATGGTGGTATTTCATCCCGTGCTTCATGATTACCGAAAATAAAAATCGGGTGAAACTCAGCCACAAGATTTACTTCTGTTATGACGCTTCTGAAACTAAAGTTCCGGTTATACCGGGCACGTGCAATATCTGTTTTTGGTACATGACTTAGAATACTGTCATGAGCAGAAATTTTACCGTAAGTGCCTTCCAGACGAAGACCTATAGCATACCGGTAAAGTGCACCTACATAAAAAGAACCATTGAAATTTGTATTCCCGAGGTTAAGGTCTTTTGTAAATTTTTTGCCGATCCCCTTTGTGCCGCCTATATCGGTAAGACAATTGATGGCCCCTCCAGATACCCCCACTTCAAACAACACTTCCGTATCATAATAATCATTGTTGAGGAAGTAAAACTGGGCATTAGCACCTGAAGAAAATGCAGCCATGATCGCTATAAAGCTTATTAGAATAGCTACTTTTTTCATCCGGGTTGTTAATTAAAGGCAGGTTTAAAAATTTTATATTACAAATAAAACAATTATTCTTCAATTTTTAACTGGGTGTGGACTTGTTTCTGGTAAAATTTACAGACAACCTTTATCCCGCATTGGCTGCATTTTGGTTTGCGGGCCACGCATATATACCTGCCATGGAGGATCAGCCAGTGGTGGGCTCTATGCACAAATTCCGCGGGAATATGACTGACCAGTTGTTTTTCCGCAGCGGCCGGCGTTTTTGCTGCCGTCGTGAGCCCGATCCTGGCACTTACCCTGAAGACATGGGTATCCACCGCCATATTCGGTTGCTCATCTATTACGCTCGTGATCACATTCGCGGTTTTTCTACCCACCCCGGGAAGTTTTACCAGCTCTTCAACCTTCATTGGCACATTTCCATCGAAATCTTTTACCAGCATCCGGGCCATCGCGATGAGATGTTTGCTTTTGTTGTTAGGAAAGGAAATGCTTCTGATAAGCGCAAACATCTCTTCAAACCCGGCTTCGCTCATGCTTAAGGGATCCGGGAATTGTTCAAAAATTGCAGCTGTGGTGGCGTTCACCCTTTTATCTGTACACTGGGCTGATAATATCACAGCCACCAATAACTCGAACGGGTTTTTATAAAAGAGCTCTGTTTCTGCATCCGGTGCATTTTTCAAAAAATAACTGATCACAAACCTGTACCGATCCCTTTTTCTCATAAAAAAACCCTGGCTTTTTTAAAACCAGGGTAAAGTTCATTAAAACTACCGGCAATTAAGCTTTTTCAGATAATTCCTCTACAGATTTCTCTGCGTAGTTTAAGATATTCTCGATGGTTTGTTTACGGGGCGATAACATTTTTACCGTGTTTAATTCTGACTGCGCAGCAGTAAGTATATCATATTTTTCCCGTAAACTCCAATCTGAAACGAGTGCAGTTTTGATGGCTGCGGTTATTTCAGGGGAAGTCTCTTTGTACAAAAATTGTATCAAATCTTCCATTGTAAAATTGTGCATAGGCAAATTTAGTAGCTGTTAAAATTTAAAAATATCCATTGTCCAAATCTATAAACGAGGCTTTGAACACATTATTGTATAAGTCTTTGGTTAATCTACTACTTTGTTGTGGTATTTACTATAAAAAGGTCCTCGTTATCTTTTTTCATGTAGTAATTTTCCCTTGCATATTTTTCAATGGTATGAGCGCTTGTTTTTAACAATTCAAGTTCTTTCCGGGTTTCCAGAATCTGGGAACTGAGGTGCTGCTCGCTTTTTTCAAGGTCCTTAAGTTTTGATTTTCTTGCAGTTATAAGGCCCCAGTCTTTCAGGTCGAAGAAGCTCATCCAGATGATAAAGAAGGCAGCGGCGATAAAATATTTGTTCTTTAAAATCGCAAAAGTGCCCGAAATATATTTCATAAAGTGATATTAGTAAGGACAAAGTAAAGAAACACCCGGTATCCACCGCTCATTTATTTTGCACATATGCACAAAAAATGCCGGCTACCAGCCGGCATTTAAATAAAATACTTTGCATTTATTGTATAATCACCTTTTGGCTAAAAACGGTCTGACCGCTTTGCACCTGTATAAAATAGATGCCGGCAGCGATATTACTTATATCTAAGTTCTGCGGCGCAGAAGATGTGTTCAGGTTGGACCAGTTTTGTAAAACCTGCCCTTTTGCATTCAGCAAACGTACATTACTTAGTCCGGACCATCCAATTGTGTAAAGCTTTAGTATATCCGTTGCAGGATTTGGACTCAGCGAAACAAATACTGACGCACCCTTGATCCTGGCTTGTCTTATTTCCGACAAAGTTTCCCTGCCATCAAGATCTGACTGGCGGAGCCGGTAATAATATAAAACGCCTGGCTGCACATAATTGTCGGGGTATTTATAAGTAGTAGAGGTACTGCTGTTGATCCTTCCATCTGTCCAGCCAATCTTTTCAAAGTCGGCTCCGTTGATACCCCGCTCAATAACAAACCCCCTATTATTGGTTTCTGAACTCGTGGTCCAGCTGAGCAGGATGTTTTTTGAAGCTGCCTGTGCATCAAAACTAATAAGCGTTACAGGCACCGCAGCAGTGGGAGATACCAGGAAGAACTGGCCGAAACCTCCACTAAAATTGCCCGTAAAAGAAGCATACCCTTTGGTTGTTCTAAGGTCTGACACGATTGCGGCTACTATCTGTGCATTGGCTGCTGTAATGGTACCAGCAAGGCTAACGCCTGTTTTTACTTTCATTAATTTAAGATTCGCCACATCAGGCCCCCAGGCAGCTAGCTCAGCGGTGGTAAAGTAAAAGGTTCCCTGGAAGCTGGATGTTGTATTGGCAGCATCAGGTGTTAAGCTGATCACTTTCTGGCTGCGGAAAAAACTGCCTGCACTGGTAGTTACGGAAGTAATACTTGTTCCCTGGCTTTGGATGGTTGCCGCGAGGCAATTAACGACGGTTGTATTGTTCGATAACCTTGCCATTATTTGCTTGTCATTCAGGCTGTATAAATAACTTGAAGCCCCACCTGTTGGCAGGGTTTCATTCACAAGGTGGTTTAACTCTGTTTCCACTGTTATTGCCTGCCCTGTTATAACAATATCATCAATTGCAAATGGTGGCTGGAAGCCGGTGTTGTCATCAGAAATCCACCGGAACAGAAACCTCAGGTTATTGGTACCTACTACGGTTGATGGTAGATAAACCGTCACCGGTGTGGCAGTATTAATCCCCTGGAAGATGGCATTGCTGTTCAATTCCCGCGCAATAGAAAAATTTGTTCCATCAACCGAATAATAGATGGCTCCAAAATCGTATACGCCGTCTGAATCTGCTTCACCGTTACTCACGAGTTTAAGCGACACGGAAATGTTTCGCAAACCGGGTGCCGGTAAGGTAGGGGTGAAAGCCCGGGCATCAGTCGTTTCTGCCAGCGAGTAGGTCATGGGTGCGGTGCCGTCTGCTACTGTTCCTGTTCGCACATCTGATAGGTGCAGTGTGTTGCCGGTAAAACCATAGGTAGCAGCATCTGTGCTGTTCACAACCCACTGATTAACGGATGTAGTGGATACAGACCAGCCCGCGGGAAGCTGGTTGCTGCCAGTTACCGTGCCGAAATTCTCTGAAAGTAATGTAGTAAAGGGGGTCGTATTGTTTATTTCTAACACCTGGTCATCATCACTTAAAGCGAGTGTAAACCCAATTGGACACCCTGCTGCATTCTGTACGCCTGTGCCGGTAATGTTCAACCCGATCTGGAGTGTTTCGTTGCCCTCCACAGCTGCATCATCATAAATCCTAAGGGTAAAGGTTTTATTCCCGGTTTCACCGCTTGTGTATGACACGGAAGCAGGGAAGATTATGTAATCCTCCCCCTCAGTGGCAGTACCCGATCTTGTAAGCGTGATGGTTGCGTTAGCGCTTGCTGCTACGTCTACGCCCAGTGTGATCGGGTAATCCCGGGATCTGGGACACCCGCTTACTGCAGTTTCTGAAGCACCAGTTAAAGTCGTTCTGAAGAAAAGCCTGTTTGGTATCAGTGAATTTCCTTTTGTGGAGGTGGCCAGTTCTTTTCTCCTGGGGCTGTTGAGCATCACCACCTGGCACCGCTCCGATTGGTTAAGGGTAAATGTATTTGTACATGCATCATTGGTATAATCCATGTAATTTTCAAACATCATGGGCCCGGAAGGGGAACAACCGTTCAGGGTTCCTGTGGACGGGCAGCCTCCCGTAAGCTCAAATTGGGTTGGGGTATCATCACAATAATCTTCCCCGCACCCTGTTGCCGCCGGGGCATCCCCGGTAATATGGCGCAACCCGAAAAAATGACCGAGTTCATGGGTTAACGTCCGGCCAAATTGGTAGGGGGTAGCCGTGCCCGGCAATGTAAGACCGCCAATAGAACCACTTAACACCACCACGCCGGCTGTGAGGTCAGTTTCCGCATTGTTCAGGCCGGGCAAAGTACTGAGGCCCGGAAAGGTAGCAATCCCTACCAAACCGCTCTCATCAAAATTTGCCACCCAGATATTCAGGTATTCATAAGGGTTCCATATACTTTGTGGTTTCACAATGCCGGTATAATGGTTGGCAACGTCTAGTGTACTTGCAAGGGTCGTTGGATCAAGCCATCCCGTTCTGCTCCTCCAGTTGATCCGCTCAATGCCAGGTTCACACAACAGGTTACCGGCAGGGTCTACTTTTGCCGCCACAAACCTTACACCCATATCCTCAGCTACTCCATACACCGACCCGGACAGGTCTGCAAAGTCTTTGTTGATCTGGTCGATCTGGGCTTGTATTCTCAACTGGCTTACATTAGCCCCTGTACCAACCGTCGATTCGGTGTTACCATCATAGCTAATGTGAAAGATCACCGGTAAAGTGTATATCACTGTAGGAGGCCCAAAATTACTCAGCTGCCTCCTTATATTTACCAGGCGCTTTAATTCCTGTTCGTAGCCGGCATTGTTAAAACCTTTGTCAGTGGCCTGGTTCATGATGTGAGCAAAACCACATTTATCAGATCTTATCCCTGTTCCCCGGCTGCTTCCCTGTACGTTATCTAAAATGGATAGATGTTGAAGATCCTGCAGGCTTGCCGCTTTTTTAGGCTGTGCAAAAAGAGCGAGAGAGGTGGTTAAGAAGGCAGCCAGGATCAGTGTAAATGTTTTTTTCATTCCGGGGATATTTTATTTATAAAAAAGAGGAATGTCCAATTTAAACTAATTTGGCCATTCCTCTTTTATATGGGTGTATAATTATTTACCGAACCTGATTTTCCCCGACGGATACGTACCAGTCTCACCCAGCATTTCTTCGATTCTTATCAACTGGTTGTATTTAGCCATCCGGTCGCTCCTGCTGGCAGAGCCGGTTTTGATCTGGCCGCAATTTAATGCTACCGCAAGATCCGCAATGGTACTGTCTTCCGTTTCACCACTACGATGGCTCATAATGGTGTTGAAGCCATTATTCTGGGCCATTGTCACGGCATTGATAGTTTCCGTCAACGTGCCGATCTGGTTCACTTTTACCAATAGCGCATTGGCAATGTTTTCATTGATGCCTCTCTCCAGCCGCTTTACGTTGGTTACAAAGAGGTCATCACCTACCAGTTGGCATTTACTGCCAACTGTTTCTGTGAGCATCTTCCATCCCTTCCAGTCATCTTCTGCCATACCATCTTCGATGGAGCAAATCGGGTACTTTTTAACCCAGCTTTCCCAGTATTTCACCAGTTGCTCGCTGCTCATTTCTTTACCATCACTTTTATGAAAAACATATTTTTTCTTCTTTGCATCCCACAGCTCACTGTTAGCTGCATCCATCGCTATCATCACCTGGCTGCCGGTTTTGTATCCTGCGGCCTGAATGGCGGTTAATACAGTTTCAATTGCTTCCTCATTACTTTGAATATTCGGTGCAAAACCTCCTTCATCCCCTACGTTGGTGCTAAATCCTTTTTTCTTCAACACTGTTTTAAGTGTGTGAAAAATATCTACCCCCCAACGCAGTCCTTCGCTGAAGGAAGAAGCGCCAATTGGCATCACCATAAATTCCTGGAAATCGATCTTGTTATCTGCATGTGCACCACCGTTCAGGATATTCATCATGGGTATGGGCAGCACTTTTGCATTTGTGCCACCTATATATCGGTGGAGCGGAAGGTTTGCCTCCAGTGCCGCTGCTTTTGCCACAGCAAGACTGATAGCCAGCATCGCATTGGCGCCTAATTTTCCTTTATTTTCTGTACCATCCAAAGCGATCATCATAGCATCTATTCCTGCCTGGTCTGTCACATCCCAGCCGAGCAAAGCATCCGCTAAAACTGTATTCACATTGTTTACCGCTTTTAATACAGACTTCCCGCCGTACAATTTTTTATTATTGTCCCTAAGCTCCACGGCCTCGTGAATACCTGTGCTGGCTCCACTGGGTACCGCAGCTCGGCCGATGTTTTCGTTTTCCGTTAAAATGTCTACTTCAATAGTTGGATTTCCGCGGCTGTCTAAAATCTGGCGGGCATTGATGGAAGCTATGTAGCTCATAATGGGGGGTTGGTTTAGTTAATAAATATAATGAGTGGTAGCGAAAACAGCGGGTCTAATGAAAGCAGTGCCATCAGCCGTTTAAAAAACCGGCAAATGCTGACTAACATTTTAGCCGTGGCTGCATTCGGGAGCACAAAGAAACAAACTTTACAATAGGGAACAAAATGAAAAATCAGGTAGTAAGCGATTTAAAAATGTTCTCAAGGTTGCGGGATTCGCTTTTAAGGGACACGATGTTCAGACCTTTTTCCAGGCTCAGTTGCATAAGTTGCTTTTTCACACTTTCGGCATCTGCACATTGTATATTGAATGCTTGTGGTGCGAATGCATCAGCCTGTGCCACGCCATGCAGTGAACTCAACCATGCAGGATTTACATCCTCTTTAAATTCTACAATCACACGTTGATCAGCGCCGTTATTTTTCTTTAGGTTGCTGAGCCTGTCGTCTGCAACGATGGTACCTTTATTGATAATAATAACACGGTCACAGAGCGCTTCTACTTCCTGCATGATGTGAGATGAAAATAAGATGGTCTTTTCCGCGGACAGCGTTTTTATTACATTCCTGATCTCTACAATCTGGTTCGGATCTAAGCCGCTCGTAGGTTCATCCAGTATCAATACTTCCGGGTTGTGCACCAATGCAGCGGCTAACCCTACCCGCTGCTTATACCCCTTGCTTAGCTGCCCGATCTTTTTGTGGGCTTCGAGGGTGAGGCCAACTGTTTTAATGACCGATTCAATATTGGTTCTTGCATCCTTGATCTCATGCACATTTGCAATGAATTGCAGGTACTCACGCACATACATATCCATATACAGGGGGTTTGCTTCCGGTAGGTAGCCTATCTTTTTTTTTGTGTCGGTATTTTGTTCATGGGCAGCAATGCCACAGACCTGGATATTTCCTGCATCTGCTGCCAGGTAACCTGTGATCATTTTCATGGTAGTACTTTTGCCGGCACCATTCGGGCCAAGGAAGCCTACAATTTCGCCCCGCCCCACCTCGAATGAAATATTATTGACAGCTTTCTGTGCTCCGTAATTTTTTGACAGGTTTGTTACTGAAATAGACACTGATCAGGTTTAAAATTTGTTGATGCCGGTTTTTTATTTCATTCTATGGGTTAGCCATCCTGTTTAGGCGGCGGGTTTGGGTTCCTTGGTCTTTGCGGCCCGCGGTTTTGTTGGGGACGTTGTGGCCGTCCCTGCGCGGGTCCCTGACCCTGTGGTCCTCCTGCTTGTGCAGGTCGCGGTCCTCGCGGCGGCCGGTTTGCCTGTTGTTGGGCTGGTTTACTGGTCTGCGGCCCCCTGGATGGTTGTTGCTGGGGATTCCTGGGTTGTTGCCCGCGTTGTTGCCTGCCTGTATCCGGCCCCTGCCTTTCCTGGTTTTGTTGGGCGCCTCTCTGATCCCCCCGCGTTTGTTGTCCCCTATTGCCAGGCTGTTGTCCACGTTCCTTATCCCTGCGCTTGCGGCTGTTTTTTTCCAGGCTGTTCAGGCTGATCTGGCCCACGATATCTGCATATTCCGGCTCTACTTCTTTTGGTTTCCCGGTTATAACTTCTGCTGTTTCCAGTACTTCAGGTTTGATACCCTCCCTGTTTTGCAATTTTATTTTTTTCACCATATCAATCGCAAGCGGGTATTGCTTGTTGCTATCGGCCATGGTGTACCACATGAGATTGCGGAAAATATCTTTTTTTACAAGGAAGGCTCTTCCCTTAGCAGTTTCCAGCATATCTGCATCGGTAGGGAAAAACTGCAGGGCATCCATATAGGTATCCAGCTCATAATTCAGGCAACATTTTAGCCTGCCACACTGGCCACTTAACTTGGTTTGATTGATGCTTAAATTCTGGTAGCGTGCCGCGTTTGTGTTTACGCTTTTGAAGTCGGTTAACCAGGTACTGCAACAAAGTTCCCTGCCGCAGCTTCCGATACCACCTACTTTACCAGCTTCCTGCCGCGCACCGATCTGCCGCATTTCTACCTTTACTTTAAACTCGCTGGCGTATAACTTGATCAGCTCGCGAAAATCTACCCGGTCATCTGCGATATAAAAAAAGGTGGCTTTTCTTCCATCGGCCTGTACTTCCACTTCTGCCATCTTCAGGTCCAGTTTAAGCTGCCGCGCCATGGCACGGCTCCGGATCAGTACCTGCTTTTCCCTGGCCTTGTTTTCTTTCATCTTGGCAAGATCCTGTTCAGTTGCCCGGCGCAATATCTTTTTTATGTCAACCCCGTTTTCGTCGATCCGGTGTTTTTTAAGCTGAAGCCTTACAAGTTCCCCCGTAAGATTTACCATCCCCACGTCGAAGCCAGTCACCCCTTCGAGGGTGACCATTTCGCCTTTTTCGTAATATTGCAGGGAGGTATTTTTAAAATAATCCTTGCGGCTTCCATTATTAAAGCTCACTTCCACTATCCGGCAGCTACTTTCAGGATCACTGAAAGGGAGATTCGCCAGCCAGTCATGCACATTCATCCGGTTACAACCGCCACTGGCACAACTGCCATGGCTTTGACAACCACCCGGCGCCCCATCTTTGGAGGTGCCGCAACTTCCACAACCCATATCTTAATTTTTAAGAATCGTTATAAATATTGGGAAAACAAGCCTCAGTGCTGCTGTTCAGTCCCGATAGCAATCGGGATTGTGTCACTCACTTGTGCTTTTTCAGCTGCATTCAGCAAGGCAGCACAAGCCGGCGACGCAGGAAAAGTTGAATGTGGTGCCTAAAGTCCGGGCAATAGCAAATAACAAACTTCCCTGTCAACCTGATCAAAGCCAAGTTTCCTCATTGCATCAAAATTACTGATTTGTTGCTAATTATGTGATACAACTTAATGGTGAGGGCATGAAAGAGCATTTTGGCGTTGGCGTTGCGTTCAATATAGTAGATAGCCTGGTCCAGTTCATTTACAATGGCTTCCTGCTGATCCAGGCTGCACAATTGATTAAAACGGAAGGCAAAATCGCCTAATGAGCCCTCACCTGCGGACCCATGCGAGGCAACAAGCCTGAGTTTGATGGCCGTTTCCATAAGGTGAATAAAATACACCAGGAACTGTTTCTGTTTTTCCCTGCCAATCTTGCTGATATCGTCGATCCACTTCACCTGGGCTACCGGGCCCGTTTTAATGATGCTGTTCAGCCAGTCCCTGAGAAATACTTCCCAGTCGTCGTCAGCATGGGCAAGCTGTTCCAGGGCTTCATTGTAATTACCGTTGCTGATAGCCGCGATCTGTTCGGCTTTTTTTACCGACAGTCCTTCCTGTAGCTCCAGGGCTGACTCTATATCCAGCCTGCTTAGCGGGGGAATTCTTATCAGCTGGGTCCGGCTGAGTATCGTGGGCAGGATAGCCGCATCATTTTCTGCCACAAACAGGAACAAGGTATCAGGTGGAGGCTCTTCTATAAGTTTAAGCAATTTATTACCCTCTTTACCCAGCAGTTCCGGCATCCACATGATGAGGATCTTGTAACCAGCTTCAAAACTTTTGAGGCTCATCTTCCTGGTGATGTCGTTACATTCCTGGGCGGTTATGTTGCCTTGCTTATTTTCCGCATCTATGAATTGTAGCCAGCTATAACTGTTCCCGTAGGGATGTTTCTCCAGGAATGCTCTCCACTCGGCCATGTAATCGGCACTGACGGGTTTATCACCGCTTTTTTTCGGAATCACGGGGTAAGAAAAATGGATGTCCGGGTGCAGCATTTTGGCCGCTTTAAGACAGGATGGGCATGCTCCACATGAGTCGTTTGTTGGCTCCTCTGCTTTTACATTCGTTTCCTCAAGGATTTCTGCCGGTTCCATTTCCCCAAATAAAGACGGGGATCCGGAGACGGGTTGGGGCCTATTTTTTTCCTGTTTTCCATTTACCCTTTCGCAAACTACGTACTGCGCCATCGCTCGTGCCAGTGACAAAGCTCCCGAGCCTTCCCTCCCCAGGAACAATAAAGCGTGGCTGAGACGGTTATGTTCCACCAGGTGCATAAGCTGTTCTTTCGTCTCTTTCTGCCCTATGACACGTGAAAATTGCATGGGTGCAAATATACAATGCATGCGCATGTTTTCCCTAAACTCTATATTGCCGTTCGGCTGACCAATCCCGAAGCTTTTTACTTACATTTGCTGCTCAAATTTTCGTAATGACCATACATAGAGAAGGGTATAAGTCCATTGCAGTGGCAGCCATCATATTTTGTGTTTTAAACCTGCTAATGTTTTGGTTCCTGGGATCTTCCTATTTGTGGATCTGCATGGCGGTGTTTATGCTAAGCCTTGTATTTGTCCTTTTCATTGTATCCTTTTTCAGGTTGCCCGCCCGCAGATTGATTATCCACGATCAGCAGGTAATTGCGCCTGCCGATGGAAAAGTTGTGGTAATAGAAGAGACCGTCGATGAAGAATATTTCAAAGACAAACGACTGCAGGTGTCGGTGTTTATGAGCCCGGCAAATGTGCACGTGAACAGGAATCCTGTAAGCGGGCAAGTGGTCTACAACCAATACCACAAAGGTAAATTCCTGGTTGCATGGAACCCTAAGTCATCTACACAAAATGAGCGACATACGGTTGTGATCCGGAAAGGAGACATAGAAGTACTCGTAAAGCAGATTGCCGGTGCCGTGGCAAAACGTATCATAAATTACCTGGAAGTGGGCCAGGAGGTAAAGCAGGGCCAGGAAATGGGTTTTATTAAATTCGGCAGCCGGGTGGATTTGTTGCTTCCTGTCGGCACAAAACTAAATGTGCAGCTAAACGAAGTGGTGAAAGGGGGCGTAACGGTGATCGCTACACTGGGATAAGGGCTATTCAAGGGGCCGGCAGGAAAGGACACTGCCAGGCAATTTTCTTTTAACCGTTTATCAGAATTAACAAGGGAAGATTTTGATTTTATAATTTTCCTGTTACATTTACGTTGATAAATCACAAATCAAAAAAAATATATGAAAAAATTATTTTTACTGGCTACCGCAGGGATGATGTTTGCGGGGGTAGCACTCGCTCATGATGGCACAAAAGGCAAAAAGAAAAAATGCGCAAAGGGCAAAACCTGCTGCTCAAAAGATGCCAAAGCAAAAGCTGGTTGCAGCAAGGATAAAGCAGAAAAAACTGCTAAGATGTGATGATTGCTTAAAACTTGTTACTGGCCCTGGAATGATTCCGGGGCTTTTTTATGCCTGCATTTTTGGAGGCCTGTTCCTTTTTATACAGGCTGCGGCTACTAAAACGGACACTCCGGGAGTGGGAAAATAGCTTCAAAAAACGGGAAAATGGGCCTTTTATAAAAAAAAATCTGTGCATACTTTTAAGAAAGATAAGCACAGAAATTCAGCAGCTGGAACAGCCTGTTAGGTGCAGCCCGCATCAGACCGGTTTAGCCTGAGTTTTTGTAATTAGTTCCATACCGTACCCTAATCTAAGAGAATCCCGGCGCATGATAACTTTTTTCATGGTTCTAAATATCCACTAAGTTATCATGCTGCAGGGATTCTCCCTTTTATCTTGACAAATGAGCATTTGATCAGTGGGATGGTGATTAGGTCCAATCAAAACGATTTGGCGCCAGGGCTGCGAATACCGGGGGAGTTCACTAAAGTGAATCTTGAAGACCGTTCTTTGGTTTCAGTAATCAGAAGATCTTTTCCAGGTCCCTGAGGTGTCTCACTTCGTAGGTGGGCAATAGAGTAGTACTTGCGTTTATATGATTTACAAAAATACTATCCATCCCTGCATTTATGGCACCCTGGATATCTGCTTCCAGGTTGTCGCCGATCATTATACTATTCTCCAGATCGGCTCCTGCCTTTAGCATTGCGAAATCAAATATTTCTTTTTTAGGTTTGAGGCTATTGCTGGCCTCGGAAGTGATAACCTGTGTAAAATAGCGGTCCAGGCCGCTGTGTTTTAATTTACTCCACTGGGTTTTTTCAAACCCGTTAGTAATGAGGTGCAGCACATATTTTTTCTCCAGGAGATAATCCAATATTTCAAAAGTATGTGGGAATACTTCCTTTTGGGTAGGCAAAATTTCCAGGAATCTTGCGCTGATATTTTTCGCAAGGGGCTCATCCGCAATTTTAAAATCAAGTAAGGTACGCCACATCCGCTTCCACTTAAGATCGTCGGCAGTTATAAAACCTTTGTGATAACGATCCCAGAGCACCTGGTTGTGAAAAAGGTATTGCTGGTAAAAATCATCAAATGCTGCACTAACCCTGTTATCCAGGTCAAAGACTCCGTAAATTTCAGTAAGGGTAGTCTTTGCATTTTTATCGAAGTCCCAGAGCGTGTGATCCAGGTCGAAAAAAAGGTGTTTATAATTTCTCATATATGCCGGGTCGCAAAATACAATCTGCTGTAAATGATTTAAACTTGCAAATTACATCAACTCAGTATAATAATGGAAAATCAATCGACACCCGGCCCGGGGAAAAACGGTATTGCCGTGATCACCGGCGGAAGTAAAGGTATCGGGTTCGCCATCGCCCGGGAATTTGCCGGCATTGGTTACAACATTCTTTTGGCCGGTAGAAACCTTACCGGCCTGGAAGAGGCAGCCAGACGTATTCGGACTGAATTCCCGCAGGTAATTGTACAAAGCTTTTCAGCCGATCTTTCTGTTAAAACAGATGTGGTGGCTTTTGCGGAGTGGTGCCTTTTACAGGGTGCCCCCACGATCCTGGTTAACAACGCAGGGAATTACCTGCCAGGCAATGCCTGGAATGAGCCTGACGGACAGATTGAAATGATGATGAACACGAATTTTTACAGTGCTTACTACCTCACCCGGTTATTGCTTCCTGAAATGATGAACCAGGGGAGGGGGCATATTTTTAATATTTGTTCCGTGGCTTCCCTGGATGCTTACGAAGGGGGCGGAAGCTACAGCATCAGCAAGTTTGCGTTGGATGGCCTCAGCCGCAACCTGCGCCACGAGCTCAGGAAAACCGGCATTAAGGTAACGGCTGTTTACCCCGGCGCCGTGATGACCGATACCTGGGGCGATTTTGATAATTCTGCTAAAAGAATAATGGAAGCAGGAGATGTAGCGAGGATGGTTGCAGCCGCAAGCTCGCTGTCGGCTGCTGCTGTAGTAGAGCAAATCCTACTGAGGCCGCAGCTGGGTGACTTATAATTAACAGATAATTGGTAGCTTTTTTACATATTGTTTTATCATCCCCGCTGCTAATTTTTTACTTTTGCAGTTGCAAGTAGTCACTGTATGACGGGATTTTTAAAAAAAATACTTTTACTGGGTTATTGTGCCGGCGCTCTTTCTATTGCCCGGGCGCAGGTAAAATTTACCGCCAGTATTAGTCCCGGCGAGATTAACAAAAACGAATATGCAGTGCTCCGCCTTGAAGTTCAGAATGCGGAAAACGTTGAGCAAATCACAGCTCCTGCCTTAAAAGATTTTATTATCGTAAGCGGTCCCAACCAGGAAAGTGGGATGAGCAATGTTAATGGCGTAGTGAAACAATACCTTGCCTTGAGCTATATTCTCCAACCACGCCGCAGTGGAAACCTGGAACTGGGGACTTGTTCTGCTAAAATATCCGGAAAGACTTTTAAAAGTAACCGCCTGCGGCTTAAGGTTAGGAAAGTGGGTTCACCTGCCACACAACCTGGTAATGTGAACGCAATGAGCGGTTTTTCTTCTATCGACCGATTTAACGATCCTCAACCGGTGGATGATGTCGAAGATTATATCCTTAGAAAGGGAGAAGGTGTGCGGGAAAAGGTTGAAAATAACATGCACCTCAAATTGCAGGCGAGTAAATCGAGTTGTTATGTGGGAGAACCCATTGTAGCAACGTATAAATTGTATACCCGCTTAAAAAGCGAAAGCAAACTTAGTAAAACGCCTTCTTTTAACGGGTTTTCTGTAATAGAAATCCAGCGACCTGAAGAAACGGAATATGCGAGGGAAAAATTGAACGGCAGGGAATACCATGTCTATACCATCCGGAAAGCCCAGCTTTACCCTCTGCAGGATGGTTCTGTTGAACTGGAAAGCGCTACACTTGACAATGTTGTCCGCTTCTTAAAACCATCCGCAGTTGCTGGTTCACAAGAAACGGTGTATCGTTTTTTAAATGGGTTCACCGTGAGCCCCGACGCTGTAGCGATCGAAACGGTAAGCCTCAGCAGTAAACCGGTGTTGGTTACGGTGAAACCCCTTCCTGAAAAAGGAAAACCTGACGGGTTTAAAGGTGCTGTTGGAAAATTCACGATCTTGGCAAGCCTTGAAAAAAATAGTTTTGCCAGCAATGAAACAGGTAAGCTCACAGTAACGATCAGCGGAGATGGCAACTTACAACTAGTAACAGCACCAGACATTGCCTGGCCTGCAGGAATTGAAACATTTGAAGCAAACGCACTGGAAGAACTGGTACCTACTTCGGTACCTGTCAGCGGTAAAAAAATATTTGAATTTCCGTTTGCCGTCGATAAGCCGGGTGAGTACTCGCTGCCGGCCGTTCATTTTAGTTATTTTGATCCTGCGACAAGTTCGTATAAAATATTACAGGTCCCTTCGCAGAAATTTACCGTAACAAAAGGCCTGCCCCGCCCCACCTATCCTGCAGGCGAAATAGTAGCTAAACAGTCAGCAGGTTTTTCAAAGACTCTTTTCAATAACCGCGGCTGGGTTGTAGCAGGCATTGCCCTGCTGATGTTTTCCGGCATCATCGCATGGTTGAGAAGCGAACGCAAGACGAATGCAGCGGCGCAACGATTAGCCGCGGCCATATCATCAGACGCCAACCTACCCTCAATAGAACCCATCGTTCAATTGCGGGAAACGTTCAGCTTCAATCTTCGGAGCCCCTTGAGTAAGTCGGAGGATTGCCTCAAAAATACAGACTGTACACAATTCTACTCGCTTTTATACGGTGAGATGAAGGAATGGCTGGCGGTAAAATTTTCTTTGAGAAAAGACGAAGTCACTGGGAAAAGTATTGCAGTGGCGATGGACAGAGCAGGTGTGGACAATACAGTTGTGTTGCAGTTGCAACAGCTTTTGCAGGAAATAGAATGGCAGCTGTATACTCCTTTTGAGAGGGGCGAAGAAATGGCGTTGATTTTTACCCGCTCTAAAACGATCCTTCACGCCATCAACAATTACGAAACAGCTATTCTGTAAACCTGTACCCTACACTTCTTACTGAATGAAAGTAATGGGGATTCCGGCTATCCTCTTCAAAATATTTACGAAAATTAAGAATAAAATTATCGATCGTCCTGGTTGTGGGATATACATTATAGCCCCACACTGCCTGCAGGATCTTTTCCCTCGTCACTACTTCATTTTTATTTTCAATCAGTAGCTTCAAAAGCATCCCTTCTTTTTTGGAAAGGGTAATGGTCTCGCCCTTCCTGTTGCTGCACTGCAGGGCTTTGAAGTCAATTTTATTTTTGCCGAACTGGTAGATCTCGGGAAGTGGTTGCCGGGAAGACAGTTGTCCGCTTTTACGGATCAGTTTATCAACGCGGAGTAAAAGTTCTTCCAGGTTAAAGGGTTTGGTGAGGTAATCGTCAGCCCCCTTTTTTAAACCGATAACCCGGTCAGCACTGCTGTTCCTGGCACTCAATATGAGGATGGGAATCTCGGTATTGGTCAGGCGGATTGTTTCGCAAACGCTTATGCCATCCAGCTCTGGCAACATCACATCAAGAATGATCAGGTCAAAATGTTCCTGTTGAAAAAACCGAAGGGCATCTGCACCGTCATAACTTCCCGTCACCTCGTATCCTTCCAGCTCCAGGTTTAGCTTCAGGGCCTCCAGAAGGTTCTCTTCATCTTCAACCAATAATATAGAAAATTTTTTATCTGGCATATCCTTTTCGCTTAAGCAAGCGCTTTTAATTGAACAGTAAAGTTACTTCCCCCTCCCTTATTATTTTGGATGAAAATATTTCCTCCGAGGGTCTCTACTATTTTTTTTGTAAGGTACAAACCAAGGCCTGTCCCCTTGGCCCTTTTTGTCGCCTCATTGCCGAGCCGGTAGTATTTTTCAAAGACCTTCTTTTTAAATTCTTCATCAATACCTGGCCCTTTATCCTGCACCTCGATCTGTGCGAGCGCTGCCATATTGTAAACCTTTACTAACACTGCGGTTTCTTTCGGAGAGTATTTAATGGCGTTTTCCAGCAGGTTGTTGATGGAGATCTGGAGCAGGAAAGGATCACCGGATACGAAGATGTCGTCTTCGATATCGCGGCTGAAATCCCTCTGTGGATATCGAAGAATAAAATCATCTGCACAATCTTCAACCAGCTGGCTAAGGTTCACCTCTTCCCTTACCATTCGGTAACCGCCAGCCTCTATCTGGGAAGAGAGTAGCATGTTATTGCAAAGTGCATTCAACCGGTTTGTTTCATGAAGGGTGTTGTGCAAGAGACGTTGTTGCTGTTCCTTGTCAAGATCTCTTTTTTGTATTGTCTCCAGGTTCAGCTGCACTACAGAAATGGGCGTTTTTAATTCATGTGTAATGGCCATCATAAAATTCTGTTGTTCCTGGCTGATCTTCAACTGGCG
Organism: Chitinophagaceae bacterium; assembly: GCA_043727215.1. Lineage (GTDB taxonomy): Bacteria > Bacteroidota > Bacteroidia > Chitinophagales > Chitinophagaceae > Ferruginibacter. Next base: position 153,966 of record JAYSYY010000001.1, on the reverse strand, counting down.
TCGCACCGCCCGGAATACAAAGATGGCACCTGCCATGATCACCAGCAGGAATGCACTTCCCTCACCAGCATATTGTTTAATTTTTCGTTGTCTTCCGTCCTCTATTTCTTCCAGTGCCTCTGTGTATAAGGCATTATCACTGGAAAGCGAAAGTTTTCTCAACTCGCTCATTTCCCTGTTTTGGTTATTGAGGGTAATAAACCAAAAAACCAGTGCCGCTATGATATACGCGAGAAGGATCCAATAAATAAAAAAAATGCGTTGTATTTTTTTTGGCTTTTGTGGCATGGTTGAACATTCGGGGATTCAAAGTTAAGCCCGGGGGCTTCTGATGTTGTTATTGAAATATTTGGTCACAAGGTCCGCCGTTGGCGCTCCTGAACCTTTGGTGCTTGCTAGTTTCGCTTGTCTAACCCCCAGGAAAGTTTACTCCTGAGCGTTTGCAGGAAATTATTTTCGTTCAGGCGTATCAGGTTGATGCCAAAACTTTCTTTTTTTACGGCCAGTTGAATCTCTTTAGGCACCAGTTCCCTCCGGCTATCCATACTGCAGATGAAATTATCCGTTCTGCCCTCCACTTCAAAGGAGACAATGGTGTTGTCCGGAACAATAATTGGCCGGATGTTAAGGTTATGTGGGGATACAGGGGTGATAACAAAACTGGCACTATCCGGAAATACCACGGGCCCGTTGCAGCTCAACGAGTAGCCGGTAGAACCGGTGGGCGTCGACACAATTAAACCGTCCGCCCAGTAAGTATTTAAAAATTCACCGTTCAGGTAAGTGTGAATTTTTATCATAGGGGATGTGTCGCTTTTATGCAATGCGAATTCGTTGAGAGCATAAGAAACATCATCAAAGATGGGGATGTCTGCATCCAGGTGGAGCAGTGTCCTTTTATCAAGCACATATTTTCTTTCCACCAGGGCTTCAATGGCGGAATTGATCTCATCCTTGCCGATGTTGGCCAGGAAACCCAACCGTCCGTAATTCACGCCTAGTACAGGTATACCAGTATCTTTTACAAGTGTTACGGTGTCCAGCAGGGTACCATCGCCCCCAAGGCTTATGAGGCAGTCAATACTGCTGTCCATATCTGCGCTGGAATTGAAAGTGGAATATATCCCTTCAATATTTACAGAGGAATAAAACTTATTAAAGAAATCCTGGTAAAAAACAGGTTCAGCACCATGTTTCACCAATTCCTTCAATAATAACTCGATATCTTTCTGCTGGTTTTGTTCGATTCCACGACTGTAAATTGCTATTCTCATTGACTGGTTGAACGTTTAAAAACCGCCCTTCATATGTAAAAATAAACCCTTTTCACCTAATTGATTGAAACTGTATTCGATCTTTAGATTAATATCATATAATGTGAGCACATCCAATCCAACACCGCCGGTGTAAAGGAGCCGGTTTCCCAGGCGGGTATCAGGTTCTGCTTTATTGTAAGCGTAACCAGCATCGGCAAAACTTTTTGCAAAAATGGTGAAGGGTATACGGGGAACAATTTTGTTCCGGATAGGAACAGGAACAATAAAGGATAAGATCTTTTTCTTCAGGGTATACTGTCCGAGGAAAGAGGCCACCCCATCAATTACGTAATCTTCCAGTCCCCGCAGGTATAAGTCGCCATAACCAAGGGCCCGCTGGTTGATATATGCCTGCGTGAAAGGGGCTTTTATTTTTGTATGGCCCTGGAGGGAACTGTACCAGTTTTTGCCGTGGGAAAGAAACCTGTTGTAACTCGCGTCCAGGGAAAGCATGTTCACACCGCCCTCAAACTCAAATCCCCGTTTAAAAACTGACAGCGCATAAATCGTTCCTGTAAGGGGATATTGTACGTTATTAGTATGTATGAACTGGAAGGAATACCCCATGTCCGGGTAACCAAGTTTATTTTTTGCCTGGTTAAAATATTTAGGATTGTAATCAGTGATCACACTATCCACCACGCTTGTATGAGTGTAAGCTATACTGAACACGTGCCTCTTGTAGAAACCACGTCTTACCAGGTATGCGCCGCTGGCGACAAAGCTGCTCCTTGCAAAATCATCATTCCTGTATCTAAAAGTGCCATTGTTAAAACTGGTTTTATAAATGATTTCCCTGTTTTGTGTATAACCTGCTCCTACTGAAAAACCTTCTGTGAGTTTCCTGTTGCTATAAGGGGCACTGTAAACGAAAGAGAAATTCCGGGCGTAGCCCGTCAGTAAAAACACACGCAACTGGTCCCGGCGGCCGCTGAGATTGTAGTGAGCAAATTTGGCACCGTATATAACCCTTTCCAGGTCGGCATCGTAAGTATTCAACCATTCATTCAGGTTGCGGTCCACCAACTGGAACTGTGGCGTGGGATAGATATACCATTTTTCTGTTACATTCACCTGCACGGTCATGTCCGTAGCTGAACTAAAACGGGGCACCAAAACCACTTCTGTAAAAAGGGTAGTGTTATAAATGAGTTGCTGCGATAATTTAAGTTTTTCCAAAAGGGTGGAAGCCAAAATCGAGTCACCAGGTTGCACTCGCATCTCCCTGAGTATAATATAATTTTTCGTTTTTTTATTTCCGGTGATAGCTACCGCAGACAGATAAATTTTTGCAGTGGAATCAATGCCTACTTTTTTTCCGACTTCTTCATGAAAACTTGAATATTTTTCCTGTGCTGGTGTGATCGTAGCAAGTCCTAAAAAAAACAACGCAAACAGGACACCCCTTGTTAGACAATGTGAAATGAAAACCCTAAATTTTTTACGTTGAAATGGAGCAACGGGTGCAGGCTCCCGGTTGGTAAAAAAATGTAAAAGTAAATTCGTTCGCAGAAAATAAAGGTAGGCTGAAGCCCTATTTTGAATGCACACAGCAGGGGAGTTATGAATAAAATTTATATGTCTAAATAGTTCATGAGGTGCCTGTAATTGCTGTGGATTTCGTTTTCAAAATTTTCATTTCCGAAATAATAGATCACATCGTAATCATAACGTTCAAAAGTAGCCACTACCGCCGCAATTTCTCTTTTATTTACATGCAGGGTTACGGTAAGCATACCAGTAACCGGGTCAGAAAAAGAATTCAGATGAAGGATCGTGCAATCGTTGCTTTCCACGATCCTGCTGATCTCCGAAATCGCAAATTGTGTTCGTTCCATCTCCAGTACAATGATACCACCAATCTCGTTTGCACCGGCAAAGTTGCCCAGGGCTTTCAGCAGTTCCACCGTGGCAATCACACCCGCCAGGTTCCCATCTTCATTTACGACCGGTATTATATTGCTGTCGCATTGCGTGCTTATCGTGACTGCATTCAAAAAGTGTACATTGTCCTTAACACTGGCTGGTATAAAATGTTCCTGCAGGCTTTCGATGGTATGAGCTTCGGACTCCGCATCCAGCAGGTCTTCTTCGCTCAATAAGCCCAGGTATTTTTCATCCGCTACTACGGGCAGATGGGTAACCCTGAAGTCGGTGACCAGCTGTACGGCTTTTCCAACACTATCCTGCAGCTTTAGCCTGGGGATATTGTTACTTATTAAATCGAGTGTTAACATGATATTGCAGTTTGGGTATAAGCAAAAATGTAAAGAACGGGCTGTTTAATAACAAAGACCATAGAAATGATCAAACCGTTGCAGCGGGAGACTTTAATTTCGCTAAAAAACCTTGTAAAATTTTATTAAACTCCTCCGGCACTTCCATCATGGGTGCATGGCCGCATTTATCAATAAAATACAACTCGCTATTCGGGATCAGTTTGTGAAATTCTTTGCCTACGAAAGGCGGGGTAATCGTATCATTATTTCCCCAGATAAGACAGGTGGGTTGTTTAACGTTTTTCAGTTCTTCGCCCAGGTTATTGCGAATGGCACTTTTAGCCAGGGCGATGATCTTTATAACTTTTAACCGGTTATTCGTGATCTCAAAAACTTCATTTACCAGCTCTTCCGTTGCCAGCGAGGGGTCATAAAATGTAAGAGAAGTTTTGGTGCGAATGTATTCCCGGTCGCCTCTTTTCGGGTAGGTATCACCCATGCCATTTTCAAAAAGGCCTGAGCTACCGGTCAATACCAGGGACGAGACCCGTTCAGGATTTTTTAATATATGTACCAGGGCAACATGCCCCCCCAGGGAATTACCCATCAGGTGTACATTCGTGTAATTCCTGTGTTCAATAAATTTATGCACAAACTTCTGGAGCCCGCCAACAGATGTATGAAGCAGGTCAAGATCCAGGAGCGGCAGTATAGGAACCACCACTCTGTGTGTTGATTTAAAATATTGAATCAACGCAGTAAAATTGCTCATTGCTCCAAACAGCCCGTGCAACAATACAAGCGGTTCACCTTCGCCTTCCTCTATGAATTTAAATTTGCCGTCTTGTTTTATTTCGTAGGTCATCTGTCAGTAGTGGAATTAACCATTTGCAATCTATTGCTAAAATACTTGATTTATATTAAAAAAAGGGTATTCAACCAAAGATACCAAACCTCTCTTTAAATGATCCACTTATTTCATCCCCGCTTCCTGTTTCGGGTACGCCTGCACGTTAATCGCCGGTGGTAAAAAACAGGATTTTATTTCGGCGTAACTGGCGCGGCTTCAGGCACTTTTCCAAAGAATTCTTCCAGTTGTGCAAACATATCTTTGAACACCGGTATCACTGTTCCCAAAGAATCCATGACTTTTGGGCCTAAAGGCTGCAGGTAGGGGTATGCCCTGGAAACCTGGAGGGTTTCTCCAGAGATTACTTTCAACTGCACCGCATAAAATAAAAATATACTAAAAAGTATGCTGTACAATAGCACATACAGTATAATTCCTGCAAACCGGTTTAGCCAGCCAAGCATGACCATCTCCACCGACTTTTGAATGAGTTTGGCGCCCAGGTGAACCAGCACAACAACCACCAGGAACACTAACGCAAAGGAGATAAACGGTAACCATTTCCCCGAAGTATTAAAGGTGCCGGAAAGTCTTTCAGCCGCATAGGCCGAAAGTTTTAATGCTGCTGCAAGGCCGGCAATAAAACCCAGAACAGAAAACAGTGCAACGATCAAACCCTTGCTGTAGCCTTTCACGCATGCCAGCAAAACCAGTAACAAAAAAACAATATCGATAAACATATAAAATTATGCAAGCATTTCTTTCACAATGGCACTAATGGTTTTACCATCCGCTTTGCCTGCAAGTTGTTTGGAAGCGACACCCATTACCTTTCCCATGTCAGCGGCCGAAGCTGCGCCCGTTGAGTTTATGATCTCTTTTACAGCATCTTTTATTTCCTGCTCAGACAATGGTTTGGGCAAAAATTTTTCTATTACATCCATCTCTTCCTTTTCCCGGTCGGCCAGGTCTGCCCGGTTTTGTTGTGTAAAAATTTCGTAGGAGTCCCTCCGTTGTTTCATCATCTTTTGCAAAAATCTCTGCTCGGTTGCTTCATCAATTTCGCCTCCCGCGCCGGGTTCAGTTTTGGCTTTGATGATCTCTGCCTTGATGGCACGCAGGCTGCGAAGCACAGCTTCATTCTTTGATTTCATGGCGTCTTTCATTTCCGCCATTATTTGTTGTTCTAAAGCCATCGGGGTTGTATTTATTATATTTAAATAATAGAAAGCGGTTAGACCTTAGCATTTTGAATTTGCAAAAGGCTGTGAGCTTTTTTTCGATATCCATTCTAACTTTACTGTATAGGTGTTGTATTTCCAAACAGCAGGCACCTAACTTTAACCCTGTTCTTTTGCTTGTATATCCCTGAATTTCTGGAAAAAATCCTTAGCAAAAATTTTCATTTCATCCGACAGGCCTTCCTGGTTGGTTGATCTTTTGAAGGAGTCCGCCATACCCATCAACATCTGGTAATAAAAGTCCCCCATTTCATCCACCATCATATCTTTTGTCCAAAGATCAATTCTAAGTGCCGTTTTATCCGCTCCATCCCAGAATGCAATGCTCATTGCTTTTGCTTTCTGTGCCATTTCTGCGCTGCTGTCTGTAGCCTGCCAGTTTATTTGTTCCGGTATTTTATTGGGATCAAGAAAAACATCAATTTTGATAGTGGATTGCTGCATTGATAAGATTTATTTTAGCTGCAAAGGTAAAAGGATACTGCTTTAATCCCTGCTGATGTTCAAAATAGTTTGCCATAAAAGGGCTGCTGTTGTTTCCCAACTATAGTTGGTGGCAACGGCCAATCCTTTTTTGATACATTCGTTCCTCAGCGTTTCATCTTTATAAAGCAACATCATGTTATCCGCTATCATTTTATCATCTGGTTCGGTAAACAGGGCGGCATCCCCGTAAATAGCTCTTGATCCCGGGTTATCTTTCGTGATTACCGGAACCTGAGACCGCATTGCACAGAGTCCTGAGTTTCCCCTTGCTTTTTCCCCGGAAAGATAAATGAATGCATATGCGGCGGCGAAGAGCAGCGCGGTTTTTGCAGCTGACTGGTGAGGGACAAACGAAACCTCATTCCTGTATTTATAATTTTTAAAATCGGGGATGCAATCTTCGGCGCTAATGCCACGAAGTAATATCACCAAGCGAATGCCAGATTTCAATCTTTTTTTGAAGAGGGAATATGCTTTCAGCACCGCTAGGAAACCTTGTTTTGTATGGGCTGAACATTCCGCTAAAAAATATTCGTATCCCCCGGCAAATTCTTCAAGCAGGCTGCTGTGCTCTTCCGGCTCCACCTGCCTGTAAGCGGCGGGAAGGCCATATCGCACGGATGAGACTTTATTTATGATAGCTGGATACTTATGCAGCAATTTCGGTATCATATGATCTTCTGTCAATAATACCGCGGCTGCAGTTTGCAAAAACTTTGAAAAGAACCTCCGGGTATATGAGGCATACTCGCCCGGGGATTTTGTTTCGAGTACGGCCAGGTCGTTTATGACCATACACTGGGGTGCCCTTGTACGAATGCTGCACACGGCCAGTTCACTGACGAAACAGGAGGCATTGTATTTTTTTAAGATAACGGGCAATTTAAAATTGTACCAAAAATGCAGCAGTAATCCATTTTTTAGGGAAGGGCTTACCGGGATAATCTTGCTGTTCACCGGCAGGCTTGCATAGTCTATTTGTTCCGGGTCAATAAAAAAAAGGAAGCTGTCTCCGGGGTTTTGCAAAGCTAAAACCCGGAAGCATTGTAATAAAAAAGAAGGCTGTTCTTTAGTGGAAAAAAAATGTGCGGCGATGGTCATCCTTCTGTAATAAAATATGCAAGCTGATGCGCTCTATTTAAGTACCTTAAGTTTCACCGTTTCAATTCTTGTTCCGCTGATGCTAAGGATGTCAAACTGGTAGTTGCCTGTTATAATGCGATCTTTTTCCTGCGGTATCGTAGATTCATTGTTTTGAATAATGAAACCGGAAAGGGTTTCAGCGTCTTCATCATCCGGGAATTCGAGGTCGTATTTCTGGCTGATAAAATCAAGTTCCAGGCGGCCGCTAAAAATGAATTCATTTGTTGAGAGCTGTTTATTCACCAACTCATCCACTTCGTCATACTCGTCCTGGATTTCTCCAAAGATCTCTTCCAGCAGATCTTCCATTGTAACAATGCCCGCTGTTCCACCAAACTCGTCTATCACCCAGGCAATGCTTTTTCTTTCCTTACCAAATTTATCCATCATACCCGCCACACTCATACTTTCCGGCACTGTAGGGATGGGCAACAGGATATCATCAATTGTACCAGGATGTTTAAAGAGATCCAGTTGGTGTATGTAACCGGCTATGTTATCAATATCGCTGTCGATCACTACTATTTTACTCAGGCTGGTTTCTACCATTTTCTGTTTGGCTTCTTCAATAGAACTGCTCCTGCTGATGCTTACAATTTCTTTCCTTGGCACCAGGCATTCGCGAAGTTTTGTATCGCTTATGGATAGGGCATTTTCAAATAATTCTTTATTAAGTTCTGAGTTTTCATCCTCGTTGGTTCCCTTGGTCTGCAATAAAAAATGTTCCAGGTCGATTTTACTGAACACTTCTTTTTTGTCGGACAGCTTAACATTGAAAATGTATTGAAGTATCCATGCCGAGGCATTGATCATGGCAGTAGAAATACCCGCGAACAACCAATAAAAGAAACGGGAAAAATAGCTTACTACTCCATTATTAATCATGCTGCTGCTATGCGTATGAAAAAAAGCCCGGGTTATCACCATCAGGAAAAGGATAATGGCGCTGGCCAGTACAGTTTCTGCAAACAGGCGGATGAACTTTACATAACTATTTTCAGCCAGGTTTAAAGTTGTTTCGATCTGGTTCCAAACCGGGGCAAGCATTTCCCCTACCAGCAAACCATATATCACCAGCACAAAGTTGATAGCTACGAGGATAGTTCCGATAAACCTTGTAGGATGTTCGGCAAAATTACCCCAAGTTTTTCCGCTGTATGTACCCTGTTTTTTGCTGAGTTCTATCGATAGTTTATTTGCGGATGCAAACGCTATCTCAATACCGGCAAAAAAGCAGATGAGTACGATAGAAGAGAAAAAAATGATAAGCAGTACTGAAATCTCCATATAATAAAAATAACAAAAATATTATCAATCGCTTTTTTGTCCCTCCTGCAGCGGTTGTTTCATGAAATCCGCCACAAGTCGTTCAGCCTCGGCACAGGCTTTATCCAGGTCACCATTCACCACGATCTTGTCAAAATGGGTTTTAAAGGAGATTTCATACGATGCTTTGCTCACCCGGGCGGCAAGAGATTCCGTGGTTTCGGTACCCCGGCTTTCTAATCTTTTTTTGAGCTCATCTACAGAGGGTGGTTCAATAAAAATACTGAGCGTATTGATCGGGTACTGTTTCTGCACATGGATGGCACCCTTCACGTCGATATCCAGTACGGGCACCTTGTTATTTGCCCAGATGCGCTCCAGTTCGGATTTTAAGGTGCCATAATATTTACCCTCATAAACCATTTCCCATTCTGCAAACTCCTTGTGTTTAATCTTATCCTGGAACAATGCTTCACTCATGAAATAGTAATCCACTCCATCCTTTTCATCACCCCTCGCCGCCCTGGTAGCTGCGGAAACTGAAAATGCCAATTGAGGATATTTCCGCATCAGGTACCGGGTGATAGAAGTCTTGCCTGCACCTGAGGGAGCTGTGATGATCAGAATTTTTTGGTAAGTTGAACCCATGCGCAAAGAAATGAAAGAAAAGCTGAAAAAGCCCGAATGCCGATTGGAAAATACGGACCGGCTGGCGTTTTGTTTTGAAAAAACCGGCAGGGGGGTTCAGGTTTCCAGGTTCAAGGTTTCAAGTTCGAGGTTCTTGGTGTGCTACTCGGGGCTAGAAAAATTAAAGTTCCACCTAACTCACCACTCACCACTCACTACTGCCAGCTCCCCGCTCACACCCTTCTGATATCTGCTCCCAGCATTCTTAGCCGTTCATCTATGTTCTGGTAACCCCTGTCAATTTGTTCAATATTCTGAATAGTACTTTTTCCAGTGGCACTCAGTGCTGCAATCAGAAGTGCAACGCCAGCACGGATATCCGGGCTGCTCATCGTAATACCCCGCAGTTGTTTTTCTCTTTCCAGCCCGATCACAACTGCACGATGGGGATCACACAGGATGATCTGAGCACCCATATCAATCAACTTATCTACAAAAAAAAGCCTGCTTTCAAACATTTTCTGGTGGATGAGCACACTGCCTTTTGCCTGGATCGCAGTTACCAAAACGATGCTTAGCAAATCTGGGGTAAATCCGGGCCATGGGTGATCGTTGATCGTAAGCACCCCTCCATCCATATATTTTTGTATCTCGTATAATTCCTGTGCGGGTACATGAATGTCATCGCCCCTGATCTCCAGTTGAATACCAAGTTGTATAAATTTCTCGGGAATAATTCCAAGCGATGCCACACCAGCGTTTTTGATGGTAATGCTGCTTTGTGTCATAGCCGCCAGGCCGATAAAACTGCCCACTTCTATCATATCTGCAAGCATGGTGTGCGTGGTACCCCCCATTTCTGTTACACCGGTTATGATGAGCATATTGCTCCCAATGCCTGCTATCTTTGCGCCCATGCGGTTCAGCATTTTGCATAGTTGCTGCAGGTAAGGTTCGCAGGCCGCATTGTAGATTGTAGTTATACCTTCCGCCATCACCCCCGCCATTACCACATTAGCCGTGCCGGTTACACTAGGTTCATCCAGCAGCATAAAAGTGCCTTTAAGTTGTGGAGCCTCAATGGTGAAAAAACTGCTGTCACTATCATATTGATACCTGGCGCCGAGTTTTTCAAAACCAATGATATGGGTATCCAGTCTGCGCCGGCCGATTTTATCACCCCCAGGCTTTGGCAGGTATGCTTTTTTAAAACGTGCTAACAATGGTCCTGCCAGCATGACTGACCCCCTCAGCTTCGAACTTTTTTTGTGGTAATCCTCACTCTGCAGGTAGTCTACGTTCACATTATCAGCCTTGAATATACAGGTATGCCTGTCAATCCTGTTTATGTTCACGTTCATTTCTCCCAACAACTCAATGAGCAGGTTTACATCAATGATATCGGGAATATTGGTGATCGTTACTTCGCTGGCAGTAAGTAACACCGCGCTTATGATCTGCAGTGCTTCATTTTTGGCACCCTGTGGTGTAATTTCGCCTGCTAGTTTTGTGCCGCCCCTTACTTCAAATATGCTCATGTGCTCTGTTTGGATTTTGATGGGCACAAACCTAAATAAAAAACCCTGATAATATCAGGGTTTAAAGTAGATACAGCCATTCCCAGCCTGTATTAATATCTTTTCTTGAAGTTGCGGTTATTATTGTTACCGGTATTCCCCCGGTTATCTCTTCCACCTTCCCTGTTGCCCGCACCTGGTTGATTCCTGCTTCGGTTGTCCCTAGAGCCGCCGCTTTGCTGTTGGTTGCTACGGTTGTTATCCCGGCCTCCGAAATTTTTCCTAAACTGGTTCCGCCCTGTATTGCCGGTGTTGTAATCGGTGTCGGGCCTGTTATCAGTGCGGTGTTTCACAAACGGGCGGTTGTTGAATTCCAGTTCGCCTTTGGTCATTGTGCTCAACTCTTGCTGTATGGCATCATCATGTACAAGTTCCTTATGCCAGTTGCTGTAAGTCAGTTTCATATAATAAGCAATGGCATTTGCGAAACCTTGCTTCTTTTCCGGATTCTCCTCTTTGAGTGCCTTTTCCATTACCACTTCAATATTTTTTCCCAGGTGGTTATACCTTGGGTGGTGTTTGGGATAACGCAGCCTTTCCGGTTTTGCCTTCAGCGTCTCCCTCGTTGGAATAGGATAGGGGCTCTCAACATCTAATTCAAAGTTGCTGATAAGGAATAGATGATCCCATAATTTATGCCTGAAATCCTCCACATTTTTCAAGTGGGGATTTAAAAACCCCATAAGCTCTATTACAGCATAAGCATTCTTTTGCCTTTCTTCTCTATCTGTGATGGTTAAAAGATATTCTACCATTTTTTGAATATGTCTTCCATATTCTTTCATAATTAAATGATTGCGGGTAGTATTGTATTCCATGTTCTCTACGTTCGTCATATAGGCAAATGTAAGCTGGAAAAGCGGGTCAAACAAGACTTTTTCAATTTGAATAGATAGATGGTGTAAAATGGGGAGGGTCCTAGGTCAACAGGTATCTTTTACAATATAGGTAAGCCAGTAAACACCCAAAGGAATCCGCCACAAAATCGAACATATCCATACTTCTTCCCGGGATCCAGAAATGCTGGATAAATTCAATGGAAAGTCCCCAGGTGGCGCATGCGACTGCAATTTTGAGGAAAAGTTGCTGTTTATAAGCCGGGTTTATAGCTTTTGGGTAAAGGGGGCGGCAGAATAAGTAAACCATCAACGCAAAAAAAGATACATGTATGATCTTGTCCAGGCTGATCAATTCTGTCCAACTGCCCAGACTTGGAAAATCCTTTCCTGGTGTAAACATAAGCACCAGTACAAAGATCCACCACATGATACCAGGGATGAAACTATTCAAAACTTTGTTTGTAAAACCTGCAAATCGCGAAGCCATCATCGTATAAAAAAAAGAGAGCATAAATGTATGCTCCCGTAAACTTAAAAATATTATTGGTCCCCTGGTTAAAATTAGCTCACAAGCGATTCATAGGCTCCTGCATCCATGAGTTTTTCAATGTCTGCTACGTTATCTACGGTCATTTTGATCATCCAGCCTTCCCCATAAGGGTCGCTGTTCACGAGTTCCGGGTTTGCCTCCAGGGCCGGGTTTATCTCGCTGACTGTGCCGGCAGCTGGTAAAAACAGGTCACTCACCGTTTTTACGGCTTCCACTGTTCCGAATATGTCTTCTGCACCCAGGGCCTTGCCCTTTGTATTTATATCCACATAAACAATATCTCCCAGTTCATGCTGTGCAAACTCTGTAATGCCTATAGTTGCAACATTACCCTCCAGGGAAATCCATTCGTGGTCTTTCGTATACTTTAAATTAGCTGGGAAACTCATTGTGCGATTTTTTGTTGTGTAAATCTTTGTGGCTGCAAGTTATATTTTTTTTCATTGCAGGTTTTAGAAAAGCGATACTGGTCAGCTATTTTATAATTTCCATACGCATGCGTATATCTCCTGCGGGGCGATTCATGCCATCTTTCATAACATTCGCAATTTTGGCTATCACTTCCAGGCCGCCTATTACCTCGCCGAATACAGTATATGCCTGGTCCAGCTGGGGGGTACCTCCCATGGTCTTGTACATTTCTCTTTGTTCGATTGTGTATTTAAATCCCTTTTGTTGCTCCTGCATCGTTAATTTTTCGTCGGTGTATTTTTTTCCATCTACAATATAAAACTGGCAGGCACTGCTTGCTTTTTCAGGGTTACCATCCCTGGCAGCTGCCAGGGCACCTCTTTTATGATAGAGGGAGGGATTAAATTCTGCCGGGATTCGTGTCATGTCGGATCCGCCGCCGCCGAGCGCTGTACCGGGATGTGCATTTTTACTAGTCGGGTCACCGCCTTGGATCATAAACTGCGAAATAACACGGTGAAATAGCAGGCTGTCATAAAATCCCTGATCCACCAGTTTTAAAAAGTTGTCGCGGTGCAGCGGGGTAGAATCCGACAACATCACCACGATAGTACCTGAGTCTGTGCTTATCTTTACCTTTACAGGCCCGGGTTTTGGTTTCTGAACCCCTGGTTTTACGTTTGTTTTTACAGCCCCAGGTTGTTTTTGTATTTTGGCGGGTGCCTGAGCGGATACATTTGCGATAGTGACAACGGGTATTAAAATCGTACACAAACAAAGCCGACGAAACTTTTGCATCATAATCTTCGTAATTTTTTATTATTTATTCTTCAAAACTAATAAGAATGCATGTTAAGAAAATCGCTTTCTAACAACTTTACCTTTTTTTTCAAAAGCCCCCATTATGAAAATCAAATGGTTATTTATCCTGGCTCCTCTTACAGCCAGCTCCTGCAGTAATAAAGGAATGGAAGTGCTTGTTCCCGAAAGCGAGGTAACCTACCGGGTGGAACTCAAGCTCGACTGGTCCACCCCCAAATTTTCCTTGCCAGCTTCGAACCCTCATTTTACCTGGTTTATTGGGATGATCCATCAGAAAGACAGCTTCTTATGGGCGGCTAACGGACTGGCCTCGGAAGGACTTGAATTTTTGGCGGAAGTGGGGAGTAACGGCAGGTTGAATAATGAAATAGACAATATAATCTCTACCGGCAAAGGGCTCTCCAGATTTGGTTTTCCGTCCCCACCGATCACGGGTGGGTTTGATAGCAGTTTCAGATTTACTGCCCAACAATCCTGTATAAGTTTTGCATCTATGATCGCCCCCTCACCCGATTGGTTTGTGGGTTTAAACAACTTCAACCTCCTAAAGGATAACATATGGATGAGTGATGTCACTGTTCCTCTTTTTCTTTACGATGCAGGTACCGAAGACGGCGATGTTTTTGGTTATGATAATCCGGCAACCAGTCCCCGCCAGCCCGTAGGTATTCTCAATGCAGCTGCAGCAACAGTTTTATCGAATGGGAACTCCGCCCTGGCGCCTATCGGCAGCCTACGATTCATTAAACTATAGGAATTTAAGACTGCTGAAGTATAAGAGTACATGATCTTTTAAAAAGTTTTCCTGCTCTATCATGTCAAATCCGGGCAGCGCCTTCAACTGGGTAAAGTGCGGCCAGCCTTCTTCATCATGTCCATCAAAGCTATAGTAGCCACTGGCTATTAAAATTGTGCAGATGGCAATATGCATCAGATCCTGTTTTTGTTCCTTGCTAAATTCCTGTGGGCCTTGTCCCAATTCCTGTACCCCGATCAGCAGCAATACCCCGTTCATGTCGGGTTTGATATTAAATTTTTCTTTTAGCTTAATGCGAAGTTTTAGCCAGCGCACCTGCAAATCTTCCTCAGGGTGTAACATTTTGCAAATGTAGGCAATGCAGTTTAACCCAGAGAGCGGCTTAAATCCCTGTGTGTCGTTATTGGCTCAACCGCTGTCGGGGTAGTAACCGCCGGACAGGTAAACCGGGTCAAAGAGTAGTAGCACAAATTAGCGTCCAGCCTTTATCTTTGCCGCTTAAGGAAAAGAAAAAAGAAATGTTACAGATTAATTATATAAAGCAGTACACAGTCCTGGTTAAGGAAAGGCTACAGGTCAAAAATTTTGGCCATCCGGGCCTTGTAGATGAGTTGCTTAAACTAGATGATGAGTTAAGGAAACAAAAGACAGCTACTGAAACAATGCAGGCTTCCCTGAATGCTGCTTCTAAAGAAATAGGCACTTTAATGGGTAAGGGCGAAAAAGATGCAGCAGAAAAGAAAAGGCAGGAAGTAGCACAGAATAAAGTTGAGTTGAATAATAGTAAAACCATTCTTGATGAGCTTGAACAGGATTTTACAGCCAAACTTTTGTTGTTGCCCAACCTTCCGCACGACAGCGTACCGCGGGGGAAAACACCAGAAGAAAATGAGGTCGTGAATACCGGCGGCACTGTACCGGAATTACCGGAAGGGTCAAAGCCTCATTGGGACCTCATTAAGGAATATGACCTGATAGATTTTGAAACCGGCGCCAGGCTCACGGGTAGTGGCTTCCCCGTGTATAAAGGTAAGGGTGCCAAACTGCAACGCGCGATCATTCAGTATTTCCTGGATTATAATACGTCCGCAGGTTACACTGAATATGCACCCCCATTGATGGTGAATGAGGCAACTGCCTACGGCACGGGCCAGCTACCGGATAAGGAAGGGCAGATGTACCATATCGCCCAGGACGGATTTTACCTGATCCCGACATCCGAGGTTCCGGTGACAAATATTTACAGCAATGAAATAGTGAAGGAACAGGATCTCCCCATCAAGATGACCGCTTATACGCCCTGCTTCCGGAGAGAAGCGGGAAGTTTTGGAGCGGATGTGAGAGGATTGAACAGGTTGCATCAATTTGATAAGGTGGAGATCGTGCAGTTGGTGCACCCGGCAAAAAGTTACGAAGTGCACGAAGAAATGGTCAATCATATTGAAAGGTTGCTGCAGTTCCTCGAACTGCCTTACCGCATCCTGCGCCTGTGCGGAGGTGATATGTCTTTTACTTCTGCCCTCACATACGATTTTGAAGTATACAGTGCTGCGCAAAAAAAATGGCTCGAGGTAAGTTCTGTGAGCAACTTTGAAACTTTCCAGACCAACCGAATGAAGATCCGTTATAAGGATGGAGAAGGGAAACCACAACTGTTACACTCACTAAATGGGTCTTCCCTCGCACTTCCCCGCATTGTAGCTGCCCTGCTGGAAAATAACCAGAAAGTGGATGGCATCCATTTACCACATGCTTTGCATTCCTATTTTGGTGCCACGAAGATTGAGAAACAATAAGGAGTAACAGGCAAGGATGATGAGCAAAATGCAATAGGCCATTGATCGACATTACTATTCGTTACAAACGTCCATGGTCCATCGTTCCGCAACATCAACCATCGACAAAACTCCCCTTAATAAAAAGTTAACAGTTCCGTTAAACGTTTTCCATTTGAGCACGTCTTACAGAAGCTGTGCTTAAATTTATACTATGCAAATCACCAACCGATTAAAGAACCAACACCTGTTGTGGCGTTGTGCCTTTGGACCTATGGCAGAAAATGCCGCTTCCCTGGATGACCTCTCTCAAAAAAAATTATGGGATTTATTGGTCCGAACCTCTTCCAAACAACCGGAAAAAATTGTAGTGGCACAAAACCTGGTGGATGGGCTGGTGAATGGCGTACAAGACCTCTCGATGCAAAATGAAATGAGCAAGGCGGAGGCCGGAAGGAAAAGAAGGCAGCAATACCGGGACGATATCAAAAACCTGAACCTTACATGGCTGGATGAAATGATCAACAGTGAAGCTCAGTTAAGAGAAAAAATGAGTCTTTTCTGGCATGGTCATTTTGCCTGCAGGGTGATCAATAGCTTTTTTCAGCAGGACCTCCTTCATGTGATACGTACCAATGCCCTGGGCAATTTTGGAGAGATGCTAAAAGAGGTCAGCAAATCACCGGCTATGTTGCAATTCCTGAATAACCAGCAAAACAGGAAAAAAAGCCCGAACGAAAACTTCGCCCGTGAAGTGATGGAATTATTTACTATGGGCCGGGGCAATTATACAGAAAAGGATATTAAGGAAGCTGCCCGCGCATTTACAGGCTGGGGGTATAACCTGGACGGCGGTTTTATATTCCGCAAGCAATTTCACGATGCGGGCTCCAAGTCCTTCCTGGGTCGCACGGGGAATTTCAGTGGCGACGACATCCTAAATATTTTGCTTGAGCAGCCGCAGACCGCCGTGTACATTACCCAAAAAGTATATAAATATTTTGTGAATGAAAAGGGGAATGATAAACATTTGCAATGGCTGAGCCAGCGTTTTTTTGACAACAACTACGATATTCAACAACTCCTTGGAGATATTTATACCAGCGAGTGGTTTTATGCAGAAAAAAATATTGGGAATAAGATCAAATCCCCAATCGAACTCCTGGCCGGCATAAGGCGTTTGCTGCCACTCCAACTAGATAATGATCAGTCACAGCTCCTGTTTCAAAAAGTCCTTGGACAAATTTTATTTTACCCGCCCAATGTAGCAGGCTGGCCCGGTGGCCGTACATGGATAGACAGCAGTACGCTCATGGTTCGCCTGCAAATTCCTCAGGTACTGGCCGCCAAAGAATCACTGACCATCAGGGCAAAAAATGATGACGATGTAAATATGGGTCAGGTGATGGAACAGCAGATGCGCATCAATAAGAATAAAATATATACCAGCAAAGGTGCTTCTGCAAATATTGACTGGTCACCTGTCAATAAAATTTTTGAAAAAACCAAACGGGAAACCCTCCCGCAGAAGATTGCCGATACTGTCCTGCAGTCCAACAGCCGCATCGATACCACCATACTGCAGAAATACCTGGCCAATGACAGCAGGGAGAATTTTGTGAAAAGTGCGATTATTCAGCTGATGACCACCCCGGAGTACCAATTGTGTTAGAAAAGTGACGAGCTAACCGCATCAATCAAGGCAGGAGAGAAGAAAGAAATAATAATACCATACACATCGGCTCACAGCTAATCGCTCAAGGCCTATGGCTCCAAAATAAAAAGCTATGTATTTTAAACGTAAAGAATTTCTGCAGATCGGTTCATTAGCGACTGCGTCCATGATGCTTCCGAAGTTTTTGAAAGCATTCGAGCAGAAAAATATGGTACCTGCCGGCAATAAAGTTGTAGTGGTTATACAGTTCAGCGGCGGTAATGACGGGTTAAATACCGTTATACCAGTCACCAACGATATCTATTACAAAGAAAGGCCTCGTCTTGGTATTACAAAAGACAAAGCTTTGCAACTTACCGGCGATGTTGGATTAAATCCTGCACTGGCCGCGTTTAAAGGATTGTACGATGATGGCAGCCTGGCGGTGCTTAATAGTGTAGGTTATCCGAATCCTGATCGCTCTCACTTCCGTAGCATGGATATCTGGCACAGTGCAAGCGATAGCAAGGAATATTTATACACGGGCTGGTTGGGACGTTACCTGGACGCACAGTGCAAGGGTTGCGACAAACCAACCCAAGCGCTGGAAATTGATGATGTACTTAGTCTTGCTTTAAAAGGCCATGAAAAAAATGGCCTGGCTTTTACAGATCCGCGAAGGTTGTATAGCAGCAGCAATGAAAAGTTTTATAAAGAGATCAATGCGTCGCACACAGCATCGGAGGAATCAGTGGATTACCTTTATAAAACCATGAGTGAAACACTGAGCAGTGCAGACTATATATTCCAGCAAAGTAAACTGCACCCGACCGGTTATGTTTATCCCAACACTCAAATGGGTAAAAACCTAAAGACGATCTCCTCCCTCATCATGAGCGATATCAATACGAAAGTCTATTATGTTTCTTTGGGAAGTTTTGATACACACGTAAACCAGGAGGCCCAGCAGAAACGACTATTCACGGAGTTAAATGATGCAGTAAAAGCATTTACGGATGACCTCAAAAAGAACAACCGTTTTGATGATGTACTGATGATGACCTTTTCTGAATTTGGCCGGCGGGTATCTCAGAATGCCAGCAATGGTACAGATCATGGCACGGCTAATAACATGTTTTTTATAAGCGGCGGATTGAAACAAAAAGGAGTATTGAATGAGATGCCGGATCTTTCTGATCTCAATGAGGGCGATCTGAAACACAAGGTGGACTTTAAAAATGTGTATGCAACAGTATTAAATAAGTGGCTGGGAAGTGATGATAAAAACATCCTCGGGAAACAATACGACTACCTGAATTTTATATAAGTTATTAAACAGGGGTTTTAATAAAAAAGGATAGGTAGCGTTAACTATCTATCCTTTTTAATTTAAAGTAGAAAAACTATTTCACTCCCTTTTCTTTCATGATCCGGTTTAGCCATTTGAGCATGGCGAAGATGATAAAGGTAGCAAACAGCAACAGGGCAAAATTGACCCAAAAGAAGTTGGCTTTGTTTTCATAACCATCCCACATGGTAGCTAATATGCCTGATAATTTATTTCCAATTGACGTAGCCAGGAACCATCCTCCCATCATCAGGGATGTGAGGCGAACCGGGCTCAATTTCGAAACCAGCGATAGCCCCATCGGGCTTAAAAGTAGTTCGCCAACGGTCACTACGCCGTAGGTTCCCATCAGCCACCACACACTTGCTTTTTCAGCGCCATTGCCGGATGTATAAACAGCGGCTACCATTACTAATACGGATAAGGCAGATATCAATAAACCGAAAGCTATTTTTGTTGCTGTCGACGGTTCTTTGTTTTTCCTTCTTAAGAAACCAAAGAAAGCAACTACAAGCGGGGTTAAAATGATCACCCACCCGGGGTTAATGGACTGGCTGATGGGGGTGGACCATAAAGTTGCTTTTTCGCCATCCACCGGAAGGGCATCCTGTTTTACGTTTTTGAAGTAAACCGGGTAATTATATTCTTTGATCACCTGGCCATCCTGTTTTTGTAAACGGAACAGTTCGTCATATAAATTGACAGAATCCTTTTTGTAAACCAGGTCCTCCGCCTGCTTCAATCCTTTAAAAATATCACCGGTGGTGCCGCTCACCTGCCTGTCGGTATAATTATCAGCCCAGATGGTAAGGGCTGTGCCATTTTGTTTAAATACTGCCCAAAACATAACCACTGCAGCAAAGATTGCCAGCAATGCAGCGATAGGCCGCTTCTCGGATTGTTCTGCCTGGAAATAAAGGGAAGCATAAAAATAGATGACGGGGATGCAGGCAAAAATGAATGCATCAGTGCTGTCTGAGCCAAAAATATCTCCCGGCAATATCCAGCCAATAATACCGGCAATAATGGCCGGTATGAAAATGGTAACAACGATCTTAGAAAACGGCATATCCTCTTTTGTCATAGGTTTTCTTATATCACCTGAACCATAATGCCGGGTGCCCAGCATAAAGATCAGCACCCCAAGAAACATCCCGACACCAGCAGCTACAAATGCATATTTCCAGCCCCATAAAATGATAATGGCAGCACTGAAAAAATTACAAATGAACGCCCCGATATTGATACCCATATAAAAGATATTATAGCCTTCATCTTTCCTGTGCACAAATTCAGGCGTGGAGTATAAATTCCCCAGTAGGGTGGAGATATTAGGTTTAAAGAACCCGTTGCCAAAAATTACCAGGGCCATACTCAGGTACAGCATTGGCAGACTGTGGACTGCCATGAGGCAATAACCTGCGCCCATCATTAACCCGCCCGCTATGATTGACCTGCGGTACCCAAAATATCGGTCTGCCAGTAAGCCCCCGATAAAGGGAGTAAGAAATACCAGGGCAATGAAAGTACCATACAGGTCGGAAGCCTCCGTATTAGTCATGGCAAACCCATGCTCTACATTTTTCAGGTAAAGCAGGAAAATACCGATCATCAGGTAATAGCCGAACCGTTCCCACATTTCAGAAAAAAATAAATAAGGGAGAGCTTTTGGATGTTTGGCAGCTGTACTCATGCTTTCTGTTTAAGATGGGAAGATAAATAAAAAGGCGACCCGAAGATCGCCTTTACCTAATTTGAGAAGGTTGTTTACCTGATGCCGTGCATCATTTTCAACAGCCATTTACTTGAGACAAATAAAATAAGTGAAGCCACACCAGACATCACAATGAACAGCACAAAGAAATCATAGATATTGGTCATTTCATAACCAATGAATGCAGTGGGTTTGCCTGCCTCCGGATACAAAGAACTCAATGTTCCGGCAAATTTGTTGGCAGTGGCGTTTGCAAGAAACCAGGTGCCCATCAGCAATGATGCAAATCTTGCAGGAGCCAGTTTGTTTACCAAGGACAATCCTATCGGCGACAAGCACAATTCCCCGATGGTGTGAAGCAGGTAAAGAACGATCAACCACATCATGCTCACTTTAATGCCGGGTTCCAAACCTTTAACACCAATCGCAATAACTACATATCCGAGTGAAAGAAACAGCAAACCCAACGCTTGTTTATAAGGAGAGGCCGGCTCCATATTTTTCTTTCCCAGTTTCCCCCACATTTCTGCAAAGACAGGGGCGAGGATCACGATAAAAATTGCATTTACACTGTTGTAAGCTGATGCAGGAATGTCTCCAAGAACGAAGTTTTCGCCGCTGATAAATCCTTTTACGACCAGGAAAACCAAATAAAGGCCAATTACGCTGAAGAGTATTTTATACTCCCTGGGAATCTCCATAATCCTTTGTAAAGTATAATACAATAAACCCGCAAGGGCCGCTACCACCAGGTATACAACGCCATAATTAGTATTGATGTTTACTGTTCTGTTCATCTGCTCGTCGGCAAAAAAAGTAAGCGATGCACCGGCCTGCTCAAATGCGGCCCAGAAAAAGATCACAAAAAAAGCTGCAATGAAAATGACGATGATCCTTTGTTTTTCCACCAGGCTTAGGGACGAATCGGATAAGATGAGTCCCGGTGCTGCAATGGAAACACTAAAAATGCAGGAGCCGATCCAATCCTGGCCCAGGATAAAATGGAAAACGGCTATAAGGGCAACTGCAATCACTATCCATATTCCCACACTCTTATTGGAAATGGAACCTACTACTGAATTGTCTTTTTCTCCTTTTGCCATGGCTGCTGCATTATCAGCCGCATCTCTTTTTTTATTTGAGATGGCGCCAACAGCCTGGCCATCCGGGGTAACGAGGTATTTTTTCTTCATTAATTCAAAAGAAACAATACCAAACAACATCCCAATACCTGCAGCTAAAAAACCCCATTTAAAGTCAGCCGGGTTGCCTGTATCGCCCAAAAGGCCACACACTATGGGCGAGAAAAAAGCGCCGAGGTTGATGCCCATGTAAAAAAGCGTGAAAGCGGAATCCAATCTTGTGTCGCCTCTCGGGTAGAGCTGGCCCACAAGCGTTGAAATATTGGGTTTAAAAAACCCGTTTCCGATTATAAGTCCTGTCAAACCAAGCCACATCAGGATGGTGCTCAGGTCTACATTTTGGTAATTGCTTGCACTGAAGAACATTAGAAACTGACCAATCGCCATTAATAAACCTCCCACAAAAATGGACCGCCTGTTGCCCCAATACCTGTCTGCCACGTAACCCCCGATCAGAGGCGTCAGGTATACCAGACCGGTAAAACTTCCGTATATATTTGAGGCAGCAGCCTTATCGATAAACAAAGCCTTGGTCATATATAAAGTAAAGATCGCTCTCATCCCGTAGTAGCTGAAGCGTTCCCACATCTCGGTGAAAAAAAGTACGAATAGGCCCGCAGGATGTTTGCCGGTAACTTTTAATTCGGTCATAGTGTTTAATTTAAAATGCTTGGTTAGTGAGTTTAATGCACCAAAATAGCGAAATTCTTATTACGGCCCTCATTTCCCCATATTCATTTTGCCCGAGGGCTGCACTGATAATAATATGGGGGTTTTCACGTTCAATAAAAAAATATAAGATTATCCGCATAGGATATTAATTTCGCCGGGAACGATTGACCCCCAAATACTCAAGACTTAATGAATATTCTTATTGTTGGTGCCGGAGGACGGGAGCATACCCTGGCATGGAAACTCAAACAAAGCCCCTTATGCAAACAGCTACTGATAGCACCGGGCAATGCAGGCACCGCACAAATTGGCACTAACCTGGATATTGCTGTTAACGATTTTGACAAACTCGCAAAAGCCTGCCTTAAGCATAAAGTAGATATGTTGCTCGTAGGTCCGGAGGAACCGCTTGTGAAAGGCATCTACGATTTTTTCAAGAATAACCCGGCAACAGCCCTGGTTCAGGTGGTGGGTCCATCTGCAGAAGCCTCTCAATTGGAAGGCAGCAAAGCATACGCTAAGGCATTTATGCTACGCCATAAGATACCCACAGCCGCTTACCGGGAGTTTACTGCTGATAATTTTGAGGATGGTGTTTCTTATATAAAGCAACATTCTCTCCCGATCGTTCTAAAAGCTGATGGCCTTGCTGCGGGAAAGGGCGTTTTGATCTGCCAGACCCATATCGAAGCCATGGCAGAATTCGAACTCATGGTGCACCAAAGTAAATTTGGGGAAGCTGGTGATAAAGTGGTGATTGAAGAATTCCTGCGGGGGATAGAAATGAGTGTATTTGCCCTGACAGACGGCAAAAATTATGTTTTGCTGCCGGAAGCTAAAGACTACAAGCGGGTGGGAGAAGGCGATACCGGCCTCAACACCGGTGGAATGGGAGCTGTAAGCCCACTGCCTTTTTTTGATGATGCGCTTAAGAAAAAAATCATTAAGACTGTGGTAGAACCAACCATTAACGGACTTCACAAGGAGGGACTGGACTATAAAGGCTTTGTTTTTTTTGGATTAATGATCAACGAAGGCACGCCAAAGGTTATTGAATACAACTGCCGGATGGGGGACCCGGAAACTGAAGTGGTGATCCCAAGGTTAAAAAATGACCTGCTTGAGCTGCTGATCAAAACAACCAAACAGGAACTGACGGGTGTAACCATAGAGACGGACGAAAGAACCGCAGTGACCACCGTGGCCGTTAGTGGTGGCTACCCCGGCGAATATGTAAAAGGTAAGATCATTGATGGCTTGACGGGTACTGAAACGGGGGGTGGTTTTGTATTTCACTCCGGTACAAAATTGGAGAAAGGCAATACAATAACCAATGGTGGCAGGGTGCTGGCGGTAACTTCCTTCGGACAAACCATCAAAGAAGCCACATATCAGTCGAAAGAAATATTGAAAAAAATAAGATTCGAGGAAATGAATTATCGGTATGATATTGGCTATGAGTTCGTATAATTTTTTTTGGTTGATAACGTTGAGGTATACACGAAAAGAAAGGCTGTTTTCACTCCTTTTTTCTAAACTAAATATCTTAGTAACCAGCTTTATTAACAAGTATTTTGTCCTATGTGCATAACGCTGAAATTGTTTGATAAATAAAATCTTTGACGTTGTTAAATCCAATATTTTCCTTCAACTTTGCCCCCAATCACACACACATAAGTTTTCACAAAATAAAACATGGGAATTTTTAATTTTTTCACACAGGAAATTGCAATAGACCTTGGAACCGCGAATACCCTGATCATTCATAATGATGAAGTGGTGGTGAACGAACCATCGATTGTTGCACTGGATCGAAACAATCCAAAAAATCTGCTCGCCGTAGGGAAAAAAGCCCTGATGATGCATGAAAAAACCCATGAAAGCATTCGCACCGTTCGCCCCTTGCGCGACGGGGTAATCGCGGATTTTAACGCGGCAGAATTGATGATCCGGGAATTGATCAAACTTGTATACCCGAAAAAACCATTGTTTGCACCAAGCTGGAGAATGATGATCTGCATCCCCAGCAGCATTACAGAGGTAGAGAAACGTGCTGTACGTGATAGTGCGGAGCAGGCAGGAGCCAAAGAAGTTTACCTTATACATGAGCCGATGGCAGCTGCCCTTGGGATCGGCATAGACGTGGAAGAACCGGTAGGTAACATGATCATTGACATTGGGGGTGGAACTACGGGGATCACGGTTATCGCCCTTGCGGGTATTGTATGCGATCAGAGTATCCGTATTGCCGGGGATGAATTTACTGCAGATATTATGGAAGCCTTGCGCAGGTATCATAGTTTGTTGATTGGTGAAAGAACTGCAGAACAGATCAAAATACAGGTGGGGGCAGCGATGAAAGACCTCGATAGTCCACCCGATGATATTCCTGTAAACGGTCGTGACCTTGTGACCGGTATCCCAAAACAGGTAATGGTAAGCTACCAGGAAATAGCAGAAGCACTTGATAAAAGTATATTCAAAATAGAAGAAGCCATACTGAAAGCGCTGGAAACTACACCGCCGGAGCTGGCAGCGGATATCTATCGTCGCGGCTTGTACATTACAGGTGGCGGCGCATTGTTGCGTGGCCTGGATAAAAGGCTTGCAGCAAAAATAAAATTACCAGTGCATGTAGCAGACGACCCGCTGAAAAGCGTGGTAAGGGGGACCGGAATAGCGCTCAAAAATTACGACAGGTTTCCTTTTGTAATGAGATAGCATAGATTTTAAATTGTGAATTATGAATTTTAAATGAAGGCAGGCAGTATTGCCAGCGCCTGCTACCAGGTCAGCCAATTAAATTTTAATTCATAATTTTTAATTCATAATTCAAAATATTCCTTCCCCGGTGCGTAACATCTTTCTTTTCCTCCGCCGATATTTTAATTTCCTGGTGTTTTTTATCCTGCAGGTATTTTGTATCTACCTGATCGTGCAGAACAGCAAGTACCACCAGGCTGTATTTGGCGACAGCGCCAACAGGATAACCGGGCGGGTAAATTCACAATATAATAAGGTAGGGTATTACTTTCAGCTGAAAAAAACAAATGACTCTTTAGTAAAGGCCAACGAGCGCCTGTACAATATGCTGGCGCAGAATTTCAGTATTCCGGACAGCACTGGCATCCGGCAGGTGGTGGACACACTCCGTATTGACTCTATCACCCAGTATAAAAAATATACTTACCTGCAGGCCAAGGTAGTGGCCAACTCAGTGGTTGCGCAAAATAACTACGTAATGTTACAGAGTAGTCGTGCAGCTGAATTGCGGGACGGCATGGGGATCGTTGATCCCAATAACGCAGTGGTGGGGGTGATCACGGAGGTAAGCGGGCAGTTTGCGGTGGCTATGAGTCTGCTTCATAAGGACAGCAAGATTAGTGGGAAACTAGTAAAAACAGGGGAAACAGGCATTGTTTCCTGGGATGGTAAAAAACCCAACCTGGTTACTTTATCCGGGATATCCAAAGGTGTAAAGCTGGCAAAAGGAGATTCCGTAGTAACGAGCGGCTTCAGTGCCATTTTTCCGCGCGGTTTATTATTGGGAAGAATTGATGAGGTTTACCTGGAACAATCCACCAACAATCTTCGGATTGTTTTGAAGACAGGGGCCAATTTCCATAATCTTGAGTACGCATACGCGATAGACAACTCCCAGCAGCAGGAGATAGATAAACTATTGGAAAAAGCAAAAAACAAAAACAAGTAATCTCAGCATGAGTACTTTGGTTAAAAATATTATCCGGTTTATTTTGTTTATCCTGGTGCAGGTATTCGTACTTGATAAGATCCACCTGCACCAGATGGTGACACCCTATATTTATTTCCTGTTCATCCTCTGGCTACCTTTTAAAATCCAACGTACCTGGTTAATGTTGCTTGGTTTTTTGCTGGGGTTTGCCCTGGATAGTTTTCGCCACCAACCTGGATTCCATGCTGCGGCCTGCGTGCTCATTGCATATATCCGGCCTTTCGTTATCAACATCCTGATCCCTCAGGAAGGGTTTGACAGCAATTATGAAGAGCCATCAATCACAAGCCTGGGCGGGCTTTTGCCTTATGCTATTTATGCCGGCTTCTTTTCTTTCCTGCACAATGGCTGGCTATTCCTGTTGGAAGCCTGGCAGTTTGGATCTATCTGGTATTTCCTGGTGAAAACTTTATTATCAACCGCTGTTTGTTTGCTTATCATTATCATCACAGATCTTATCTTTAGCAGGAAACAAAAATTCCGGACAAATACTGTATAAAATTCGATTTTTTGCATTCTAAAGTTCAGAACTTTGTAAGGGTAAAAATTAAACCTAAAATGACCCCCAGGGGTTAACCATGTCCGTATTTAATCAATCCAGGAGAAACGTAATCCGCCTGATATTCATCGCGATGTTTTTGGTTATTATTCTCCGGCTTTTCTCGCTGCAGGTTGTATCATCCAAATATAAGATCATGGCGGATGACCAGGGTGTTTTCAGGAAAGTGATCTACCCGGACCGGGGCATTGTGTTTGACAGGCACAACAAATCAATTCTACAGAACACGATCATTTATGACCTTATGGTCACGCCCAACAAACTACGGGGGATAGATACCGCCGGCCTCTGTAGAATACTGGAAATTACCCCGGAACAGTTTAACAAGCGGGTAGTGGATGTCATTATTAAAAATGGCAGGGCACGGGCTTCCATCTTTGAACCCCTGCTCAATGAAGATAAAATGGCCATGCTCAATGAGGCATTGTACAAATTCGCTCCGGGCTTCTACCTTCAGGAACGCTCCGTGAGGGCATACCCCTTTGATGCGGCAGCGAATGTACTGGGATACACAGGTGAAGTGGATACTAACTTTCTAAAAAAACATCCCAACGAAGGTTATGTAGCCGGGGACTACGCAGGTATGACCGGTATAGAACGCACCTACGAAAAAGTGCTGATGGGGGAACGCGGTATTGAATATTGGAAAAGGGATAACAAGAACCGACTTACGGAAAAGATGGAGAAAGGCCGTTATGATACAATGCCGGTAGCAGGACAAAACCTTTACACTTCAATAGATATCGAGTTACAGGCACTGGGAGAAAAACTAATGCAGAATAAATTAGGATCTATAGTTGCCATTGATCCTAAAACAGGCGGTATCCTTGCTATGGTAAGTGCGCCAACCTACCAACCGAAATATTTGACGGGCAACCAGAGAAGAAAGCACTTTTCAGAATTATTCCTTAATCCGGCTAAGCCTTTGCTGAACCGCACGGTCAGCGCCACTTATGCCCCAGGGTCAACCTTTAAGACCTTGCAGGCTTTGGTTGGTTTACATGAAGGTGTAATCGATACAAAATTTAGTGTGTCCTGCAGGGGGGCTTTTTATGGTTGTGGAGGCGGACGGCCGATGCGGTGCCTGGACTTTGGTACTTTTGATCTGCTACACGCCATTACGCTTTCTGATAACACTTACTTTGCTACGGTCATGCAAAAAGTAATCAATAACCCTAAATATCCAACGATCGACAGCAGCCTTGCCGTATGGAACAGGTATATGTATGCTTTTGGCCTGGGCAAAAAATTAGGAGTGGATGTGCCATCCGAAAAAACAGGAATGATACCGACCCCGGCATTTTATAATAAATCCTTCGGGGCGGGAAAATGGGGTTATTGTAGTTTTCGGTCTGTAAGTATCGGACAGGGAGAGGTAACAACAACTCCTTTGCAGGTAGCCAACGAGATGGCTTATATTGCCAATAAGGGCTGGTACATTACCCCGCATGTAGTGGATTCTATCGAAGGCGGGGATAAGTTTGGTATATTGGAGCAATACAGGAAAAGAAACAATGCCATCGATATACCAGATAGTATTTTTGAAGTGGTGCACGAAGGAATGCAGGGCGTAATTGACAAAGGAACAGGTGCGGGGGCAAGAGTTCCCGGGATTGCCATATGCGGTAAAACGGGAACTGTAGAAAATTATTTCCGGGGTGTAAAACAACCGAATCACTCTTTCTTTTGTGCTTTTGCGCCAAGGGATAATCCCAAAATTGCCATCATGTGCGTGGTTGAAAATAGCGGCCGTTTCGGCGGAACATACGCGGCGCCGATCATCGGACTCATGATTGAAAAATACCTGAACGATTCGATTGTTGATAAAGGAAGACTTGCCAACCTTGAACGTCTGTCTAACCTAAACCTTATTCCTCCGAGGGTTTATGAAGAAATGAAAACTCAGGATTCTATCCGCCACTCGAAAGACTCTGCTTACCTGATTTCAAAAGGGTATATAAAAATGCTCAAGGATACCTTGGGTCTTGAAGACGAAGAAATTAAAAAGGAAGATCTTGAACCTATGAAGAAAGAAAAGTCGGAAAAAAAGCTACCACTCAAAGACAGCATTGCCAACGCCGAGGCGGTACTGCCCAACGAAAAAAGAAGAACTGCGGATTCAACAAATAATAAATAAAACAGGAGTATATATATGTCGCAGCACAAACCCGTTATCACCAAAGGAGTTGACTGGGTCATTATTTGGTTGTATGCTATTATTGCTTGTATCGGACTTGTATGTATTTTTTCCGTAGAATTTAAAGGTAACGACCAGTTTTTTCAGAGCCTTTTTGCGTTTAAGAAAAATTACAGCAAGCAGATGATCTACCTATGCCTCTGCATCGTGATCGCGATTTTTATCCTGCTTACCGATAGCAAATTTTTCACCGCGACGCCCAATTTATTATACCTCTTCGGTATTGTACTTATGCTCGCCACGTTTGTATTTGGCAAAAATGTAAATGGTTCCCGAAGCTGGATACCGCTGGGGTTCATGAACCTGCAACCTGTAGAAACCTGTAAGATCTTTACGGCGCTTGCCCTTGCAAAATACCTTGCACAGCCGGACACCAATTTTACCAAAACACGTTCGCATCTTATGGCAGCGGGTATTTGTTTTTTGCCGATCGTCTTTTCACTCTTTCAAAATGAAACGGGGTTAGCGCTTGTTTACTTTGCATTTCTGCTACCCATGTACCGGGAGGGCTTGCCCGCAGGTTACCTGGTCCTTGGCGCGTCCCTCGCGGTTTTACTGGTGATCACTTTATTGTTTCCCACTGCGCATCTATTAATTGCGCTGGCCATGATTGCAGGCGCCTGTGTTTATTTTATCCGACGGAAAATTAAACGTGACAGGAGTATACTGATCCTCATTATCGGGGTGTGGGCTATTGCTTCTCTTTTTGTTGGTGTAGCAGTGCCGTTTCTGTTTAAAAGCGTATTTCAAAAATACCAGGCAGACCGGATATTTAGCATGGTAGGCCGGGACAACCCTTTTGTGGAGGTAGATCCCACCGTTCCGGTGCTGAATGTTGCCGCAGCTAAGGCTAAAAAATCCGATAAAGAAAATTATAATGTGAAGCAATCCAAGATTGCCATCGGCTCAGGTGGTTTTACCGGCAAAGGTTTTTTAAAAGGCACACAAACGCAGGGCGATTTTGTGCCGGAACAACACACTGATTTTATATTCACTTCGCTAGGAGAAAACTTCGGATTTGTGGGTACAGCCATCCTTATGTTATTATACCTGGCTATGCTCCTGAGAATGGTCGTGATCGCCGAGCGGCAGCGAAGTACGTTCAGCAGGGTATATGCTTACTCGGTGGCAGGTTTATTGTTTTTTCATATCGCCGTTAATATCAGCATGACCATTGGCCTTGCACCTGTAATTGGTATCACTTTGCCTTTGATGAGTTATGGGGGATCATCCCTGCTCACTTTTACTATTCTTATTTTTATTCTGGTAAAGCTAGATTCCGACAGGCAGATGGTGCTGAGGTAAATGGCTCCGAAACCCTGAATGGGAGTTTACGAATCTTTTAGAGGGAAAATCTTTTCAGTTACTTTTGTGTTTTAATTCATTCAAAAAATAAAATGACATCCCAGGTCGCTCAATCTCCTTTTGGTTTTGGGGGTCAGGGGCAGGTGCAGTATGAAAATAATTCCACTTAGTGAAGGCGCATTCAGTATAGATAAAACCAAAGTTTTCGTACCGTTTGATAAAGATGCGGACAACCTGCAGGAACGCGCATTGGGCAGCCTGCTTGTAGAGATCCAGCCTTTTGTGATCACCACGGGTCAAGATGTCATTCTCCTGGATACAGGGCTGGGTTTTACCAACCCCGATGGTGTTTTGCAGATCCACCAAAATCTTGTAAACAACGGCATAGATCCGATGGACGTGACAAAAGTTTTACTCAGCCATCTCCATAAAGACCATTCCGGTGGTGCTGCCAAAGAGGATAAGATATTAAAACAACACTACATCAGTTTCCCCCAGGCAACTTATTACGTGAACAGGCAGGAATTGGATTATGCGAATCAAAAAGGTAAACCTTCTTATACTCCTGATGAGTTTGCAATTTTACAGGCAGCGCCCAATGTCGTATTTATAGAAGGAAACGGTGTCATCGATGAATCTATCCGTTACGAAACCACTGGCGCCCATTGCCCTTTTCATATGGTATTCTGGATTGAAGAAAAGGGGCAAAAGGTTTTTTTCGGTGCGGATGTGGCTCCCCAGCTCCAACAGATGAAAAGCAGGTTTATAGCAAAATATGATTATGACGGCAAATTATGTATGGAACTGAGAACCCAGTGGTGGAAACAGGCGCAGGAGGAAAACTGGACGATGCTCTTTTATCATGATATTAAAACACCTTTTGTGGTATTATAAAA
Source organism: Chitinophagaceae bacterium (assembly GCA_043727215.1). Taxonomy (GTDB): domain Bacteria; phylum Bacteroidota; class Bacteroidia; order Chitinophagales; family Chitinophagaceae; genus Ferruginibacter. The sequence continues at coordinate 122,846 of JAYSYY010000001.1, read as the reverse complement.
AAGAGGCCTGCCCTAAAAAGAGCTGGCCGTTGCTAACCTATGAAAAACACCTGCCGCAAATGTATAGTAAAAACAGGTAATGTTACTATTATTAAGTTTTTTTCCTAAGTAGATATACCTAATTATCGGTAGTACCGACGCGTGTTTTCCCATAAAAAAATCCCTCCGCATATTGAAATGGCAGGGATTTTCTTAAAATAAAAAAAACGCTCTTTTTGTCAGTTGAGGGAATTCTGCCTTCGCGGCATCGGCCCTTGTTTGAAGTTTTGCTGGCGCATCATGTTTTGCTGGCGCATATTCCTTAACCTTTCTATTAATTTTTTCCTGAACTCACCATCCTTTATATAAAAATCATTGGTGCGTTGTGCGCCCAGGATTTTGGTAAACCGATCCTGGTATTTCTTTTTAATGTTTAGCGCGGACTGCTGGCGTTCAAGTTCTGATGCCTCGCTCCTCAGTCCTTTGATCTCGTTATCATACTGACCGTGAACGGGCCAGAATTTTTGTGCTTCCTCTTCTGTGAGTTTTAGTTCCTGTGTGATATAGGCCACATACAACGCCTGGATTTTCTGCTCCTTTTTGGGATCCGGGCCTGGCTGTGCAAAGGCTGCGCTACCGAGCAATAAAAAAATATAAGTGAATAAATGTTTCATGTTTGTCAGATTAATTGTTCAGATCAAGGGTTTGTAAAACCTGGTCTAACGTGTTTTCATCAATAATATAATCATCCGCATCGGGCAGATTTTTTTCGTCGGTTAAGGATGCTACCAATGCGGCTTCCACATCCTGCCCCTTACTCTCGAGGAAAGAGACAATCGCATCATCTGAAACCAAAGAAAATTCTGTATCAAAACTCTTGGTGCTCATGATCTGTTTTGCCTCAGTTAACACCGCAGCGGTTTGAACAGCATTGGTTGTATCAGCATTATTCTTATTCAGCAGGAAAATGACGCTCAAGCCCACCAAGCCGGTGATGACTGCCGCTGCGGCATACCTGAAAGCAGTAACGCGGCTTCTCATTGTGACTATTTTGGCAGGTTTAGACAACCTGGCCATCACTTCCTGATGTAATACATTAAAATAACCCTGGGAAACGGTATAAACATTTTGATTACTAATTCCTGCCACCAGTTCAGAGATACTGCTTGTTTCATCGGTGACTTCGTTATCAAGTAAAGAATATGTGTTGGATAATATTGTGTTGGTAAGGTTTTCAAAATACCCTTGGGGTGCCTGGTAAACATTCTTCTGGCCAATTTCAGCAACGAGGCTTGAAATAGCATGTGTTTCAAGTATAACTTCACTAAGGTTTTCTTTTATTATCCGGGCCATGATATTACCGGCCAGGTGTTCAAAATAACCTTCAGGAACAGATGCATTCATTTCAAGTGTAACCTCCCCTGACTCTTCGGGCCTCGCCTGCAAGAGCAATTGAGTGCTTAAGAGGTCAAAATAACCCTCTGGAACCCGGAACACATTCACTCTTGGTATGATGGAAAGTGTAGGGCTCAGTTCCTCTAATTCGTTTAATATGTTGTCTTGCTGGTACATCCGGTTGTATAGACGGGTTCTGGGGTAAATAGTTTAACGGTTCAATATATAATCTTCAATTTTTTTTACTGCATGGTGATAACTGGCTTTTAATGCGCCCTCGCTGGTCTCCAACACACGGCTCATTTCTTCATAGGGCATCTCGTCAAAATACCGCAGGTTGAACACCGCTTTCTGTTTCTCCGGCAGCTGCTGAATGGCCAACTGAAGTTTCCATTCCAGTTTTTTACCATCAAAATCCTTGTCAGCCACCAATTTATTGCTCAGGTAACCTTCCTCATCACTTAATGACGAAGAAGTCCGCTTTTTCTGTTGCTCTAAAAAACTTAGGCTTTCATTAGTGGCAATCCTGTACAGCCAGGTGTACAACTGGCTGTCCTCACGGAAATTCTCCAGGTTTTTCCAGACCTTAATAAACATATTCTGTAATACGTCGTTCGCGTCTTCGTGGTCCACCACCATCCGGCGAACATGCCAATAAAGCTTTTCCTGGTATTTTTTAATGATACTGGTGTATGCTCGTTCCCGGGTGGTTACATTTTTGAACTGCATGAGCAGTTCCCTGTCATCTAGATTTTCGGCCATAATTATTTTGTCGTACAACAAAAATAGAAAAACCATTCCATAGACCGCCTTTTATTGAAAGAGGTTTAAAGACTTGTTAAAGAAATGCAAACAGCCATTTAAAATGGGAGCTCTTGTTTGGAAAAGCAACCTTCAATGGAAGAGGGTAAAAAAATCAGGAGATCTGAATCTGCCGTGAGTTTCTGTTTATCCGCTACCTTTTTTGGAATCAATAGGTTCAGCAGATTATTATCCTACCTGGCTTCTATTTTACCAATGTCCACTACATCTTTTTGTAAATTAAATGTCCTGCAGAAGAATTGGTAGCTACAATCTTTTTTCGTGAATAAATGTCCGGGCGAACTAGAAAACGGTCAGATTTATTTGAGTAAATGCTTCGGAAAGATACTTTGAGGCTGTCAAAAATTCAAGCTGCATCAGTGGGATTGCGGACCAGGAAACTGGTGCGGAAATGCAACTGTTTTCAGCAAAAAGTAATTAAGGGAGATTGCGAGCAGCAGGGGCAAAAAAGTGACTAAAATATAAACCGGCAGGGAGTCGGTTCTAAAATCGCTGCTTCCCACGGGTATAAGGATACCGTCCCCGATTGGGCCCTGCGAAAACAAAAAGTTTTGCGTGAAATTCCATCCGAGATGTATCGCAACGGGAATATATAAGGACAATGTCCTGGTATAACCATAAGCAAGTAGTAGCCCCATAAGACCGGTGATAACGAAGGTATAGGCCATGCCGACGGGATTTCCTATGATGCCAAACGAGAACCAGTGATAAATCCCAAATGCTACAGCCGAGATGCCCACTGCTTTAGTCATCCCGATCCTATTTACTAAAATATAAAGCAGTACACCCCTGAACACCAGTTCTTCGAATAATACCGATTTCAGGTTCCACCATATTCCTTCCAGGACAAGTGTTGCGGATAAAAACGGATTGATTTCCCACACCTTGTTGTTGAAAAACATTTTCATTAAAAATCCTGACGCACAGCACGCAGCAGTGAGAAAAAAGAATAAAAAAAAATTATTCAGCCTTTTTTTGGAGGGTTTAAAGCCCAATATGGACAGGTTTCGTTTTTCAAATAGCCATACCATGATCCAGGAAAGCAGGAGCTGAACAAAAAGTCCGAACATCAATTTTTATTTTATTAATGGAATCGAATAACTAACGCGCAGTCAACATTACCTGCAGCGCCTTTATATGCAGGAGGACCCAACGAATGTTGTAATCTATCACTTTATTTTTTTGCGACCGTAGCGGTGGCCCTTGACAACTGATCTGTTTTTTTACCTTCCCGGGCCACAATGCCAATAATCTCGTTAATGTCTTGTTCTGATGTCCGGAAATTAACGATACATCCCCGCAAACAATATTTATCGTTTACCATTGCATTGGATAAAAATACCTCTCCTTTTTCCTGCAGCTGGTTACACAATGATTCATTTAGTTTATTGAGGTAAGTGTCCGCTTGGCCGGTTTCATTTTTCAGATCTTCCGGAACATACCGGAACGTTGCGATACTCAGGTTTTGCGTCATTGCTTCCAATTCGGGGTGTTCATTGGCAAGTTTGAACAACAACCGGGATAATCGGATGTCTTCGCCGATCATTTCGATGTATCCCTGTTTCCCGACCTGCTGCAGCATAAGCCATACTTTAAGTGCAAGAAAACCTCTGGAATTCTGAAAGCCATATTCATAATAGTTTTGCGTTAATGCTTCTTCGTGATTACCGAAATTATAATATACCGGGTGCGAACTGTAGGTGTCTGGCAAATGGTTGGGATCTTTTACCAATGTGCAGCCAGCTTCCAGCGGACTATACAACCATTTGTGAGGATCCATTGCAATAGAGTCTGCATCGGTGATGCCCTCAAATAAACGCTGCTGGTCAGGAACCACAGCAGCGGGAATTCCATAAGCACCATCTATGTGAAACCAGCAATTATATTTTTTGCAGATGATTGCGATACCCTTCATATCATCCACAGCTCCTGTACTGACATCGCCTGCAGTACCTACTACGATAAAAGGCTGTTTGCCCGCTTTGATGTCTTCATTGATGGCTTGCTCTAAAAGCCGGTTATCCATCTTATTTGTGTCATCGGCGGGTATCCATCGAATGGATTTTGTTCCGTGTCCAAATAACACAGCAGCTTTTTCAATCCAGGTATGTGTTGTTTTGGAACAATAGATTACCAATTCTGCGTGCAATTGTTTTAGTCCGTCTTCTTTCAGATTTTTTGGTGCCTTTGCGGTTCTTGCTGCAAGGAAAGCTGTGAAATTTGCCATATTGCCTCCACTGACTAAAATACCACCGTAGTGGGCTGGCAGCCCAATCAATTCCACAAGCCACTTTACCGTTTGTTTCTCGATAGCCGTAGCCATCGGGCTTAAAATATTTGCGCCGACATTTGGATTTATTGTTGCCGCCAGGAGATCGCCCAACGCACCAATTGGCGCGCCGGCACCGGTTATATAACCAAAAAATTTCGGGTGGCCATTCAAGAGGGAGTGGTTCACCAACAATTCCGTTGCCCTTTTTAACAGGATCGAAGCATCCTGCCCATTTTCCGGCAGGCCTGCAGTGCCAAGCAGGTGCTGAATCGCTGTGGGAAGCTCTCCAGTGGTTACCTGTCTTTCCATAATATTATCCAGGAATGATGCAAGGCTATCAACTAAGGCGTAACCGTGTTGGCGAAATTCTGCCCCAGTCATATTGATGGGTGATTTTCTTTTGTTGCCCATAGTATTTTATATTATAAGTAATTGTAAAACAAAGCTTTTTTTTGCAGCCGGTTACTTTTTGAGTAGCCAGGAAGAAACCTTGTATACCAGAACAAATGAAATAAAAATTGTTTGTTTTTTATACTTTTAAATGGCCGGTCATTTGCTTTAAAAAAGAGACAGCACTTTTTTTTCAAAAATTAAAAAAAAATTATGAACAGAAGCCAGGTGGTAGTTATAGCCGTTACCCTCTATGCCATCGTTTTCCAGGCTTCTCCCTGGTTGGGATTTTCCGAGGGCATTATCTTTACCATGTTCTTTCTTGCACCTTTTGTGATGATCTATATGGTTTATATGGTGTTGAGATTTGGGGAGCCTTCCGAACATACTTTTGAGGAACGTTTTTATGATGACTGGGATTATAAAAGCAATGCTAAAGAAGAGTTGGATGCCACGGCATAGTTTTAAAGGGACGTTGCATCCTACATCTCTCCACTATTGCCGGAATAACTGTTTGTTGTCTTTCCGCAGAAATGCCTCGAAGTAACGGTGTGCAGGGTGAGGAGAAGAAAGGTCATCAATCGATCACGTTGCCGATGATTTCTTTGGTAAGTTTCGTGAACCCTATCACATGGCCATCATCATCATGAATGGCGGTAATCAGTATACTCCCCCAGAAAATTGTCCCGTCTTTTTTTAGGCGCCGGCCGATATGCCTTGCGCGACCTTCTCTTTTTGCCAGGTCAATTAATTGCTCCGGTAATCTTGCCTGCCGGTCCTGTGGCATGTAAAATATCCTGAAATTTTGGCCAAGGATATCATGCTCTTTGTAGCCTTTTATTTTCTCTGCACCTATATTCCACGACAAAATTGTGCCATCTTCATCCAGTAAAACGATGGCATAGTCCTGGATCTCGGAAATCATCCGTTTGTGTAATCTCTCCAGTTTTTCTTTTTTGTCCATGCCGGTATTCCCTCAAATTATTCACCAAATTATTGATTTATTCAGCAACATGAACAGCACTTTAAAGGATTTATTATAGAAGACGCGTGGATAATCTGACAAGCGGCTGAAGAAAATTTGATAGGATGATAGTGCCTGAGGTAAACCTATGTGCAAATTGTAGCCAGCCTAAACTTCGTTAAAATATCCCTCAAATAGCACAGCGCCCACCAACCAGGCGACAATAGGCAATTATGTAGGTGTCTATTCGTGCCAGGCTTCGTCAAGGTAACCATCACGGTCTTTGAAAAACCCCTAAGGTGACCCCCGGGGACACCGGTCACCAGTAACCTCCCTGTTGAAAGTGGCACTGCTTGCCGTTATGGCAATGATCATTTCAAACATGATCCAGACTTGGTATCACCTTATTAAAAAATCTTTTCCCGATCGCCTACCCTCTTACCTATTATTTGTTACCCAAAAACTGGTAACAGGTTAGCTATTTTACCGCAACCTCTTTTTCCTTCCCGGCCTTTTTTACATATTTTTCCAGCCAGGCAAACTGTTCCTGCAGCATGTGTAAAATGTTTTCCTTTCCCGCGTAACTGTGGCTTTCATAAGGCAGGCTTACATATTTTACCGTACCCCCCTGTCCTTTGATGGCGTTAAACATGCGCTCACTTTGGATAGGATAAGTGCCGGTGTTATTGTCTGTGTCACCATGAATAAGCAATAGCGGCGTTTTTATTTTATCGGCATAACTAAAAGGGCTCATAGCATTGTACAATTCCGGAGCCTGCCAGTAGGTTCGGTCCTCATTTTGAAAACCAAAAGGGGTGAGTGAACGGTTATAAGCGCCACTTCTGGCAATACCGGCTTTAAACAAATTCGTATGCGCCAGCAGGTTGGCCGTCATGAAAGCCCCATAGCTGTGACCACCGACAGCAGCCCTGTTTCTGTCACCAACTCCCATACTATCCAGGGTATTGATTGCAGCTTCAGCATTTAATTTTAGCTGCTCAATAAAATTATCATTTGGTTTTTTGTCTTTGGCAGGTGCCACAATTGGCATCTCCGCATTGTTCAACACGGCATAACCCTGCGTTACATAAAATACGGGAGAGGCCCAACTCAATAGGGTAAACCGGTGCTCGCTTCCTCTCACCTGTGCTGCATCTGCCGCAGAATTGTATTCCGCAGGATATGCCCAGATAAGGAGGGGTAATTTTCCGTCCTTTTTAGGATCATAACCTTTTGGCAAATAAAGGTCACCAGTAAGGTCCACACCGTCTGCGCGTTTATACCTTATTTTTTCTTTTGATACTCCCGAGAGTTGCGGGTAAGGGCTGGTGAAATTTGTCACCTCTTTATCAGCTATCCTAAGTTTCAGGTTTTTGATCCAATAATTAGGCATCTCTTTTTCACTTTCCCTGCGCGTGAGTAAAATAAGCTTGTCAGCATCTATGACCCGCGTCACAGCTTCGAAATACCCGGGCTGGCTGCGCCAAAGAGTTGTAGATTTTTTTGTATTGAGATCCAATACGGCAAGAAAAGGCAGGTCACCTTCCGGAGAACTTCCTACCGGGTTATTCATCAAAATCTTACTGCCATTTTCTATGGTTTTAATCACGTCTTTGCCATATTCATTTTTAGTGGTGACCGGCGAACCAGGGTTGGCATAGGCGTTGGTTGAATTGCGGCTGATGAGTGTCTCATAACTTCCCGTTGATGGGTTGTATCGACTCAATTCCACCATTTGTTTCCCGGTGAGGCCTTCCGTCACAAGGGCTATTGTTTTGTCGCCCCAGGTCGTATTGCGGTAGCGCATTTTTGTCCTGAACAATTCCTTGGGTTGCTCGGTAAAAGGAGCAGACTGGGCATAAACGACATCCCGAAACTCAGTTTGTTTTTTTATCATGCCACTATCCAGGGGCAAACACCAGACGAGGGTGGCCGGCTCATCATCTCTCCATTCAAAGGCACGCGGCACTAATTGAACATTATCATTGCCGCCCGGCGCTGTTTCTGAGGAGGGGAGTTCGGCAACTATTTTTAAAGTTTTGCCAGTGAGGCTGGTCACTGCCACAGTAGAGGTAAATCCCTGGGCAGGCACCAGGTACGAAAACGGTTTTTTGATCGTACGCGTGAGCAACAATTTTTTATCAGGCGACAGGCTTACCTGGCTATAAATTCTGGGTGAGCCGATCTTCGTTTCTAGCCCGCCGGTATTTTTCACCAACTGGGCTGTAGTATAAAATGAAAACAACTCTTCATCATAAGGTGTCTTAAGCATGTCCTGGAAAGTCGGCCTTGGTGAAGCTTTGCCATAATTTTCCTGAGTTGCGGGTCCCTTAGGCAGGAGGCCGCGGGAAGGTGCAGCCGCCGCAGGTTGTAGAACAGTCCGGTAGAGGAGGCTATTTTCATTAAACCACTGGTAAGTACCCAGCAATCCGTTTAAGGCGGTCTTGTTTATTTTTGCGGCGGTTTTGGTTGCCAGGTTTATTACATAGAGGTCGATCCGTGAAGCTGTTGTATGGAGGAATGCAATTTTTTTATAATCGGGGCTCCAGCTTACTGCCGAGGCATACAGTGGGGAGGGTAAACCGGCGATCTTATATTCTTTGCCGGCCTGCAGATTTTTCAGGTAAAGGTTATTGATAAAATTTTGCCTGCTGGGTGCATAGTTTGCTGGGTTGATCCTTAATCCGGCAATTCGAAGCTCCGGTTTTGCCAGTTCCTCCACGGAAGGGTAGCTATTGCTTTCAGTAAACAACAACCATTCCGCTCTCTCATCCATGGAAACATTCGGAGTAGGTTTTGCAGTCAGCATATCGGAAATATCTTTTGGAGGTAATTTATAAGCAGCATCCTCCTGTGCCGTCAAACTGGTGGAAAGGAATAGTAACCCGGTAAAAAAGAAGAATTTTAAGCCCGCCATAATTGTAGATTTTTTGTACACCGAAAGGTACCAACAAATCTTACAGTTTATTCATTTTGTACAACATTAGGATCTTTAGCCGGCGGCGCATTAAATTGCAGGAGCCCGGGACGATACCGCGATATTGAAACTCAGTAATTCAGCCATCATGCCATATAATAAATTTTTCTTGTTGTTAATGATCGGTATCGGTTCTGCCGGCTTCCTTTTCGGACAGCGTATCGCTGCTGCTTCCTTCGGCAACATGGAGTTAGAACTGGACCTGGGTGAAAAAGGACAGTTAACCTATGCGGTGCAATACGGGGGTAAAGCAGTGATCCAGCCGTCCCTGCTTGGATTTGTAATAAACCAGACTGTGCAGCTGGAAAATTTCCGGGTGCTGAAAATTGATTCCCTGACAGTGGATGAGACCTGGAAACCTGTGTGGGGAGAAGTCAGCCAGGTAAGGAATAATTACCGGCAACTGAGGGTACACCTTGAAAAGAACACTGCACCCCATTTGTTGCTGACCGTGGTTTTTAAAGTATTTGAAAATGGGGTAGGATTCAGGTATGAATTCCCTTTGCAACCGGGAATGAAGCATTTTATTATTTCCCGGGAAAAAACTGCATTTACCCTCACTGGTGATCACAAATCTTTCTGGATACCTGGTGATTACGATTCTAACGAATACCCTTATACCACTTCTAAGCTTAGTGAAATAGATACCTGGAAAATTCCCCTTATGTCCGTTGGCACCAATGCTGAGAACAGGCCGGACAAATATTCAGTGCAGACGCCGTTGATGTTGAAAACTGGGGATGGACTGTATATTAATATTCATGAGGCCGCTCTCATTGACTTTCCGGCCATGCAACTTCATGTAGATGCTGCCAGTAATAGCCTTACCGCAGACCTCGTGCCTGATGCAGCCGGCAATAAAGCTTATCTACGCGCCCCTGCACACAGTCCCTGGCGCACCATCATCGTGAGCGATAAAGCTACAGAGATCCTCTCCTCTAAAATGATCCTGAACCTGAATGAACCCCATAAAATAAAAGATATATCCTGGATAAAACCCATGAAGTTTTTGGGCGTGTGGTGGTCCATGCAGATCAACAGGAATAGTTGGAGTTATACAGATAATAAGGACTCTGTTTCTGTGGAAGGCAAGCTTGTCCCTAACGGGAGGCATGGAGCTAATACAGCAAACGTGAAACGGCACATTGACTTTGCAGCAAAACATGGCATCAAAGGGTTACTTGTTGAAGGATGGAACATTGGCTGGGAAGAATGGTATGGCCATTGGAACGGAAGAAACTTTGACTTTGTGACCCCCTACCCTGATTTTGATGTAAAAGCAATACAGCTTTATGCGAAAGCCAAAGGCGTGCAAATGATCATGCACAATGAAACAAGCGGTGACGCCGCCACCTATGATCAGCTGATGGATACCGCATTCCGATTTATGAACCGTTTTGGATACAATGCTGTTAAGACAGGGTATGTGGGGCGTATCATTCCGCGAGGGGAGCATCATGACGGCCAATGGATGATCAATCATTATATGCGGGCTACTCAAAAGGCAGCACAGCACAAAGTGATGATCGATATGCATGAGCCGGTAAGGCCGACCGGGCTTCATCGTACCTGGCCGAATTTTTTGGCGAGCGAGGCAGCCAGGGGAAATGAGTTCAATGCATTCGCCGAGGGTAGCCCGCCGGAACATGAGACGATCCTGCCATTTACCCGGTTAATGGGGGGCCCCATGGATTACACACCCGGCATTTTTAAATTGCGAAAATATTCAGTGGATGATCCGGGAAGACAGATGCATTCTACGCTGGCAAAACAGTTAGCCCTTTACGTTACCATGTACAGCCCGCTGCAGATGGCTGCGGACCTCCCGGAAAATTACGAAGCTCACCTGGATGCTTTCCGTTTCATTCAAGATGTTGCTGTTGATTGGGATGAAACAAAAATTGTAGAAGCCGAGCCGGGTGATTATATCACGATTGCCAGGAAAGCAAAAGGCACCAATGACTGGTTTATCGGTGCAATTACAGATGAGAACAAGCGTACATCTTTAATGCCACTTGCATTCCTTGATAAAGGGAAAAAATACATTGCTACACTTTACAGGGATGCCGATGATGCCAATTGGAAAACAAATCCGGAATCGTATAAAATTGAGAAGTTCATTGTTGACAGGAGCACCGTCTTGAAACTGCAGCTGGCGAATGGCGGCGGCACGGCGGTCAGTCTTAAGCCGGCTACGGGCACTGAGCAACAAAAATATCCTCCATATAAATGATCTTTATTTTCAACGATAGTCTTTTTCGCCCGTGATTTCAATCAGGACTAAGAAAAACCAGTCCATTAATTTCCAGAATCGGGTATTTATTTTTTTATTAAAGTTGGTTTTTTTCCGATGAGGTTTGTTGCCCTTATGCAATGAACCAACTTGAAAGCCGAATCAAATGTTGTGAAAACATAAGCCGGTACGGCCTGTCGTTTTGTCCATACCGGGTTTGGTTTTATTTCATCTCTGCAGTTCCGCAAAAGATACCCCACTTGTTCTTTTATTACACCCAGCTCAACTTCACGGGAATTTGTTACTGAAATATCCCAACATTCGAAATATCTACCAGTACTTCTCCAAAAACCAACAGATATGATAAAGTTTCTTTCCCTCCCATTGCTATTTCTCCTTTTTGCTGGAACTATCTGCGATGTTGGAATTAAAAGTATAGCACCCCTGCCCGTAAAGAAACGGCCAAATCAACTAAAACAGTTGTTACAAAAGCGGCCGCCAGGGACGAGTTCAAAGCTAAGTATGGGGTGCTTTCAAGTATTTTCAGGTTTTGTTCGTGCAACCCATTTCTCTCTTGTTCTCCATTGCTATCCTTGTGACTTTATTATGTAAAAGTTTTCCACCCTGGTTTTTTACATGCCGAATACTAAAATATTTAGTATATTTACGCTAATAATATTGGTACTAATTCTAAAGCGGTTATATGAAAAATATCATGAACAGCATTCCTGGCTACTGCATATTTGAATATTTGCTGGTGTTGAATCCTCATGAGGACCTTCGACACAAGATCACAGAGATAAAAAGATCGTTCAGCGAAAAATATAACTCTGTCGCTGCAGCATATAACCCGCCCCAACTTACGCTTGCAAGTTTTGTCCAGTATGAAATGGCAGAGGAAAGAATAACTAACCGCTTAAAAGTCATCGGGATGGGTAATCACCCCCTTAAGGTTGAGTTGAAGGATTATGGAAGCTTTCCCACGCATACGATCTATATAAATGTGATTTCCAAGCTTCCCATCCAGGGTCTTGTGAAAACGATTCGTGCAGAGGCCCAAACCCTCATGAAACTGGACAACGACAATAAACCGCATTTTATGTTGGAGCCCCATTTTAATATTGCCCGCAAACTGCAGCCCTGGCAATATGAAAAAGGTTGGCTGGAATATAGTCACCGCCAATTCACCGGCCGCTTTATCGCAGATGCTATGCTATTGTTGAAACGGCCATTGGGCGAGTCGAAATACCAGGTTGCGGGGCGTTTTGAATTTCAAAATCTGCCGGTAGTAACAAAACAAGGGAATTTATTTCTATAAACAAATCCGTGCAGCTCATGATGACTTTTAAGTTGCCGTGGGTAAAAAGGGAATCTAATAGGATGAATGCCCAGATCTGAGGATCAGACGCAAACATGGTTCTATGATCTGCCTGGATTAATCGGACTTGAACAATAATTGAAATCTTGTAAAAAATAGGCAGGGTCGGTCTATAGGGATGGCTCCGCTGGCAGCAAGGCTGCATATCGTTTCTTACCTGGTCAAAATAAAAACATAATCGTGGAAAGTAAATTGCAACAGGACCACCATAAAGTCTCCGCCAAAACGCAGGACGATAATATACAATACCAGGCTGGGAGGGGCGCACAGTTTAATACGAAAAACAGGTTCTTACACGATGAGACCAGCAAAGAGAATGTAGAAGGCATAGATGATTGGGAAGAAAGCAATAAAAAAACGCAATACCTGGAAGTGCAAAGTAAGAGCATAGTTAACAAGGTAGAGAGTAAAGATGTGGGAATGGGGTACAGCATGAATCCTTATGCCGGCTGCGAACATGGTTGCATTTATTGTTATGCGCGGAACGTGCATGAATACTGGGGATATAGCGCGGGGCTGGACTTCGAGCAAAAGATCCTGGTAAAAAAAAATGCACCCCAGTTGCTCAGAAAATTTTTAATGCATCCAAAATGGGATGCTACACCGATCATGCTTAGCGGGAATACCGATTGTTACCAACCGGCAGAACATAAGTATCGTTTAACAAGAGGCCTCCTGGAAGTCTGCAACGACTTTAACCAGCCGGTGGGTATCCTCACTAAAAATGCGTGGATTTTAAAAGATAAGGACGTTCTGCAGGAAATGGCAGGGAAAAACATTGTTTCGGCGATGGTCTCAATTACTTCCTTTAATGAAGACCTGCGCAGAACCATGGAGCCACGCACAACAACCGCCAAACAGAAATTGAAGGTGATCAATGAACTCAGCGCCGCCGGGGTTCGGATGGGGGTTATGATGGGGCCAATGATCCCCGGATTGAATGAACATGAGATGCAGCGGATCATGAAGGCTGCGGCAGACAACGGTGCTACTTTTACTGCCTATACTTTTATCCGGCTAAATGGGGCAATCAAATTTCTTTTCCATGACTGGCTGTATAAAAATTTCCCGGATCATGCGGATAAGGTATGGCACCTGATAGAACAAAGTCATGATGGGAAAGTAAATGACAGCCGCTGGGGCGTTCGTATGCGGGGCGAAGGTAGTATTGCAGAGATGGTGGCGCAGCAGTATAAAAAATATGGTAAAATATATGGTATGAACGCAGAGGAATGGAGCCTGGATACCACCCGGTTCCGGAGGCCAGGTCAACAAGCCACCCTTTTTTAATCGAAAATTTATGTTATGATCTCTGTTACAGGGGAATACCTGGTGAATATCATAGAACGGCATATCGCTGCTACCATCAGCCAAAGAAGGGATGCCGGAGAAGCGAATGTAATAGCTAAGAATGCACCGCTTACAAATAAAGAAGTAGCGGATTTTCTCTTGTCTATCCCATATTTTGATGATGGGCTGAAAAATTTTATTCTCGGAAACAGCCGTGAACAAACCATGATAGTCAGCCAAGCCTGGGAGGTAGCGTTTATTTTGCGAACTAAGAAATGGGCCGAGGCAGAAAGTTGGTTACAAAGCATATATACCATTCCGGGAAGCTTTCAAAAAAACAAAATTGAAGCGGCAAACGATTCCCTAAAGCTTCCCTATTAGCGATTTTACAGAGGGTTGCCGGCAGGGATGTGTATCCACTGAGATGAATGTAACGTTGGGTATTCTCCATACAAGACCTAAGAAAAAGCAGAATTTTTTGCTTTCGATGAAGTGGGAGGGCCCGGTTTTTCAGAACGCGGTGGCTGTTTTTGGTCGGTATACTGATGTGCCCTCCGGTTAGCGGTACCCCAGCGGTAATTTACCATTAAGGAGTATTTTTGTTTCAAGATGGTAATACTCATTCAGTGCAAAGACAAAGTAGGGCTGGTAGCAGCAATCGCCGGGCTGATGGCGCGCAGGGACATCAATATTATTTCCATGAGGGAACATGTGGATACCCTGGCAAACCAGTTTTTTTTACGGCTTGTTACAAGCCAGCATCCAGATGCGGATGAATTGAGTAGCGAACTGAAAACAGTGTTGCCCATGGAGGCTTACATTAGTGTAAACCCTGATCCTGAAAAAAAGATCATCCTCTTCGTAACGAAAGAATACCATTGCCTCAGTGATATCCTGGTGAGGAATCATTTTAAAACTTTGGGTGCATCCGTGTTATGCGTAATCGGCAACCATGGCGACCTTGAAGATATTTGCCGCCGATTTGACGTTCCCTTTTTCCTGGAGAGCCATGAGAATAAAACCAAAACACAATTTGAATCGGGATTAATGGAGATAGTGAAAAAGTTCGACATGGATTACCTTGTGCTCGCAAAATTTATGCGCATACTGTCCCCGGATTTTATCAGTTCATTTCCACTGAAAATTGTGAATATCCATCATTCCTTTCTGCCCGCTTTTGTGGGCGCCAGCCCATACAAGCAGGCATACTTAAGAGGGGTGAAATTAATAGGGGCAACAGCTCATTTTGTTACGAACAACCTGGATGAAGGCCCCATCATAGAACAACAGATCATTCCCATAGATCATACCTATACCACTGCGGACATGGTTAGAGCCGGTAAGGAAATTGAAACAGCAGTGCTTGCCCGGGCATTAACCTTGGTATTTGAAGACCGCGTTTTTATTTGTGATAACAAGACGATCGTTTTTGACTGAGTTGCCGGTATCGTTGTACACCTATTGGATCCCTTTCTCCTAAAAATGTCTGAAGATGTACTTGTTAAAGTTTTATCAGTGCTGCTATTACTAACTAAATTAGTATCTTTGTGCTAATATATTTGTCAAAAAAATCGCTATGAATACTGACCGTATAACCGAAAAACTGTCCATCCTGGCAGACGCCGCAAAATATGATGTAAGCTGCAGCAGTAGCGGGAGTAACAGGAAGAATCACAATAAAGGTCTGGGAAATGCAAGTAACGGAATTTGTCATGCCTATACGGAAGATGGCCGCTGCGTTTCTCTCTTAAAAATACTTCTGACGAATGTGTGCATCTTTGACTGTGCATATTGTGTAAGCAGGAAAAGCAATGATATCAAAAGGGCTGCTTTTACGGTGCAGGAAGTCGTAGACCTTACAATGAATTTCTACCGCCGGAATTATATCGAAGGCCTGTTCCTGAGTTCAGGTATTTTTAAGAATGCAGATTATACAATGGAACGACTCGTGAGCGTTGCAAAGAAGTTGAGGACTGAGCATAAATTCAACGGGTACATACATTTAAAAACGATACCTGGTGCCAGTGAGGAATTAATCAAAGAAGCAGGTTTATATGCAGACAGGTTAAGTATTAATGTAGAAATGCCCACTGAAAAAAGCCTTGCTTTACTCGCCCCGGATAAAAACAGGCAGGACATGTTGAAGCCCATGGCGGTTGTGCAAAAAGCCATCATTGAGAACCGTGAGTCAAAAAAACTTTTTAAATCTGCGCCGCTATTTGCACCTGCCGGTCAAAGCACACAAATGGTGATTGGTGCCACGCCGGAAACAGACCTGGAAATTTTATACCTGGCAAACGGATTTTATAAAAAATTCAGCATGAAACGGGTTTATTATTCAGGATATGTACCCATCAGTAACGACAACCGCCTGCCGGCTATCGGTACACCGGTGCCGATGATACGGGAGAACCGCCTGTACCAGGCAGATTGGTTAATGCGTTTTTACGGATTCGATGTGCAGGAAATTGTAGACAGGGAAAATCCTTTATTGGATACAGATATAGATCCTAAGCTCGGTTGGGCGTTGAGAAATCTTCACTTGTTCCCGGTTGATATAAACAAGGCCGCTTACGAATTAATAGTACGGGTGCCAGGAATTGGAACACAGTCTGCCAAAAAGATCTGTGTAGCCAGGAAATTTGCCAGCCTGACGGCGGATAATTTGCAAAAGATCGGCGTGGCCTATAACCGGGCAAAATATTTTATTCACACAAATACTTTTTTCGAAAAAAAAGACTGGTTGCCCGGCCAGATAAAAAATTTCATTCTCTCTGAAGGAAAAAGTAAGTACAGCGCGAATTTTTCTCCACAGATAAAGTTGTTTTAAGTATGACAGTTGTGCTGTATGACGCCAGTTTTGCGGGGTTTTTAACCGCGGTTTTCGAAGTGTCCGAATACAAACTCAGCGAGGCTTTGATTACAGGAAATGAAGCGCAGACCGGAAGTTTATTTGGCAGCCTGCACAAAGTGATCACCAGTAAGGAAAAGGCCAGCCGGGTGCAGGTTAAATTAAAAGACAAACTATCGGCAGCTGCTTGCAGACAAATATATAATACCTGGCTTTCGGAGATAAAGGGTATGGAAAATATTCTGTTGCGCTACATCCAATATGCGGTATATACAAAGCATTCGATTGAAAATGATTTCAGTCATCCCGATGTGCTGCTTGTGCAGCAGACAAGCCGCAAAGTGCAGCGGGAGAAACACCGAATGGAAGCTTTTGTCCGTTTTCAGCTCACAAGAGATGAGTTATTTTATGCAATTATTCAACCCGATTATAATGTATTGCCGCTGATTTCCCGGCATTTTAAGGAGCGTTATGCAGATCAGCGCTGGCTGATCTATGATGGACTGCGGAAATACGGATTATATTACGATGGCCATAAGGTGGAAGAAGTAGAAATGCAATTCAATGCAGATTTGACTAGCTCGGGGCCACCCGGCCAGGTCTACGATGAAAATGAGATACTTTTCCAGGAGTTATGGAAAAAATACTTCACGAGTGTTAACATCAAGGCCCGGAAAAATATGAAACTGCATATCCAGCATATGCCTAAGCGTTACTGGCGTTATCTGACTGAGAAGCAGTGATCAGTTCGTTGTAATTTCTACGGGTACACCTACCCGGGAGCCGGTCCCTCTTTCATCCGGGTTAAGGCCTTCAAAAATTTTGGCCGGGCAAACCAATCAATTGAAATCGAAAATGTAATAATGGATAACCAATATGGAGAAATAGAGATTGCGTTACTTGTTTTTGCCCCTGCGAAAAAATAATTTCTTTCGCTGTAATGCCCTACGATAAAGTGGTTTCATCCGCTGGACCTATTCTGAAAAAATAAGAAGTAAAAAAATATTTGGAGAAATGAGAAAAATAAATTCATCTTTGCATTGCAAAACAAGTTAATATCAACGCACATAATGACACGCCTTAATTTACATACTGACACACAAAAATGGTTTAGTCCGGCTATGGATTATTCATTTTTAGGGGCGCATAGTGCTGTATCATAAAAGTTACCATTACCAACTGATTCACGTAAGGCCCCGACAAAAAGTTGGGGCTTTTTTATGCGCATTTGATTGTGCTCAATCTCTAATCAAAAACATACCATGTTCAAAAATACCCTGGGTCAAAAGTTCACCTGCAGCTGTAGCAGTGTAAATGATACCCGTTTTTTTAACGGTACATCAGGAAGGCTGGGTGAATCTAGACGACTGTGTTTTACGAAAACTTAGGAAGTGCAACTTTCTAACGTAAAGCCCGGTCAGATGGAAAATCTTGCCGGGCTTTTTGTTTGGAAAAGAAGGGATTTTAATACAATGCTATAAAAAAAAATGGACGAATAACTCAATGGTAGAGTGCTTGTCTGAAAAGCAGGTAGTGTAGGTTCACTTCCTGCTTCGTCCACGAATAAAACTGTAAAAAATAAAAAAATGGAAAACAATCCGCAAAATGTCTTTAGTACCAGCAGCATTTTCGATAACGGGTTCCTTAATGGTAAAACGTTATACCTGTATTGCTTTAATCATATACCCAGCGCCCATTTTATTGGCAATATTGACGGTGAAAAGGCATTTAACGCTATTAAGGGAAACTTTAGTGACGAGGTGAAATCTGTTCACCAGTACAGGTACTACGATTCAAAGAGGAAAGGTTACGATTTTAATGAAACCTACCTCGTAATGACCAATAACTGCATACTTGAGTTTGACAAAACCTATTGTGAAATTTATCATGATGGCTTCCAGGATGATTTCATTCAACAGTGTACCAATGTGATGAAAGTTTTTAAGGAACGGCAAAGGAGAAAACCTTTAGAAATAAATCTCATTACGAGGAACAGGAACGGCCTGGAATTGAAAGGTATGGAAATAAAAAAAACCAAACTGGATTTAGACCTCTATTATGAAGACGACTTTAAGGAAGTAGATGCTGTTATCTGTAAGCGGCTGAACCAGCAAAATGACAAAGGCATTGTATTGTTGCATGGCCTGCCCGGTACCGGGAAAACAACTTACCTGCGTCAACTGGTAGGGAAAATAAAAAAGAAAGTTATGTTTTTATCTCCCGGGGCTGCAAACAATATAATGGACCCGGAATTTATAGAGTTACTTATAGAGAATCCGAATTGTGTGCTGGTAATTGAAGATGCAGAGAATATAATCATGGACAGGAAAATAAGTGGCAATTCATCAGTATCCAACTTGTTGAATATTTCCGATGGGTTGCTGGCAGATTTTTTAAATGTGCAGATCATCTGCACATTCAATAACTCGCTAACCCTTGTGGATAGTGCACTGATGCGGAAGGGAAGATTGATAGCGAAGTATGAATTTGGCAAACTGGGCACGCTGAAGTCGCGACGGCTTTCAAAACATTTCGGTTTCGATACGATCATCACAGAGCCTATGACCATTGCCGCGCTGGCAAACCAACATGAAAGAGACGCACCCGTGGAAAGAACGCAGGTGCTGGGTTTCAGGCGGCAGGAGGCAGAGATGAATTAAGAGAAAATATTGTTGATCCAAAACTATCAGCACAAAAGCTTGCTTAACGGCAAGAAGGAAATTAGTATGTTGAAAGCAAGCCAGGTGGGTGTTTATAAACACTTCAGTGCAGACGCCTTAGCTATCTGTATGCTATTGCTACAATATGCAGTCTCCACCTTATCCTGTGGGTCAAGGGTTCAATTCCCTTTCCCGGTAAAACGGGATAGCTCAGTGGTTAGAGCAACAGTTAAACCCGGGGTTCGAATCCCCTCCGATGTAGGATCGGTTCATTGGTTGAACACTACAGTGTGCCTGTAGAAGCAGAAGGTCAGCACTTCTTTAAAAAGGCTGAAATTAAAGCAGGGTATGTCTTCCTGGTGAATTGTAATTGCAAGAACACCCGTTTTATTTACACCAGTAAAATGTAAAGAAGTAGTTGCAAGGGCGTCACTTAAACATTGTTGAGTTGCTGACATCTTTCAGTAGAAAATTTCGTTTAACTGTTGCTTCAGAAAATTACTACATACATTTTCCGTGGCAATGAAATGGAAGGCATACCGGCTTTTACAACAAAGTTTTATCATTCCACTAATAAGTGGCAAATAAAAAACAAAATGAAACAGGTGAAAATTACCGCCTACCAGGTTGGACTGGTTTTTAAAAATGGCGTGTACAAAAGAATGTTGCAGGAAGGCAACTACTGGCTATGGTTTAACGAAACTGTAATGAAGTATGACGTTACCAAATCTTTTAATGCACCTATAGAATTGAATATTCTATTGCAAGATGCCCACCTGGCCAACGCTTTGCAGGTAATTGAAGTAAGTGATAGCGAAATTGTGTTGCAGTACCAGGATGGTTTATTGAAACAGGTATTGACTGCAGGGCGGTATACTTTCTGGAAAAATTCAGTTAACGACTATGAATTTATAAAGGCAGATATCAGCAATATTGAAATCGCCGGGAACATCAGCCGGGCCGTGTTGCAAAGCAAATTGGTTGCGCCTTATATGCGGACCTTTACAGTGGAGCATTATGAAAATGCAGTATTGTTCATTGATGGAAAATTTACGCAAACATTGCCAGCTGGCATTTATTACTGGTGGAAGAACAACATCACAATTGTTGTAGGAAAAGCAGATACGCGGATGCAGCAGGTTGAAATCAATGGCCAGGAAATTCTGACCAAAGACAAAGCAGCTTTGCGTATCAACGGGTATGCACAGTATAAAGTAGTAGATATTGAAAAAGCCTTGTTGCAAAATAAGGAGTACGAAAGACAGTTGTACGTTGCTTTTCAGCTGGCATTGCGGGAGTACATTGGTGCCCTGGGCTTTGATGAATTGTTGGAGAAAAAAGATACCATTGCAGCGTTCATTTTGGAGGCAGTGAAAAACACTGCCAGCGATTTGGGTGTAGCAGTAAATGGTTTCGGTATCCGGGATATCATTTTGCCAGGCGATGTAAAAGACATCATGAACAAAGTGTTGGTAGCAGAAAAAAACGCACAAGCTAACAGCATCATGCGTAGAGAAGAAACTGCCAGCACCCGTAGTTTGCTAAACACTGCCAAACTAATGGAAGACAATGCCATGTTGTGGAAATTGAAAGAGATGGAATACGTTGAAAAAATCGCCGATAAAATTGGTGAGATCAGCGTGAGTGGTAGCGGTTCATTGGTGGAGCAATTGAAGCAGATTTTCGTAGCTCAAAAATAAAATACACATCCGGTATCAATCCGGTACCGGATGTTTTTCTTTTTGTTACCGGCTGTTGTACTGCTATTAAGCATCGTTGCGTCGCACCCTTGTACTGAACATCTTTATTGGACTATTATTTGAGAATCATTAATAGAGTGAGAATTTATTAAAATATAAAAAATGAGCAAATTAAAATTAACCGGAAAACAGATCCGGGCTATTGGTTATGATGAAGGGCCGGTAGTAAGTGTGGCTATGCATACGATGGGCACGCACTTTAAACATCATACTGAAGACGAAGCATTACAGGTTTTAAGGGATGTACTTACTTCACCGGAAAGTTATCTTGAGGATGAAGTTTTAGGGAAGATCGCGGAAAAACTGGTAGAGCCAGCTGTGGAGGAGAACCCGGAAATAGCACTGAATGAAACAGGCGTCAGGTACAACATCTTTGGAGCAAAACACATTGAGGAAGGGGCCCTTGCACAAATGCAGACCGCTTCTAAACTACCTGTGGCTGTTGCCGGCGCTCTGATGCCTGATGCCCACCAGGGCTATGGATTACCGATTGGTGGCGTGCTGGCAACGGATAATGTGATCATTCCTTATGCCGTAGGGGTGGATATCGGCTGCCGGATGTGCCTGAGTATTTTCGCGGCCGACCCGGCTGAATTAAGAAAAAAGGAAGCTTATTTTCAAAGGGAACTGGTGGCAAATACCTTATTCGGTGCGGGTAGAGAATTCAGTGAAAACCGGGAGCATGCCGTAATTGACAGAAAGGAATTTAAAGAAATAGACTTCCTGCAGGGCTTGCAACACAAAGCGTTAAAGCAGTTAGGCTCCTCTGGCAGCGGTAACCATTTTGTAGAGTTTGGTAAAGTAGAAATTACAGATGCAGCTAATCCAATGAAGTTGCCGGTCGGGGATTACCTGGGTTTGCTGAGCCACAGCGGTAGCCGGGGGTTAGGGGCCAACATTGCCAACCACTATACCCAGGTTGCCATGCAAAAAACAGTGTTGCCAAAAGAGGCGAAACACCTGGCCTGGCTGGCCCTGGAGAGTGATGAAGGAATGGAATACTGGCTTGCGATGAACCTGGCCGGAGATTATGCAAGTGCCTGTCACCATATTATTCATGCAAAGATTGCAAAGGCTATCGGAGAAAAACCGCTGGCTATGGTAGAGAACCATCACAACTTTGCATGGAAAGAAATGTATAACGGCAGGGAAGTGATTGTTCACCGGAAAGGCGCTACGCCGGCTGGTAAGGATGTGTTGGGGATTATCCCGGGAAGTATGACAGCGCCAGGTTTTATTGTAAAAGGTAAAGGAGAATCCAGTGCTTTAAATTCTGCCTCTCATGGAGCCGGCAGAAGAATGAGCCGGAGCAAAGCGCTCGCCAACATCACCCATGAAGCCTTGAAAAAGGAGTTAAAAGAAAAGGGCGTAAAATTAATTGGTGGCGGCCTGGATGAGGCACCATTTGCATACAAGGATATTAACGAAGTAATGCAAAGCCAGACCCAACTAGTGGATGTGTTGGGTAAGTTCTACCCGGTGATTGTGCAGATGGACGGAACGGATCCCAGGAAATTCCGGAAGAGGAAACAGGAAGTAGTGGGAGAATAAATGGTGGCCAGTCCTTCATTTGACTGGCCATTTCTTTTTCGTATCCCCACAGGTTGTGCAGTTTTCAGGAAAGGAAGTTGCTGAGGCAAGTATCCCCCACCTGCGGTTTGTTACAGTTGATGGACTAATCTGGTTTTTTCAGTTGCCTTTCTATTGTCCTCAGTTCGTTTAAAATACGATCAAGCTTTGTGCTTTCTTTTTTCAAATTCCGCTTTCCAAGGTAGAAGTAGGCAAAAAGCATCCATGCGGCATAAACCCCGATAAAGATGATTACGTTTATCACGGGGCGACCGGTAAATATTTCCAACACATACATTCCCATGGCCAGATTAAGCAGCAAATAATAGAGCGGCATATTCCACTTATTTTGCTGCTTTCTCATCGCATAATAGTTTTCCCACTGTTGCAGGTGGAGGGCGGGGGTGACGGTGTCGTCGATGTTTTTTAATTTTTTGTAGATGCTAAACATGAAACCCGCCTGGCAGATACATACCAGGCAGATCAGCGCCATTCCGCCATAGCTGTAACAGCGGGTGAAATTAAATTCACCAAAAATGGCCATTCCCCCAACCAGCAAGGCGGTAAAAAGAAGCAGGATGCTGCCCCCCAATTGCTGTTTCTGCATGGTCATTTTCGCGCTGGCGGAGGTTTTGCTAATGGGTAAAGTTTGCATTGGCGTGTCTTGTGCGGACGACTGCTGCCACATGTTTTTTAAAGAATCAAAGTCTTGCATGGCGGTTGTATATTTCAGTGAGCTGTTTTTTAATACGGTAAATCTTTACGCGTAAATTATTTTCTGTGATTCCTGTGATGGCAGCGATTTCCGGGTAGCTGGTATCTTCCAATACCATCGTTATCACCAGGCGATCCGTTTCGGGTAATTGGCTGATACATTTATATAATAGCTGTACTTCCTGCTCTTTTGTGTCTGGAACATCGGCTAGTTTTGTGAAATGACTGTTTTCAATATCCACAATGGTCTCTTTCTTTTTTCGTAATTGCCCAAGGCAGGTGTTTACTGCTACCCGGTAGATCCAGGTGCTCCAGGAAGCATCCCCCCGGAATTTTTCCATATTGTTCCAGACCGATGCAAATGTTTCCTGCAAAAGATCCTGCGCAAGAATGGCATCACCGGTATAACCAAGGCAGAGTTTTTTGATGCCCTCGGCATGCTGGTTGTAAAGTGCAGTAAATTGTTGTTGCTGGTCCATCGGGCGATAAGACTATTTTTTTCAAATATAAAAAGGATAGAGAAAGTTTCCCGTACCTGTTTTTATTGTAAGAACTGATCTATTTCATTATAAAACCAACCTGGCTGGTCATACATGATAAAGTGTTTGCTGTCTGCAACATGGATCGAAGCCTGTTTCGCTTCCTTAAATTGCTCCCCGATAAGTTTGTAACTGTTTTCCTTAGTCATATAGATACTACCAAGGACCAGGATTGGCTGCCTGATCTTTGCAATGTCTTTTCTCAGATCTGTCGTAGCCAATTCAATTAATGTCAGGGCCAATGTTTTCCGATTACTCAGGTACTGCCAGGTAGCTATTTCTCTTGCTCTGGCCGTATCGTTTACCTGGCTCAGCATTGCTTTTGCAGTGTAATCGATAAAACCTTCAGATGGCAGATTTTCAAAATTTCTTACAGCAGTGGCGGGATCATATGCCGGATTTATTTTAAGGGAGTCCGCGTTTGCGCCCGGATCAATTAAAGCCGAGAGAAAAGGCATTCCATCCACACAGATCAATTTGCCGAAAAGGTCGGGCGCAGTGCTGCTTACCCAAAGACCCATAAATGACCCGAGGCTATGGCCGATAAGAATGGGTTTGTACAGTTTTTTTTCTATTGTGTATTGAATAATTTCATTCCTCACATTTTGTAACATAGGCGTATCCGTTGCGGGTACTCCTGCAAAACCAGCCAGGGTGACTACATGACATTCATACCTGTCCTTCAGGTGCCCCACGGTTTCCTTCCATACATCGCCGCTGCAGCTATACCCCGGTATCAGAATGACAGGCTGGCCCTTTCCTGTGACTTCTACTTTAAATGCCTTTGTCTGGCCCTGGGACGCGATAAAACTTAATAAGCCGGTTAAAATCAGTACAATCGTTTTCATGTTGCTTTTTTATTATTAGGTTGAATACTGTTGTTATATCTATTGGATGCACCGCGGTTCGAATTATTACAAAAACAGCGGATTTTTTTTAAATAGCCGGTCCCGCACTTTAAAAAGCTTGTCTGCCTGGTATGTATTACGCCCGCTAAGCAAAATGTTTTACATTTACGACTCCTAAAAATTAATACCATTGGTAACTGAAGAGATAAAGGCCCTTTTTGAAAAATACAGCAGTGCCCCTGTTACGGGTGTTGATAAGCTTCCGCAAGCGGGCAGCGATCGCAGCTATTTCAGGATTTACACGCCTGGTAAAAATTTTATTGTTACACACGGAAGCAACACCAAGGAAAATGAATCCTTCATTTATTTTTCGCGACACTTTCATAAGAAACAATTGTCTACTCCCGAGATCTTTTATGTAAGCGATGATACCTGTTGTTACATACAGGAGGATTTGGGAAGTATTTGTTTATTGGACGAGCTGGAGCGGCACGGATATACACCCGAAGTGTATGCTCTTTATGAAAAAAGTCTGGCGCGGCTAGCCGTCTTGCAGGTGAAAGGCCATGAAGGCCTGGATTACCAGAAATGCCTTACCAATGCTGTATTTGGTAAACAGGCCATTTTAGCGGATCTACTGTATTTTAAATATTATTTCCTGGATGCTTTAGGGAGGCCATACGATAAGCAAAAACTGATCGACGACTTTGAGGCATTAAGCAACTACCTGTCTCATACAGAATACAAATATTTTATGTTTCGCGATTTTCAGAGCCGGAACATCATGATAAAAGAGGATGAAAATGTTGGATTCATCGACTACCAGGGCGGCATGAATGGTGCACCACAGTATGATGTGGCGTCCCTGCTCTGGCAGGCCAAAGCTAATTTACCGGACGAATGGAAGCAAGGTCTGCTGGAAGATTATATCGATTCGTTTGAAGAAACCGTAGGCGAAACCGTGGACCGGGAAGTTTTCCGCAGCCAGTATAATGGTTATGTGTTGATCCGTTTGTTACAGGTGCTCGGCGCATATGGTTTCCGTGGATTGTTTGAGCGGAAGGCGCATTTTCTCACCAGTATTCCACTTGCTTTACAGAACCTGAAATGGTTTAATGACAATCAAAATATGGGAATTGCAGTCACTGAGTTCAGGAAGGTCCTGGACATCTGTACAAGTGAGGAAGTGATCAAAGAATTTTCACCTGCACAGGCTACACCCGACACGCCGCTTGTGGTAAGCATCAATAGTTTTTCCTTTATCAAAACAGGGTATCCTAAAGACGAGACTAAAAACGGGGGTGGTTTTGTTTTTGATATGCGGGGTATTTTAAACCCTGGGAGATTTGAGGAGTATAAACACTTGTCCGGGCTTGACAAATCTGTAAAAGACTTCCTGGAACAAAGAACCAAGATGCCGGATTTTTTGAACAGTGTTTACAGCATTATTGATATTTCCGTCGAAGACTATATCAAAAGGGGATTTGAACACCTCTCGATAAACTTTGGCTGCACCGGTGGCCAGCACCGGAGTGTGTATGCCGCTGAAGCATTAGCCAGGCACCTGAAAAATAAGTTTAAAGTCAAGATCGAGTTGGGGCATAATAATAGGGGGAATTGGGTGGTGAGATAATGGGTAAATAGTTCATGGTTCATCGATCATGGGAAGGCACGTTTTTAATTTCGTTACCTAATTTCGTTAACACATGGCTTTCAGATTTGAGGGTTTAAAAGTTTGGCAAAATGCTTTGGCATATAGTAATGACATTGATTTAAAGGTAAAGTCGTTTCCAAAATCTGAGCTTTATAACTTGTCCTCCCAGGTTAAAAGGGCTGCTGATTCTGTGGTTTTGAATATCGCTGAAGGTAGCACGGGTCAGTCAATTCCAGAGTACAAAAGATTTCTGAATATTGCATTGAGATCCGCAATTGAAGTAGTGGCTTGCCTTTTTATTGCTCAATCAAGAAATTATATTAACGAAGAAAAATTTCGGTCGAATTACAACGCATACGAAGTTTTATGTAAAATGATTACAAAATTGAGAGATTCTATATAAATAATCTTACGGGTTGGCTAAAAAGCAGAGAGTTCGATTTTGCTGAAACTGCCATCAACCATGAACTATGAACTATGAACAAAATTTCAGCAATCATCTTCTCCGCCGGCCTCGGTACCCGTTTTAAACCCTGGACAGACTCGCATCCAAAAGCGCTGGCCGTGGTGAATGGAAAATCCCTCTTGCAAAGAAATATTGAGTACCTGCAAGAGTACGGTATAAAGGATGTAGTGGTAAATATTCACCACTTCCCTGGGCAGATCAGGGCTGCCATTGAGCAAAATAATGGGTGGGGTAGTAACGTGACCATCAGTGATGAAACGGATGAAGTGTTGGAAACGGGTGGCGGTCTGGTAAAAGCAAAATCGCTGATAGGACAGGATGGCCCCTTTATCTCGCTAAACGTTGACATCCTTACCAACCTGGATCTGAACAAACTCATGGCCTTCCATCAGCAACATAAGCCGTTGGTTACATTCGGAGTTACTAACAGGAAGTCATCCCGGGTGTTGATGTTTGATGAAGGCAATAGGCTGTGTGGCTGGAAGAACCTGCACACCGGCCAGGTAAAAATAGCGATCAATAAGCCCGGCCTGGTGGAAAAAGCATATAGCTGCGTGGTGATCTATGAGCCGGAAATATTTTCAAGCATCCACCAACGAGGAAAGTTTTCTATCATGGACAGCTTTCTGGACCTGGCAGCAGAACATGTGATCCTTGGGTATGACCATAGTGGCGACAAACTCGTAGATGTGGGCAAACCGGAGAGCATTGCTGTTGCGGAAAGTTTATTCCTTTAGCCAGCTCTGTTAATGCGCCACGAGTAGTTTCTGCGTTTTTACGTTACCGTTATAACTGAGTTTAAGCAGGTAGGTGCCATCCTGCAGGGCGGAAGTGTTTATCTCTTCCGTATTATTAGCGGACTCTTTTGACAGCAGCAGCCTCCCGGTAATATCAAACAATTCCACCTGGTATTGGCCATTGATGGTGCCCGGGAGGGATACCTGCAAATAGTCTTTGGCCGGGTTAGGGTATATCACAAAGCCGGGATCAGTAGCCTTGGTACGCACCAAAACAATATTACTGAAGATGTACGTGCCATCAATATCCGTTTCCCTTATACGGTAATACAAATTGCCGGTATGGTTCAAAGGGTGGTGATACTGGTAAACACTTTTAAAAGGGTCAGTGATTGGCAATTGGGCCACAGATTTCCAATTCCATCCATCCAAACTAAATTCGACGTCAAAATAACCTGCATTTATGGTCGGGGTGGCTACTTCCCAGGTTACGCGGGCGTTTGTTTTACTGGTGAGAGACGCGGAAATCCGAACGAATTTCACAGGCACCAGGCCAAAATTAAAAGGGGTGGGAATATTCTCGTTTACTTCGCTTGCATTGCCGTTATTATTGGGATCTACAACTGATTCCGGACCGTTGTTGGAGGAGTCAGCAAATACGATCAGGCTCGCATTGTCGTTGCTGCCAACCGTTCCCCGGCCCACGGCGCTGTTCAGGTAATTAGTAGAAGCTGAAAGGTTGGTCACCCTGCATTGCAACAGTACTTTAAAATAATAGTCGCTTGTGGAAGATGTTTGATTGGGAAGATTTTGTCCGTTCATTAAAAGATTCCGCACATTATTACCATTGTAAAAGGGGTTCAGCGCCAGGCCGGCAAGATTTGCGCCGGGCACAAAACTGGTCTGGATATTTGAAACATTTCCTGCACCAAAAACAGCTGTGAGGTCATCGGTGACATTGATATTATTGATGATCACATTACCCAGGTTTTTTACATAAATTTCATAAGTCAGGTCGGCCGTATTACTATTTACTTTCACCGCATTCAGTAATTGTTTGGTTGTGCCGACGGAGGGTGTAAAGCTGCTGTTGTCAATAGGCGCTTCACCTAACTGAAAAGGCTTTTGCGCGCCCAGCGTATTTGAACTGATGGAATAATCAAAATAGTAACACTGGCTTGTTCCAAAATCAATACCTGTTATTTCCAGTTGTCCATTCAGGTAGGCGATACCGTAACAATTGTTTGGCATGGTTTGCAGAAAACCTGCCGTGGCATTTGTACTCGTGCTGCTGTAATTACTGATCTCGTAGAGGCGCGAAGGAAAACTTCCCAAAGTTGCAAACATCCTTCCATTTGGCAGGATCGTGAGATCCCCACTGGTCACACTGGTCGGAAAATTGCCGGCGGGAAACTGTAACAGTCTGGTATTGATCACCTGCCCGGTGCTCACATCAAACTTATCCATATTGCATTGCCCGGTTGCCAGGTTGTAATTCGATAAGGACCAGAGATCACCATTATTATCAAACTCAAAATTATTGGAGATATAACTATAGGCATAGGTAGGCGTCACTGGAATAGAAGGCGGGCATGCTATGTTTTGCGGCAGGCCGATATCCAATACCCATATTTTAGTTTGTGTACCACTGCGGATGTCTGCCACATAGACTTTGTTGTTTTTTGGATTGTACGCAATAAACACGCTATAAAAGTCCGGTAACTGGGCCGAAAGATTACAGGCAGCCAGGGAAAAAGGGGTGCTACCCAAGGGATTATTTAATAACGAAAAAGCGGGCGAGATGGCGTTATAACAAGTATTGCTCCCAAAATTGATGAGTACGGAATTTTGTGAGATGGCAGCAGGGCTTAACAACAGGAAACCAGCAATCCATACTAGCCCGGAAATAAGAATATGTTTCATCCTTGCAGGAATTAAATGATCAGGTAATAAGCAAATTGAATATTCCGGTTTACCGAGGAAGTTTGGAAAGTAAGATGTCCGTTATGGAGCGTGTATGGATAGTTTGCAGCTAAGGCAGTATAAATATAGGCATTATATTCGCAAATCCAAACGGTATCAACCGCGTTGAGCCTTTAAAAACGGGGTAGACGGTTAGTGATACCTGCTCTGAATTTACTTTCAATTGTTATTTCCCTCTACCGGTGCTTCAAATGAAGGCGCCTTTTCTTCCTTGGGCCGGATACCAAAGTTATACCTTACAGTAATGCCAATTCTTCTCGTGTCATTGAACCGCTCACCAGAGGCAGTAATCCCCGCCTGGCGTATATTAAAACCATATTGGTTGGTCCGGAACAGGTCATTGCCGGATAAAATGATATTCATCTTCTTTTTAAGGATCGCTTTGTTCAGGGAAATATTTAATTGGCCAAAGGTTTTTAACTCGTAAAAATTTACCAGCCCTTTCACCCGCATAAAACCATTCAGCGAAATATTAAAGGTTGGGGTGGGTTTATAATTCTGGAACATAAAAAAGGTCCAGCTTCCCCGCCGGTAGGATAGCGGTTGGTCCTGGTAAAACCCTGTATAGTTACTGAAATTGTGCTGCCCTCCGAGGTAAAAAAAATATTTTCCACCGGGTGGAATACCCCCTACAAATCTTAGGTACATTTCTTTGTTTCTTCCCAGGTTATCATAGGTTCGATATACAATTTTGGTAGAATCATCCTGGTAGGTCACATTGGTGAATATGTTTGTGATATCATTCAGGCCGATAGAAAAAACGGGGAACTGGTCAGCCATAATATTGAATTCATAGTTACTGGTAAACTGTGGTTGCAAGGTCGGGTTACCGACATCAAATAAATATTGGTCAATGTATTTCGGGTAGGGGTTTAATGCTTCATAAAACGGGCGGCGGATACTCCTCCGGTAAATAGCATTACCTGTGAGCATGAATCCAAACAGTTTCGTAATGTTGCGCCTTAAGTAGAGGTATGGAAAAAGATCCGTGCGTTTGATCTGTAACGTAGTATCCTTTGGGAAAAACTGGTTGCCTTCAATATGGGTGTTTTCCAGCCGGAGCCCGGGTTTTATTGTGAAGCCGAAAAAAGTTTTACTAAGCTGCAGGTAGGCTGAACTTAGCTGTTCCGCATACCTGAAACGGTTAGTTTGAAAACTATCAGGTTTGCGGCCGGCACTACTGTCCACAAAGTATAAGGCGGAATTTTTACTATGGCTGCTTGCCAGTTTGGCACCGGTTTCCAGTGTGTATCCATTTTTAAATTTCAAGGTAAGACCTGCTTCAAGTTCGCCTATGTTTTTTTTGTTATCGATAGCTCCATCACCCGTTATCAAACGATTAAATGGCAACAAAAAATGATTGCTGTAGTCCTGGCGGTTTTTGTTATTTGCGTAATCGTAGTCTGCTTCTATGGCCAGTTCACTGCCAACCGAATCAATGGTCCATTTTAATTCAATTTCATTATTCCAGAAAACCGAAGGGCCACTATTGGTGATCAGTGATTGCGTTTTTCCTATCAGCGATTGGTTGGTCTGGCTCAGCAATTCGATATCGTTCTGCGCATTACTCCTGCTATTGGTATGGGAAATCCTCGTGTTATAACCCACCGTCCATTTTTTATTAAGCGCAACATCTATTCCGCCGTTCAAAAATTGGCTTTGACCCGGGTATTTTGTATAGGATTTCTGGTCCACCACAGAATTATCCCGGGTGATGTAGCGCAAGGAATTTACTTCTTCAAAGTAATTCCTGTCTGTGAACTGGTAGTTGAAATTTGTGTTTACTTTTTTCACACTTTTGTTCAGGTTTACCCCCGCAGAGAGGGTGGCATACCTGCCCTGGAAATACGCGAAATTAAAACTGCCGTTCGTGCCCAGCCGGATCCCTTTTTTAAGGACAATATTTACGATACCGCCACTACTGCCTGCGTCATACTTTGCAGACGGCGTTCGAAGGATCTCAATCTTAGCAATGCTGTTTGCAGGCAGGCTTTTGAGCAGGGAAGCCAGGTCAGTAGCACTCAGTTTTACTTCCCGGCCATTTATCTGGATGGTTGCAGGCGTTGAGCTGTTAAGGTACACGTTCCCGTCCTGATCCACGATTGCACCCGGCGTTTTCTCCAGCACTTCATAAGCATTGGTACTGCTGTTGGCCATTATTTCCGCATCCACGATGGTCTTATCATCCTGTTGGGTAATAAGTGGTTTGCGGCTGGTTACAACAACCGTCTCCATGTTTTTTATATTCGTTGCAACTGTGACTATTAGTGTGATATCCCTCGTTCCTAAAAGGATTTTTTTCTCAATCGGTGTTATAGATGATGCAGTAATGGTAAATAAATATTCACTCCTGCCTGGAAGTGAAAAAAAGCTGCCTGGCAGCAAAGGCCGCTGCAGAAATATACTGTCGCCCTTACCAGACACTTTCAGGCTGGCTGCGGAAATCTCTTCATTCTTTTCACTCTTCAGGATAATTTTTATGACTACATCCTGCGCAAAGCAAACATTGCACAGCATTATAAAAAAAACAGGGGTACAATAGGTCTCAACATTTATCTGGTATAATAAAAAAAGCACCCGGTGGATGCCTTTTTTAGTTTATCCTGGCTCACCAGGTTTAATTCTTTTTCTCAAAAAGATCTTTTTTGTCTACTACTTTTACCTTGCTGTCTTCCTTTAAAATTTTACTCACAACGTCATAAGGTCCACTAATTACTTCCTGCCCGGGTTGTAGCCCGCTTGTAATTTCGATATAGTTGATGTCCTGGATCCCGGTTGTTACCACCGTTTTGTGGACTTTATTCAGTGAATCTTTTACAAATACCACCTCCTCCATGTCTTCTTCCGAAGGCGCAGCAGGTAAACCAGTCACAGCCGGTGTCGTCTTTTTTGACGTACCGGTTTTTAATGTATCCGCTTTATCACGCGTGGTCACTGCATTGATCGGCACACTTAGTACGTTTGTTTGTGTGCGGGTTTGTATGTCTGCCGTGGCACTCATGCCCGGCCGGAAAGGGAAACTTCCCTTTCCCAGCAGATCCGTATAACTTTCTGCCAATAACCGGATGTAAACCTTGTATTGGGTAACGTCGTTACTCGCATTGGCAAGACTGCTGGCACCAGCCGCTCCGTTGTTGCTGCTCGCGATCTGGGTGACGATCCCTTTGAATTTTCTTCCGCTGTAAGCATCAATATCGATCAGGGCGCTGTCACCCAATTTTACTTTTGGAATATCATTTTCTCCCACATCTACCCGGATCTCTATTTTATCCATATCGGCAATACGGAGCATTTCTGTACCCACGTTAAAGCTGTTGCCCGCGACTTTTTCACCTTTTTTTACGCTGAGTAAGCTCACTACCCCATTCATCGGTGCCACGATGGATGTCCGCCCAAGATCCGTATTAGCTTTGGCAAGATTCTGCCTTGCACTTTGCACGCTGGCCTGTCCGCCGCGGATCCCTTGTTGCCCAGCATTATAATTGGCCCGGGCTGTTTTGTAACCCGCGTCCGCTACATTAAATTCACTTTGGCTGATCACTTTTTCGTCAAACAGTTTTTTCTGCATATCATAGGTCCGCTGTGCCTGTTCCATTTGTGCCTTTAATGCGTCTAAGGCGGCCTGTGAGTTGGCAACCTGTGCCTGGCTTTGTACCACACCGCTCGCCGCCTGGTTGCGCTGGATATTATAAACATCTGCATATATCCTGGCAAGGAGCTGGCCTTTTTTGACCGTGTCGCCTTCCTGCACAGTAAGTTCTGTTATCTCCCCGCTGATGTCCGGGCTGACCTTCACCTCTATCTCCGGGTAAATCTTGCCGCTGGCGTTTACCACTTCAATGATTGTGCGCTGTTGAACCTTTTCAGCAGTCACCTTATTCCCTTCGGTTTTTCCAAACACACCGGCTTTGGATAATACAACCAATATTACCAGTAAGGCGCCCACACTTATCAATATCCATTTTGTTGTTTTGTTCATATAGATGCTTTAAAGCTTCCTGTAAAAAATATTTCAGACTAAATTGAGTAGGAGACCTCCAGGGTCCACGATCTATTGCCGTTCAACCGTTACAACTTCAACCCCAACCCTTTGTAAAACTCCAGTACCTTCATCTTAAACACATAATCAAAGCGGTTGATAGTATATTCCAATTTAGCCCTTAAAACATTATTCTGGGTCGTTATCAGGTCAAATGTACTAAGCATCCCCACATTAAATCTTTTCCCAGCAAATAAATAGGTCTGCTCGGCGGAGCTCACTGCTTTCTGAGAAGCCGTGAATTTTTCAAGAGCAACCAAGGCTGCATTATAAGCCGAATAAATATCCTGTTTTAGTTTTTGGTTATCCTGTTCCTTCTGCAACTGCAGAGAATTGATGTTCAATTTGCTTCGTTCGTAGGCGGTGCGAAGGTTGCCCTCGTTAAATATGGGTACACTCATATTGATTCCGATACTTTGCCTGAAATTATCTGAGATCTGTCCGGGGAAGTTCCTTTTACTATAAGTGTAATTGCTGAAAGGTTCCCGGGGAAAAACATTATAGGTTGTGCCGCCCACATTTACAGTACCCAGCGGAATAAAGATAGGTTCGGCCGCTATTACCTGTCTTACCTGGTTATTATAGTTACTGCCCAGGCTTGCAAAAGCACCGAAAGAAGGGTACATCCCAGCCCTGGCTGAAAGTTTATTCTTTTCTGCAGCGTTTAACCTGTATTCATTGTAAAGCTGTTGCGGCTGGTTGGCCAGTGCCTGTTTAAAAACGTATGCAGGCTGAAGATCGGCGATGGGTTCTACCGGAATAGACTCAACGGGGGGCATATCCACTTCAAATGGCGCTGCAGCATCTATGTTCATAAATGACTTCAGCGTAAGGATTGTTTGGGTGGTATTCCCTTTTGTTGTAATATAATTCACGCTATCCTGGGCCAGTTGAGCTTCCAGTTGCACGGCATTTAATTCCGGTAACGCGCCGGCATCCACTTGTTTTCTTGTGTTGCTAAGTTGCGTCGTTGTTTGTTCCAGTTGTACCAAAGTTATTTTCTCCTGTTCGATTGACAGTAATATTTGCAGGTACGCATTGGCAGCAGACAAAGCGATGTCGTTTTTGATTTTACCCACATTTGCCAGGGAGGCTTTTAATTCCCACTCGTTGGCAAGTATAAGGTTCCGCTTACTGTAAAAATTAAAAATGTCAGCACTTGTCTGTAGCTGAAAGCCGGCTCCCACGTAGGTCTGGGTGATCCGGCCGAAGCTTGTCGGATCCTGGTTACTACCACTGTTTATGCTGGTGTTGGCATTGAAGTTTGCCGAAGGAAAGATGCTGAGTTTGCTTTGCTGATAGGTGAGGCCGCTAAATTTTGCTTGTAGCTCACTTTGTTTCACTCCTATGTTATTGGCCATCGCATATTCTACGATGGTTTTAAGATTCCATTTTTGTTGACCATAAACAGTTTGAAGAGAAAAAATCGCAGTAAAGGATAGGAAGGTGAAAAAGCGCATAACCCAAAAATATTATTTGTAAAGTTACCGCAGTAAGTAATATTATAAGCGGCCCCGGGAATTAAGTTAAGCCAAAAGGCTTTCAAACCCCCTGTCAAGATCATCAATTATATACTGCGGGGATTCATAGCCCACATACAGCCTTAGCATCCGGTGGTCCCGGCTGCCGGGGATGAAATTCTCTCTTTGTATCCCCGCGCATTTTGGAATGATGAGACTTTCGTGGCCACCCCAGCTTACGGCCATTTTTATGTGCTGCAACTTTTCGCAGAAGGTTTCTACCTGCATTACCTTTTCACACTTCAGCACAAAGCTGAGCAGACCACAGGCTCCCTGCATTTGTTGCTTCGCCAATTCATATTGTGGGAAGTCTTTATCAAAAGGAAATAAGACCTCTTCCACCTGCGCATGATTTTTAAGGTATTCCAATACCTTAATTGTTGATTGGGATACCTGCTCCAATCGCATCGGCAGTGTGCGCAGGCCGCGTATCAAAAGCCATGCATTAAAAGGCTGGATCCCACTCCCAATATTCATGTACTCACTGTTAAAGATCCTGGTGATCATTTCTTGGCTTCCGCATAAAACCCCGGCCAGTGTGTCGCTATGGCCGCCGATATACTTCGTAGCTGATTGCACGGTAAGATCAATGCCTAACTCTATCGGCCGCTGATAAATGGGTGTACAAAAACTGTTATCACAGACCGTGATGATGCCTTCTGCCTTTGCAAGTTCTGCAACAGCCTTCAGGTCCTGTATGGCATAATCCCAGCTGTTAGGCGTTTCCAGGTAGATCAGGGTAGTGTTTGGAAGAATGGCTCGTTCAAAATTTTCGATCTCCCTGCCATCGATATAGGTGGTGGTTACACCAAACCTGGGAAGGATATGGTTAAACATTTTTTGTGTCCAGGTATAAGGTTTTTTTACACTTACGATATGGTCACCGGATTTCACGTTGGCGAGCACTGCTGCGAATGTGGCTGAAGCGCCGGTATTGAATACCAGGCAGTCTTCCGCACCATCCAGTGCAGCCAGCTTTTTTTTCAGGATTTCCACCGTGGGATTCAAACCCCGGCTATATAGGTAAGTGCTGTATTCATCAGCAAATGCATGGCGCAATGAATCTACTTTGTCAAATACAAAATTGCTGCTTTGCATGATCGGGGGTACTACCGCATTGAAATACAGCTCCCTGTCCTCTCCCAGTTCATTGATAATGTATGAAATATCCATGGTTGTATATTGTAATGAAGGGGCCAAAGCCCCGAATTATTGTGTCCTTTAGTTCCCCGGGCTGAAGCCTGCGGAAACAAACCGGGCTCCTTTGCGTGAGCACTTTCTTAAATTCCTGGGCAATAAACCTGGGATTCCGCATCAATGGCATTTGCTAAGCCAGGTGTAACAACGGCTCTATGTTGCATCGGTGAACCCTTGTCAACAGATCTGACCCCTTGCAAAATTGCCTTGCTGAAATTAGGGCAATTGAAAATTTTCCCCTGGCCTGAAGGCCAGGGATAACAATATTTAATTCAGCTCCGGTGCTTTAGCCCCATTTATTTTTTTTGCCAGGAAGTACAACCCGATAAATGCGGCCAATATTCCAATACCCAACGCCCCGGTTCCAGGGTCATCGGCAAAAATACTGATGCCCACAAAAAGGTAGGCGGCAATAAATAAGATGGGCATCAGCGGATAGAGTTTCATTTTATAAATACCCGTACCATCCAGGTGTTTGGTTTTTTTGCGGAACCAAAATATAGTGGCACTGCTCAGCACCATCCCGAAACAATCTAGGAATATGGTAAAGCCCAGAATCTTTTCAAATTCCTGTGCAAAGAAAAGAATGATAATACAAACTGCTGAGAAAACTGTCAGCGAAAATGTAAGCACGTTGGTTTTTTCATTTTGCCTGGCAAAAACTTTTGGGAGGCTGCCGTCTTCTCCCATCGCATACATTACCCTGGGATTACTCATCAATAATCCATTGACATAGGCCAGCACACCTAAAAACAGAAAGGCGGAAAAGACCGTAGCACCTGTGGTTCCGAAAATCTTATCTATAACAACATAGGCAATTTCCCTTTCTCCCTTCATCTGGTTAAATCCTACCAGGTTATAGTAGCTAAGATTCACCAGCAGGTACAAAACTATTATTACGAGTATACCGATAAAAATACCCGCAGGGATATTTTTTGAAGGCTTCTCCACATCATTCCCGAAGTTGATTGTTTGCTGGTAGCCGCCGTAAGTAAAAGACACCGCGATGAGGCTGATGCCGAGACTTTTTACCCAGTCCATATAAGTACCGGAGGAGGCAGCGCCTGCTTCTGCGGCAGTTTGTTGCACAGCATATTTATCGGGGAAAAACAATGCGGCAATTAAAACCAGCACCATTGCAATTTTGATAAGCATCAAAATATTCTGGGCCCTTGAACTCACTTTTAATCCACGCAGGTTAATAACATAGAATAAAATAATGGCTCCACAACTTACGAGCGCTTTATCGATATCGGTCCATACACCCGGAAACAATTTTAATAAATACCCGCTCCCGATAAGGGCAACACCGCTCAGGCTTGCTGCATTGCTCACCAGTATCAGGCAGTTGATGGCAAATGCAATACTTGGGTGGTATACTTTTGCAAACACTTTGTAATAACCGCCTGTAACGGGATAACGGCTGCCGATTTCTGCGTAAGTGAGGGCGCCGCATAAGGCTACTAAACCGCCAATGATCCAGGCGCTGAAATAAACAGAAGGTGCAATCGCATCTTTGGCACTCGTGGCTGCCGCCCGGAAAATGCCCATCCCGATCACAAGGCCAATCACGATCATGGTAAAGGAAAAGAGGTTCAGCTTGTTTTTTGTTTGCATACCGAAAAGATACTGAATGAGAGGAATATAAAAACAGGCATTCGGATTTTTATGGGAAATTGGTTGAAGCAGGAAGGGCCTGTTTTTTATTTTTGCGGGTTGAATTGCATTCTCCCTACATTTGCAGCAGATTTGGTTCCCGGTTTCAAAGCCGGGATTAAAAGGGAAGTCCGGTGTGATTCCGGCGCTATCCCCGTAGCTGTAAGGATTGTGAATAGTGAGTTGTGAGTAGTAAGTTGTGAATATTGAACACCTCGGGTTTTCACCATTCACCATTGCCTATTCACCATTTTCACACTGTTGAATCTTCATACCACTGCTGAATTTCTCAGCGGGAAGGTGTTCAACAGAACCCGAGCCAGAAGACCTGCCAGGTTTACTTAATATCATTCAAAGCTTTCGGGTGAAAGGCATGGAATGTAAAAGCTGAAAAGCATTTATATTTCACCGTGCGGGTATTTGCACCAGCACAAAGTTTTCCTCCAGGAAGCAGTCACAAAAAAAAATTTTTCAAAAAAATGAAAAAGAAAATTTTTATTGCGGCTGCTGTATGTTTCAGTAGTCAGTTGTATGCACAGCAACCCGTCTCCTCTACTCCGGCAGATAGTGCCAGTATGGATGAAGTAGTAGTTACTGCCACCAAAACTTCCATCAAACAATCCCAAACGGGAAAAGTAGTAACCGTTATCAACCAGGCCACTCTGCAAGCCCACGCCGGTAAGGGAATTACCGAAATTTTAAACTACCAGGCCGGCGTTGTTGTAGGCGGTGCCAATAACAACCTGGGCAGCAACCAGGATTATTACCTTCGCGGTGCGGCAGTCAGCAATACCCTTATATTAATCGATGGCGTACCAGTAGCAGACCCTTCTTATATCTCCGGTTATTTTGATTTGAATAATATTAACCCTGCTCAAATAGAAAGGATAGAAATTCTTAAGGGCGCACAGAGTACCCTGTGGGGCAGCAATGCGGTGGCAGGCGTTATTAATATCATTACAAAAAAAGGAGGCAGCGCAAAGATTAGCCCCAATGCCATGATCTCTTATGGAAGCTATAACACGTTCAAGGCAAATGCCGGCTTAAATGGCACAATAGAAAAGTTTTTCTACAACCTGCAATATGGGCATACCAACAGCAAGGGATTTTCCAGTGCCCACGACAGCACCGGTAATGCGGGCTTTGATGATGATAAGTTTATTCAAAACAATTTCCAGGCAAACCTTGGTTACCAGGTAGATTCCAGGCTTGCCGTCCGGTACAGCATGAATTATGGCAAATACAATACCGGGCTGGATGCAGGCGCTTTCACAGATGACAAGGATTACACCAATAAAAACAGTAATTTCCTTAACAGCATCCTCCTGACTTATACAGGTAAAAAAGCCACGATCCATTTTACGAATACACAGATCAATACCAAACGGTTACTGACAGATGACAGCGCGAGCGTGGGAGGTTTTGCAAAGTTCCAGCGCGGAGATTACCGGGGATATTCTTTTATCTCTGAACTGTACGGAAATATAAAGCTTTCCGAAAAAATTTCCCTGCTTGCAGGTGCACAACGTATAAGCAACAAAACGGACCAGTCTTATTTAAGCATCAGCAGTTTTGGGCCATTTGAAACAGCACTGGGCGACACCGCAAAAACGACCAATTACGCAGGATATGCTTCCCTGTCACTACTAAATTATCACGGCTTCCATGCAGAAGCCGGTGTGCGTTACAACAACCATAACATTTATGGCGATAACGTAACCTGGTCGTTTAATCCCTCTTATAATATCGACGAAAACACCCGGGTATTTGTGAATTTGTCCTCGGCCTATAAAGTGCCCTCCCTTTACCAGTTATATGACGGGGAGTACGGCAATCCTGGCCTTCAGCCGGAGAAAAGTAACAATTATGAAATAGGAGTGCAGTCGTTAAGTAACAATAAAAAAAATTCATTGCGGCTTGTAGCATTCAAAAGAGATATTAAAGACGTTATTGTATTCTACACCGATTTTACAACCTATGCAAGCAAATATATCAACCGGGATGAACAGCATGATTATGGCTTTGAAATTGAAAACAATTTTTCAATAGGTAAGATCGGGCAGTGGGTGACCAACCTGACCTATGTGGATGGGGAAGGCGAAACGGATAATGTAAAAATGAAAAATTTGTACCGCAGGCCCAATTTTACCTTTAACAGTTCACTCAGTCTTGAGCCGGTGAAAGGGCTGACCCTGATGCCTAACTTCAGGTTCGTGGGAAGCCGCATAAAAGGGGAATACGATGCAGGCCCTAATGTAATGCCGCAATATTATACGATTGATTTTTATGCTGCCTATAACATCAAAAAACAAGTAAAAGTGTTTGCAGACCTCAGAAATATCACAGACCAGGTTTATTTTGACATCCCGGGCTATAATAGCCGTAAAGCAAACTACACAGTTGGGTTAAGCATGCAATTATAATACCTTACTGCAGCGGGGTGAGATCTTAGAAAAAGCCTGTTTCCCTGCTGTCGTATTTTTATTTTTCATTTTGATATTTAACCGCAGCATGGCAACTGCCAGAACCAAACAGGATGAATCTACCTGCCCGAGCTGCAGGCAAACTTTCCAGTGTAAGGCCGCGGATATTGGTGGCTGCCAATGTTATGGATTTAAGCTGGACGAGGCTGCTTACCGGTTCATTAGTGAAAAATATGAGGACTGCTTATGCCTGCAATGTCTTCAGCAATTGCACCAGCAGCAGATTTTTTTTATTGAAAAGCCCGGATCTGCGAGCTAAGCCGGGTTTACTAAACATTGTTTCACCATGTCATCATAATAGAGGAGTTTTGTGATCTCGTCTTATGTTTAGAATAGTACAAACATTCATATGCCTGTTGCCACTACAGTTTTGTGCTGCACAATATAATTTCAGCTCCCGGGTACTTAATGAAGAAAGCCAGCCGCTTAGAGGGGCCGTAATAACGGCAAACGATAACCGTTCCATTGCCGTAACGGACTCTACGGGATCTTTTTCTTTTAATTATCCCGGCAGATTTTTTTTGT
This sequence comes from Chitinophagaceae bacterium, assembly GCA_043727215.1. Classification (GTDB taxonomy): domain Bacteria; phylum Bacteroidota; class Bacteroidia; order Chitinophagales; family Chitinophagaceae; genus Ferruginibacter. The sequence goes on along the minus strand of JAYSYY010000001.1, from coordinate 81,945 downwards.
TCTCTGTAAGTCACGTGGGGTACCTGCCGTTCAGGCTGAGGGTTACTGGTGAATTACCGCCGGTCTTACGGTTAACCAGGGATTTGGGATTGCTGGAAGAAACGGTGGTAAAGGCATTTGAAAAAAATGTTTCGGCCAAAAATGTGGCCGCTGCTGTTACCATCCTGGATAAAACATTAATTGAAAGATTCGGCGGGCATTCCCTGGTTGCAGCCGTTAATACAACAGCTGGTGTAAAAATGGATGAGCGAAGCCCGGGCAGTTACCGGCTGAGTATAAGGGGAAACCTGCTTCGTTCAACCTTTGGGGTTAGAAATGTAAAAGTCTACTGGAACGGTATTCCCTTCACTGATGCCAGCGGTAACACTTTCCTGAATCTATTGCCAGCCAATATCCTGACGCGGATGGAAATCATTAAAGGCCCATCCGGCAGTATGTACGGCAGTGGAACAGGAGGTGTGGTACTGTTGCGTTCCGACGCCGAAACCGCCCGGAACGGAAAATCTACAGCCGTTCAATTAAGTGGCGGATCATATGGTTTCCTGTCCGGCAACGTTGCTTTCGAAAAAACCGGTGCATCGAATTTAACCGCCAGTTTTTCGCACCAGCAAACGGACGGGTACAGGCAACACACTAAAATGCGAAGAGATGTTTTTCATTTTAGCAGCACATCGGTATTGAGCAATCAACATAAACTCCATACAAATATTTTTTTAGCAGACCTGTTTTACCAGACCCCCGGTGGCCTTACACTGGTGGAAATGAACGCAAATCCGCAACAGGCGAGACCTGCAGCCGGAGCCTTCCGCAGCGCAGCAGCCCAGCGGGCGGCAGTGTACCTGAAAACTTTATATACCGGCCTGGCATTGGAAAGCCGTCTAAGCGATGCCTGGAGCAATACAACCGGGGCGTACACGTCTTTCACTGATTTTAAAAACCCTACCATCCGTAATTATGAAAATAAATATGACAAGGGTGTGGGGGGGAGGTCGGTTTTCAATTACCGGAAAAAATATCTTCATGCAGTGATGGGGGCAGAATTTCAGTCCGGTTTTTTTTATGCGGCTGTGCATGGCAATCAGCTGGGCCGCAAGGACACATTACAATTCCAGGATGATGTTCAATCGCGCCAGGTGAATGTGTTTATGCAGGCTGATATTTCTTTGCCTGCGGAGTTTTTGTTGAGCGGCGGACTTAGTTACAATCGTTTTTATTATGGATTTGACAGGGTAAGTGATCTCAATGCAAAAAAACAAAGCGCTTCATTTACACCACAATTAGTTCCCCGGATATCTTTGTTAAAAAGGATAGATGTCTCGTCTTTTTATGCCGCTGTAAGCAAAGGTTATTCGGTACCTGGTATTGACGAGGTGCATGCCGGCAATGATGTATTTAATGCCGCGCTAAAAAGCGAGATAGCGATTAATTATGAAGTGGGTGCAAAAACCGAAATCATCCGGAACAAATTGTGGATGGACCTGAGCTGGTATATTTTTAACCTGAAAAATACCATCGTTGGCAGAAGAGATTCTGCAGGAGGTGATTTTTATACCAATGCGGGTAAAACAAGGCAGCAAGGCCTTGAACTCAGTATTGCTTTTCATCCCGTTAACAAAAGCAACGGTTTGCTGCGACAGCTCAGGATCAATGGTTCATTCACCAATGTGAATGCCCGGTTCAGGGATTACCAGCAGGGCGCGATTAAATTTGATGGCAACCAGCTCACCGGCACCTCCCCGAATATTTTTACCGCGGGTGTGCAGCTTGTAAGTGCAAACGGTGTGTACTTTGATGCCAATTACAATTACACCGATCACGTACCACTGAATGACGCCAATAATTCCTGGGGCACTTCTTACCAGTTGCTGTTTTTAAAATGGGGCTACCACCTCGCGATGGGCCCTTCCGTGGAAAGCCATTTTTTTCTTTCCTATGAAAAAGCCTTGCAGGATCCCTACAGCCTCGGCAATGACCTGAATGCTGCTGCCGGCAGGTTTTATAATCCTTCTGCTCCGCAGCAGTTTGCAGCGGGCATTCAGATTAAGTTCAAAGGAAAAGTTGATTCCCCGGCGAAATGAAACCTGCTTACAATATATTTGCAAAAATTTTTGCTATTGTTTGATCTCAGCGATATCTCTGTCAGCCAGATTCTCACTACAACCTTCACGTTGTTTGCGGTAATAGATATGTTGGGGTCCACACCTGTATTAATTTCTTTGAAGGCAAAAATGGGGGGGCATATCCGTTCCACGCAGGCAACACTTGCCTCGGGAGCGCTCATGATCCTGTTCTTATTTCTGGGTAAACAATTTCTTGGTTTGCTGGGCCTCGATATCAAATCCTTTGCCGTAGCTGGGAGTATTGTGATTTTTATCCTCGGACTGGAGATGGTGCTGGGGCTCGAATTCTTTAAGGCCGACGCCAACCCGAAAAGCGGAAGCGTGGTGCCCATTGCGTTTCCTTTGATAGCCGGTTCGGGCACGCTCACCACAATCATGTCGTTAAAAGCCAATTATGCCAATGTAAATATCCTGATAGGCATTTTAATTAACTGTATTGTGATCTTTGTAGTGCTGCATTCCCTTAAATGGATAGAAAAAGCATTAGGCCCAGGCGGTGTAATTGTGGTAAGAAAATTTTTCGGCGTAATATTGCTGGCAATTGCCGTAAAAATCTTTGGGACCAATATCCAGGGATTTGGTAAATAACTTTTCTGGCCTCGTCGTACAATGGATAGTATAAGAGTTTCCGAAGCTCCAGATCCAGGTTCGATTCCTGGCGAGGCCACATTCTCCCGCACAACAAAAAAACTCCTCAAAGCCCCTTGCTTTTATTCACATTCCTGCACTGTGGCTTTATAATTGCTAACTATGGCAAAATGCAAGGAATGACCCCCACTGTCATCTTTTTAATTTACGGCTTTTTCGCCCTACTGTCACTTGGCGGTGTGTCCATTGTGATCCGTAACTCATCCATTATCGATAAAGCTTCCAAACAACTGGAAGAAGAGCCTTTCCTGGAGAGAATCCGCTGGTTGTAATTTTCTTTTCAGCATTTAACCATCTCCTTGTCAAGATTTTACATTTTATCCTTCTCTTCCTGAGGTGAACGGTTTGCCTGTACCGGTAACCAAGGTTTAATTCGTTGTTTCGCGCTGAACATTGCATGAAAATGTCCGAATCCACTAACCGACCTCCTCTTATGCTGTAAATGCTTTTTTTGTAAATAAAAAAAAATTTACAAATAAAAATTTACATAAAATCACGCTGTATTTTCGTCTACACGCTTCATTTTATGGCCTGGTTTACCCGGTTTTTTTGTTTTTTTGTAAACGTTTCATGAGCAGTGATCTTTTCCTGGCAGGGAAAAAGCAGCAGTGCTGCTGCAGCGCCCGACACATAGGCCCTGACGCAGCAGTGAATTCCGAAGACATGATTTTTCAATCCCTCTGCCGCAGTAAGCCCTCTACCATCCTTAATAAGATTACTATTCATAGACGGAGTAAATTTAGTTGCTGAAAAAGTTGAGATATATATTATCCGTCGTATAAACGTAAAAACGAGGCAGAGCGTGTTTAATAATGAGGTGAATAATATTTAAGAGGCGGAAATTGTATTGAATGCCGCTGGCTGGAAGCGAGGCGGCGCCAACGCTCTGGAGGATGGCAGGTTGTTTACCATCCACCGGGCCCGAAAATGAAAAAGCCGCAGCAAATACTTTTGATACGGCGTGCCAGCAAAAGTTTCCTGGTTGCCCTACAGATTTCAAACAACCATTTTTCGCAATACTTTTTCAAAACGGAAGGTCCCTTCGGATGCTGATTACCCACACCACCCGGGCAGTTTTTATTATTGCCTGCCTGAGACGATCCCTTCCTGCTTTATCATCATTGTTTTCAATGCGGCTAATTCTTTTTTTATTTCCGCATTTTCTTTTTGTAATAACTGTAGCTGCTCCTGCTGCTCCTGTATCCAGCGGGTTCGGGCCGACAGACTAGATGTGGCAATCCCACCAGGTTTAGTATCCGTCACTCCCGACTAAGCTCCACCTGCCGGCCGTAATCCTCAAAGCATCCTTTTTTATTCTTTCCATACTTCTGCGGCAAACGAAGCTGGATTTAGTAAATTAGCTGACAGATGTATTGATACGGCAAGCGCCGTTCACGCTTACACCGATAATTGAATGAATAAAAATACAGTCAACAACAACCTGAAATGGGCCCTGGCAGCTATAGGAATATGCCTGGGATACCTGATATTATCCACGTTTCATAATATGCGGCAAACGCAGGTAGAAACATCCATCATCCAGACTTCCCTCAACCGCCTGCTGCAATTGGAAAATATTATCAAGAATGCACGGGCCGTGGAATCCGGGCAGCGTGGTTTTATCATTTCCGGGGATGATGTTTTCCTGAAAACTTATCAAAAGGGGATGGAAAGGATTGCGATAGATACAAGTTTGCTGAAATCACTCCCTGTAAAAGGAGGACGGGAATACCAGACGCAGCAACAGCTATTAACCGCTATCAATGCCAAAGTAACCCACTCGCAACGTTCTATCGCCGCGTTTCGGGCAAATGGTTTTGATGCAGCCAGGGCAGTGATAGAATCCCGGGAAGGCCTGCGCACCATGAACGAAATAGAAAGCCTTGTCTTTACCCTGGAAACTGCCGACAGGAATGTACTTTACCAGTCAAATATCAAGCGGCAGGTGTTTGCCAGAGCGTCCTCTCAAAGGCTATACATGATCGCTTTTATCTTCCTTTTTATCCTGGGAGTGGTATATTATATCCTTAACAGGTTTGTCAAAACCATGGAAAAATCGCAGCAGGAACTTCAGTTTAATTCTTCGCTGATCCGGAATATTTCCGACCCGGTGATCACAACGGACAATGAAGGACTTATCACGAACTGGAACAGCTATGCAGAAGAATTATATGGTTATACAGAAGAGGAAGTTAAAGATAAGTCTGGCCAGGAGATCTTGAAGTTGAATGTAGAACATCCTTCCATTATTCATTTTACGAAGCAGATTGACCAGCATGATCATTTTAAAGATGAACTTGTACATTTCCATAAAGATGGTACACCGATTTATGTTGAAGTAACTTCTTCCGTAATCAAGGACGATTATGGGAAAAGGCAGGGAATTGTTTCTGTGATCCGGGACAGGACACAAAGCAGGAAAGCCGAGATCCAACTCAAGCGCCTGAGCACAAACCTGGAGGAAGAGGTAAAGATCAAGACGGCACAACTTAAGCATGTTTTTGAGCGTATTACAGATGCATTCATCGCCCTGGATAATGATTGGAACTATACTTACCTGAACCAGAAGGCTGCAGAGATGCACGGGAAAACCATTGAAGAACTGATGGGAAAAAATATCTGGAAGGAATATCCAGACGTAATGAATGAACCTTTTTACCAGGCGCTGATGCTGGCTAAAAGCACAGGGAAAGAACAAAAGCAGGAATTGTATTATTCCAAAATCGACTGCTGGTATGAAGACCTCATCTATCCGTCAGGAGATGGTATCTCAATTTATTACCACGATATCACCAAGCGAAAAAAAGCGGAGCTGGCGCTTCAGGTATCCAACGAGCGGTTTTTGCTGGTGGCCAAAGCTACCAACGAAGCTATATGGGATTGGGATTTGGGTACTGAAGTAATCTGGGGTAACGATGCATTTAATAATATTTTTAACCTGAAACTGGCAGAAAAATTCTCCTGGGACAAATTCAAGGAAAAGGTGCACAAAGATGACCTCGATCACCTGCTGGAAAATTTCAGGAAGTCGGTGAAAGAAGGGCAGAGCCTGGTAGAAGAAGTTTTTCGTTACAGGGCTAAAGACGGCTCCTATCGGATATTGGATGACAAGGCTTACCTGATCTTTGATGAAGCCGGCCAGGCGATCCGCATGCTGGGCGCCATGCGGGATATAACGGAAGAAAGGGAAGCGCAGGAGAAATTATTACTTGAAAAGCAATTGTCTGATTCCATCATCAATAGCCTTCCGGCTATATTTTACCTGTTTAATAAAGCGGGTAAATATTATCGCTGGAACAAACGTTTCGAGGAAGTAACCGGGTACTGCTCGGAAGAGGTTGCCGCCAATTCTCCTCTGACGTATTTTGCTGAAAAAGACCATGAATTATTAAGCGAAAAGATCGGGGATGTTTTTGTGAATGGCGAGGCTCATGTTGAAGCCGATCTGAGAACCAGGGATGGCAGGCTTATCCCTTATTACTTTGGTGGAAAGGAGATCGTTTACGAGGGACAAGTTTGCGTGGTGGGATGCGGCATTGACATAGCTGAAAGAGTAGAATCACAAAAACAACTTCGGCAGAATGAGGAAAAATTCAGGACCGTTATTGAACAGGCTTCCGATGGTATATTCATCAGCAATTTTAACGGTCAGTATATTGACGTAAATTCTAACGGGCTCAAGTTATCTGGCTACACGATCGAAGAACTGAAAAAACTTACCATTTATGACCTCATACCTTTGGGGGACGAGGAGTCGAACCCAGTAAAGATGCAGGAATTATTGGGGGGAAACGTTGTGATAAATGAAAGAAGGATGAAATGCAGGAATGGCAGTATCATTAATGTGGAGATAAGTGCTAAACTACTGACAGATGGAAGGTTTTTGGGTATTGTACGCGACATCACCACCAGGAAAAAAGCAGAGGAGGCGCTGAGATTGTCCGAAGTACAATACCGCCTGCTTTTTTACCAGAACCCTATGCCGATGTGGATGTTATCGGTGCCGGAAAGAAATTTCCTGGACGTAAATACGGCTGCAATTGATTTTTATGGTTATTCCCGGGAGGAGTTTTTGTCTATGAATATCATGGATATCCGGCCGGCTGAGGAGATTGAGTCCGTAAAAAAAGCAATCAGGGATATGCCAAAAGGTATCAACCGGGCCGGCACCTGGACGCATTTGAAAAAGGATGGCAGCAAAATAAGCGTAAACATTATTTCTCACGACATTATGTACGAGGAAAAACCGGCCAAGCTTATTTTGGCCAATGACGTAAGCGAAAGATTATTAGCGGAAGAGAAGCTGCAGGAATCCCACGAGGCTTTCCGTCAACTAGCAACGCACCTGGAAACCGCACGGGAAGCGGAGAGAACACATATGGCCAGGGAAATTCATGATGAGCTGGGCCAGCAGCTCACGGGTTTGAAAATGGATATATCCTGGCTGAACAAAAAGATCAAATCCGAGGACAGGGAGGTGCAGCAAAAACTTCAGGAAACTATTCAGCTTATAGACAGCACCGTAAAATCAGTAAGAAGGATCGCCACAGAATTAAGACCCAGTATCCTGGATGACCTGGGCCTTGTTGCCGCCATGGAATGGCAAAGTGAAGAGTTTGAAAAACGTTTTGAAATAAACTGCATCTTTAAATCAAATGTGACGAATGAAAAAATTCCACCGGAACTTACCACGGGAATTTTCAGGATCTACCAGGAATGCCTTACAAATGTGTTGAGGCATTCGGAAGCTATGGAAGTTACATCCTTTCTTGACCTGGTGGATGATCAATTGCGTTTACAGATCAGGGATAACGGCAAAGGTTTTATCGTGGAGGAAATAGCAAATAAAAAAACCCTTGGATTGCTGGGTATGAAAGAAAGGGCCAGCCTGATGGGAGGCACTTATGAAATTTTCAGCAATCCGGGTAAAGGAACTTCCATTTTAATTATTGTACCTTTAAATGGTAGTTGAGCATAAAAAAATTTATTATGATCCGGGTTCTTATTGCAGATGACCACACCGTTGTTCGCCGCGGCTTGAAACAAATCCTCCTGGAGGGTTTCCCTGCAGCGTACATTGAGGAAGTGCCGGATGCGGAAGAACTGATAAAAAAAGTTATGCAGGCGCAGTGGGATGTGGTGATCAGTGACCTGAGTATGCCAGGCCGGAGTGGTTTGGAAGCTTTGCAGCAGATAAAACAGATTCAGCCAAAACTACCTGTGCTTATACTCAGTATCCACCCGGAAGACCAGTATGCGATCCGGGTGCTTAAAGCAGGAGCAGCCGGTTACCTGAGCAAGGATATGGCCCCGGATGAACTCGTAAATGCAGTGCAGCGGGTAATGCTGGGCAAAAAATATATAACGCCTTCCATTGCCGAAAAACTGGCTTCCGTGCTGGACCAGGATTCTTCTAAAGCACTACATGAATATCTATCCGATCGGGAATTCAGTGTGCTTAAATTACTGGCTGCCGGAAAATCCGTATCAGAGATCGCCGAATCCCTATTTCTTAGTGTAACCACTGTTAGCACCTACCGTACCCGTATAATGGCTAAGATGAATATGAAAAACAACGCCGATCTCACCTTGTACGCGGTAGAGAACAAATTGCTCTAAACCATGCTGTTGTAGTTTAAATGCTACACCCCTCCCGCATAAATACCCTTCTTATTTAGTATATAGCCTTACAAACTGGTATGCAAGTCAGGCCTACTTTTGCATCACCTCTCCTGTACTAAAGTGCCCTCAACAATGAATAGGATAAATACACATTTAAAAATATTGATTGTTGATGATACAGAAATTGTACTGGAGCGCCTTTTCGATATGATTGTAGAACTTGAGTCAGTAGATTCCGTTTTAAAATCCAATTCCTATAACCAAACCGTTGAACTCATTAAACAACAGGCGCCGGATGTCATATTGCTTGACCTCCAGATGCCCGGAAAAAATGGGATAGAATTATTAAAGTACGTAAAGAGAAATTATCCTGCGGTAAAAACAATGATCGTTACCAACAGCGCCAGTGAATTTTACAGGGAGCTTTGCGAATCTTTGGGTGCTGACTTTTTCATTGATAAGTCCACCGAATTTGAGAAGATTCCTCGTATCATTGAGGCCATCAGCACGGAAGAATAAATTTTCCTGTGACAAACCAATTTTTGGTCTTGCCCGCAGACCACTCCAACATCCAGAAATTTTTAAGAACAAAATGTTCACGCATGGGAACCGGTTGCAATGCAGCCGGTTTTTGTTTTGGTGAAGTTTACATTTTATCATGAATAGATTCTTTCTACGGCTTCCCTGTATTTTTCCATGATGATCTTTCTTTTCAGGGAAAGTTTTGGTGTCATCTCCCCGGTATCTACACTCCATTCATTTGGCAACAACTCAAATTTTTTGATCTGTTCCACATGATTAAAAAATTTATTGAATGCTTCTATCAGTTCCCGGTACAATGCCAGCACTTTCGGATGGTTGATGGCATCTTCAGTTGTTGTGAAAGGAATGCCTTGCTGGCCCATCCATTCCTTGAGGTTGGGAAGGGATGGCACAATCAGTGCACCGACAAATTTCTGCTCAGCCCCCACGATGATTATCTGCTCCACGAAAGGAGACTCTTTCATTTTATTTTCAATGGGTTGTGGTGCCACATACTTTCCACCGCTTGTTTTAAAAAGCTCCTTTTTCCTATCCGTTATTTTCAGGTATTTTCCATTTTCAAAAACGCCAATATCTCCGGTATGAAGCCAGCCATCGATAATGGTTTCTGCAGTCAGTTCCGGCTGTTTATAATAACCCATCATCACACTCGGGCCTTTTACGCATATCTCCCCATCCGGTTGTATTTTCACTTCCTGGCCTTTGATAACTATACCTACAGTTCCGATCTTACTGCCGCCTTCATACTGGCAGTTTACACTTATCACCGGGCTGTTTTCTGTAGGCCCATACCCTTCGTAGATCGGGATCTTTGCGGCATTGAAAATTCGGAGCAGTCTAACCTGGCAGGCTGCACCGCCGGTAATGATACAAGTTATGTTTCCGCCCAGCGCTTCCCGCCATTTGCTAAAAATTAATTTGTTGGCGATGGCAAGCTGTGCCTGGTAAACCAGGTTCCCTTTGTCAAGGTTGTCATATTTTTCCGCGAGTTCCACTGCCCAGTAAAAAAGTTTTTTCTTCACGCCAGTAAGTTCTGCTCCTTTGCTCATGATTCGTTCGTACACCTTTTCCAGTAGCCTGGGCACCGTGGTAAACAAAGTTGGCTTCACTTCCCGGATATTCTCCCCAATGGTTTCCATCCCCTCGGCGTAATAAATTGAAATGCCACTGTTGATATAGATGTAGGAAACCATCCTTTCAAAAATATGGTTGAGTGGCAAAAAGCTCAATGCCCGTGCAGTGGTGTTTTCCCTAAAGGGAAAGCTGTCCACGGAGTTCAGTACGTTGCTTACCAGGTTCCGGTGGCTCAGCATTACGCCTTTTGGTTTGCCGGTAGTGCCGGAAGTATAAATGATAGTCGCACAATGATGGGCTTGTACCTGGTCCCGGGTGGCATCTACTTTTAAAAGATCTTCTTCCGTGAGGCCAGCTGTAATTTTCTCCCAATGGTCAACACCAGGCATTTCATCAAAAGCGTAAACTCCCCGTAGGCTGGGGATGCGGTCGCGGATATTGTTCACTTTTTCCAGGATATCCTCCCCGGTAACAAAAACGTATTTGATGGCAGCATCGTTGAAGATGAATTCCAGTTCATTAATATTGGTAGTAGGGTAAATGGGGCAAAGTATAGCGCCCGTTTGCTGACAGGCCATATCCAGCATCAGCCACTCGGGCCTGTTTTTACTGATGATCGCAATCTTATCCTGGTTTTCAACAACCATATCATGCCCGTGCATACCCAGCTTTAGGATCCCCGCGCTGATCTCGTTCACTTTTGTTACCACTTCGGCTGTGCTGATTGGCACGTACGTGCCCGCTACCTTCCCAACCAACATGTCCGGTTGTGGAAATTTGTGGAGCTGGTAATATAAAAAATCAAAAATCCTGGAGCTTTCGTTCATGGTCATCTTTCAAAGTTTTTAAACCTGCCGGTGCCATCTGTCAAAACGTAGTTTGAGAAATTTACATTGGCAGCTCCTAAGGTAATAAAAAAAGCCATCCTATCTAAAGGATGGCCTCTTTATAACCCCAAACAAAAAATGATTACTTTTTTGCAGCTTTCACGTCTAACTTAATATTAACTTCTTTCCGGATAACCCAATCCTGCGGATTTTCCGGGCCTTTATAGTTCATTCCCCAGAGTGTTCTGTCAATATTAAAATCAGCAGAAGCAGCTGCCGTGTTTGCATCTATTGTTACCCTGGCAGGGAAAGAAATATTTTTGGTACTGTCCTTTAGGGTAAGGTTACCCTTGATAAGGTGGGTGGCATCTTTTACAGCAGCACTATCGGCCACGTAAGGCTCCACAGAAGTGATCTCAAATTTTGCAGTGGGAAATTTCGCCACATCAAAGAAATCCGGGCTTTTAAGGTGTCCTTCCAGTTTCCCTTTACTCTCTGCATCTCCTGCCAGATCGATATTGCTGAGCGAAGCCACATTAATCGTAAAACTTCCGCCGGTTAAAGCATTATCTTTTACCAGCAAGGTGCCATCATTAACCCTCAAAGTTCCTGTATGCTGGCCCGTGGGTTTGGAACCTGTCCACGTCACAGCAGTGCTGGTGGAATCGATGGTATAGGGAATGCCGTCTGCTGTTTGCACGGCCTGGGTGTCGGTAGTGGTTGCTTTTTCTGCATCCGACGAGTTGTTACAGGCAGCCAATATTGCTACCGTAGAGAATAATAATGCAATTTTTTTCATTGTTTGTTTTTTAATTAGAGAGCAAAGTTAGTTCCTTTTTTCCAATTAATGTTTAAACATTGAAATAATATTTCTATTTGTAGTATTCTCCTCCCTGCACTTTGAAAATTCGACCCTTTTGAAAATTCAGGAATTCAGTGTAGATGTTGCTGTTGGTATTCACCCAATTTTGGTACGCCGTCAGGTTTTGCACACTGCCAAACAACCATTGGTTATAAGCGTCAAACAGCCCTTCCCGCAGCAATTGCTGCTGGTAGGCAAACAAGCGGTATTTGAATTTAGGATTGCCCTCGTTGAACCAATCAAGGATGAACCGGCTCCTGATCATGGTCAGGGCTTCCGTATTAATACCTCCCATTGCCACTGCCGACTGGCCGTTCATACTTTTCAGGAACGCCCTTATGAATGGGCTTTTGTCCTTGTTAGTTGCTTCCAGGTTTGCTTCGCTGAAAAGCTTTTTATAGCCCTCCACCAATAATTGTTTGATTTCCGGCGCTTTGTTGCTCATTGGTTCCATGTTGATAAAGATCTCACCGTAGAGCAGGCTCCATACCTTATCTAAACTGAGGTAATAATACCGGGATGCATTGTAATAGTTTTTGCTGTAAGACGGGTCGGTTTCAATGCCCTTCTCCCACTGTTTAATGGCTTCGAAATTTTGTTGTTGCCATTGGAGTTCACCTAATTCATTGTATAACGGGCCGCTTTCGGGGAATTTTTTAAGCCCTTTTTTATACACTTTTTCGCAATCCTTTGCAAGGCCTGCCTGGCGGTAAATGAGTCCGGCAACCTGGAAAGCCTGGTCATCCGCATCCTCCCTGTCCAGGATGGGGTTAATTACTTCAAGTGCTTTGGTATTATCTTTCTGGTAATAATAACTCATAGCCAGGTCCTTGGCCATTTCCAGGTTTTTGGGTTCCTGTTGCAGCCCGCGGTTCAACACAAGTACAGCATTGGGGTAGTCACCCTGTCGCATAAAACTGCGTGCAGTTTCATGCAGTTGTTTGGGAGTTTGTGTTTGTGCTACTGCAGAAGCGGCCATGAGCAGGCAAAGCAGGAAAGCGCCGGTTAAATTTTTCATCTGGGTAAAGATAAAAAAAGAGCCACTGATAAAGTGGCCCTGGTGAATAATTATCAAATCCTTAGTGAGAAAAAATTACCGGGAGATATCCAGGTCACCCGTGGCGACTTGTGCTCCCGCATTTTCCAGCGCCCGTGCAGCTTCAGATCCCGGGTTTCGGGTGAGGATTCGCACGGAAAATTTTTTGGCTGCAAATAACGCCCGCGCTACACTGCCTCCCTGGGCACCGGTGGCCCCTGTTACTAAGATCGTTTGTTTGTTCATTAGCTAGGTTGTCTATTTTATTGATATCATTTATTTAATGTCCGCAATTTGCCTGGGTGCAGGTAACACATTTTCAACCGCCGGCACTGTTTTCAGGTAATAAATGGATTTCAGGTCCTCGTCAGTCATATTCTTGTAAATGAACCAGGGCATTGGGGGGAGAAGGTCCCTGCTACTCTCCAGTCCTTTAAACTTGCCCTTCCGGATGGCCGTCATAAAATGTTCTTGAGACCAGTTACCTGTCCCCGTGTCATCGGAGGTAATGTTCGCTGCAAAAGAGACAAGCTGGGGTTCTACTGCAGAGGTTCAGTCCGGGTTAAACAAAGCCCAACCATGTTTTATTACGTTGCTGTCTGCTTTCTGAATAGGCCGGGAGGAGGGATAGCCGGAAAGCCTGCGTTCGGGTAGGATCTCCGGGCCATGAGCCCCCATATTTTTTGGGGAATGGCAGTCATAACAACCGATAATGCTCACCAGGTTTTCTCCTTTTTTAACTCTTTCAGCCTGGGTCTCTGCCGCTTCTTTTTCGGGGGGTTGGTGGTTTTTTCGCCGGCGTTGTTATCCATACACGCTACCAAGTATGGTAGAAGAGGCTGTCACCAGGATCGACAGTGCTCCGATTATTTTTCGCCTTGTGTTAAGGTTTAAAAATTCTTGAATGGCCGCAAGCTATCCACACTGCTTTCTTAAACCAATGGCTTGCGGGATGAATTGCGTAACTTGCAGAATGAAGTGAAAAATGTCCCTCATGAGGGAATGTCGATTGAACCCCGTGAAACCGGCAAAACAAAAATTTGATGGGATGGTTCCAGCGTGAGCATGGTGGCGCAGAAATTGTAGAACTTCATTTACTGGTTCTTTACTTTGTTATTAATAAGGCGTCGGGTCTATATTTCAGCAGCTGAAACCTTCCACCGGTTTTCTGCCAATATTCTTCTCCACAGTTATTTAATTTAACAATCAAAAAAATCAGCATCGTTTCCCATAACAATCCCTATGGAATTGTTGTTTGTAGCCTAATGGGCCGCCCAACCATCAGCGGTTAAAATTAAAAATTAAGTATTCTTTTGTATGAACAAACAACTAAGAGAGGAAGGCAACAAAGCTGAGGTTATGACCATGTTAGCAGATTTTGTTGCTCAAACTGTGGAATCGTCCTTATTAGATCCGGACGATTGCTGGCAGCCTACAGATTTTTTACCTGACTTCAGCCAACCCGATGTGATGGATGAGGTCATCCAGTTAAGAGAGCGTACCGATAATATCCCGGATTCTGTTATCAGTTCCCTGGTGGGGAATATGATCACAGAAGAGGCACTGCCGAGTTACCAGACCTATTTTAACTTGATGGTAAATGAAGAAAGAGAACTTACCAGCAGCAATGGATGGGTAAGGTGGAGCCGGGCATGGACGGCCGAAGAAAACAGGCACGGAGATCTGCTGAACAAATACCTCTACCTGACTGGCAGGTGCGACATGAAAAAAGTGGAACAGACGATCCATCGCCTTATCTATAATGGTTTTAATCCGCAGACAAACCAGGATCCTTACCAGGCGATTGTTTATACATCCTTCCAGGAGAGGGCTACAAAAATAGCACATGTTAATACTGGCAAATTAGCAGATAAGGCCGGTGATAACAGCCTTTCCCGCATTTGCAAAACAATTGCAGGCGATGAAGCCCGCCACGAAAAGGCTTACAAGACGTTTATGACAAAGATATTTGAGATAGACCCGAATGGTGGTCTGAAATCCTTTGAGCAGATGATGCGGAAACAAATTGTGATGCCCGCAGTTTTAATGGCCGATGGGGCTAAAAATCCGAATATTTTTACAGATTTCTCTGCAATCACCCAAAAAATAGGCGTGTACACTACGTGGGACTATGCCAGGATCATTGAACACCTTGTGGCACTTTGGAAAATAGAAACGCTTACTGGTTTGCAGGACGGAATGGCTAAAGCGCAGGATTACTTGTGCAACCTGGCGGGCCGTTACAAAAAAATTGCGGAACGCATGAAAGTGCCGGACGAAATCAATCTTGAATGGCTTAGCAATAAAAGGATGGCCTTCTGAACAGGCTCACCGTAGGACTAAAATATACTTATGAAAAAACAGCAGGATCGCCTGCTGTTATTTATGCGATTATCAGGCTGAATACGCTGCGGCAAAGCTTTTGGCGTTTTTTTTATGTGTATATACAACTAAAATTTTCTTTCAGATTATTTAAAATTTTATTCGTTCCTGAAAACTTCTCCATCCTTCATCACGAAACTCACTTTTCCCATCACGTTGATATCGCTAAAGGGGTCTCCTGAAACAGCCACTATGTCTGCGAGTTTATCTTTTTGAATACTTCCAAGCTGGTTGTTTCCAAGCAGGTCTGCAGCATGCACAGTTGCGCAACGGATGGCCTCCAGCACCGGCATTCCCACCTCGGTCATGTAAACAAATTCCATCCAGTTTTTTCCATGCTGGTATACCCCGGCATCTGTGCCAAATGCTATTTTCACCCCGGCTTTGTATGCTTTTGCGAAAGTGCTTTGTATTTGTGGCCCCGTTGCCAGTGCTTTAGGAGTAACTATATCGGTATAATAGCCTGGGATCTTTGCGCTGTCTCCAACCGCCTTGCCCGCAGTGATAGTGGGCACATAATAAGTGCCGTATTGTTTCATTAGAGCGATGCCATCGTCATCCATAAAAGTGCCATGTTCAATAGAGTTCACACCGCCCACCACAGCTCTTTTAATGCCTTCAGCACCGTGGGCATGTGCCGCTACTTTAAAGCCATAGTCTTTTGCAGCCGATGTGATCGCTTTGATTTCCTCTACGGTAAACTGTGCATTTGCGCCATCTTTTGCCTGGCTCAACACACCGCCTGTAGCGGTTATTTTTATCAGGTCTGCGCTGTTCTTATACCGATGCCTCACCGCTTCATAGGCCTCTTCCTTGCTGTTTATCACCCCTTCTTTGGGGCCGGGGTCACCCATGAGATCCCTCCGGTACCCGTTGGTAGGATCTGCATGGCCACCCGTGGTGGCGATCGATTTTTCCGCAGTGAATATGCGTGGCCCGGTTACCTGCTTTTTATTGATCGCATTCCGGAGCGAAACATTTACCCCACTACCCCCCAGGTCTCTTACCGTGGTAAAACCATTCATTAATGTGACTTTTGCAAAAGACAAGGATTCAAATGCTATATCTGAAGGATTAACGATAAATTTCTCCGCTGTATTCCCTTTTTTGGTTTCCGTTTCCATGTGCACATGCATATCGATCCAGCCGGGCATTACCGTTTTGCTTTTCAGGTCAATGACCTTATCATTTGTCGCGCCTGGTACGAAACCTTCTTTCACCTCTTTTATTTTATTTCCCTGGATAATTACGGAATAATTTTTCAGCACCTTGCTGTTGACTACATCTACCAGTTTTCCGCAATGTAAAATAGTTTGTTGGGCCACGGTAGAAGCTGTGATTGCCAATGTGGTTGCCAGTAAAAGAGTTAGTTTACGCATGCCTTTTTTTTGTTTGAAGATAATCGAAAATAACTTGCTGCTATTTCGTTTGGCTCAACTGTTCGTGCAGGAGCGAATAGTTTTCCTCATCAAAACAAACAAATACCAGCTTATCCAGCTTGCTTCGGGCGGTATTGATAAAATCATAAACCGTGCGGAAACTTATTGCAGTAGCCAGCTCCTTGGGGAACCCGTAAATGCCGGTGCTGATGTTGGGGAATGCAATCGTTTTACAGTTGTTTTCATTGGCAAGGAACAAGGAATTCTGGTAACAAGCTGCCAGCAGCCGGGCTTCATTTTTGTATCCGCCATTCCAAACAGGGCCCACCGTGTGTATGACAAATTTTGCTGGTAAAAGTCCTGCACCCGTCATAACTGCCTCACCGGTTTTACAACCTCCCTGCCGGGCAATTATGATACGACATTCTTTTAATATGACAGGTCCCCCCGCGCGATGTATCGCACCGTCAACGCCGCCACCACCCAAGAGAGAAGTATTCGCCGCATTTACAATCGCATCCACTTCCAGTTTAGTGATGTCTCCCCTGGTAATTTCTATTTGTGTCTGCATGGGGCGCTCTTATTTTTTTGGGTCACAATTTTTCCACCAGGTAAAGATAGGGTGGGTGCAGGTGATGGGTAAAGACCTTTTCTTTGTTTTCGGGATATAACTTGTAATAGGCTTCATCTGCCTGTAAAACGATAGTGGTGCCTGTGCGCACATAGTGGTTACTGTTGAAATAGGCCGGGGGTGTGTAATTAATCAATTCTTTTTTTACCTTTTTTTCTGTGAGATTGCCCATGTAATATTGGAACCTTTTCCGCGCTTTTTTAGTGGGTTTGTCCAGCCGGTTGTAGGCGTAGCTTAATGCGAGGTTCGCAGGAAACTTTTGTTTTTTTAGCATCGTTTTGGCATCGCTGAAGGGGTTGGTCGTATTAAAGTCTTCTGTTGTTTGCACGGAAAACGGTGTTTCAGGTACCCAGTCTGCAGAGTTAACGACATTGAAGGACCAGCCATTTTGCGTCATGGCTTCATAATCATAAGCAAAATAAAGGTTACCCGGCTTTGCGCCTGCCGTGCAGTAGGTTTTAAAACGAATGTCTGCGGACAGCGATCCCTTTTTTTGCAGGCTATACAGGTGGGCCGTCAATAAATAGGCAATTGCCCCACCCTGGCTGTGACCTGTAACCAGGATATCTTTTATGCCCCGCTTATGAAGCGAGTCGATTTTTGGTAACATATCTTTTGCCAGGTAAGCCGTGCTTATCAGCCAGCCAACATGCACGGCTGCTCTTGGGTTGATCGCCAAAGCATAGTCGAATGCTTCCGTTGCTGATAACTGCAAAGTTCCCCTGGCCGGTACCATCGCAGCGTAAAAATTAGCCAGCCAGCTGGTGGCATTTTGCGTGGTACCCCGCACGCTCAAAATGGCAGTCCCGTTTTTATTCATCCAGAGATCCCACATATTTTGCAACCCGACTGGGGGCGAACGATAGACAAAGGAATATTCTGAAGAAAGCGGGAACTGCGAGGAATAAGCGCTATCCCCGAAACGTGCGGAAATTTTGAGCATGTCTGTTAACTCTTTTTTATCGAAGCCTGGCTGCAACAATTGAGCAACGCTATCTCGGTGTAAGATCAAAGAAAAGATAAACAGGGAGGGGAGTAATTTTCTCATAATTGTTTTTTACTTAGTAGGGAATGAGGGATAATTTGAAAACAGTGGCTTAACAAATAAAACCGGTCAAGGTTCACCCGCAGTTGCCGCATTTTAGCATCTGCGTATATACTTATAGAAAAAGGCACCGTGCTGGTGCCTTTTTCTATAAGTATATTGATCAATCGATCAGGTGAGTGAGTAAGCCATCCCTAAGTTTGGGTTCAAACCAGGTGCTTTTAGGAGGCATCACTTCTCCGGAGTCTGCTACATTAAACAGCTGTTGAATGTTCACAGGATAGAGGCTGATCGCCAGGGCCATGTCACCACTATCCACTCTTTTTTCCAGCTCGTTTAATCCCCGTATGCCTCCCACAAAATCTATTCTTTTATCTGTCCGCTGATCCTTAATCCCAAGGACCGGGTCAAGCAAATTCTGCTGCAGAATGCTCACGTCAAGAACCCCGATAGGATCGTTTTCGTTAAAGGTTCCCGGTTTGGCGGTCAGTTTAAACCATCTTTTAACGTGGTATAAACCAAATTCATGAGCGGCTTGCGGGCGGTAAGCTTCTTTAACTTCTTCATAGGAAAAAGTTGCACTCAATTTATCAAAAAATTCTGCGCTGGTCAGGCCATTCAGGTCTTTTACCAACCTGTTATAATCCATGATGGCCAGCTGGTTGCTGGGGAACAAAGTCGTAAGAAAAAAATCAGCATTTTCAGTTGCAGCTTTTCCAAGGGCAGCTTTTACCTTAGCTGCAGAAGCAGCCCGGTGATGGCCATCTGCAATATATGTCGCCGGTACAAATGTTTTAAATAAGCGGGTGATAGTGGCAATGGTTTCATCATCACTTACGATCCAGATACTATGTTGTATGTTATCATCGGCTACAAAATCGTACTGCGGATTTTTTTCTTTCATCCAGCCATTGATGACTGTATCGATTTCCGCCACATTTTTGTATGCCAGAAAAACGTTGCCGGTTTGTGCGCCAGTAGTTTTAATATGGTTGATGCGGTCCTGTTCTTTTTCGGGCCGGGTGAATTCATGTTTTTTTATCAGGCCATTCTCATAATCGTCTACAGAACTTGCGCAGACCAGGCCAGCCTGACTGCGTCCATTCATGGTAAGCCGGTAAATATAATAGCAGGGTTTGTTTTCCCGGAAGAGGATGTTTCGGCTTATAAAAGCAGTCAGGTTTTCTTTTGCCTTATCGTAAACCTGCTGTGAATGTATATCTATTGACTCCGGGAGGCCTATTTCCGATTTGGTAATATGCAAAAATGAGAATGAATTGCCCTGGGCTTCCACTTTTGCTTCTTTACTGGTCAATACATCATAAGGTGGGCTGGCAACGCCTTTGGCCAGTTGAGCTTCCGGCCTCAGGGCTTTGAAGGGTGAAATGGTAACCATGGAAAAATTCTAATTTGTAAGATAAATATCAGCCCGCAAAAATAATGGTTTACAGGTACAGGGTCAATTTTAATAATTGCGCATTCTGTTCAGTCCATTCAGGAAGAATGTAGTGATAATATTCCGAAAAGAGCGTCCCTAACGTTCCATCCCTTCAAATTCATCCATGGCATCGATCAATACCTGCACACTGCTGACAGGCAAGGCATTATAAAGAGACGCCCTGAAACCGCCGGTAGTGCGGTGCCCTTTTATGCCGACAATACCTTTTCCTTTTGTAAAAGAAAGGAATGCAGCTTCCTGCAACGGATCATGCATAACAAAACAAACATTCATTTTGCTACGGTCTTCCATGGCTGCTGTGCCATGAAAAAATTTGCTGTCGTCAATGGCTTTATAAAGTAAGGTCGCCTTCTCATCGTTTAATTTTTCTACAGCCGGTACACCTCCTATACTCCTTAGCCAACGCAGGGTGAGTAGGCACACATACACAGCAAAAACAGGCGGTGTATTTAACATGCTGCCCTCCTTTATATGATTGCGGTAATCCATCATTGTAGGGATAGACCTTTTGATACGACCGAGTATATTTTTATTTACCACCACAAGGTTCACACCCGCCGCGCCTATATTTTTTTGGGCCCCCGCATAGATAAGGTCAAATGCATTAAAGTCTATTTGCCTGCTAAGGATGTCCGAGCTCATATCCGCCACAAGGCTATTACTTGTTTTTGGAATCTCCTGCCACTGCGTGCCATAGATTGTATTGTTGGTAGTAATGTGCAGGTAGCGTGCATCATTGGGGATGGCAAAATCCTTTGGAATAAAATTGTAATTCTTTTCCCTCGATGAACAAACCACATCAACTTTACCAAAAAGTTTTGCCTCTTTGATTGCTTTGTGTCCCCAGATATCTGTATCTGTGTAAGCCGCACTTTCCTTGTTATCCAGTAGGTTCATGGGCACTTGCATAAATTGGGTGCTGGCTCCCCCGTGGAGGAAAAGCACTTCATGATCACTGTCCAGTTGCATGAGTTCTTTCACTAGCGCCCGGGCCTCTTCCATTACCGCAGTGAACGCAGGGGTACGGTGCCCCAGTTCCAAAATAGAAAGCCCGGTATCATTAAAATTTAATACAGCAGCAGCAGCCTGCTCAAATACAGTTTTGGGAAGTATAGACGGGCCGGCATTAAAATTATGTATTACCACTTCAGCAGTAGTCTCGAGAGCATCCATATGAAAAAATTGAGGGGCAAATGTAAGGAATAATTGGATGGGGGGTGGGGGGGGTCAAGGTTCAAGGTTCAAGGTTCAAGGTTCAAGGTTCAAGGTTCAAGGTTCAAGGTTCAAGGTTCAAGGTTCAAGGTTTGTGTTTCAATCATCAAATCACCTAATCCCCTAATTCTCCTCCCGCCCGATTATTTTTGGAGCGCTGTTCCATTTCATATTCAGTTCCTCAAATTCTTTTACATCCGTGTCTGAAAACTTCTGTCGGGTAAGCCCCTTAAGGTCCGGTTGGCCGGCATTGATCCAGGCTGTATACCAGAACGAAGCAATCGCAGCAATGGATTGTCTCATCCGGCGTTCTACCATCCCGTTTAATTTTTTATCAAAGGCCTCGGTAAATGCCGTAGAGTACTGTCGGATAACGATGCCGTTCCGCTCTTCGAATGAAAATTTCTGATCCGGAGGAAATGCTGAAGTGAGTTCCTTTTCAAAACGCAGCACGCTGTCCGCAGCAAGAGCACTTTCCAGCACTCGGTCCCAGATAAATACGCCCGGATTTTTTATGTATGCAGCCTTGCCAATAAAAAAGTCAAATCTTTTCTCTGCAAGTAACTCCGGTATCCTACTCTCCCAGAATCCGTGAATTCCTTTCTGGTTAGTGAACTGCCCGTTGTGATTGCTACTGGCATGCAGTGGCACATGTGCGTCGGAGATGTAATGGCCGATCTCTGCACTGTTTTTCATAATTCGGCTGAAGTCTTTTTCTTTAAATGCGGCCGTGAGCCGGTAAAGCATATTCTGTACATGCCAGGGAACAATGCCATGTTGCCTTAAGCTGTCTTCCCCGAATTTGGCTACGGCATCTTCCCAGCGCCGGGGAAGTTCGCGGTAAGGGTATTCGCCGTACACATCAATATCTATATAATGCCGGGGGCCTTCTTCTGCCACAGCATACCTCCGCTTATCCGGGTCAATAGCATGTTCTGATAAAAATTCAATATTTGTTTTATAAAGAACCATCATCTCCGGCGGCAGCAGCAATACGGAATAGTAATTTATTTTCTGGTGTGCGTAAAACCCCCAGCACCAGGAGGGAAAATAACAGAAAATCAACAAATAAAATAAAAATAAATAACGCAAAGGTCTTTTCATGTAAAGCCATTTAAGCCGCGGTAAATTACAACTTACACCCTGGTATTAAAAAATAAATATGAATGCAGTGGCCGCTATTTTATTAACTCTGTATCTTCTATTTCTGTGACGCCGCCACTTACAGCAAACTTCATAGTTTGTGCGCTGCTGATATTGGTAATTGTTTTCACCCGGTCCCTGGGTATTATGTAGACATTACCTGCAACTGAATACGCCATCGGTATATATACGGCAACATAATCCATTAAACCAAAATCCGTCATGTCATTTTTGGTGATGAAACCTACCCGCCATACATCGTTGTCATCCACATTGGCCAAAACATTTTGTGTAAATTTCTTTTTATCCCCCGCGAATGCTTCAAAAAAATCGCGGGTTGTACTATAGATATGCTTGAGGCCAGGTGTCTTCTGCATGAATTTGTCCATGAAACTGATGATCCTGCTGGTGATGAAAAAGGAGCTAAAGTAACCCAGCATGATCACTACCACAATGATGAGTACAAATCCTAACCCGTAGTTCTGCACTTTCACCCTGCCCGTTTCATCGGTGTACGAGAAAATCGGTATCAACCCATCAATGCTGGAAACGATAAAGTATAATGTGTAGATCGTAATGCTGATAGGGGCCAGGATCAGCAGACCCTGCAAAAAGTATTGAAGTAGTTTTTTATACTCAAAAGGTTTTTCCATAAATCTGATGTTTATGCCCCAAAGATACTCGAAGGGGCATTCCCTTTAACCATGCCAGCAATCCCTGTACCCCCGGTGCCTGTAACCATAAAATAGGATGAATGGTAAAAAAAAGTGATGGAAACTTTGGTACCATTGAAAGTTTCCATAGTTTTGCTTCGCAATTATGACAGACATCGATCACAAAGAGAGAATCAAACATGCCGCCCATGACCTGGTGATGAAATACAGCATCCGGAGTGTGAGTATGGACGATATAGCCGCGAGTGTGGGCATGAGTAAAAAAACCCTTTACCACTACTACCAGGACAAAGATGAACTGGTAAAAGCGGTGGTGGAGGGAGTTATTCAGGAAAACCAGTGTACCTGTGACGGGCACGTAAAAGCAGCTCAAAACGCCGTGCACGAAGTTTTTCTCGCAATGGAAATGATGGTGGAAATGTTCCAGACCATGAACCCGGCCATTATCTATGAGATGCAGAAATACCACCCGGATGCTTACCAGCGTTTTCACCAGCATAAAACCAAATTCCTGCTTCAGCATATGGAGCAGAATATTCAACGGGGTATCCGGGAAGAATTATACCGCCCGGATGTAAATCCGCAGATTTTGGCAAAATTTAGGGTGGAAAGCATGTTCATCCCTTTCAATCCCGATTTCCAGCGTAGTCTTAACAATTATACCCTGCTGGAGTTGGAAGAGCAGATCATTACGAATTTTCTTTTCGGCCTGGTTACCCTTAAAGGTTATAAGCTGGCAATGAAATACCTGCAGGAAAAAGAAAAAAAGTACACCAATCATAAAAAATAGATATAACTGTAGAGAAATGAAGTACAAGTCATTAACCCTGAGCAGTCTTTCTGCCATCACTACCCTGGTTCTGCTGTTCTTTGGAGGAGTTGCAAGGGCACAAACAGCCAATTATTTTTCTGTGAAGCAGGCGGTAGATTACGCAATGAAAAATTCTGTTGCGGTACGGAATGCCCTCGTTGACCTCAAGATACAAAAAGAGGTAAACAGGGAAATTACCGCCATGGCCCTTCCTCAGCTGAGCGGGAGCGCTTCTGTAAATTATTTTCCTGATGTGCCGGTACAAAGTTTCCCAAACTTTATTGCACAGGCTACCTACGGTGTCCTGCAGCGGGAAGGCGTTAAGGATGGCAGTGGCAATCCTATCATTTCTCCCGGGGACTTTGGCGTAATACAGGCACAGTTTGGTACTAATTACAATTCATCGGCAGGTTTTGATATTTCTCAATTATTGTTCGACGGCCAGGTATTTATTGGACTGCAAGCCAGGAGTGCTGCACTTGATTTTGCAAGAAAACAGGCTGCTGTTACAGAAGAAATGATCAATGTGAACGTGCAGAAAATTTATTACCAGCTGGTAGTAGGGGAAAGGCAGAAAACATCGATAGACGCCAATATTGAACGATTTGAAAAATTATTAAAAGACACGAAAGAAATTTTTAACCAGGGATTTGCCGAAAAACTGGATGTAGACAAAGTGAATGTGCAATTGAATAACCTGCTGACAGAAAAGCTGAAAGTGGAGAACCAGATCGCAGCCGGTAATGCGTCCTTAAAATTCCTGATGAATATGCCACAGGCGGATTCACTTATACTAACCGACTCCCTTGCCGAAGACGGATTGAAGGCAGGCCTGCTGGACCAGGGGCTTAATTATGAAGACAGGAAAGAGTACCAGTTGCTGAGTGTCGGTAAGAAATTAAATGAATATAATGTTAAGCGTTACAAACTCAGTTACCTGCCTTCCGTGGCCCTTTATGGTAACTACTACAAAAATGCGCAGCGGAACTCCTTTGATTTTTTTGATAAAGGCCCATGGTTTACCAGTTCCCTTATAGGAATGAAAATTTCAGTTCCCATTTTTGACGGTTTTGCCAAAGCTTCCAGGGTGGCCAAGGCGAAACTTGAACTGGAAAAAACAAGTAACAATATCGAACAGCTTCGAGCGAATATTGATAATGACGTAGCCCAGGCAAGATTAAAGATCACATCTGCCCTACTGACAATGGATAACCAGGAAAAAAATATGGAACTGGCAGAAAAAGTATTTAACACAACCAAAAAGAAATATGAGCAAGGACTAGGCAGCAACCAGGAGATTTACAATGCACAGACAGAATTAAAGGTGGCCCAGAATAATTACTACAGCGCGTTTTATGATGCCATCATTGCAAAAATTGATTTCTTAAAGGCCACCGGGAAACTCTGACGGGCTAACCAAACTTAACAATTTATAAAAGTAACCAACAATGAAACAATACATTATTCCGGCTCTTGCTGCTATCCTTCTTTTGTATTCCTGCGGCAACAGTGTGAAGGACAACAATGCAAAACTGAATGATAAAAAAGCGGCCCTGGAAAAATTAAAGGGAGACAAAGCTAAAAACGAAGCTGCTATCAAAAAATTACAGGATGAACTGGCCATACTGGATACGGCTGCCGCAAGCAGTAGTAAAATAAAGCTCGTAAGCGTCTCGACTGTTACCACACAGGACTTTAAACATTATATCGACCTGCAGGGAAAAGTGGATGCGGAAAATATTTCAATGATTAGTCCCAGGATGGGGCCCGCACAGGTGAAGGCCGTTTATGTACAACAGGGCCAATACGTAAAAAGAGGGCAGTTACTTCTCAAACTCGATGACGCCATCATGCGCCAATCGGTGGTAGCTGCCAGGCAGCAGCTGGAAGGAATTAAGACCCAACTTGGTTTTGCCAAGAGCATCTACCAGCGCCAGAAAAATCTCTGGGACCAGGGTATAGGTACTGAAGTACAGTTAATCACTGCAAAAACAAATGTAGAGAGCCTGGAGAATCAACTTAAAGCCAGCGGCGAACAGGTGAAAGTTTCTGTTGAGCAGTTAAACACCGCAAATGTATACAGCGACGTAAATGGAATCGCAGATATGGTGAATGTAAGGGTTGGAGAAACTTTCAGCGGAATGAGCGCTGCGGGTCAGCCACAAATAAAAATTGTAAATACAAGCAGCCTGAAGGCGGTGGCCAGTATCCCGGAGAACTACATTAGCAGGGTGCAACGTGGTACACCGGTGGTGATTAGTGTACCGGATCTGAATCGCAAAATAAATACTACCATCTCCCTGCTCAGCCAGTCTATTGATCTCACCCAGCGCGGATTTATTGCTGAAGCCAAAATTCCATTTGATGCCGCGTTAAAACCAAACCAGTCCCTGGTGATGAAAATCATGGATTATTCTGCCCCGAAAGCTGTGGTAATTCCTGTGAATATGGTGCAGACCGATGAGAACAATAAGTATGTATATGTGATTGAAAAATTAAGCAATGGGAAAACAGTTGCAAAGAAAAAGATAATCAATATTGGGGAAGTATACGGTGAACTCGTAGAAATTAAAACTGGCCTGGTGCCAGGCGATCAGCTTATCACCGAAGGTTACCAGAATTTGTACGAAGGTCAGAATGTAAGCACTGGTACTCGATAGTTTGGCCCTTGCATTAATTTATCACATCAGGAAGAAAAATTTATATCGTCATCATTATGGCATCATTACCATCACTACAATCCTTGTCGAAAAAATTCAAAGAATTTAAACCGACCAGTTGGTCTATCGATAACAGGACAGCTATTTATATCATAGCCATCATCATCACACTTTACGGGCTTACCAAGTTTAACAGTATGCCCAAAGAACAGTTCCCGGATATTGTGGTACCCACGATTAGTGTGACTACAGTTTATGTTGGAAACTCACCGAGAGATATTGAGAACCTGGTAACGCGGCCGATTGAAAAACAACTGAAGGGCATCAGCGGTGCCAAAGTTAAAAAGATCACCAGTACCTCCCAAACTGATTACAGCCTTATCATCATCGAGTTTGATACCGATGTAAAGACCGAGTTGGCTAAACTCAAAGTTAAAGATGCGATAGATAAGGCCCAGACCGATTTGCCCAACGATCTGACTTCATTACCGAACGCGCAGGAATTTGCATTCAGTGAAATGCCAATCATGTTTGTGAATGTGAGCGGGGATTATGATGGTATGAAACTGAAACAGTATGCTGATAAAATGCAGGACAGGTTTGAAGAACTTTCAGAAATCACCCGCGCAGAGATAGTGGGTGCCCCGGAAAGGGAGATCCAGGTAAATGTAGACCCGTATAAAATGCAGGCAGCACGTATCAGTTTCACCGATATCGAAAATGCGATCGCCCGGGAGAATAAGGATATTACAGGTGGCCTGATAGAAGTAGGAGATATGAAGCGTACCCTGAAAGTAAAAGGGCAGTTCACAAGTGCCCTGAACCTGCAGGACATTATTGTGCGCAGTAGTGCCCAGGGCGCTACCGTTTACCTGAAGGATATTGCGGAGTTAAAGGATACCATCAAGGAAAAAGAAAGTTATGCCAGGTTGGATGGTAAAAACGTGGTTACGCTCAACATTGTAAAACGTGCAGGGGAAAACCTGATCAGTGCTGCGGGAAAAATAAAAGACATTACTGCGGAGATGCAGGCCAATGAAGAACTTCCGAAAGACCTGAAAGTGGTTATCACGGGAGATCAAAGTAAAGCTACTGCCAACTCCTTTGACGAATTGGTAAATACGATCATCATCGGCTTTTTGCTGGTTTTGATCGTGCTGATGTTTTTTATGGGAGTAACGAACGCCTTTTTCGTAGCGCTGAGTGTACCGCTCAGTGTATTCGTAGCTTTTTTATTTTTGCCTATCGCAGATGGAATAATTGGTACAACAGTCACGCTGAACTTCATCGTGTTATTTGCGTTGCTGTTCGGACTGGGTATCATCGTAGACGACGCGATCGTGGTGATAGAAAATACACACCGGATATACAATAACGGAAAAGTGCCAATTATCAGGAGTGCCAAGGAAGCAGCAGGCGAAGTTTTCATCCCTGTATTAGCAGGTACTGCAACCACACTGGCGCCGTTTTTCCCGCTCCTCTTCTGGAAGGGCATCATTGGTAAGTTTATGATCTACCTGCCAACTATGCTTATACTTACGTTGGCAGCATCCCTGATCGTTGCTTTTATTTTCAACCCGGTTTTCGCCGTAAGTTTTATGAAACCGGAGGGGAAAGAATTTGAAGAGCCTAAAAAAGACATTTTCAAAAAGTGGTGGTTCTGGATCAGCATTGGTTTCGGTCTGGTATTGCACCTTGCAGGTTGGCATGGCATGGCAAACTTCCTGTTGTTCATGATGATACTTGCAGTTCTCAATCGTTTTGTTTTCCGGGATATCATTCATTATTTCCAGGCCAGGGTTTTACCCGGGCTGATGCATCGCTATGAAAAATTACTGCGCTGGGTACTCAGGGGATGGAGGCCAGTCTGGATGTTGGTGGCACTTTTCTTATTATTTCCCGTTTCGGTAGCCCTGCTCCTGTTACGTGGAAATAAAAGTACATTCTTCCCGAGTGGTGATCCGAATTTTGTATATGTCTATTTAAAAATGCCGCCGGGTACGGATGTAAAGAAAACAGACAGCATTACTACTGTACTGGAAAAAAGAGTATACAAGGTACTGGGGGAAGAGCTACCGGGTAAAGAAGGAAGCATTGTGGAGAGTGTTATTACCAACGTAGCGAACAGTGCTAATAACCCAAGGGATAACAACCGGAGTGTTCAGCCAAACCTCGGCCGTATCCAGGTTTCATTTGTGGAGTATGAAAAACGGGATGGTAAAAAGACCAAACCCTTTATGGATTCGATCCGCGCCAATATGGGAGGCATTCCCGGTGCCAGTATAGAAGTGGCGCAGGAAGATGGCGGCCCTCCGACAGACCCTCCGGTGAATGTAGAAATCAGCGGAGATGATTTTGAAGCTATTTCAAAAGTAGCTACCCAGTTAAGCAATTACCTGGATACTAACCAAATTTATGGGATTGAGAACCTTCGTATGGATGTGGACCTGAATAGCCCGGAGATTACCATCAATGTGGATCGCGAAAAGGCAATGATGGAAGGCGTAAGTACCGGGCAAATCGGTATGGAGATACGCACGGCGTTATTTGGTAAAGAGGTGAGTAAATTGAAAGAAGGAGAAGATGAATACAAAATTCAGCTGCGGTATACAGATTTGGTTCGCCAGGATGTGACGAACCTCATGAACATGCGGCTGACATTTATGGATATGAATACGATGCGCATCAAGTCCGTTCCGGTAAGCGCCGTAGCAAGCCTGGACTATACCAATACCAGTGGCGCAATTGCACGTAAAAACGTGAAGCGTACGATTCAGTTGCAATCGAATGTACTTGACCCTTCCATGACAGGAAAAGTAAATAATGAACTGAAAGGAAAGATTGCTGACTTTAAATCTATCACTAAAATTCCGGCAGATGTAACTATCAGGCAAACCGGGCAGGGCGAACAGGAAGCTGAAACGCAAGCTTTTCTTGGCACGGCACTCATTATAGCGCTGGGGCTTATTTTCCTTATTCTTGTCCTGCAGTTCAATTCATTAAGTAAACCTTTTATTGTACTCACTGAAATATTTTTCTCTGTGATAGGGGTGTTACTTGGTTACGCATTTACCGGTATGACTATCAGTACTATTATGCTCGGAGTAGGTGTCATCGGGCTGGCCGGTATCGTAATTAAAAATGGTATACTGCTCATAGAATTTACCGATGAGCTGCGCGGCCGTGGCGTAAGAACGAGGGAAGCAGCCATTCAGGCAGGCAAGATCAGGATCATCCCTGTAATGCTAACGGCGATTGCCACCATGTTGGGATTATTACCCCTGGCCGTTGGATTCAACATAGATTTTGTATCATTTTTTCAAACACTCAACCCGCATATTTTCTTTGGGGGTGACAGTGTTGTATTCTGGGGACCACTGAGCTGGACGATCATATTCGGACTCATATTCGCTTTTTTCCTTACCCTGATGATGGTGCCAAGTATGTACCTTATCGCGGAAAGATTGCGCCGGCCAATGGATAAATTCTATGGAACCAAATATGTCGCCATCTTCGGGTTTACAGGGCCGCTGTTTTTCCTTTTTGTGGGCATTATGTACCTGGTCAGAAGGCTGCAGGGTAAAAGGGTATGGAGTGGGAAATTGAAAGAAAACCAGGCGATTTAGTCGTATAACATTTTGTTTTTGTTTGTACCAGCCGCTCATTTTATAAATGGGCGGCTTTTTTATGATAATATGTCACAGGGCAGATAGGGGTATGGTTCTTGATTTATGCTTCTTACATTAAAAAATAAGAAATGGATAATCAAAAAAAATTTGGTGTGTGGATGGATAACTACAATGCTCAAATAGTTGGTCCAAGTGATACGCATGCAGATTCTATTATGTTCCTTGCAAATGTGGAAGGCGAAAAGCCAACCTACAATGCCAGTGAAAAAAATGGCAATAACCAGGAAAAAATGCTGCAGGCTAAATATTTTAAGGAAATAGCTTCCCATATTGTGAATGCTACCCATGTGCATCTTACCGGAACCGGGCAGGCGCAGGAAAAATTTATGCATTACCTGGCAGATACACCGCAATTTAAAAATACAGTTGCTACAGAATGCACTTCCAACAAAATGAGCAATGAGAGATTAATAGAATTTATATCAGACAAGTTCAAAATGCAATAGCATTGCCAAATCACCCTTAACCTTTTCGGTTAAGGGTGATTTTTTAAAAGGGAAAACTAAAGTTGTGCTTCAGCCCGCCAGTAATTCATAACACTGTTTTACAATTTCCAATTCTTCATTGGTGGCTACAACCAGCAACTTCACTTCGGAACTGGCTGTGTTTATTTCACGAACAGGGCCGGTCAATTCTTCATTTTTTTCTTCGTCCAGGTGAATGCCGAACCACTCCATGTTCTGGCAGATCCTGTTCCGGATATCTGCGGAGTTTTCACCAACGCCGGCCGTAAAAACAATGGCATCCAAGCCATTGAGTACCGCAGCATAAGCCCCGATATATTTTTTAATTCTATATGCATACATTTCCGAAGCGAGCGCTGCGTTATTATCTCCGGCTGTGATGGCTTTGCGAATATCCCGCATATCGCTAAACCCTGTGAGGCCCTGCATCCCGCTTTTCTTATTCAGCAGGTCACTCACATCTGCCGGGCTAAATCCCAGCTGTTCTATCAAATGAAAAATTACGGAAGCATCTATGTCCCCGGAACGTGTGCCCATTATTAAACCACTTACTGGTCCGAATCCCATACTCGTGTCAACCGAATTCCCGGCATTTACAGCCGTCATGCTGCAGCCATTGCCCAGGTGTATGGTAATGAGTTTTGCCTGTTGATTATCCAGGTAATTCATCGCCTGCTCACTTACGTATTTATGGGAAGTGCCATGGAAACCGTAAGCCCTTATACGTTTTTCTGTGTAGAAAGATTCGGGAATCGCATACCGGAAAGCTTTCTCAGGCATGGTATGATGGAAGGCTGTATCAAATACCGCAACTTGCCGGGCCCTAGAAAATATCTTTTCCGCCACTTCAATTCCCAGGAAGTTTGCAGGGTTATGCAGGGGTGCCAAAGAAAACAATTGCTTTATTTTTTCTTTTATCTCGTTTGTGATTATAGTCGTGGCCTTAAAACTTTCGCCTCCATGTACTACCCTGTGTCCAACAACTTCTATTTCACCCGGATCCTGGATAACACCGATTTCTTTATGCGATAGTAATGCGGCTACCTCGTGCAGGCCAGCTTCATGATTCCGCAGTTGCAATGTTTCCCTGGTAATTTTTTCTTCTCCACGGCTAAAGACTTTATGAGTGATCACCGAATTTTCCAAACCAATCCGTTCCACCAGCCCACTGCATACAGGATTTTCATCCGGCATTTTAAATAACTGGTATTTGATAGAACTGCTACCACTATTGATAATAAAAATGTTCATATGTTTTATTTGTCCTGGGCCTGTATGGCTGTAATAATAACGGTGTTAAAAATATCATCGACTGTGCATCCGCGGCTCAGGTCATTGATAGGTTTGTTCAGTCCCTGTAGCATTGGGCCAATGGCCAAAGCACCCGTTTCTCTTTGCACAGCTTTGTAGGTATTATTGCCTGTATTCAGGTCCGGAAAAATAAGCACGCTTGCCTGGCCGGCTACTTCCGAATCGGGCATTTTCTGTTTGCCTACAATAGGGTCTACGGCAGCGTCGTATTGGATAGGGCCCTCTACTTTCAGGTCAGGCCTTTTCTGCTTTACGATCTCCGTAGCCAGTCTCACCTTATCTACATCAATGCCCTCGCCGGATGTGCCGGATGAATAAGAAAGCATGGCTATCCTCGGTTCTATGCCGAAAGCCTTGCTGCTTTCTGCAGAAGAGATGGCGATCTCGGCCAGTTGTTCTGCAGTAGGATCGGGGTTGACCGCGCAATCCCCAAACACACTTACCCTGTCTGGAAGGCACATAAAAAATACAGAAGAAACCGTAGATATGCCAGGTTTTGTTTTTACAAACTGCAACGCCGGTCGTATCGTATGTTGGGTAGTATGTTGTGCCCCCGAGACCATTCCATCCGCGTGCCCCTTGTAAACCATCATGGTACCAAAGTAAGAGACATCGGCCATTAAATCACGTGCAGCATCCAGTGCGAGGTTTTTGCTTTTTCTTAATTCAAATAACGTATGCGCATAATCGTCAAAATGCCCGGAGCTTGCCGGGTCGATAATGTGGATCCTCGTAAGATCCATGTTAAGTCCCAGTCTTTTAATGGAAGCGGTGATCTCACCTGCATCGCCTAGCAAGGTTAGTTCTACGATTTCCTGCTGTGCCAGCCGGGCCGTTGCTTTTAAGATCCGGTCATCATTCCCCTCCGGAAGTACAATATGTTTAATAGACTGTTTAGCCCTTTTTGCCAATTGGTACTGGAACATATGAGGTGTTATACCCTCAGGCTTGAAAGTTATTATTTTTTCATCCAATGCATTTACATCCACATATTTTTCAAACGTACTGATCGCCAGTTGTATCTTTTTGATGTTGTCAGAAGATATCCTGGATTTGATCGAGCTTAGTAATGAAGTGGCCTGGAAGGTCCCTTCTCTCACAAGGATAATGGGCAACACCGTCTGTAAACCATTCAATAATCTTATAACGGGCTCATCCGGCTGGATACCTGCCGTAAGCACTATCCCTGCTACTTTCGGGTAGTTTTTAGAAATTCCTGCCAGCAGTGCACCGATGATAATATCGCCCCTGTCACCCGGTGTAACAATTAAAACATTTTCGCTGATATGGTCTAAAAAATGCGGTAACTGCATTGCGCCGGTTACAAAATTATCTACCTGGTTGCCTAGTTCTTCCTTACCAAAAAGCAATGTGCCACCTAGCTGGTCGAAAATTTCCTTCATAGAAGGATTTTGAAGGTTCTTGTCGCCGGGTATCACCGCTATTATAGTGTCCTTGGGCAGGCTGCTTGTAAGTAATTGCTTCAACTCACCCATCTTTTCCACTTTCACTTTGTTTGCAACAACTGCTAGTACCTGCACATCTCTTCTTCTGAAACTCCGCAACATCGTCTGGACGGTATTAACAACCTGACCAGTCGATTTATTTTCCGCGGATACCACCATGATCACTGGTGCATTCAGGTTTTTAGCGATCGTAATATTTGTCTCAAATTCAAAAGCTGTTCCCTCGCCCAGGTAATCACTTCCTTCGATCACAAGGGAGTCGTAGGACTCTTCTAGTTTTTTTACCTTGCTTATGACGGTATTTATGAGGTCTCCCCGCCTGGCGTCTGTTTCCATTTGCCGCATAGCCTGTTGGCGCGTATAAGCATAGGTGTCTTCATAAGCTATGGGAAGGCCGAAATAATTTACGATGGTTTCAATATCCACATCCTTTTTTTCTTTGGGATCATCGTTGATGATGGGCTTAAAGTAGCCTACTTTCCGGGCTTTTGCCAATAGCATATTTACAATTCCAAGGGCGATAATTGATTTCCCGCTGTACGGTTCTGTAGTAGCAATAAAAATTGTCTTGGTCATAAAGGCTAAAAATAAAGGAGCAGCAAAGGTAGAAAGGCGCCTGCATTAAAATGCCTAATTAAAATCATGTAACAAAGTGAACTACATCAGGGGCAGGCACATACGATTTGCGCAGGAAATGGCAGTCCTGCCACTAATTTAACTAACAGGCTTTACATCTGCCGGATTTATACTTTACAGCTTTTTGAATGAGCTGCAAAAATACCTTGCAGGCATACCGGGCAACTTAGGCTTCCTGCTTATCCTCAAAACCCCGCCACAGCCGGATATTCCGTTTATAAAAATCCGTATCCGTAACTGTGTAAAATAATTACTTTGCAACAAAAAACAACATGAGATCAAATCACGACATAGATTATAAAATTTACGGCGAAGAATTACAGTTTGTAGAAATAGAACTGGATCCCAATGAAACGGCTATTGCAGAAAGCGGCGCATTCATGATGATGGATAACGGCATAGAGATGCAAACCATTTTTGGGGATGGCAGTCAGCAACGGGGCGCTGGCATCATGGGAAAGTTATTGAGTGCGGGTAAACGCCTGCTCACTGGGGAGAGCCTGTTCATGACTGCTTTTACAAATATGGGCAAGGGTAAAAAAAGAGTAAGTTTTGCTTCGCCATACACTGGTAAGATCATTGTACTCGACCTAAAGCAGTTGGGTGGCAAAGTGATCGCACAAAAAGATGCCTTCTTATGTGCAGCCAAAGGTGTAAGCATTGGTATTGAATTTCAACGCAGGCTTGGCACGGGTATTTTTGGCGGGGAAGGATTTATCATGCAGAAGATTGAGGGGGATGGATATGCTTTTGCACATGCCGGTGGTTACGTGGTAGAAAGGGAGTTGATGCCGGGGGAAATATTGAAAGTGGATACCGGTTGCGTAGTGGCGTATACTGCCGGCGTAGACTTCGATATTGAATTTGTACGCGGTATTAAGAATTTTATGTTTGGCGGCGAGGGGTTATTTTTTGCAAAATTGCAGGGGCCTGGTAAAGTCTGGCTGCAATCACTGCCCATCAGCCGCCTGGCCGGAAGGATCATGCAATACGGAACCTACAACCGGAAGGAAGAAGGAAGTTTGCTGGGAGGTTTGGGAAATTTACTGGATGGAAGAGAATAGTCCATAGTCCATGGTGGATGGATGTCTCTCCGGTTTTTTAGTTCGTGGGTAATAGGCAAGGGGCATTGTGTGTTAAGCAATGATCAATGAGCACTAGCCCTGCACAAAATGTATTGAACAATCTAGAATCAATGCGAAATAAAGATCATTATCATATACTCACCGATAGTCGGTCGAGGGTCAATGGACCATTGGCGAGGAATCATCCAATAATATTTAAAACGAAACACGCTGCTTAATGCCTATCATCCTTCGCCCATGGAATACCAATGATCTGGAAAGCCTGGTGCTGTGCGCCAATAACCTGAATATCTCAAAGTTCCTCATGAATAAATTTCCTTATCCCTATACCAGGGAGGCGGGCGCAAGATTTATTGCATTTGCAACGCAGGAAAATCCGGTGCATATCATGGCAATCGAAATTGATGGTAATGCGGTAGGCGGGATTGGCATCCACCCTTTATCTGACGTGGAATGTAAAAATGCAGAAATGGGTTATTGGCTGGCGGAGCCATACTGGGGCAAAGGGATCATAACAGCAGCTGTCAGACAAATGATTGAATACGGCTTCCAAAACTTTGACATTAACCGCATCTTCGCACGCCCATTCGGGACCAATATAGCCTCTCAAAAAGTATTGGAAAAAACCGGCTTTGTCCTGGAAGCAAAATTTAAAAAAACATTTTTTAAAAACGGTGAATACCTCGACGAATGGGTATATGCGGTAAGGCGGCATTAATCAGTACCCAGCCTACCCCGCTAAAAACAACCGCAAACTGCAGGCGGTAACCCGCAACTCACCCCCTTACTTCACTACACTCACTTCCACATAACTCGGTGCTGCAGTACTATGATAAACCCTGTGCATTGCCTTAATAAAATCCGTGGCATCGGCCTTATAAATATTGGGTACATATTTCTGTGGATTACGATCAAATGCGGGGAACCAGGTACTCTGCACCTGCACCATAATGCGATGTCCTTTTTTAAACGTGTGCAGCACATCTTGTAAAGGGAAATTGATGGGTGTGATTTTATTAGCCAGCATGGGTTCAGGTTTTTCAAAACTATTCCGGAAGCGGCTGCGCATGATCTCGCTGCGCACCATGTGCTGGTAACCAGCCAGTGTTACGCCTTTGTCAGTGTAAGGACTGTTCTTTTCATCACCAGGATAAACATCGATGAGTTTTACCACCCAGTCAGCATCGGTACCGGTGGTGCTTACCTGCAGTCTGGCCATCAACTCGCCGCCCAACGTTATGTCTTCTGTAAGGGGTTCAGTTTCAAAAACCAGTACATCTGTACGCCGTCCGGCAAAACGCTGGTCTTCGCTCATATAATTCCTTGGTGTGATCTGGAACGAGCCTTCAATATCCATTGTATAGGGCACCGGTTTATTAGGATCACTGATGAATTCACTATAACTGCCAGCCTTAGGTGCTGTAAAAGAAAGTTGTTCTTTTGATTGAAAATAAAGTTTTCTTTTTTCTGTATTGGCAGGGGGCCATTGGTTAAATTGTTCATATACTTTTTTGCCTGTATTAAACATATAGGCATCTGGCAAACCTGTCTTACCATCGGCAGGCCCTTTTAAGAAATGATCAAAAAATTTCGCCTCTATGTCTTTCTGGTAAAATGTAGCCAGGCTGTCTCCCCAGTAAAGCTGGTAGTGCTTTGTCTGCCCCGTTTCCTGCGCCCAGTTTCCATGCCCGAAAGGTCCCATAGTGATAATGTTGTAAACCCCGGGGTTATTTTTTTCGATTTCCTTGTAAGTCGTCAACACACCGTAAAGGTCTTCGGCATCAAACCACCCGCCCACGACAAGGTAAGCCGGCTTTAGATTTCTCAGGTGGTCCACAATCCTTCTCTTTTTCCAAAAGGTATCGTAATTGGGATGTTCATTGATTTCTTTCCAGAGAAAATTGTCCTTGTAATATTTTTCACCTAATTGCTTAAGGGTGCCGTTTCTTTTGTAAAAGTCGTAGGCATCAGGTGTGGGCTTATCAAAAAGCTTGTACCAGTCCGATTCTACCGGCTTTTCGGGTCTTGTTCCAAAAATGGGGAAGTTCCAGAAATAGCCCTGTGTAAAAACACCGTTATGATGGAAGTCATCCCAGTAAAAATCAGCAACAGGTGCCTGGGGGCTCACTGCCTTTAATGCAGGATGGGCATCAATGCTTCCTGCAGAAGAATAGAACCCGGGATAGGAAATACCAGACTGCCCGACCCTGCCATTATTATTTGGGATGTTTTTTAATAGGAATTCTATTGCATCGTATGTGTCGCTGCTTTCATCTACATCCTTTTTACTTTTTTTTTTACGATATGGGGTGTCATGTTTGTCCATACACCCTCACTCATATACCTTCCCCTTACATCCTGCTGCACAAAAATGTATTTGGCTTTTACCATTGTTTCACTTCCAATAAAAGCACTGTATTTATCAGCTTCGTAAGGCCCCACACTGTAGGGTGTCCTGTTCAGCAACATCGGGTATTTGTTGCTGGCGGATGCATCTTTCGGTACATAAACATTAGTAAAGAGTTTCACACCATCTCTCATAGGTATACGAAACTGCAGTTTGTTGTAATGCTCCTGCACATATTTCATTATTTTGGTGTACTTAGCCAAACCCGGATCTTCTTCCATTCCCCTGCCCTTTACCGTTAATGAGTATTTACCGTCAGTGGACGTACTGGCCTGGGCATACTTGAAATGACCATTATCAACGGCAATCTTCCACCCCTGCGGGATACCGGTTGTGCTTTGACTATTTTCAAAGCTATTATTGGGAATAATGATATTGGTCCAGGTACCGGGAGTTGTTTCCACCGAAAGCTTAAAGTCATCAAAATAAAATGAGCCGTTACCCACCACTATCCCACCGATGACCATACTGTCTGCATCAGCGTCCATTTTCCCCTCAATGACAGGTTGTGCCCAGTCAATAGTTTTCACGGGCCGGTTCAGCATGTTGTCTGAAAAACCGGGTGATTTGCTCTTTCGCTCCACGTAAACCTGCAACAACGCAAAACTGTTTTCATTGTCGTTGGATTTTACAGCCGCCGTAAACCGGAAGTTTTTACCGGCATATGCTCCAACCGGTATTTTTTGGTGAAATACACTGTAGTTATCCTGTGCGTTTACAGGTTGTGATAAACAATAAAGAGCTGAAAAGAGCAAAACAACGATGAACTGTTTCATATGAAAAGATTTGAATGGGTAATGTAGATACTTATTACCAGACTATTTAATGAGGACTCAATTTAGGAAGATTTTCATCTGCCCGCCAGCTTTTCATACCCTTAAAATTCCGCCTGTCATATTTCCACAACAAAATATTTTTAAAAAAAAAGGAATTTAATTTGGAACTTCAATTTGCTTAATCGTATATTTGCGATATAAAATAAGCGAACACATGATCATCAACAAGAAATCCGAGTTTTCAGTAAAAGAACAGGCATTGGCAGAGTTTGCAAAAGCTTTGGCACATCCCGCCCGGATTGCCATCCTGAAAGTACTTGCTGAAAAAAATGAATGTATATGTGGAGAGATCGTAGATGTGCTTCCCCTGGCGCAGAGTACAGTAAGCCAGCATCTGAAAGAGTTAAAAAATGCCGGGTTGATCAACGGCACTGTTGACGGTCCACGCAGTTGTTATTGCATCAACTGGAAAGCGTTTGAAAAATTTAACAGCGAATTCACCGGGCTATTCAATAACCTGAAAGTGACCAATGAAAAAGCCTGCTGCTAAACTGCATAATAATTAAAAAGTATAACCATGACAACAGAACAACAACTAAAAGACCTCGTAAAGGAAAAGTACAGCCAGATCGCTTTACAGGACAAAGAAACCAACCAATCTTCCTGCTGCGGTGCCGGGGGTTGCAGTACCGAAGTGTATAATATCATGAGTGACGATTATACCAGCTTGGAAGGCTACAATGCGGATGCCGATCTTGGCCTTGGTTGCGGGTTGCCTACTCAATTTGCAAAAATCAAAAAAGGGGACACGGTAGTAGACCTCGGCAGCGGTGCGGGAAACGATTGTTTTATCGCACGGGCTGAAACAGGGGAAACCGGTAAAGTGATCGGTATTGACTTTACACCGGCTATGATTGAAAAGGCGAGGGAGAATGCCCTTAAATTAAATTTCGAAAACGTAGAGTTCCGCTAGGGAGATATAGAAAATATGCCGCTGGCCGGTAACATCGCAGATGTGGTGGTGAGCAATTGTGTGTTGAACCTGGTACCTAATAAGGACGCCGTGATAAAAGAAATTTTCCGTGTACTTAAACCTGGCGGACATTTCAGTATTTCAGATGTGGTACTGGTGGGCGACCTGCCCGATGCATTACGTAAGGATGCAGAAATGTATGCAGGTTGCGTATCCGGGGCGATACAAAAAGATACTTATCTTGAACTGATTAAAAAGAATGCTTTCGAGCACATCACCGTTCAAAAGGAAAAGGTGATCGTCATACCGGATGACATTTTAAAGAATTATTTAAATGATGCAGATTTGCAATCATTTAAATCTGGCGAAACAGGCATTTTCAGCGTGACGGTATATGCGGAGAAACCGGCTAATCCCGGGTGTTGCCTGCCGGGTAGCGGGTGCTGCTAAAAGTTACTAAACAGTTTTTAAATTTTAAAACTATAGCCATGAACACAATCAAAAACACGCCGGTTTGTTGTGAAGACAACGGACTGTGCTGCGCAGGCATCACCGATATGGGATGCTGCTAAAACGAATCGCCGGAGCTTAAAAGGCTCCGGCTTTTTCACATACGACGGTTGTTACAAAAAAAATTGTTATGAACCAGACTAATGATTTCTCACGAATGTGGGAAGAAGGCAGGACGAGATTTGCTAAACTTCTTTCCAACATCAATGAAGCAGACTTAAAGAAAACATTATTTCCCTCTCCCAATTCGGCAGGGTTTCTCATACGCCATATTGCAGAAGTCGAATTGCTGTTTGCGAAAAATGTTTTTAAGGCAGAAGATGTGCAGGTGCACGCCAGCACCGTAATTGCACAAAAAGATACCGGGGAGTGGACCAGCCTTAAGGAATTGATAGACTACCAGCAATTCGCATCTGACCACCTGGGGTCAATTATACAAAAACAAAGCGATGATGACTGGAAACATTCCATCACTACACAAGAATTCGGAACTAAAACCAAAGCCGAGGCATTGGGCCGTATTGTTTCGCATACGGCTTATCATGCCGGGCAACTGGCCATCATTCTTAAATACGGAAAATAATATGTCAGCAAACAACTGCGCTCCAGCACTTGAAAGGAAAAAACTTGGGTTTTTAGATCGTTACCTCACGTTATGGATATTTTTAGCGATGGCTGTTGGTGTGGCTATCGGATATTTATTTCCATCTTCTTCGGCTTACATCAACTCATTTTCATCCGGTACTACCAATATACCTTTAGCAGTTGGATTGATACTAATGATGTATCCGCCTTTTACCAAGGTGAGGTACGATAAGCTAAAGACAGTATTTAAGAATACAAAAGTACTGGGCGTATCACTATTGCTCAATTGGGTAATAGGACCTGTGCTGATGTTTATACTAGCTATTGTATTCCTGCATGGTTACCCCGAGTACATGGTGGGTTTAATTTTAATTGGCCTTGCACGTTGCATTGCAATGGTAATTGTATGGAACGAACTTGCAGACGGTAGCCGGGAATACGCCGCAGGGTTGGTGGCGCTCAACAGTATTTTCCAGGTATTGTTATATAGTGTTTATGCGTATGTTTTTATTACGGTGCTCCCTCCATTGTTTGGCATTACGGGTGCGGTCGTAGATATCAGTATAACACAGATCGCTGAAAGTGTTGCTATTTATCTCGGGATTCCTTTCTCAGCGGGCTTTTTGACCCGCTATTTTTTGTTGAAAACTAAGGGGGCAGACTGGTACGAGCATAAATTCATTCCATTTGTTTCTCCTATTACCCTGGTGGCACTGCTCTTTACGATTGTAGTAATGTTTAGCCTCAAGGGTGAATTGATCGTACAGATACCGATGGATGTTATCCGGATAGCTATCCCGCTGGTGATTTATTTTGCGGTCATGTTTGTAGTGAGTTTTTTTATCGGTAAAAAAATGGGTGCTGATTATTCTACGAATGCATCCATTGCCTTTACCGCTGCAGGTAATAATTTTGAATTGGCTATCGCTGTGGCTATTGGTGTATTTGGAATCAACAGCGGCCAGGCATTTGCAGGTGTGATCGGGCCATTGGTGGAAGTGCCTGCATTAATTGCATTGGTAAATGTGGCTTTCTGGTTTCGGAATAAATACTATTCACCCAAACTTGCATAACAAACCTTCGTATAA
The DNA here is from genome assembly GCA_043727215.1 of Chitinophagaceae bacterium. Lineage (GTDB taxonomy): Bacteria > Bacteroidota > Bacteroidia > Chitinophagales > Chitinophagaceae > Ferruginibacter. Next base: position 40,827 of record JAYSYY010000001.1, on the reverse strand, counting down.
ATAAAGAACATGGAAAAAAAGAAAGTGCTTTTTGTCTGCATCGAAAACAGCAACCGGTCCCAGATGAGCCAGGCATTTGCTAAAATACATGGCGGGGAAAACGTGGAAGCCTTTAGTGCCGGCAGTAAACCAAGCGGTATCGTAAATCCAAAGGCGATTGCAGCCATGAAGGAACTGGGCTATGACCTGGCTACCCATGATAGTAAAAGTTTGGATGAAGTGAAAGCGTTCGCGCCGTTTGATGCTGTTGTTACCATGGGTTGCGGGGATGCCTGTCCCTGGATGCCTGCAAAAAAATTCATAGACTGGGAGATCCCGGATCCTAAACATATGGAGCCGGCAGCATTCAATGAAGTAAGAGATTTTATCGGTGAAAAAGTAAAAAGCTTATTGAAAGAATTGTAAATTATGAGTACAGCTTGTAAAAAATATAAGGAGCGGTGAGTAGCCAGGCGGGGACCAAGACCCACAAACGCCCTTTAAAAATGTTGTAATCCTGCAGTAATTTCTTTAGTGTATTTCCCCTCGCCAGCCCAAAGCTAAATTCAAAACAAAGGGTAAGTCCCACCCAAAGTAAACCGATGTACAATGCAGCAACGCCTCCAGCTGGGGGAAATCTTTTGATCACATAACCAATGTAAATTGCCAGTAAAAGAATAAAAGTGAAGGTGGAGACTTGGTGTGCCCTTAACTCCCCCGAATATTTTCGATACCAAAGGTCCCGGGCAGTTCCATTTGCAATTGCAATGAATAACATCGGAAACCCGCAAAAAAAGTAGGTCAGCATGTGGCTGTTTTATATAAGGACAATATTTAACCCGGGTACTACACCGGTATACGAGCTATATTTTTTCGACCAATAATCGCTCGCTTACGGTATGGCTCAGCGACTCCCCCGATTTTTTATTGTAAGCGATTACCATGCTGCCATCAAACTTTTCTACTTTTTTGATCTTTATTTTTAAACCAAGCTGTAATTCCCGGCTGTTTAGAAATTTCAGAAATTCATCTGTGGTGTGGATTACGGCCGATAGTCTTACAGTATCCCCTACCTTGCAGTCACTTAATTTTTCGTATTCTTTCCAGTCCATCTTACCCGTTTTATCTGGGATGGGTGAACCATGGGGATCAATTTTTGGGTAGCCCAGCATCGCATCCATCTTTTCAAAAAAAAGAGGGGATTGAAGATGTTCTATCTGTTCTGCGATCTCATGCACCTGTTCCCAGCCAAAACCCATTTGTTGCACCAGGAACATTTCTGTAAGCCGATGCTTTCGGATAATAAGCCCGGCGTCTTTTTTACCTTTTTCTGTGAGCCGCAGGGGTTTATAACTTTCGTAGAGCACGAGTTTTTTTTCCGCTAGCTTTTTCATCATGCTGTTCACAGTGGGCATTTTAATAGCCAGCCGCTTACTTAACTCATTGGTACTTACTTCCCCTTTTTCATTGGCCAAGTTGAAGAGCTCTTTTAAATAATTTTCCTCCGTTCTTGAGTGCATTGGCAAATGTATAAATAACCCCGGAATATGCTGCAGCAATAATTAATTTGTTAGATGAGTCTAAGTTCGTATTTTTGTCGCTCAAACTTTAGTCTTTTAGTTATGTCACGTTTTTTCGTCCCCATCATTTTATGGTTCGTTTCCCTCTTGTCAGGGCCTTTAGCCAACGGCCAGGGTGCATCTATTTCCGGGATAGTGTTAAATGGGGACAACCCCGTTGAAGCTGCCACGGTGCGGTTATTAAAGACGGCGTATGGTACGGTTTCAGACAGTCTTGGATTTTATACAATACCCGGCCTCAGTCCAGGGTTGTATACCCTTTCAGTATCAGGCATTGGGTATACTTCCGCTAACCGGCACATACGCGTAAAGGAAGGCGAAAATTTAAGTTTCGATATTCAATTGTCCGGAACCCAGGGGCAGATGGACGAAGTGGTGATCACCGGCACATTGAAAGAAGTGAAAAGGATGGAAAGCCCGGTTCCGGTGGAAGTGTACAGCCCGGCTTTTTTTAAAAAGAACCCCACACCGAATATTTTTGATGCGTTGCAAAATGTGAATGGCGTAAGGCCACAGTTAAACTGCAATGTCTGTAACACGGGGGATATACATATCAACGGGCTGGAGGGGCCTTATACCATGGTACTCATCGATGGTATGCCAATTGTGAGCAGTTTGTCCACTGTGTATGGTTTGTCGGGCATTCCCAACAGCCTCGTGGAACGCATCGAAATTGTAAAAGGCCCGGCCTCATCTTTATATGGTAGTGAAGCAGTGGGAGGATTGATCAACATCATAACTAAAAAACCGGAAAATGCGCCGGTGTTTTCAGCCGATATTATGGCCACAAGCTGGCAGGAGATCAACACCGACCTCGGGTTTAAATTTAAAGCCGGCAAAAAAGCTACTTCACTCACCGGGTTAAATTATTTTAAATATGGAAATATAAAAGATAACAATAACGACAATTTTACCGATGTCACCTTGCAGGACCGGATTTCTGTTTTTCAAAAATGGAATTTCGAAAGGAAAAATAGCCGGGTGTTTACAGCGGCCGCCAGGTATTTTCACGAAGACCGGTGGGGAGGTGATACCAGGTGGAATAAAACTTTCCGCGGCGGGGATAGTATTTACGGAGAAAGTATTTACACAAGGCGTTGGGAATTTTTGAGTAATTACCAGTTACCCACCCGGGAAAAACTAATGTTATCTTTTTCTTACAACGATCATGACCAGGATAGCCGGTATGGTACGACGGTATATGTAGCGCAACAGCGTATCGCTTTTAGCCAGCTTACCTGGGATAAGACTTTTAAGCATCATGATCTCCTGGCAGGAGCCGCGTTGCGATACACCTTTTACGATGATAATAGCCCCGCTACCGCTACCATCGAGGATAAAAACCAACCACAGAGAGTTTGGTTACCGGGCATTTTTTTACAGGATGAAATCATCCTTTCGCCAAAACATAAGATTCTCGCAGGGGTTCGATATGATTATAATAGTGATCATGGCAATATTTTCACACCCCGCTTTGCTTATAAATGGAGCTTGAATGCCAACAACATTATTCGCTTAAATACAGGGACCGGCTTCAGGGTAGTAAATCTATTTACAGAAGACCATGCAGCGCTTACGGGATCAAGAACGGTGGAAATAAAAAGTGAATTAAAGCCGGAGAAAACCTATAACGTGAACCTAAACTACCTGAAGAAACTTTTTGCGGGTAACAGTACATTTATCGGGCTGGATATCACGGCATGGTACACTTATTTCAACAACCGGATTATTGGGGATTATGATACAGATCCAAACAAGATCATCTATAGTAACCTCACCGGGTATGCGCAAAGCAGGGGGGTAAGCCTGAATACCGATATCTCATTTGCTAGTGGGCTAAAGATACTTGGAGGAGTAACGTTCCAGGATGTTTCAACGATAAACGACGGACGCAAGCAGCAGCAGATCCTGACAGAAAAATTTACAGGTACCTGGGCAGTCTCTTATGTGATAAAAGCAGTTTCCATGGGAATAGATTATACGGGGAATATCTACGGGCCTATGCGCCTTCCCTTGCTAGGACCAACAGATCCTCGGCAACCTTATAGTCCCACTTGGAGCCTGCAGAATATTCAACTCGTATATAAAGGGTTTAAAAACCTAGAAATTTATGGGGGTGTAAAAAATTTATTGAATTTTACCCCTGCAAAAGGCAACCCTTTTATTATTGCCCGGTCAAATGATCCATTTGATAAAACAGTACATTTCGACAACAATGGCCGGGTGTTGGCGACGCCCGACAACCCTTTCGGGTTAACATTTGACCCCACATACATGTACGCTCCCAACCAGGGTATTCGTGGATTTTTTGGTTTGAGAATAAATATAAAATGATACCTGGGGCTGTTATCCTAAGATATATTCACCCATGCGGCATCTCATAATTTTTTTCCAGGTGTCGATTCCGAATTTCAACTAATTTTATCCGATGCATTTGTATATAAAAAATATGGTTTGCAACCGCTGTATCCTGGTGGTAAGGCAGGAATTAGAAAAATTAAAAATGGTCCCGGAAAACATTGGCCTGGGTGAGGTTATTTTTATTAAGCCCCCAACCGAAAAACAGTTGAGCGCGCTGGATAAAAACCTGGGCGAACTCGGCTTTGAAGTCCTGGACGATGCTAAACAAAAGCAGATAGAAAAAATAAAAATGCTGCTCATTAAAAAAGTACAATCCGGCAGCCTGGAAGAACATTTCAGTCTCAGCGATTTATTAAGTAACGTACTTCATAAAGATTACTCTTCCATTTCCCGCCTTTTTTCAGAAGTAAGCGGGAGCACCATTGAACAGTTTTTTATTCTGCAAAAAATTGAAAAGGTAAAAGAGTGGCTGGTGTACGATGAATTAACCCTCAGTGAAATTGCCTGGAAGCTTGGCTACAGCAGCGTGGCGCATTTATCAGCGCAGTTTAAAAAAGTCACTGGCCTTACAGCAGGCAGCTTCAAAAAAATGGGTGGCCATAGAAAATCTATCGACCAGGTCCACAATTAAATACAAGTCTTACTCAAAATACTATAAGGGTTCCAGCCATTGGTGAAGGTAATTTTGTGTGATAAACAAATAGAAAACTTATGACACATACGTATTCAATAAAAGGTATGACCTGCTATGGCTGCGAGTCTACGATTAAAAGCAAGATACTCACTTTACCCGAGGTGTTATCGGTAGACGTTTCAAAGGAGACCAATACAGCTACCATTGAGATGCAAAAACATATTTCTCTGCGCACCTTTCAAAAAGCACTTGGTGGCGATATTGCAAAATTTACAATCGCTGCACAGCACAATGAAAGGGCCGAACAGGCAAAAGGCTGGATGGAAACCTATAAACCGATCCTGGTCATTTTTGGCTACATCCTTTTTTTTACGATTGCCTTTGAATGGCGAAATGAGAATTTTCTATGGACGCGTTGGATGAACAACTTCATGGCAGGTTTTTTTATTACTTTTTCATTTTTTAAAATGCTTAACCTTAAAGGATTTTCAGAAACTTATGCGATGTATGATGTAGTCGCCAGGCGCTGGAATGGTTGGGGATATGTTTATGCCTTTGTTGAATTAGGATTGGGTGTAGCATTTTTTACAGGAGTTTTCCCGGTACTAACCAACCTAATCGCTTTAGTAGTAATGTCTGTTAGTATCATCGGCGTGTTGAAGACCGTATTAAACAAACAAAAGATACAATGCGCCTGCCTCGGGGAGGTGTTTAAATTGCCGATGAGCACAGTAACGGTCATCGAAGATGGCCTGACGATATTGATGAGTGCGATAATGCTGGTGCAAATGTTGTAGTAATATTTAATCCAAAACTCAAAAGATCAAGCACTTGCAGTTGGCAGATAGTACAGCGTTTAAAATACAGGGGTAGAGTATAAAGATTTTATAGAGATGCAACTTCTTTGAGGGCGGATAAAACGGAATCTTATAGCGGTCGGAAAGTATGAGTTGGAACTTCGCTGATCAGACCAGTTAGCCGGGGGGATTTTCAGAAAGATATTTGAAATGCAGGAATCTGTTTGTGCCATCCTGCTCCTCGAACCTTGCCTTGACTAAAATAATTAATCTGCTATCTTTATGCAGCGGCAGATATCGGCTGCCGCCGATCGGGTAAAAAGTATCAGCTCCAAACAATGGAAACTCCTTGGGATTGCTGGGAAGCATCTTTTTTATAAAAAATACCCGGCATCATGTTGCAAAAGAAACGATTACTAATAGCATCCCCCGGTTAAAGAATATATTCCGGGATACCACATGGAAGAATAAAAACCTCGGACCGGTAACGCAGGCTGGTTTAATTAATAACCTGAATGATGGGATGGCCTGGGGCATCTTCCCTATGCTGCTGGCATCAAAAAGATTTCCTATCGGGGAGATAGGAATTATTACAGCCGTATACCCGGCGGTATGGGGTATCGGCCAGTTATTCACAGGAAAAATGGCCGATACCTTTTGCAAAAAAGATATGCTCTCCACAGGGATGTTGTTACAAGCCGTGGCATTGATTGTGTTGATTTGGGCAGACACAATGTCTCATTACATAATACTGTCTTCCCTCCTGGGCTGGAGTACTGCTATGGTATATCCTACATTCCTGGCAACCATTGCAGAAAATACCAATCCGCAGGACAGGGCAAAAAGTATTGGTATTTTTCGCTTGTGGAGAGATCTTGGTTATGCCATTGGTGCAATACTCACAGGAATAATAGCAGACCTGGTTAGCATAGATGCAGCAATTCTATTCATCGGTTTACTCACATTGGCATCGGCGCAAGTTATCCGCTTCAGGATGAAATGCAAAACAGACGGGCCTTTAAAAATATGGGATTGGGTAACTAAAAAGCAAGTAAAATCAACAGCGGGTAAAAGTTCCCCCTGATGACGAGAGAGTCTCATAAAGCAGTATTTACTTATTACGCTTTGTCAACTGCAATATTCATGTTTTTTAGTGTTGTTCCATCCATGATAGCTCTATTTGTGGGAAAGAATTTCAGCGCTGTGTGGGCCCCTTTAGCAATGTTTTCAGAAATAACTGTATTCATTATTATATTGAGTACTTTCCATGCACTTGATCAATGGAGCGAAAGCCAACAGCTATTGAATCGATAAAAAAAAATTAGTCAAAGAACTCGTGCCGCAAAACCCTGAATTTGGGTTACACAGATAAACTGGTTTTGGCCATCTAAGTGGCATTTTATTTCTATATATTTGCTGATGAAGTTTTTTGCATTCATCCTGAGTTTTTACATACTCACCCTAAACTGTTTCCCCTGTGGCGATAGTAAGGAGTGCGATGGGCAGAGAGAGCAAAAAATTTCAACCACCGCTGACCAGGATCATGAACATGAGACAGAAGCCTGCACACCTTTTTGCAGTTGTGCCTGTTGTGCCGCAGCAGGATTTTACCCTCAATTCGTAAATGCTAAACCCGTTCCGTTGGTTTTTCTGCAAGGGAAATTCCAAAATTTAAAAGATAATTTTCATTCTTACGATCTCCATTCTGTTTGGCAACCGCCGAAGATTAGTTAATAGTTCCTTTTTTTTACTTGTAATATTTTATACCCGGGCTTTATCAGAGTATGATGACGGGAATAGAAAATATAATTATTTGATTATTAATTAATCAGGCTGTATGCTTAATAAGATTATTTATTTCAGTATAAAAAATAAGCTCATCATTGCAGTGTTTACGTTGGCCCTTATCATTTGGGGTTTGTGGAGTGCAGCCAGGTTGCCCGTGGATGCCCTTCCGGATATCACCAATAACCAGGTGCAGGTGATCACCACTGCACCCACTTTGGCTGCCCAGGAAGTAGAGCAGTTTATCACCTATCCCATAGAAAAATCTTTATCTAATATCCAGGGGGTAGTGGAGATGCGGTCTTTTTCCCGTTTTGGGTTGAGTGTAATAACCGTAGTGCTTGATGACAACGAAAATATTTTTTTCGTCCGGCAACTCATCAACGAAAGACTGAAGGAAGCGGAGGAGCAAATTCCAAAGGGTATTGGTGTTCCTGAACTGGCCCCTGTCACCACGGGGTTAGGGGAAATATACCAATACGTTATTCATCCTAAAAAAGGGAGTGAGCAAAAATATTCCGCCATGGAATTACGCACTATGCAGGACTGGATTGTGGGGCGACAGTTGAATGGAATAAAAGGTGTGGCAGAAGTAACAGCTTTTGGTGGAATTGCAAAACAGTATGAAGTAGCGATTAATCCTGCAAGATTAAAAGCAATGAATGTAACCATCCCCGAGATTTTTACCGCACTTGAGAAAAACAATGAGAACACCGGGGGGCTTATATTGACCGGAAACCGAATGCTTATTTCATCCGTGGGGTCGGATTGGTAAAAACCTTTGCCGATATAGAAAACATAGTGGTAAAACAACAGAATGGAATACCTGTTTTGATAAGGGACGTGGCCAATGTGCAATTTGGTTCGCCTCCACGGTATGGCGCTATGACCTATAACGGCGAAAAAGAAGTGGTAGGCGGCCTTGTCCTGATGATGAAAGGAGCTAACAGTGCTGCTGTGGTAAAACTGGTGAAAGAGCGAATGAAGACAATTGAAAAGTCTTTGCCCGATGATGTAGTAATAGAGCCATTCCTAGACCGCACCAATTTAATTGACAGGGCAATCAGCACAGTAAAAACAAACCTTATTGAGGGTGCGTTGATTGTAATTTTCATATTGGTATTATTTCTTGGTAATCTCAGGGCGGGGCTGATCGTGGCTTCCGCTATCCCTCTTTCATTATTATTTGCGATGGCATTGATGAATTTGTTTGGAGTAAGCGCCAATTTGATGAGCCTCGGTGCTATAGATTTTGGATTAATTGTGGATGGTGCTGTCATTATTGTAGAAGCAACCCTTCATCACCTGGGTGTTCGAAAAACACAGAAAGCGTTTACACAAAATGAAATGGATGAGGAAGTATATCAATCTGCATCGGCCATAAGAAGCAGTGCAGCCTTTGGAGAGATCATAATCCTGATTGTATACATTCCTATACTAACGCTTACGGGTATTGAAGGAAAAATGTTTCGCCCAATGGCGCAAACAGTTGGTTTCGCTATCCTGGGTGCATTGCTGCTTTCTGTTACGTATATCCCCATGATGTGTGCTTTATTTTTGCCGAAAAATTTAATCCCTAGGAAGAATTTTTCAGACAGGATGATGGCTTTTTTTCAACGACTCTACAGGCCTGTGATCGATGGCGCCATAAGGATAAAATATGCTGTTGCGGGTATTGCCGTGCTTCTATTTGCGGTCACACTTATTGTTTTCAAAAACATGGGGGGCGAATTTATCCCTACGTTGGAAGAAGGAGATTATGCAATAGAATTTGTATTGCCGCAAGGATCTTCTTTAACCCAAACAACAGAAACGGTCATGCTTGCCCAAAGGATGCTCCGACAATTCCCGGAAGTGAAAATGGTAGTGGGAAAAACGGGGGCGGCAGACGTTGCCACTGACCCCATGCCGCCGGAAGCCAGCGATCTGATGGTAATATTGAAAGATAAAAAAGACTGGGTAACAACGGATGATTTTTACGAGCTGGCAGATATGATGGGCGAAAAATTATCTACCATTCCCGGGGTAATTGCAGAACCCAGCCAACCTATACAAATGCGATTCAATGAAATGATGACGGGTATAAGACAGGATGTAGCTATCAAGATATTTGGGGAAAACCTGGATAGCCTGGCGATCTATGCCGATAAAGTAGCAGCCGCGATAAAAAATATAAAAGGGATAACACAGCCGCAGGTGGAACGTATAGACGGATTGCCACAGATCACCATAGAATATGATCGTGCAAGGATGGCGGGTTACGGATTAAATATAAAGGATGTAAACCAGGTGATCAGTACTGCCTTCGCGGGCGAAAAAGCAGGAGCCGTTTATGAAAACGAAAGAAAGTTTGATCTTGTAGTTCGATTGGATAGCAGTTATCGTACTTCCCTGGAAGATGTAAGTAATTTGTATGTTCCGTTGAATGATGGTAACCAGGTGCCATTATCGCAGTTAGCCACTGTTGCTTTTAAAACCGGTCCTGCCCAGATAAGCCGTGAAGACGGTAAGCGAAGGGTATATATTAGTTTTAATGTGGGCGGAAGGGATGTGTAGAGTGTAGTGGAAGATGCCCGGAAAATTCTAAGTGAACAAGTGGATCTGCCTGTGGGTTATTATTATACTTATGGCGGCACTTTTGAAAACCTGCAGAAGGCTTCTGCACGATTAATGGTAGTGGTGCCCATAGCTTTAGGGATGATATTTTTTATATTATACCTCACCTTTAATTCCCTTAAGGATGCCACACTGATTTTTACGGCTATTCCTATGAGCGCCATTGGTGGTGTTTTTGCATTGCTCATACGCGGCATGCCCTTTAGCATATCTGCAGGTATCGGGTTTATTGCACTGTTCGGGGTGGCGGTTCTAAACGGTATCGTCCTGATAGGAACATTTAATCAACTGAAAAAAGATGGGATGACAGATGTGTTGCAAAGGGTACTGGAAGGAACAAAAATACGACTGCGCCCTGTGCTGATGACGGCAGCAGTAGCAGCACTTGGATTTTTACCGATGGCTTTAAGTAATGGAGCTGGTGCAGAAGTGCAACGACCACTGGCTACCGTTGTAATCGGGGGGCTGATCACAGCCACTTTGCTCACCTTGGTAGTGTTGCCTTGTTTATACATCATCTTTTCAAAAAAAAATACATTCAAAATGAAGGCTCTCGTTTCGTTACTAGCATGGTTTGCATTTTGTGGATTGCCTGGTAAAATCTACGCCCAGGAGCCTTTGATAAAACGGATAAGCATATCTGAGGCAATATCGATGGCAAAAAACAACTTACAATATGAAATAAATAAACAGCAAATAAACAAGGGAAAACTACAGACTGGAGCAGTTACCATTGTCCCAAAGACCGGCGTATTCGCGGAAAATGAAGACATGCGGCCCGGCGATAATAAAGGGATACTTAAGGTGGGTCTCTCACAAAGTATTGCATGGCCCGGTTTGTATAAAGCACAAAAGAATTTATATACAGAGCAGGCGAAGTACTTTGAAGCAAACTCCGGGGTACTTGATGCAGAGATAAAAAAGGAAGTGCGAACGGCATATTACCAGCTGTGGTACCTGCAGGACAAACAAAAACTTTTTACACGCCTGGACAGCATCTACATAAGCCTTAAAAATGCGGCCATATTAAAAGTAAAAGCCGGCGACAGCCCTGGACTGGACAGCATTTCAGCCAATGTGCGAATGATGGAACTACAGGCCATGTTGCAACAAATCTCAGAACAGGTTAAAATAGAGCAACAGGTGTTAATGCAGCTATTAAATTCGGCAGACAGGGTATTGCCGTTGCCCATGGCATTGGAGAAATTAGAGATACCCGTCTCACCCATAGATAGTAGTCATCCATTGCTCAGCCTGCAATTACAGAATATAGCTATTGCGAATGGAGAAACAGGTATCGTACGAAACGAGAACAAGCCCGAATTTTCCGGACGTTTTTTTAGCCAACGGTTATGGGGAGCAAAAGATCCGTTTACAGGATTTTCGGTTACAGCAGCAATACCTTTATTTGGTGCAAACGCATACCAGAATAAAATAAGGGCGGCCCAGGCAGGCGTAATAATCCAGCAAAAAGAATTTGATTATAGCAGGCAGCAGTTAAACACGCGGCAATTGATAATGCAACAGGAAGTGACGAAGAATACGAGCCTGCTTTCTTTTTATGAAAGCGCCGGGTTAAGACAAGCAGAAGAAATAATAAAAGCTTCCTCCCTTGCTTACCGTGCTGGCGAAATCAGTTTCGCAGAATTGTACCAGTTCCTTACGCAGGCGATAGAGATTCAAAAGAATTACCTGGAGAACCTGGATGCCTATAATCAATCGGTTATTCAATATTATTATTACATCAATCTATAAAACCTGGAAATGAAAAAATATTTGTCAGTGCTGATTACCATATTTTCCGCTTCTGCAATGTTAAGTGCTTGCGGAAATAAAGAGACTTCCACGGTACAGGAAACAACAACAGAAGTGGAGGCTGGACATGATGAGGTGGCCGAAGGGAATCCAAACATCGCTGTCCTCACCGAAGAACAGATGCAGTCGATTGGTATAGAATTAGGCACTATTGAGCAAAAGCAATTAACAGCCTCGCTGAAAACAAATGGAGTGCTGAAAGTGCCCAATCAAAATAAGGCCAGCGTAAATTCTTTGTATAGTGGGGTAATAAGGTCTTTATCCGTACAGCCAGGAAATTTTGTAAGGAAAGGACAAACCATTGCTACTGTCTCCAACCCGGAGTTCACACAGAGCCAGAGCGATTACCTGAATGTAAAATCAAAAATCATACTGGCAGAACTGGAAGTGAAAAGACAAAAGGAACTCAATGCGGGCAACGCCGGAGCATTGAAAAATCTGCAGGCAGCAGAATCAGAATTAAGGACATTGAGAACAGCCAGGTCCACGCTAACCCAGCAGATACAATTGATGGGTATTAACCCTGCAAGGCTTTCCAATGGCAGGTTAGTATCAGTGCTGGCAATTACCAGCCCTATCAATGGTGTAGTGAGTAATGTTCTGGTAAAAATGGGTGCTTATATCGATCTTTCAACCGTTGTGGCAGAGATTGTGGATAACAGTCGCCTGCACCTGGACATATTTGTGTATGAAAAAGACTTACCCAAAATCAAAAATAATCAAACTATTCATTTTACCATCACCAATAATCCTGGCAAAGAGTACGATGCTGAAATCTTTTCTCTGGGTTCTTCATTCGAAGGTGAAAGCAAAGCCGTGTCAGTTCATGCCATTGTGCAGGGCGATAAATCGGGCCTGATTGATGGCATGAATGTGACTGCTGTCATCAGCCTGGAAAAAGCTATGGTCCCCGCAGTGCCCGATGACGCGATCGTGACCGTGGAAGGAAAAGATTATATTTTTGTTCTAAAGGATAGCCTGCAGGGTGTTACTCCTGCACGCGCAGATACTACGAATAAAAATGCAAGGGATAGTCACACTGATGAAAAAGAACTCAGCTTCGAACGGATACCTATCGCAAAAGGGGGCACTGACATTGGTTTTACAGAAATAATATTACTGAAAGAAATTCCTGCCAATGCAAAAATTGTTACCAAAGGCGCTTTTTTTGTATCGGCAAAGATGACAAATACCGAAGGTCACGAACATTGAAAAAATACGTATGAAATTTTATACTAAGATGCCAGCTGCTTTACGCCCATTTTACGAAAATGAATTAACGGAGGCACATTATGCATTTGGGCACCAATTTTATCCGGTAAGCTGGCGACACCTGGAAAGGGCACATATTCTGGCGCAGGCTTATCCCCTGGAGCATACCGCCGTACACTGGAAAATGTTTTGTTTTGGCATTAAGGTAAAAAACTATAAGGAAGTTGTGGGCCAAATACCAAGACTCCTGGTAGGAGGCGTCAAATCTTTTGTAGGGAAATTACCTGTTGGCAATACCGGCGGTGCTGATGTGCCGCCCTTAAAACCAATGGAGATACCAGGAGACCTGGCCGAAATTATTAACAAAACCAAATAAAGCTAACCATATTTTTTTACAAACATAAAATCTTACACAAATATGAGAATAAATAGAACATAAATTGTTCATTACAAGGTTTGCAAAGGTTTATACACCCATTGTATTTTTTCTTGCCGTGGCCGTTTGTTTTGTTCCTTACTTTTTGGTGGATGATTATAATTTTGAGACCTGGTTTTACCGGGCATTGATTTTTTTAGTGATCAGTTGTCGCTGTGCCCTGTTGATTTCCATTCCACTTGGTTATTTTGGCGGAATCGGCCTGGCATCTAAAAGCGGCATTTGGTTTAAGGGGGGAAATTTCCTTGATGTGATGACGAAGATAAATGTAGTAGCCATGGATAAGACCGGTACCATGACTAAAGGGGTTTTCAAAGTACATCAGGTAATGGTGGCAAGTGGTTTGGGAGAAGGGGAATTAGTAAAACTTACTGCCGCTCTTGAAAAGAATTCCACATATCCAATAGCATAAGCTGTTACTGATTATGACGTTGATAATACAAATCACCTAACGGTAGAACAGGTAGAGGAAATATCAGGCCACGGTCTAAAAGGAAAAATCGACGGTAAAGAAATGCTTGCCGGCAATGTAAAACTATCGAAGAAATACAATGTTGCTTATCCTGCAGAAATTGAAAAGAGGGTAGATACCATTGTTGTAGTTGCCATCGATAATCAATATGCGGGCTATATTACCATTGCAGATGAGATCAAGGAGGATGCTGCACAAGCTGTAAAAGAAATGCATAAGCTGAATATTAAAACAGTAATGCTCTCCGGCGACAAGCAATCGGTAGTAGATGAAGTGGCAAAAAATGTGGGTATAGATGAAGCCTACGGTGATTTATTGCCCGAAGGAAAAGTGCAAAAAGTTTAGGACTTGAAGGATAGAGGAAAACATATTGCTTTTGTTGGCGATGGAGTAAATGATGCACCTGTAGTCCCATTGGCAGATGCAGGAATCGCAATGGGAGGACTGGGGAGCGATAATACTATTGAAACAGCAGATGTGGTCATTCAGAATGATCAGCCTATGAAAATTGTATCCGCCATTAAATCGGAAAAATCACCCGCACTATTGTTTGGCATAACATTGTGATGGCCATGACAGTGAAAGTATTTGTTTTAGTTTTAGGAGCAGGAGGTATAGCCAATTTATGGGAAGCGGTTATTACTGATGTAGGTGTGGCGTTACTGGCTATTTTAAATGCCGTAAGAATTCAACGGATGAAAGTTTAGCAGCACTCAAAAGATATACTTCTTACTTTATGAACGATAAATCAGAGTATCAAACTAATGCAAATTAAAAATCCTCCCGGTTATTGCCGGGAGGACCGAGGAAAAATTTGGTTATTATTTTTTTGCTAAATCAAATTTCCGAAAAATAGTTTTCACACCCGATTGGATATCATTAGAAGTGATATTTCTGTCAACTTCTTCTGTGGTCCATCCCTGCCAGATTACTTTGTCACTTTTTGCATCTACCATTGTGATGGTGATGGTTCCCTCTTTTGTTTCGTACGAATTGTTGTCGTAGCCCATGAACTGCGATGGATAATATAGGTACATCCAACGGCGGGTGTATGGATTAAACATAGGCCTTGTATAAGACCTGGAGTAAACGGCATCCCTGGATTCCCGGACCGCTTTTTCCACCAATACATCATGTTTTAAAATGACATCGGGTTTTGATTTAGATTCCTTCCAGTTTGCTTTTGTCAATTCTGCGCTCACAGCTTTTTGCAGATTGCTCACCTGGATGTCACTCAGGAATGACTGCAAACTGTCATCACTATTTACCCAGGTAAATGTTTTGTACCTGTCAAAATTTACTGATTCATCTTTTTCGATGTGTGCTACACTTGCACAACCTGCAAGTAACACCAGCCCAGCCAGTAGAGGGAGTATGCTAATTGTCTTCATAATTATTGTCCTTTTTTTTAGAATATAAAGTTCCTTTATGTTTTGAAAATAAATTGTGAAAGCATCCTGCTAACCATCGATTGACGGGAACTTTAACAATACAGGTTTCCTACTTTTCATCCTGTACATCGACCCGTATGTCAAAGAAAAAAACCTTCCGTTGGTTTGTATTTTTTCTTTGCCCCTGTATCTGTTTGTATGACTTAAAAAATACATTTATGAAAAAGAAAACGTTTCTGTTTGTAGGGTTGGTTGTCTTGAGCGCATTCTTTACGACAGCATTTGTGTCACCGCGGGGAGGCGAAGGGTTCCAGATCTACATCGGCAATAAACTGGTGGTTGAGCAATTTGGCAAGGAAGTGAAGCAGGTAAAAAATCTACTGCTGGAACCCTCGCAGATCAAGAGCGAATTAAAAGTGAAGTTTTATCACTGCGGGATGGCAGGAAAAAGCAGGACGCTTGATCTAAGAATGCCCGGTAAGGGGGTGCTAAAACAATGGCAGTTTGCAAACGAGGAGGGCAAAAATTTCGGGATAACCGTACCTGTGAAAGAGATATTGGATCTGCAGAAAAAAGCAGGCGCAGGAATCTTACATTTGTTTTATTCGTCCAGGGAAGCCCCGGAAGGGAAATTTCTTGCAGGGATCGCAATGCCTGACAAGTCTGTTGCAATAAGATAAACTTACAAAGGTTCCGACATGGAAAAAGTCCCCCGGAACAAGGGGACTTTTTGCAAAAAATTAATTATCACTAATCCCGGCTGCTGATCTTAGATAACAGTCTTAATATCTCAAGGTATAACCAAACCATCGTCACCATTAATCCAAATGCGCCATACCACTCCATGTATTTTGGTGCTCCCATTTCTGCACCTTTTTCAATCATATCAAAATCAAGTATAAGATTGAGGGCAGCTATGGCAACCACAAATAAGGAAAACCCGATACCAAGGATGCTTCCCTCGTGAAGGAAAGGCATATTATCCATGCCAAATGCACGCAAAACAACAACCAGCAGGTAAAAAATTCCAATCCCCACAGTAGCGGCGATGATCACAGACTTGAATTTTTCTGTGGCTTTTATGATCCGGAAACTGTACAACAGGTACATCCCAGCCGCAACACCGAATGTTAGCCCGACAGCATTTATTATGATATTAGGCGCGATTCCTGCAAACGCCGAATTATACATTGCCGAGATCGCCCCTATGAACAAACCCTCCAACAACGCATAAAGTGGTGCAAGGAACGGGGACCACATAGGTTTGAACACGAGTACGATCGCAACGACAAGTCCGCCGATCGCTCCTGTCCACATCATCGGTGAAACATTACCGCCTTCTGCAAACTCCTTCCACGAATAAAAAGATGAACCCAGCACCATCAAAAATAAAAATCCGAATTTCTGGAGGGTACCTTTTATGGTCATCGCGTTTTCGTGAAGTACAAAAGAGTCAAGCACAGTACTGCGAAACTTGTTTTCACCTAAAGTTGGATTGCCAGATTTGAGTAGTGCCATTTGTAGCGTTTTTTTTAGTTAGTTAAAAGTAGGAAATTATTTGTTAGTAAAACGGTACGAATAGTCAGGTATTGCTCCGAGAAGGCTACCCTACCTGTTAATTATTATTGAAATATTGTCAAGCCTGGACCCAGCCGGCCAATCACGGATCCCGCTTTTTATCTTACCTTTGCCGCATGGAACAATTGTTGGCGCAAATTGAGCAATACAAAAAAGAAATCGGGGAAACAGCTACCGGAACAAAGGATGAACTGGAGGCTTTTCGGATAAAGTACCTCGGCACAAAAGGGTTGGTAAAAACCATTATGAACGAAATGAAGAATGTGGCTGCAGAGCAGAAGCGGGAAGCCGGTCAGTTGTTGAATGAATTCAAATTGTTCGTGGAGGAAAGATTCAATGAACTACGGAACGCAGGCGGCAACGGCACTGCGGGTATCGCTGATAAAACCGACCGCTCGCTTCCGGGAAGCCCTGATGGTATTGGCAGCCGCCACCCGATCAGCATCATACAAAATAATATCATTTCTATATTTAACAGGTTAGGTTTCTCTGTGGCGGAAGGTCCGGAGATTGAAGATGACTGGCATAATTTTACCGCACTCAACCTGCCCGAGCATCATCCTGCCAGGGATATGCAGGACACTTTTTATATTTTAAAAAATCCGGATTGGCTGCTGAGAACCCACACAAGTAGTGTTCAGATCCGAGAGATGGAGAAGGGAAATCTGCCACTTCGCATTATCTGCCCTGGCCGGGTGTATAGGAATGAAACGATTAGTGCAAGGGCCCACTGCTTTTTTAACCAGGTGGAAGGATTATATATTGCAGAAAATGTATCCTTTGCTGACCTTAAACAAACGCTCTATTTTTTCGTGCAGGAAATGTTTGGCGCAGATGTCAAAATACGGTTCCGACCATCCTATTTCCCATTTACCGAGCCTAGCGCAGAAATGGATATCAGTTGCCTGATCTGCGGGGGTACCGGCTGTAATGTTTGTAAAAAGACCGGTTGGGTAGAGATCCTGGGGTGTGGTATGGTGCACCCCCGGGTATTGGATAACTGCGGCATCGACAGCAATAAATTTACAGGGTTTGCATTTGGGATGGGTGTGGAAAGAATTGCCATGTTAAGTTACCAGATAAAAGACCTCAGGTTGTTTAGTGAGAATGACCTGAGATTCCTGAACCAGTTCGCAGCGGTAACATAACGGGCCGTTGTTGTAGTGTATTGCTGCATAATAAGGGTTTCATATGACGATAATCATGCCTGCAGCACTTGTTGAAGGCTATCTTTGGCATCATAATTGAAAAAATGCCTCATGAACCTTAAACAAACTATTATGAAATTAGCCGGAATTACGCTGAGCCTTTTCTTTGCGCTCTTCTTTTTAGCGTCTTGCTCAATGTCTAAAGAAGCGCGCACTTTTAAAAATACCATCGACGGTAAATGGCAGTTACAGACAATAACTACCGAAGGCATCACTGGTAAAGTGAAAGCCCAGATCCTCAACGAAGCAGAATTAAATTGTTTTATAGGAAGTAATTGGAGTTTTAACCAGAACAACAGTCTGGGGACGTATGCGATTAGTCAAAATGCCGGTGAATGTGTGGCGGTGTCAAGAAGTATCCGCTGGTCCATCTACGAGGCTAAAGATGAACCCAAGCTGTTCCAGTTTAAAAAATTAGATGAAAAACTGAAACCGATCGAGGAAGGTAACGCCGGCTACCGGTTTACTATTCTCAAACTGGATAATAACAGCATGCAACTTCGGAACGATATAAACTTTGAAGGGAAACCGGCATCCTTTATATATAATTTTGTAAGAAACTAAGTCAACATTTTATAAGCTTCTTCATAAAAAAATCACATGAAAAATATTTTTAGAAATACGATCCTTTCCGGCACAGCATTAATGTTGATGGCCAGCGGATGCGATGCTACCAGGAGAATGAGTAAACAGGATAAAGGTGTAGCGGTTGGTGCAGCCGGTGGCGCAGTATTGGGGGGAATAATCGGGAATAATGTAGGTAACAAAAATAACACTGCCCTGGGAGCCATTTTAGGTGCTGCGGTTGGCGGTGTAGCCGGTGGGATCATTGGTGCAAAGATGGATCGGCAGGCAGAAAAAATTAAAACCGAGATACCCGGAGCTAAGGTGGAGAGGGTTGGAGAGGGAATACGGGTGACATTTGATGAAGCGAATCCCGATGGCTCAAAAGCAGGGGTATATTTTGCAACAAATAAATTTGACATTACACCTAATTCAAAACTGGCACTGGACAAACTGATCAAAATATTCAATGAATATGCTGAAACCAATTTGCTGGTGGAGGGCCACACAGATGATGTTGGTGCGGATGCCTACAATCTCGGTTTATCGCAGCGCCGTGCCGAGGCTGTGAGTAATTACCTGCGAAATGCAGGAGTTACATCTTCGAGGCTCATCACAAAATGGTACGGCGAGGCACAACCGGTGGCAGATAATGCGACTGCGGCTAATAAGGCACTGAACAGGAGAGTGGAATTTGTGATTACGGCGAATGAAAAAATGAAAGAAGAGGCGAAGGTGGAAGCCGATGCTAAACAATAGAGACGCATCTGCACGCAAGAAGCTGCTATGCAATTTTTGGTAATCTTGACCTGGCATTAGCGCGAAAAGAAACACCGGAAATAGCATAGCAGTTTTTATTTTTGCACATGGTAAAAAATATAGGTATAGTAGGAGCGGGTACGATGGGCAGTAGTATTGCCCTGGCCGCGGCCCTGAAAAGTTTCCCGGTTATCCTCTGCGATATTAATGAAGCAGTACTGTCGGGAGCGCAGGAAGCTATTGCGAAAAATCTTGATTTTTTACGCAACAGGGATAAGATCAGCGCGGCACAAAAAGCGGCTGTATTAAATAATATTCTATTCACCACTCAGACCGGCGATTGCAAAGCAGGGATTGTAATAGAAGCGATCATAGAAAAACTCAGTGTAAAAGAATCACTGCTCGCGCAGCTTGCAGAAATAAATCAAGGCGATACGATCCTCGCGAGTAATACCTCATCATTATCCATCTCCGCAATCCAAAAAAACGTACCCAACCCGGGCAGGGTGGCCGGTATGCATTTTTTTAACCCTGCACATGTAATGAAACTGGTGGAAGTAGTGCAGGGCGACCAGACCAGGCCGGAAGTTGCAAAGCAGGTCATGGAAATTTGCATCCGGATGGATAAGATCCCTGTACTTTGTAAAGATGCTCCCGGCTTCGTTGTGAACAGGGTTGCCAGGCCTTATTACCTGGAAGCAATGCGACTGGTGGAAAAAAATATTGCAGGAATCGAAGACATTGATGTTGCAATGGAAGCTATAGGTTTTAAAATGGGACCTTTCCGTCTAATGGACCTGATTGGCATGGATGTGAACCTAAGTGTGTCTACGTCTCTTTATGACGCATTTGACCACGCTGAGAGATTTAAGCCTTCCGCTTTGCAGATAGAGAAGGTGAAGAAAGCTGAGCTCGGCCGAAAAACCGGGAAAGGATTTTATCTTTACCCCAAATCCTAATATTATATTATTATTTTGACAATATCAGAAAATTCCAGCCAAATATCACAACCGGAAATTATCCTGGTAACCGGTGGTACAGGATTGCTAGGTACTACGCTTATCCCTGCATTATTGGAACAAGGGAAAAAAGTAAAAGCGATTTACAATAAAACACCCTTGCCTGTATATGACCATACAAATTTTTCGCAGGTTCATTGTGATATCCTGGACGTAATGACCCTTGAAGAAATAATGAGTGGTGTCACCAATGTCTACCATTGTGCCGGACTGGTTTCTTTTCAGAAAAAAACAAAACGGCTGCTGCATAAAATTAATGTGGAAGGAACAGCAAATGTGGTGAATGCTGCCCTTGCTGCCGGGGTAAAAAAAATGATTCATGTGAGTTCCGTATCCGCATTGGGACGGCTGCGGCAAACCGAACCTGTTACTGAAAAAATGAACTGGACCCCGCAAACGAGTAATAGTAAGTACGGCGAATCAAAATACATGGGTGAGATGGAAGTTTGGCGTGGTATGGCAGAAGGTCTGGAAGCAGTTATCGTAAATCCAACGATCATACTTGGCCCCGGCAACTGGAACGAGGGGTCCACAGCCATTTTTAAGAGCGCATACAATGAATTTCCGTGGTATACAGCGGGCATTACCGGTTTCGTGGATGTGAGGGACCTTGTAAAAGCAATGATCTTATTGATGGACTCAGGAGTCACCGGTGAGCGTTTTATTGTTAGTGGGCACAATGAAACATACCGCAATGTCTTTACAGGTATCGCCAAAGCTTTTAATAAAAAAGCACCGCATAAAGCTGTAACGCCTTTACTAGCCAGGCTTGTTACCCGGATTGAAAAAATCAAGACAACATTTACCCGGAAAGAACCGTTACTTACAAAGGAAACTGCGATTACAGCAATGGCTAAAGTAAATTTTGATAATAGTAAATTATTGAAATTTCTGCCAGGATTTAGTTACGCGACCTTGCAGGATACCATCAATGACAGTTGCAAGGCATTGCAACAAAAACTTAACATGCAATAACGTATTTTCGGGGCCAAACACCACGAAACCAATATTATCCAATGAAGAAAATAGTTGCTACCCTCTGCTTCTCTTTGATTTCCCTTTTTGTGTTTTCACAGTCTTATTATGTTGTTTACGGCAAAGTGTTAGGAGCCGATAACAAATTACCCCTTCAGGGGGCTTCTGTGTTTGCACAGAATACCACCATTGGTACCGCGACCGATGCAGAGGGAAATTTTAAAATATACCTGCCAGATGGCGGATATAACCTTGTGATAACTTACACGGGGTATAACACAGAAAGTCGACGCATCAGTAATGTGGATGCCAACGATAAAAATACCGTTTTTGAACTGAGCCGGAAAGAAAAAGAGATGGCTGATGTGTCAGTTGTAGCCACTTCGGAAGTGAAAAATGGCTGGGAGAAGTACGGTGATTTTTTTCTGGACAGGTTTATCGGCCAAACAGTGAACAGCAGCGCCTGTTTTATAAAGAACAAGGAAGCGGTTAAATTTTATTTTTCCAAAAAGAGAAATCGCCTGAAGGTCATGGCCTCGGAACCCCTTCTCATCGAAAACCAATCACTTGGCTATACAATAAGATATGCTTTGGATTCCTTTACCCATGAATACAATACCGAGGTAAGCCTTTATACTGGTTACCCATTATTTGAAGAAATTCCGGCCAGCGACTCAGCACAGAAAATAAAATGGATGCTGGCGAGGCAACAGGCTTACAAGGGATCCATGTTGCATTTTATGAGGAGCATCTACAACAAGGATCTTCTAAAGCAGGGGTTTGAAGTACAATTTGTGGTAGATGTAAACGGGAAGGAAACCACGATCCCTTTAAAAGATTTTTATGGCGCCTTCAATTACAAAAAAGACGATAGCACTTTGTTGGTGGAAGTGCGGCCAAATCAGCAAAGGGTGGGTGTTATTTATCTTAAGGAAAAACCTGCTAATAAATTTAAAGATCTAAACCCTGAAGAGCCTTCTGCCTTTCAATTTTCTACGCTTACTTTCCTCCCAAACGAATCAATTGGTATAGAACAGAACGGTTATTATTTTGAGCAAAATGACATCGCTATAAGTGCATACTGGACATGGGATAAAATCGCGGATCAATTGCCGTATGATTATTATGATGTTGTGACAGCCCCGGAGGTACCAAAGGTTCAAGAGGTTCCCAACCTTCAAGAGGTTCCAAAGATTCAAGAAAGCCAACTTTAAACGGTTGAACTTCTTGAACGGTTTAACTTTTTCCCCCCATCACTTTTTCCCAGAGTTGTGGAATACGTTTAACCCAGATCATTTCTCTTTTTACCACACTGGCTTCCTGGGCAGGCGCACCCCAATAAGTTTTATTTCCTTCCAGGTCTCCACTTACGCCGGTTCTGCCAAGAAGGACAGCATTCTCCCCGATGGTCAGTGTTTTGTTCACGATCACTCCGCCCCAGATTGTTACACCATCTTTAATAGTTACCACACCTGCTACCACAACATTGGCTGCAAACAAACAATTTTTTCCTACCACCGTATCATGACCGATGTGGATCATGTTATCAAACTTAGACCCTTTTCCAATTAAGGTATCGTGGCTCACACCACGATCGATGGTGCAATTGGCACCAATTTCCACATTGTCTTCCAGTACAACACGTCCGCAACTTGGCATCTTTTTATACCAGGTTTCACGGTCTTTTTTCGTGTTGTAATAAAAAGCATCCCCTCCAATAACAGTACCTGCCTGCACCACCACGTTATCACCGATAATGCAATGATCCATAATAGAAACGTTGGGATAGATGGTACAGTCCTTTCCTATTTTAACATGATTACCGATAAATGCAGAAGGATAAACATAAGTACCCTCCCCAATCGTTGCACTGTCGCTGATCATTTTTGGCGCAATCTCAAAAGGCCGGAAGTGGTTAACAATTTTGCAGTAAGCCTCAAATGGACTCTCTACAAGCAGCAGCGCTTTCCCCTCCGGCGCAACCAGGTCCTTATTGATAATGATAAAACTTGCGTTGCTGTTGATACACTTCTCATAATATTTTGGATGGTCTACGAATACGAGATCCCCTGGTTCGACTTTATGGAGTTCATTGATGCCGCTTGCCTGGCCGTTTATATTTCCGATGAGTTTTGCTTGAATCATTTCTGCTAACCATAGAACAGGAACAGGGGATGGAAACTTCATGTCGATTTTTTTTCAAAGATACATTCCTTTCATTCATTTGTAAATCCGGCCGTTTTTGATGGATGCCGTTTTTTTACAACTTATTTTAAAAAAATTATCGCCTCTTTTTATATGTTTTTTGAGTGAAATAGGGACCACTTTTTTTTGCGAATCTTTTTCCAGTTATGTGAAAGGAAAAAAGTAGTTAGGCTGTAAGCCTAGTAAAATCAATAGTTACAGCTTGCATCAACTCTTTTTAATTGTTTTCTTGATGAAAAAATAAAAAAAAACAAACTTCGCGCCCTCCAAAAACAGCTTCCCCTTATCCACAAGGCATATCAAAATGTGAATAAAATAGTTGCTAATTTTTTTTGGTTAGCAAAAATTATTTTTAATATTGTGTACAGGAATTTGGTTCCTGCATACTTACTAACCCATACATATATTAAAGCTCAACTTTTTGGTTGAGCTTTTTTAACGTCCCGGTCCTTGCTTATGTCAACTATTTTCCATCCCTGGCGTATTATTTTTTTATCTCAAAGGCATTTCATAAACGATTTTATTTACTCCTGAATAATGAATTACCTTGCATGAAAATGAAAATGTAATGCTAAAATCAATGACTGGCTTCGGAAGAGCAGAGCAAACGGTAGGAGAAAAAACTTTCCTCGTGGAAATAAAAGCGTTGAATGGAAAACAGTTCGAACTCCAGTTAAAATTGCCCCCCCTGCTGCGGCCTTATGAATTTGAGATCAGGGATACTTTGCAGGAGCAACTTACAAGAGGAACCATTGATTGTTATGTAAACATTAAGCAGAATGGCACCAGCAAACCAGTTAATATCAATACCGATCTTATTAAATCCTACTACCACCAGATAAAAGATCTTGCGGGCGAGTTAAACATTGATACAAATTCTGTATTAAGTGCTCTTTTAAGGTTGCCGGAAGTGGTGACACCTACCAATGATGTATTGGATGAAAATGATTTCAAGGAATTCAGTAAGGTGTTGCTTGCCGCTTTGAAGGACCTGAACCAACACCGCAGTGAGGAAGGTACTTCACTGGAAAAAGACCTCTTGAACCGGATTGAAAAAATTAAAGAGCAGGAGGAGAATATTATTGTTCTTGAACCGGCAAGAAAAATAAAGATCAAGGAAGAGATTGAGAAATTATTGGATGAGCATGTTGGCAAAGAGAATTTGGATAACAATCGCATGGAACAGGAATTGATTTATTACATGGAAAAGATCGATATCCATGAAGAGCAGATCAGGCTTCGGCAACATTGCGAATATTTCCGTGATATTATGAATGCCCCCGAAGAAGGCAAGGGAAAAAAACTTTCTTTTTTGTTACAGGAAATCGGCCGGGAAATAAACACTACCGGAAGTAAGGCCTATGATGCCGGTATCCAGAAATGCGTAGTGAAGATGAAAGACGAATTGGAGAAGGCC
Organism: Chitinophagaceae bacterium; assembly: GCA_043727215.1. GTDB lineage: Bacteria > Bacteroidota > Bacteroidia > Chitinophagales > Chitinophagaceae > Ferruginibacter. The sequence goes on along the minus strand of JAYSYY010000001.1, from coordinate 16,024 downwards.
AAAGAGCTTGTCCTGAATGTTTTATAATACTTTAAATTTTGAATATCTTTTAGCATGAATCCCTACATCATCAGGCCTGTTTTTTCGTTCGGAGTGATCTGCAGCTTTTTTTTGATTTCCTGCCAACAGATTGATGTTTTTGAGAAGAACACAAAAATCCCGGCGATCAAATGGGACAGCAATTTCCCTGCAACAGGCACATTTGTCATCGAGGATACGGTTGCTTCCTATGACCTTTCCCTCGTGCTCCGGCATACAGATGCTTATATCTATAACAATATATGGGTAAATGTCGGACTTCAGTCCCCGGGAGATAGCATGTATTTTCAAAAGATTGACCTGGCCCTGGGCACGGATGCCACCGGCTGGGAAGGTACCGGTATGAATGATATCTGGGAAGTAAGGAAATCATTGGCCCAAAATAAGAGATTCAGGAAAAAAGGAGAGTACCGGTTCAGCATCTTCCATATCATGAGGGACAATCCCTTGCCACATGTTATGAGTGTCGGGATGAGGGTGGAGAAAGCCAGTTAATGCTAAGGAAATTTAACAGATCTCGTATCAGAAACCGCTAAACCTGACGTTAATAGCAAACATTTCTTTATTTTGCAGTGTAAACAAACGCTATTCTAAACTCATATACGTGACTAAGAAAATATTATCCATTACAGCTGCGCTCATCTTTTCATGTTCAGTTAACGCACAGAGTTTTGAATATGTGCACGAGGGAGATGTAGGTATTACGGCAGGAGCTGCCCACTATTTTGGCGATATTAATACAAGGGCCGGGTTTAACCGCCCAAAACCTGCGTTGGGTTTATTTTTCCGGAAACAATTCGGCAATTACGTAGGTGTGCGACTCTCCGGGCATTATGCCCAGTTGGGATACAGTGACAGGTATAGCAAAAATGAATACCAGCGAACCAGGAATCTTAGCTTCAATACGAATGTGTGGGAAGTAGCCATCCATGGCGATTTCAACTTCTTCAAATTTGTACCGAATGATACCCGTTATTATTTTACCCCATATATTACCATTGGTGTTGGCGGCTTTACTTACGACCCATACGCCTATATTAATGATAAGAAGGAATTTTTAAGGCCCTTGGGTACAGAAGGGCAAACACTGGATTACCAGGGAAGGAAACCCTACAAGACCCTGGCCGCCTGCATTCCCTTTGGCGCAGGCATCAAGTATAATCTGACCGAAAGCATCAACGTAAGTTTCGAAGTGAACCATAGGTTTACTTTCACCGATTACCTGGATGACGTGAGTACGACCTATGTAGGTGCGGATAAATTTCCGGCTACCGGAACCGGGCCAACCGCTAGGCTGTTGCAGGACAGGAGTTATGAGATCGATCCTAATAATATAATAGGTGTAGAAGGCCGGCAGCGTGGCTGGAGTAAACAAAAGGACCAGTATATCATTGTTGAATTAGGCGTATCCTTCAATATCAGTACTTACAGGTGTCCCTCCGCCGATTAAACTGGCTGTTTTTCTTTTTTACCAATAAAAAACGTATTTTTATTGCCCCCACTAAAGTGAATTGTAATTCTCCAAAGAAAAACGACCACTAATTCATTGTCTTTTTGATGAAACCATAGTTTTTCACAAGAAAAAAATAACTATGGCGTTCATTCGCATTTGCTTACTGGCATCATTGATAAATTGTGTCCCGCTATCATCCCTGGTAGCCCAGACTATTTTTTACCCCGAAAACTCATCCCAACTCTTACGTTCCACAGTTACGGACATCGCGGGCCTGTTGCAACGTTCCATCCTCGATACCAATACCCGGTTCACAACACAAAGTTATGCTCATATTATGCCGGCGTCCGGGATAGTGCTGGTGTACGATTCAACGATCACTGACAACCAACTATGCAAGTTGGAAGGAACCGAAACTTCATTGCTCGTCTTTACTGCTGCAGAAGACAATGGACTTATTTTCGGAGTCTACCAATATTTACATGAGCTCGGATTTAGATTTTACCAGCCTGGCGATACCTGGGAGATCATACCAAGGCTTTCTACTGTCTTTAAAAAAGGAAGTAAAAGTTATAACACAGCGTACAAATACAAATCCTGGTTCATTAGTGGTGGGCACAGGAACTGGGTAATGGATAAATCGACCCTCTACAATTGGGAAGTGTATACAGGTGAAAACGGGCATAACTGGTCTTTGTACCAGCGTCGGAATGGGATGATGGGTGCTCACCGTTTTGCCGGACATCGTGGTGACATTCTGAGCGGAAACTACCTGGCAACTATCCAGAATAATCCCTGTTATGTGGCAAACTATAATGGCTCCCGCCAGGCCACCACTTCTTCGGTACCGGATATTTACAATAACGAAGCCAGGCAACTGTGGGCAAGTACTATAGCGCAAAAATACACACAGTCTAAAAATAACATCCTGAACAACCCGGTTCTTTATGTGAATCAGTACCGGAGTCTCTTTTACAACACACGTTATATTGGCATTGAAGTACCAGATGGGCCACGGTGGGGGAACTCAAGGGACAGTATTGGCTGCACCAGTATTGACTATGCTTCGGCGGCAGACCAGAGCATTGTTCTTGCAAACAGTACCGCGCAAAAATTAAAAGCTCTAGATCCTTCCCGCCGTTTCCAGGTTTATGCTTATGCAGATCATGCTGATATTCCTTCTGCAGGAATAACAATCGACCCATCAATTGACATCCAGGTTGTGCCCACTGCCTTCCAGCAGGAATCAAGCCCCAGGGGATTGTTAAACAGGTGGTACAAAAATTATGGAGCAGTAGCAGAATATCATTACCTGAACATTCCTCAATGGAGTGGCGAAACCCCAATGACTTACCTGAAAGAATTAAAAAAGACCCTGCAACGGTTGAAGGAAACAGGCAGCAAAGGGATTACCTGGGAGGCATCACCTGCAAAGTTTTCCAGCCTGCCCCTTTTGCTCGCAGCAAATGAATACCTGGTTCGTGGAACAGCAGCCGACACTACGCTTAATCAGTTTTGTAGGGATATGTTTGGGACAGCAGCACCCATTGTTTACCAACTCCTGCAGGAGTGGAGCAGTGAGCAAGCTATTACGATGGGTTATTTTTCAAGAGACAATAAGTATAAAATTCCCCGTTACCTCCGATTGCTGAGCAATGCATCGGACCAGGCGGCCTCATCTGGCGGGTTAGTTTCCCAACGCCTCAATGAATTAAAAGCTTACCTGCATTATATGGTATTGTATTACGACTGGATTGCGGATAGCAGGAGCACGGAGGAAAAGGCTCCGAAGGCTGCTGCACTTTGCATGTACCTGGCAAAGACCAACAAAATGCAACTGGTAAATAGTTATTACCTGATCTCGTTAGTCACAGCGAAGTACGGAAGTTCCAGCCCCTTTTTTAAGGCTTACAATGTTCAGACGGGTACGGCGTATCTTGACGGAAATGTTAATTTGATCACATCCCAGGAAATTGAAGCAAACTTTCAAGATGATCTTGACGAGTTGATTGATTTGATACCTGTTTATAAACTTCAGACAGATAAGGAAGTGTCGGCAAAGCTTAGTTCAGGCAACTTCATACCGGCCAATAAAATCAATGTGAGCCTTGGCACAACTGCTTCCGCCCGGTTTTCCTATAGCATATATGCACCGCATGCTGGGAGTTTCGAAATAAAGTTCACAGTACAACAGGGCGCCTCTGCAAAAAGTGAAGTGAACTTTACCGTGGAAGATGCAGATAAAACAATTGGGATTGTCAAGGACAGCACGTTCAAAGGGCTCATGTCGGGAGGAAATTTTGCGGTGAGTTTGCCGGCACCAGGCTTTTACACATTGGTGGTATGTACTAAAAAGCCCTCTTCCATAAACCTCGAGATCAACGCGAATGGTAATGCTTTTTACAAAAACACCGCTTTTACCCACAGGTACGGCGAAAAATACCTAACGGACCCCACCAGCCTGCCAGGATTCTTTTATGTGCCCGGAGGGATGGAAAGAGTGTACTTCAGCGTTGGAAATTCCTATACAGCCGGCAGAGGTTATTTAACCCCAGCCGAAGTTAAAAATGAGTTTAGTTTAAAAGATATCTACGGAAATATCGCTACCCCGGTGTCTGCCGAAGGTGATGACAAGACGTTGTTTTACATTAATATCCCCGGCGGGCAGAGTGGAAATTTTTGGCAGGTATCCCGGATGGGGCAGTATTTTATTTGTTTTGCCAACATCAGCAATATCCTTTGGTACGGTACAAAAAAACCATGCAGCCGAACCGATTTTATCATCTCAGTGGTAAAATCAGGCGATGAGTGTATCACCAGGCTAAGTACAAATAGCAATGGTAACCTGCAGTGGAAAGTGGAAGATAGAGGTACTGTACTTACGTATCCTATGTTAAGAGAGGTCCTTTTGCCTGCAACGGTTTCACCAGCAGCTATTATCACATTGGTATTGGCGAATACCTGCTCTGTTACTAAAAGGATCTCGCAGGATGCAACTTACGTCACGCAACTGGAAAGCTGCGCCAGTGGCGGGCCATTATTACCAGTCGAAAGTTCTGGTCCAGCTCGTTTATACCCGAACCCGTCGCTTGGTCTTTTCCAGGTGGAGTTACACGGTAGTAACCTGTTGCCCGAAATCATCAACATTTATGACGGCTCCGGCAAAAAAATCAGGATTTTTTATAATGTGTCGGCGATCGATCTTACCAGTTCCCCAGCGGGCATATATTATTACGAAATCATTTCCGGCAGTAAAAATTGGAGGGGTAAACTGGTGAAGTTGTAAATAAATATATGTACCTCCTTTTCACCTAAATTTTATTACTTTTGCAGCCCAAAGTCAGGCCCTGTGCCTGACTGCTCATTTTTAAAAGCGTTATGAGTTTACAGCAGAAAATCGACATGCAGAATTTGCCCCGGCATATTGCCATCATTATGGATGGGAATGGCAGGTGGGCACAGGAGCAGGGGGAAGACCGGCTTTTCGGGCATATGCATGGCGTGGAAAGTGTAAGAAATATCGTAGAAGGCGCAGCAGAGTTGGGGCTCGGGTACCTGACATTGTATGCTTTCAGTACGGAGAACTGGAATCGTCCGGAGGACGAAGTGTCTGGCCTTATGGAATTGCTCATTGATACCATACGAAAGGAAGTTCCTACATTAAATAAAAACAACATCAGGCTGCAGGTCATCGGCGATACAAAGATGCTGCCCGACAGTGCACGAAATGAGTTGCAGGAAGCCCTAAATGAAACAGCCACCAACAGTGGCCTTACACTAGTGATGGCGCTAAGCTATAGCAGCCGGTGGGAGATTCTAAACGCGGTAAAAGAGATAGCATCAGACGTGAAGGGAGGTAAACTGGATCCACCTGAGATCAGCTCCGAAGTTTTTGAAAAGTATCTTGCCACAAAGGAGATCCCTGATCCTGAATTGATGATCCGTACAAGCGGAGAATACCGGATCAGCAATTTTCTGTTATACCAGCTTGCCTATTCGGAATTATATTTTACCAATACCCTATGGCCCGACTTCAGGAAGGAAAACCTTTACGAAGCTATCTTTGATTACCAACAGAGGGAACGCAGATTTGGCAAAACCGGCAAACAAATAAAGGAACAGGAATCAACAAAATAAAGGCCCGCTAACTATAAATGATTTAGGAGGAGGTTAACAAATAGTTTTCATTAATGGGCTTAATTTGCCGCACGTAAACAACAATTGATGCAAAGAATTTACCAAAACGTTTTACTTACTGCCGTTTTCATTTTCACCAGCCTCCTTTCTCAGGCACAAACAGATACCGTCCCTGTTTCCTTAAATCCGGCTCTCCAGGATATTTATAATTCCAAGTACCCAAAAGAATATACCCTTGCAGGCATTACAGTAACCGGCGCAAAGGCATTCGATCAAAACCTTGTGGTATCTATCTCAGGTCTTGCCGTAGGTGATAAGGTAATGATCCCCGGCACAGATGCTTTTAGTAAAGCGATTGGCAAGCTCTGGAAACAAAGCCTGGTATCAAATGTCGATATCTTTCTCACAAGATTAGAAGGCAGTAACCTGTTTATAGAATTAAATATTACAGAACGACCCAGGTTACTCAGCTACAAATTTGTTGGAATAAAAAAAGGGGAAAAAGACGATCTTGAGACTAAAGTCGGTCTTTCCAAAGACAGGGTGTTGAGTGAGAACATGAAGTTGAGTGCGGTAGAGGCGATACAAAAATTTTACAACGGCAAAGGTTACCGCAACGTAACGATCAAAATGCAGGAAGAGCCTGTAGCGGGCGTGAGCAATGCTGTGGCGCTTACATTCTTCATCAATAAAGGCAAAAAGGTAAAGATCAATTCGGTTAACTTTTCTGATAATTTAAGCATTGAAGACCAGAAGCTGAAGAAACAAATGAAAGGCACAAAGGAAATGACCAGGATCACTTTGTTCCCGGAAAAAATTGCAAGTCCCTATGGCGAAGACACGTTGAAAACACAACGTTTCCGCGATTATATGAAAGACGTGGGATACCTTTCCCCTACTAAAACCAAGAATATTCTGGATCCCTATTTCAGGCTCAAAGTACTCAGCTCTTCCAAGTTTAACGAAACCAAATATGGAGAGGATAAGGAACGCGTGCTGAGTTATTATAATGCACGCGGTTTCCGGGATGCATTGCTTGTAGCGGATACACAGTTTTACGACAGCAAAGGCAACCTGAACATTGATATCAAAGTGAAAGAAGGGCGGAAGTATTATTTTGGAAACATCGACTGGAAAGGGAATACCAAATATTCAGATTCTATTCTCAATGTGCTGTTGGGAATTAAAAAAGGGGACACCTACAATATTGAAACATTAAACAAACGCCTCGGTAAGCAGTTGTCTGCTGAAGGTGGTGACATTGGTAGTTTGTACATGGATGATGGTTACCTGTTTTTTCGCGTGGAACCAATAGAAACAGCGGTATACAATGATACCATTGATTTTGAGATACGGATGACCGAAGGCCCACAGGCGGTTTACGGTACCATTTCCGTTTCAGGAAATGACAAAACGAAAGACTATGTTATCCTAAGGGAACTCAGAACTATAACGGGCGAAAAATTCAGCCGTGCTGATATCATCCGTACACAAAGGGAATTGTCGCAGCTCGGATTTTTTAACCCTGAGACCATAACCCCGAATGTAGTGCCGAATGCAGATAATGGAACTGTAGATATTAACTGGCAGGTAGAAGAGAAATCCGCGGATCAACTTGAATTATCCGCCGGTTTTGGTGGCGGTATTGGTCTTACGGGTACGCTGGGGGTTACCTTCAATAATTTTTCTATTAAGAACATTACAAAAAAATCAAGTTGGGATCCGTTGCCATCTGGGGACGGGCAAAGGCTGAGTGCAAGGATACAATCGAACGGAAGGGCTTACCGGTCTTATAACTTTTCATTCACCGAACCCTGGTTAGGTGGAAAAAAGAGGAACTCTTTCAGCATAAGTTATTTCAATACCAAGTACTCAAATGCATTTGATATTTACGGGCAGTATTGTAAATCATGTGGTGATACCTCTTACGTAAAAACAATCGGTTTCGGGGTATCGCTGGGTAAACAGCTTAAATGGCCGGATGACTACTTTAACCTGATCTACTCATTAAATGTGCAACAATACCAGCTTAAGAATTATAATAACATTTTCCGCGGCATTAGTACAGGTAATTCTACCAACATTAGTTTAAAACTCACGTTGCTAAGAAACTCTGCCGGACCCAATCCTATTTTTCCAACCAGTGGTTCCAACTTTTTGTTGAGTGGACAGTTTACACTGCCTTACTCCGCTTTAGGGATCACTTCTCCTGCAGACAACCAGTACCGTCTGCCGGAGTTCCATAAATGGCGTTTCAACGGGGAGTGGTATGTACCCATCGGTAAAGCAAAAGGCGCAGACAAAAACAGGCAATTCATCTTAAAGGCTGCAGCCAAATATGGCTTTATTGGCAGGTATAGTTCAAAATTGGGCATTTCGCCATTCGAACGTTTCCAGGTGGGGGATGCAGGGTTAAGTAATACGCAGGCCCTATTAGGCTACGATATCATAGCACATCGTGGTTACCCGGTGTACAGTAATTCGAATCCGAGGATCAATCCTGATGGTATACAACCTTCCGAATTTTTTACCATTTTCAATAAGTACACAGTTGAATTAAGGTACCCGTTCAGCACTAGTGCCAGTAGTACCATTTATGGTCTTGCCTTCTTTGAAGCGGCAAATGGCTGGTACGACTTCAAGAGCTACAATCCATTTAAACTTCGCCGTTCGGCGGGTGTAGGTATGCGATTCTTCCTGCCTATGTTTGGTCTGTTGGGCTTTGATTACGGTATTGGTTTCGACCGCTACGATGTAAACTCAGGAATTAAAGGGGCTGCCAAATTTACGTTTATGCTGGGACAGGAACCTGAGTAAGTTTAAACTGTTGAATGTTTTAATAGTCTATCAGATAAAATTAAAAATCATGAAAAAAGGCTTGCTGATTTCCTGCTTCCTGTTGTTTGTTGCTCTTGGTAGCAATGCACAGCGTTATGCTGTTATTGATTCTAAATATATCCTGGAAAAAGTACCCGAATACGGCGCAGCACAAAAAAGACTAGATGAATTCAGCGGCCTCTGGCAGCAGGAACTCGACCAGCGGCAGGCGGCGGTGGACAAAATGTTCAAGGATTATGAGGCCGAGCAGGTTATGCTTCCAGACAACCTTAAGAAAAAAAGAGAAGACGAGCTTTACAATAAAGAAAAGGAACTTCGGGACCTTCAGCGCAAACGTTTTGGTTTTGAAGGCGACCTGTTCAAAAAAAGACAGGAACTCATCAAGCCCATACAGGACAAGGTCTACAATGCGGTGCAAAAACTTGCTGTGGATAAACAATACGATTTTATATTAGATAAAAGTGAAGGAATTACCGTTATATTTGCCGACCCAAAACTGGACAAGAGCGAAGAAGTACTCAAAAACCTGGGTGTTAAATAAAAGGTAATCGTTTCTATTCATGCAGCAGCTGTTATGAAAAATGAACCTTCTATCAATCATAACGACAACAAAACAAACAAGTTAAAAAACAACACAGAAAAAATGATGAAAAAATTGATCGTAGCAGGTGTAATGGCATTAGGCGTTTTCAGCGCATCTGCTCAAACCAAAATTGGTTATGTGAATACTGATGAAATCATTGGTGTAATGCCGGAAGCAGAAAAAGCAGATGCCGCATTGAAAGAATACCAGGCATCTTTATCCCAGCAGGGCCAGGATATGATGAAAGACCTCGGCATTAAAGACAGTCTTTTCGTGAAAGATTCTGCAAAACTTTCTGCCAGCATGAAGGAAATTAAAAGGAATGAGTTGATCTCTTTATACCAGAAGGTTCAGGGCTGGCAAAACCAGGCGCAGGAAATGTACCAGGCTAAAGCCCAGGAAATGATCGCTCCAATCAAAACTAAAGCAATGGACGCCATACGGATTGTTGCTAAAGAAAATGGTTATTCCTATGTACTGGATATGAATGCAGTGATCGTGGCACCTCCGGGGGATGATATTCTACCTCTTGTGAAAAGGAAATTAGGTATTAAAGATGCTCCGGCGACGACCGTACCAAAAAAATAATAAAACACCACAATATTTTCAGAGCCTCTCAATAGTTGAGAGGCTTTGTTATTTTTACAGGTATGAACACAACACCCATTGGAGTTTTCGATAGCGGTTACGGCGGTCTTACGGTCCTGAAGGAAATTGCCCGGCTGTTGCCACAATATGACTATCTCTACATGGGGGATAATGCACGTGCACCCTATGGCCCCCGGCCCTTTGAACAGGTTTACCAATACACCCTGGAGGCAGTCCGATGGTTTTTTGAGCAGGAATGCCCATTAGTGATCCTGGCCTGCAATACAGCTTCTGCTAAAGCGCTGAGAACGATCCAGCAAAATGACCTTCCTAAACTCGGGGCAGGCAAAAGAGTACTCGGCGTGATCAGGCCCACGGCAGAAGTGATCGGAAAATATACAAGGTCAGGGCATGTTGGTGTGTTGGGCACGCGTGGTACAGTACAATCCGGGTCCTATGTTATTGAAATAGAAAAGTTCTTCCCGGAGTTGAAGGTTCGCCAGGAGGCCTGCCCCATGTGGGTTCCACTCATTGAAAACAATGAATATCGTTCCGCAGGTGCAGACTATTTTGTAAAGCAACACATTGATACCCTGTTGTCCGGTGACGGTGACATTGATACCCTTTTGCTTGGTTGTACGCATTATCCCTTGCTCATCGACAAGATCAGGCAGTTTGCCAATGGCGCTACAGTCGTAGAACAGGGAAAGATCGTGGCAGAAAGCCTGGCGGATTACCTTGACCGCCATCCCTCTATTGCAACCAAGTGCAGCAAGGGAGGCCGCCGTGTTTTTTATAGCACCGGGGATTCCGGCGATTTTGATGCTCATGCCGGCGAATTTTTTGGGGAGGCTGTGAAATCCAGTCGTTTGAAGCTTTAGCCCTGCTATTTTTAGAAAAAGTTGTCAAATCAACGGCCGCAATTCATGTTTTTCCCCTACCTTCGCCGTCCTTTCACAATAAGCAGGGATGGTGCCCGGCTTGAAAATGCCAGAAACAATATTTTGTAAAGGGAAAATTTTAATAAAATGCCAGGAAAAAAAAGAACCTACCAACCCCATAAACGTCGTAGAAAATCTGTTCACGGATTTCGTGAGCGTATGTCGAGTGCCAATGGTCGTAAGGTATTAGCAAGCCGCAGAGCAAAAGGCCGTCATAAGCTGACTGTTTCTGATGAGCACGGGTCAAAAAAATAATACATCCATAATTGCCCTAGGGCATTAATGAGATACAGTATATTAGCTTCCGTAATCACGGGAGCTTTTTTAATTGATACGATTGAATACAACCCCACGATATTTCCTAAAAAAAGAAGATAAACTTAAAAGCCGTAAAGCCATAGATGAGCTATTCAAAACTGGTAGAAGTTTTTCTAATTTCCCACTGAAAGTTATCTGGATGCCTGCGAACAAGGCAGGGATATTGCAGGCTGGAGTCGGGGTAAGCAGCCGCAACTTTAAAAAAGCGGTGGATCGGAATCGTATCAAAAGACTCCTGCGGGAAGCGTGGAGGCTGCAGAAAGGCAGCCTCCAGCAACACCTGGAAGAGAAGGATCGAAACATGTCTGTTTTCTTTTTATACGTTGGAAAAGAATTGCCACCCTTCGATTTGGTTTTTGGTAAAGTGGGCAGCGCAATTAACAAACTTATTCAATGGAACAATGGAAAAACTGAAAAAAATACTTAGCTGGCCGTTTATATTTTTAATTAAGATATATCAATGGATCATATCACCCCTATTAGGCCCTAAATGCAGATTTACGCCGACCTGTTCTCAATATGGCGTTGAAGCTTTAAGAAAATATGGGCCCATTAAAGGTCTTTGGCTAACAGCCAGAAGAGTGGCCCGGTGCCATCCGTGGGGTGGTCATGGGTATGATCCCCTTCCCTGATAGGCTGTCGGCTATTTTTTAACATCCACAACAATCGACATCATCGTATGTTATCGTAAATTGTAACATCATGAAAATATTTAATTGTCTTATTGGTTGCATGGCGTTGGTTTTTTCCGCCTGCGGGCAAAAATCATCCCAGAGCCCTGCTACTTCTAAAAAAACAACTCCCATGGAATGGAATAAATTAACGCCTGAAGAAGAAAGAATAATTGTAAATAAAGGCACTGAACACCCCGGTACCGGTGAACTCCTGAAAAATACGCAGAAAGGCACTTATACCTGCAAACGTTGTAATGCGCCTTTGTATAAGTCTGATTCTAAATTTGACTCACATTGCGGCTGGCCCAGTTTTGATGATGAGATAAAAGGTGCGGTAAAAAGAATATCTGACCCGGATGGGATGCGCACGGAAATAGTCTGCAGCAATTGTGACGCACACCTTGGCCATGTTTTTTTGGGCGAGGGCTTCACCCAAAAAAATACCCGGCATTGCGTTAATTCGGTATCAATGCTCTTTGTTCCCGATAAAAAGGACTAACGTTTCTATTCATAAAAAAGCGCCCGTTTTTTTTAGGGCGCTTTTTTATGAATAGCGGGAAGTTATTTATTAATAAAATTAATCAGGTCCTTATTCAGTTGTTCTTTTTCTGTGAACCATAATCCGTGTGGCGCTCCTTCATACACAAGTAATTTTGCGCCGGGTATTAACCTGGCACTTTCTTCTCCCGTCGGTTTAATGGGCACTGTTTTGTCATCATTGCCATGAATAATCAAGGTAGGAACATTAATCTTCACTACATCTTCTCGGAAATCTGTTGACGAAAATGATTTGGCACATTCCAATGTTGCAATCACAGATGCATCCATAGCTTTGTTAAGTGCGCTGTTTAAATAGGGTTCGGTTACAGGGTGATTAGCCAATCCCACGCTGTAAAAATCTTTATTAAAACCCTGCAGGAAAGTCGGCCTGTCATCCATCATTGCTTTCGCCATTTTATCAAATTCTTCCTGTGGCACTCCATCGGGATTATCCGGTGTTTTGAGCATATATGGCACCACGGCACTGATTAATACTGCCTGGCTCACCCTTGCCCCGCCATACAAAGAAAAATATTTGGCGATTTCTCCCCCGCCCATTGAAAAACCGACCAGGCTTACATCCTGCAGGTCCAGCGCATCCAGCAAAGCTTTAAGATCTCCGGCAAGGGTATCATAATCATATTTTTCAAATGGCCGGTCAGATTTGCCGAAACCCCGGCGATCATACACAATACACCGAAGGCCAACGTTTGTTAAGGCTGTAACCTGGTACTCCCACATGGCTCCGCTGAGTGGCCAGCCGTGGATTAGGACTACAGGCTTACCTTTTCCCAAGTCTTCGTAGTAAATATTAATGGGTTCAGCATTGTTTTGTGCTGATTGGATGAATGGCATAAAATAAAAATTGAGATGAAATTAAATCGGTGTGTACGACAAAGGTATACCAAAGATGTTGCCAGTAAAAGATGATCCATTTACTGCTGCAGGTAAAAAACAGATCAGGCGGCTGTAGAATTATTTGCTCATGTTTTAATCAAAAAAGTTGTAACGAGAGTTACAACTTTTTTAATGACCATCTAAAATAACTGTTCAGACAAGTTTAGAAAGGCAAAATTTTTACTGCTTATTTAGTAGCTGCCTCAAAACGTTCAGCAACTTTGTTCCAGTTTACCAGGTTCCAAAACGCTGCAAGGTAGTCTGCACGCTTGTTCTGGTATTTGAGGTAGTAAGCGTGTTCCCAAACATCCGCACCTAGTATTGGTGTGCCTTTTACCTCTGCAACATCCATAAGTGGATTGTCCTGGTTTGGAGTAGAACTTACTTCGAGTTTCCCATCTTTTACGATCAGCCAGGCCCAACCGCTGCCAAACCTTGTCATGCCGGCATTGGCAAATTTTTCCTTAAGAGCTTCGAAAGAGGCAAAAGCTGTATTGATTGCCTCTGCAAGTTGTCCGGAAGGCAACCCACCCGCATTTGCCGCAAGGCTATGCCAGAAAAAGCCATGATTCCAATGGCCTCCGCCATTGTTTCTAACAGCCGGGCTAATGCTGCCAGCAGCTTTTACAAGATCTTCCAGTGATTTTGTTTCATTATCGGTACCGGCTATAGCTTTGTTTAGGTTATCTACGTATGCCTGGTGATGTTTGCCGTGATGGATCTCCATTGTCAACGTATCTATATGTGGTTCTAAAGCGTCATGTGCGTAGGGAAGGGGGTCAAGTGTAAATGCCATAATAAATAATTTTAAGTAGTGTAAAATGTATTAAGAATAATTGTGTTGCAAAATTAAAGCCTAATATTTGTAATGCCTCTTTTTTTGAATTGATGTTTCCAAAATCGAAACAGAGGCTATCTCTTATTTTTGAAAAAATCTTTCATTAGTTGCGCACATTCAGGTGATAAAACACCTCCTTCAAGTTTTGTCCGTGGGTGAAAGGGGTTATTGCTGCCTGTGCATCTGCGGTAACCATTTTTTTCGTCGGGCGCGCCAAAAACAATGCGTCCGATCTTACTCCAATACAGCGCACCACTGCACATCAGGCATGGCTCGATGCTAACGTATAAAGTGGCGTCGGGAAGGTATTTGCTTCCCAAAAAATTGTAAGCTGTTGTTAAGGCAAGTATTTCCGCATGAGCTGTACTATCGTTTAATAATTCCACCTGGTTGTGGGCACGAGCAATTATCCGCTCCTGCATCACCATCACCGCACCTACCGGCACTTCGTCCTTGTCAAATGCTTTTTGTGCTTCTACCAATGCCTGCCGCATATATTGCTCGTCTGTCATGCTATTTGTTCTAACTTTAAAACAAATTTACGGCAATGCCTTCTCTCCAGGAATTAAACAATATCCGAAGTTTTTATAGTAGCGGAGCCACCCTTACGTACGATTCCCGAAAAGGGCAATTGCAAAACCTTAAGCGCTGTTTACAAAAGTATGAACATGAAATATATGCCGCACTGCATTCGGACCTTAAAAAAAGTCCTGAGGAGTGCTGGGTGACGGAAAACGGCTTTTTACTTGCAGAAATCAACTATATTTTAAAAAATCTCCGAAGTTGGATGCAGCCGGAAAATGTAAATACCAATCTGCTGAATATTCCATCTTCCAGCTTTATAATGAAAGAACCATTAGGAGTGGTGCTGGTTATCGGTCCCTGGAATTATCCCTTGCAACTTTTATTCACACCACTGGCAGGGGCTATTGCTGCAGGTAACTGCGTTGTGTTAAAGCCCTCGGAATTTGCACCTGCCACAAGCGCATTAATGAAAAAGATCGTGGCAGAAACTTTTGATCCTGCCTATGTTTTTTTTGCTGAGGGAGAGGGTTCCGTTGTGATACCTGCCATGATGAATGAATTTGTATTTGATCACGTATTCTATACGGGAAGCACTGCTGTGGGTAAAATTATTTACCAGCTTGCAGCCAAAGACCTGGTTCCTGTTACGTTAGAATTAGGAGGTAAAAGCCCGGCTGTGGTGGAAGCAGAAGTCAACCTGAAGGTAGCTGCCAAAAGAATTGCGCTGGCCAAATTTTCAAATGCGGGGCAGATGTGTGTGGCCCCTGATTATGTATTGGTTCATATCTCTCAAAAGGACAAATTGCTAGCGGAATTTAAAAAGATCTTGTTAGATTTTTTTGGAACTGATGCCGCCGCTAATGAAAATTATGGTAAAATCATTAATGAAAAGCAATTTGATAGATTACTGAGCTATCTCGATACGGGCAATGTAATTGCCGGGGGAATGTCTGACCGTTCAAACTTGTTCCTGGAACCAACAATTATGGATGGAATAGATCTGAACAGTCCTTTGATGAAAGATGAGATCTTTGGGCCGATACTACCAGTAATTTCATTCACTAACAGGGAGGAGGCTTTGGCTGTTATTTCTGCCAATAAAAACCCGCTTGCTTTTTACTTATTTACTTCCGACGCAAAAACGGAAAAGGACTGGTTGGCGTCTGTGGCATTTGGTGGCGGCTGCGTAAATAACGCAAGCTGGCACCTCACGAACCACCACCTTCCATTTGGCGGAAGAGGATTCAGTGGGACGGGTAGTTACCATGGAAAATTCAGTTTCGATACTTTCAGCCACAAAAAATCAGTTATGAAAACCCCCACCTGGTTTGACCCGGCAATAAAATACCCGCCTTTCAAAGGGAAACTAAAGTTATTTAAGTGGGTGATTCGTTGATAACGACAATGATTGTCGGGTGGATTGTTTCCCACAAAGCCGCAAAGTGCACAAAGGAGTTCAATGTAAGGTGTAAATCTTTTGTGTCCTTCGTGCCTTTGTGGGACGGTATTTCCCACAAAGCCTCAGAGTGCACAGACTACACATCAATGTAGAGAGCAAATTTTTGTGGCCTTCGTGCCTTAGTGGGACGGTATTTCCTACAAAGCCTCAGCGTGCACAGACTACTCATCAATGTAGAGGGCAAATTTTTTGTG